>DASROA010000123.1:0-28750 GCA_035647115.1 Thiopseudomonas sp. | reverse complement strand
CGCATGATAAGCCTGTGGTAAATGAAGATACAGCTTGCTGGTCGTGCGGATCATGCAGAGCAATGCGATACCAAGTAAGCGTGGCCCATGCGCCAAACAAGTTGCTCAATTACCCAGAACACCTCGGAGCCCTTAAAGACCTTTAATGCGTTTAATTCGACAAATAAACTCGAAGCAATGGAGGGCTCGTGATTATGAAAACTGGTCTTAGGCACTATTCATAAGGGGATCACACTAGCAGACCACGCTGCGCTTCCCGCGCTATCCATCACCGCACTAAAAGTATGGGGGTCTTTCGCACAAAACTGATAAGGACAGGACAGGAAATTGTAGCAAATGCCAAATAGCAGGCAAAAAAAAGCCCCGCATTACTGCGAGGCTTTCTTTGATATGGTGCCGGCACCAAGAGTCGAACTCGGGACCTACTGATTACAAGTCAGTTGCTCTACCAACTGAGCTATACCGGCAATGGCGGCCATTATATAGATTCCAAACAGCTTGTAAACCTTTTCTGTAAATATTTTTAATTTTAATGAATTCAAGCAGTTACTCTGATGAGGTCAAAAGCGAATCAATTCGAAGAACGCAGCCTAAACACTGAACATCAGAGTCGATAGGCGCGCAGTAAAATATTTCGTGGAGTCAATTGTGTCGAGCAAAATTCACCCACTGCCACCGTGTAACCCTGCTCCTGTAAAAATAACGCTTGATCCAGCACCAGCCACAACTCCAATGGTCTGCGAAACACGCCGCGCACCAATTCTAAATTACGCACTTCAGCTAAACGCTGCCAGCCCATGGCTTCCAGCCTTGCCCAGTTTTGTTCTACAACAGTGGGCAACCCCTTGAGCGCTGCCAAGTCCCTGCACCACTGGGCAAAAGGTTTATTAAACCAAACAGCTGCTAATGATGGCGTGGGCAAATACTCATCTTTACCGCGCAACTCACGCTGCAATAGATCAAAAGCTAAACGCCACGCCATGGACTGATCACGCAAGCGACGCTGACCAGCGCTGGCGGTCACTGTCGCGGTAAGCGGCAAACTTAAGTTATCGCGATTGAGGCGTAATGCAGACGCCTTGCCAAGACTCGACAGCGGTTGATAGTCGTCAGTTTGGATACGATTGTAACAGCAGGGTGCTAAAGCCAGCCTAGGCACGCGCTGAGCGCTCACCTGCCGCACTAAATGGGTGTGCAAGTCGCCGCAGGCGTGCAGCGCGAGCACCGCATCACTGCGCTGTAAGGAGGCAACACTGGCGTTGCTCATCACATCACATAAATGATGCTGTGCATGGGGCAAATATTTCTGACTGATCGCCTGCCCACTGGCAATCAAATCCGCATTAAATTCCAAGCACTGCAGGTCAGCGTCGGGCCAGGCTATATAACGTCCTAAATGGCCTTTACCCGCACACCAGTCCAACCAACGGCGGGCTAAACCAAAAGGCTGCTCAGCGCCAGCGTGCAGCGCACTGCAGAAGTGTTCTATTTGCTGCCACTTGCGGCCAGGGATACCATGATGCATTCGCTCCGGTCGAGCTTGCAGTGTAACTTGCGGATAACGGCCCACGTGTGCCAACTGTTTGGCCTGCTGTGCCCAACGTGGAAAAGGCTGCGGCGCCGCTAATTGGTAAGGGTTGGCATGACAAGCTTCGGCCTGAGACAAACTGCGTTTGCGCAGCCAGCTGGCCAATTCAGGGAATTCTGACTCCCAAGATAAGCAGTGTTGAGTAAAAGGTTTTTCACGCCAAATACGTTGCTCGGCCTGTAAAAAAACATCCAGCGCTAAAAAGCGCTCACCTATTGCCGCACCACTGAGCAGCGGCGCATCTATACTCAGCACTTATCTGCCCTGCAACGCATCAACACGCAAGACCTGTTCGCTCTAACGAAATACATAAAGACCTGCTTAAAAACTACCTCGGAAAGCGACTGCTTTGTGGTTACGCTCATACTTTGCCTGTACTGCAGGTGGTGCAACCATTCAAACGTTAAGGGCTTACATTGAAAGCCAAGCCAATCCGCGCCTGATTAAAGCATTTCGCACTACGCCTTATATCCCCGCTCTGCGGGCGAGGATTTACGATGAAGTTGCTAACAACAGCCTTAATCTGCTGACCTAGTAGTCTTAGGGGACAGTCGAAGGCTGCGCAAACTGCCTTTAACACTTTTTAGATGGCTGACCAGTGCAGGGCCACGGGCCATTGCTACACCCATGGCCAGTACGTCGATCACCACCAAATGGGCAATGCGGGAAGTCAGCGGGGTATAAATTTCAGTGTCTTCTTGTACATCAATGGCTAAGTGAATACTGGCCAGCTCTGCCAAAGGTGTCTGGCTGGGACATAAGGTTATTAAAATAGCGCCGGTTTCGC
This sequence comes from Thiopseudomonas sp., assembly GCA_035647115.1. Taxonomy (GTDB): domain Bacteria; phylum Pseudomonadota; class Gammaproteobacteria; order Pseudomonadales; family Pseudomonadaceae; genus Denitrificimonas. The sequence goes on along the minus strand of DASROA010000123.1, from coordinate 26,375 downwards.
GAACTAAATTTGCCGTAGTCAGTAAATCTTTCGAGCGCCCCGACTGCGAGATACAAATTGCCACATCGGTGGGTTTTAAAGTCACCGCAGACATGGCTTGCATATGCGGATCACTGTAAGCAGCCGCAGTCAGTAATAGCCGGAAAAATTTATGTTGCGCATCCGCTGCCACTGCGCCGGATGCACCAAAGCCATAAAACTCCACACGTTGTGCTTTGGCCATCACTGCAATGGCTTTTTCCAATGCCTCAACGTTGAGGTGCTCACGCACTTCAATTAGGGTGTGTAACGTGGTATCAAATATTTTCAGGGCATAATCAGTCAGCGCATCATTTTCACTGATTGAAAACTGCCCAAAACTGGCGCCTGCAGCTAAACTCTGTGCCAATTTGAGTTTTAAATCTTGAAACCCTAAGCAGCCCACCGCTCGACAGAAGCGTACAATGGTTGGCTCACTGACCCCAACCGCAGCAGACACCTCTGACATTGAGCTGTGCATAACAGCGGCAGGATCGGATAAAACATACTCCGCCACCTTCACCTCTGATTTGCGTAATGACTCAATGGACTGGGCAATATGTTGTAAGAGATTCACAATAATCAACTCGTTTCGGCTTAGATCACAATTATGTAGCGACTTTGTAGTTATACTACACAATCTCAGTATTCGCACGTTTTTCCAAAAGGAGAGCTTTCTTGAACCTGCCTTGTGACATGTTAGTGTTTGGCGGCACCGGTGACTTGGCGCTGCATAAGCTATTACCTGCCCTTTACCACCTGCATCGTGAGAACCGTTTGCCGACCCAGATGCGCATTATTGGCATTTCTCGCAAGCCCCTAGCCCGCAAAGAGTACATTGAATTGGCGGCACGGCATTGCCGCGCGCAAATTGAAGCTAAGAATTTTACTGACACTATCTGGCAGAGTTTCAGTGAGCGCCTTGATTATCTTGCCATGGATGCCTCACAAACCGCCGACTTTAGCCGCTTGCACAAGCATTTAAACTGCCAAGGGCAACGTAACTGTATTTACTACTTGGCCACAGCACCGCATTTATTTGCTGACATTGCCACTAATCTCGCACTCGCCGGTTTAGCGGGCGCAAACACGCGCATTGTTATTGAAAAACCAGTCGGCCATTCGTTGCAGTCTGCTTTAGAGATTAACGCTGCCATTGGTGAAGCCTTTAATGAGCAGCAAGTGTTTCGCATTGATCACTATTTAGGCAAAGAAACTGTGCAAAACCTGATGGCTTTGCGTTTTGCCAATGCGTTATTTGAGCCCGTGTGGCGTGCTGCGCACATTGATCATGTGCAAATCAGTGTCAATGAAACCATCGGTATTGAAAACCGTGGTGCCTACTATGATCAAGCCGGCGCCATGCGTGACATGATGCAGAACCACTTGCTACAACTGCTCTGCTTAGTGACAATGGAAGCGCCAGTACGCTTTGATGCTGATTCTGTACGCACTGAAAAGGTGAAAATTCTACAAGCTCTGAAGCCCATCACTGGTCTAGATGTGCGAGATAAAACAGTTCGCGGGCAATACACTGCAGGCACCATTAATGGCCAGCAAGCACCGGCTTATTATTTTGAAAAGAACGTCAACAGCGACAGTGATACTGAAACCTTTGTCGCCCTAGAAGCAGAAATTAATAACTGGCGCTGGGCCGGCGTGCCTTTTTATTTGCGTACTGGTAAATGCTTGGCTAAAAAGACGTCTGAGATTGTAATTCAATTTAAGCCGGTACCGCACAGTTTATTTAGCGACAGTCAGGCCAACCGCTTATTAATTCGCTTGCAGCCTGAAGAGCGGATTAGTCTGGAACTGATGGCGAAAACCCCCGGCAAAGGCATGCATTTAGAGCCCATTGATTTAGAAATCAACTTAGCCACGGCCTTCCAAGACAGTCGGCGCTGGAAAGCCTACGAACGTCTGCTGCTTGATGTGATTGAAAATGACTCTACTTTATTTATGCGCCGCGACGAGGTGGAAGCGGCTTGGCAGTGGGTGGATCCTATTATTAAGGGCTGGCAGCACTACTACCAGCGTCCACGTCCTTATCCGGCGGGATCTAATGGGCCTGAGCAAGCCCATAGTTTGCTAGAAAAGCACGGCCGAGTTTGGTTTGAGTAAAACGCCATAAGTGAGGCAAAATATCAGCCCCACTTATAGAGATACAGATGAGCTTGTGCAACCAAAAAGGCTGTTCGGCTCACTGAATCTTTGAGAACCACCATTTATTATCTAATCTCACCCATGTTTCTTTATTGATTCTTGGAATTAAAAACTTTTCAGGCTTTCGTCCTCGCGCACCCGACTGCATTCCCACATCAAAAACCACTTCAACGTTAACCTCGCATAGATCTTCTTCACAGGTTGCCTTCAGCACCTTAGAAGATTCCCAGTTATACACGCCCATATGGTCAGAAGTAAATTTATCTACTGTGTTCAGCTGACGATAACCTGGCGACATATATTGATAAGCCTTTTCAAAATCATATTCTAATAAAGCCGCTTGCCTTTGCTCTGCAAGTTCGAACACCCGCTCTTCATCTGTTTTTGGCTGAATCACACAGGCTGAAACAGCCAACACCGTACTTATTAAAGCGAAACGACTGAACGTTTTAAACATCTATTATTCCTCATTAGCACTCATGGTAGTCTTAGCGTTAGCTTCAAAATTTTCTCTAAAAGCTTCGGTCAAACCTTGCATTTTATCGCGAAACTCATCACCCACCTTATTGAAGTCCTTATACTGATTGATTGCTTTTGGACTGATAGTAATGAGCAACTCTGTACGATCGGAATCCTCTCCTTTTGTTCCAAAGAGAGCGCCAACCACGGGTATTCTTGACAAGAATGGAATACCACTGTCACCATCAGATTGACGATCTTGAATTAAACCGCCAAGAATAATAGTGTCGCCACTCTGAATTGCAACCGTACTTTCAATACTGCGCTTTAAAAACGACCGTTGCCCTGTGGCAGTGTCTAACGCACCGACGTCAGTCACTTCTTGCATAATGTCCATCACCACCAAGCCACCGCTGTTCACCCGTGGTTTCACAGTAAGCTGCACACCGGTGTCTTTTAACTCAACATTCTGGGTGAGCACCCCAGTGTTATTGGTATTAACGGTTTGGCTGGTTTGAATGGGCTGCTGGTTACCCACCTGAATAGTAGCCTCACGGTTATCTTGAACCAGCACCGAGGGCGAGGACAACGATTTCACATTGGAACGGCTGGCCAACATATTGATCACCGCACGCCAGTCTGAGCCTGAAAATAAGTAGGAAAAGCCTGGCACGGTACGCCCCACAGAGCCACTGTCATTCATCGACAGCAAGCCACCCCTATCCGCTAACCCTTCCACGCCACCTTTAGAGTTAAAGAACCACTCAACACCGTAGTTAAGTTCATCCTTCAGGGTCACCTCCCAAATGGAGACCTCAACCAAAACCTGAGCAGGCAGCTTATCTATTTTATCCAGTGCGCCACGAATGCTACGCCACTCTTTAGGGGCTGCCATGATGAGCAAGCTGTTATTTGCTTCATCGGCAACAATACGGGTGCCCAAGGCTGTTGTGGCACTACTTGCTCCAGCAGTCGACCTTTGTGTGCTTCCTGCAGAGTCACCACCGTCTGTGCTAAGTTCTGTTTGACCTAAACCTGGGGCAGTAGCGCCACTGGTTGATGGTGTAGTAGAACTACCAGAGCCACCAAAAATCTGCCCTAACAGATTTGCTAAGTCAGCAGCCTGACCATTTTCAACGGTGTATACATAGAGCTGCGAACCTGCTTGTTCATCTTCAATACTTAAACCTAGATTATCTAAGCGTTTTATCCAGGTGCTTACGGTACTAAGCTGGTTTGCATTTGGCGCTACCACCATGATGCTATTAATTTCATCGAGGGTGACCAGTTTAGTTGCACTCGCCATAGCACCGACCTCGGTGCCGCCCATCATTTTTTGAATGCGCTCAACCAACACTTGGGCATCAAGGTTCACCACCTCATAAATGCCAAACGACATACCACTGAGCACATCCACATCCAGCATGTTTAAAGTGCGTAAGGCATTTTGCATTTGCGGTGCCGAGGCACCCAGCATCAAGATATTACGAGCCGGATCAACCCGTAAAATGCTATCTTGCATACCCAATGGCGCTAAGATTTTTTCTGCTTCGACTACTGATAAATATTTTAAAGGAATTATTCTGACGCTATAGCCACGGGTTGCCACAGCTTCGCGCAATGCTACAGGTATATCACTGCGCACACCGGCGGACTGACCCACACGAAAAATGCCATTATCACCTTGAATCAAAGCAATGCCTTGGGCCGCTAAAGCAGACTCCAACATATCCAACAAGGCTTCTTGCGGTACCGGTTCAGTGGAGACTAAGGTGATTTGCCCACCCACCTCACCATCTAAGGTATAAGGTACATTCAGCAAGTCCCCTAAAATAACGGTTAAAACAGCTTCTAAGGGCGCGTTTTCAAAATTAACATTTACCCCACCCGCAGTAGACACGGCCTGTTGTTGGCGCGCTGGTGCATTAGCAAAACGACCTGTACCTCTTTGCTCCAGCAATGTCTTACCGGTGCGTTTAGTCTCAACTGTGGTATCAAACTCTTCGGACGCTGCTTTAGGATTTACTTTAATTAAAGAGACAGGCGTTTGCTCAACTTGAGTGTCTGATACAGTGGCGCAAGCCGTTAATACAGCCAATGCACATGCAACACTTAACGCACGTAAACTAAAACCGGCCCGCTGTGGGTTATACAAATTCATGGGTTATCTCTCAAGAACATAGTTGCAAGTATGTGAAGGCTAAAACAAACATAGAGTTTAAAGCATTGGCTCCAACTGAATGCTATCGGGTCTTTTACGCTCAAGGGACAAGGCGGTCCGTTCAGTGCCGGCAACAAAAGTGATTTCTTTAGTGGTGATTGACTCCACTGTCCAATCTTGTACGGTGTCCCCGACTTGCACTGAAGTCATTGCACCTTCGACTTCAAGCAATACCTTACGCACATCACCCGTTAGAATAATGCCCAGTAGCCTAACCCTCCTAAGTGGCGATGTTACTGTTGCCTCTACTACAACATCTTCTTCAGGCTTAGCTATAGGCTCACGCTCTTGCCAAAACAATGGTCGAGCCAATACTGCATTAAAATCACTGACCGAATGCATTTGTGTAGATGGCAAGTCTTCTATATTTAAAGAGGGATTGCGTACAGGCTCAACACCAATCGAAAACCAAAGAGTTATAGCGGCAATCAACGAGACTGCTATGCCAGCAAGCAGCGCCAAAGTCACTTTAGCAGGAGAAATCAATGTTTGACTCATTGCATGACCCCTTCGTTAGTATCAGACACTAAAAACGTCAGTACGGTCATTTGCACACTGACCAGCTGCTCCGCCACTTCACCTCTACGGCGGCGCTGCCGTACGGGTGAAATACGTGCATTCTCAATGACCAATAATGGTTTGTCCTGTTCAAGTGCATTTAACGCTTCCATGAGCGCCGGCATGGATGCCGTAAAGTTAACTTGCACACCTACTATTGAATAACCATCTTGGGTTTTAACTGGCAACGGCGAGATACTTCTAACTTGTGCTGCCGCGCTAGTCAATTCTGCCGATACCCGACGCTGAATATCTAGAGTAGCTGTATCAGGCCGAGTTTGTGAGTACACCCAGCTTTGCAAGTCTCTACTCTGGTACTCCTCAAAGGTGGACTGTAAAGTATCGCGGGCATTATCAATAGCGCGCAGCTGCTGCAAAATACGCGCATCTTTAGCTAATTCCGTGCGGTAACGTTCAACTTGATTAAGTACAGGGCTTAAAAGCAGCGCAAACGCAAACAATAACACCGCGATAAGCAGCAGCAAGCTGATAACGCCATCGCGTTTATTTATCCATAGTTGCCGCATCATCGCTGACCATCCACTAGAGTGCTTAATTGCATACGTGCAGTAAAGACATCCTGCCCTTGATTACTGCGCGTAATTGAAGCTGTGAACTTGGCATCCTCAAACAAAGGCGAGTTATTTAGTACTTCTATCAGGTCTACGACACCGGTACCTACACCACTGATTTCCACAATTTGCTTTTGTACACTTAAGCTATTTATATAAATCTCGTCAGGCACAATGCGGGTCAACTCATCAATAATAAGTGTCAGTTCACGATTACTGCTGCGTTGCTCTAAAACGTAGTTCAGCGCAGCAAGATCCTGCCCTAGAATTTGGCGTTTTTCCTGCAGGCCAGTCACACGCTCATCGACCACTTTAATTTCTTGTTTCCTTTCCAGAGCCAGGCTACGCAACTTAATCACTGGCACAATAGTAGTTATTGAAAGCACAGCAACTAATAACATTACCAATGCGCTATTGCGGTTTAAACGACGCCACCACCGGTTTGGGGTGCGCTGCTGTGCAAACAGATTGATTGCTTGCTGATTCACCAAAGCCTCACTTTCCGGCACGGTTAAGCGCGACACAGTTAAAGCAGTGACGCGTTCGATGTGTTCAATCAACGGCTGCACGTCTGTCTTTAAAGCGGCGATAAACTCCACCTCAATGGTGTCGCCATTGGGCGCCGCGGCAGGCACTTCAAGCACATCATAAAAAACCTGATCCACACTGAAAGGGGTCAGTCGGCTTACTTGATAGCTCACCACAGTGCGTAAATTTTGCCGTGCGGCCCGCGGTAAGCTAATGCGCTTACGCATCACTTGCTGCTCAGGCAGCACAAGGTTCAGTTGGAGTTGCGATTCTTTTTTACCAGCCAGCAGATCTGCTTTTAAAACACCCTCAGCGGCTAACGATAACTCACTACGTTGCAATGCTAAAATCTCAGTGTTGATGTCTGAGTTCGCTCGCACAAAGCGGACATTGTCCTGCTCAATGATAACGTTAACAGCAGGGGCAGGATGCACAAAACAATCCGCTAAACCATTCGGCAGAATGTCCCGCAGGCCTGCTTTCCAACGTTGAGCTAAGCTGCCTAAGTCAATTCCAAACAGCTGTAAATTTCCCACTTCAAAGCGCATCAAGCATTATTCCAAAGAAAAGTGTGCATTGTACTCGTTCCAACGTACAACATGATAGCCTAACTCACTGTCATTAAACCTAACAGTGGCTTCTATTTTACGTTGACTGGCGCTGCTACTGAGCTCCACTTGTATCCGCATAACAGTGCCTGGGTCTGGCTGCATAAATGCACTGTTAATGGATTCTAGCGCCAGCTTTCCCCTTTCGTTGCGTTCTGCCAACAAAGCCTCGGCCTCATCTGGTAACAACGCGCGTAGCAAGCTAGGCTGAGCAAACAGCATATTTACCCCTTCATGTTGACCATCCACTGTAAACCAATGCTGAATGCGTTGCCCTGTATCCACACTGATTTGCGAGATCTGGGTCAAGTTAAGCACTGAGGTGAAGGGTTCTGGCCTCAGTTGCTCGCCTGTCTGCTCATCCACTGCTCCCGAACGGCGTTCGACAATGCGTTCTGCCAAGTATTGTGCATCCGGCAGCTGTGCTGCCTCAAAAAGCTGCTGCAAGAGTTCTACGGAAGCAATATTCAGGTCGACATAGGCGGTTTCTGGGATGATACGAAAACGTACCAGCATAGTATTGAGCTGCAGTTTGTACACTTGCCCCAACATGTCAGGCCATAACTCTGGATCTGCTTTGCGTATTGCACTTAAATAACTGATGACACCGTCTGCTGAAGCCCGCGCTTGAATACTTTCCACCACGTCTGTTGCCACATGGCGATCAACCTTGACTGTGGCAGTGAATGCAGCCAATAAAACTGTAAGCAACACAACAACCCACAGCACCACCACCAAAACCACACCACGCTGTTTGACTTGATTCATCATTCAAGCCCTACAGTGCGCACGGCAAAGACGAGGCTGGGCCACTCTTGCCCACTGCTTAGCTGTAAATTAACCTTGATTAAAGTGGGTAGCTGTCCAACTTCTAGCGAATCCAGCCAAGCCTCCTCAAAGTAATAAGAAAACTGCGCTGACAGGTTCTCACTGATTTGCACATACTCAACATCAGCAAGCAATTCTTGTTCAGTTTGATTTGTGTCTTGTGTTACTGGTGCAAAACGCGCCCAAAGTCCAGGTTGTCCGTGATGCCCATTCACCATTTCAAACACATGCAGATCATTTCCGACCGACATCGCTAATGGCGCTACATACAGCAAGCGATCCGCCGAAGCGGAAAAAAGATAAATGATGTCAAACGAGGGTTGCCCTACTCTAATAGGCACAAACTGACTAAGATGCCGGTACAGTAAACTACTCAGCTGCCGTGGTTCCTCAACCCAGGCCACATGTTTTTCAGCGGCGTGCCAGCTGCGCAGGCCCGCTCGAAAGCCACCAAACAGTGCCATAACCAACAAACTCATCAGCACCAAAGCAACCAGCGTTTCCAGCAAAGTAAAACCTTTTTGCTGCTTCATAACTGCTCTAGCCTTGCTGACTTCAGTGTCGACAGTAAAAAACTGTGCTCTTTATCGCCCACTGGCCAAAACACTTCAACATCAACTTTATATAGAATGCTACCTTGTTCGCGTATGGCATCAGCATAGTCCCACGCAAAGGGCTGTATGCTCACCTGCCAGCGGTAATCACTGTGTTGTTCATCTTGACCCGACAATTCGCCTGCTTGTATGGGCTCAACCACACCCAGCTCGGCAATCCGTGATTGCGCCACTAAGGCTGCTTGACTTAGACGATCGGCGCGGGCCAAGCTGCTTAAACCAGTAGAAAAACCACTCAAAATAACTGCCAATAGCAATGCAGCCACTAAAAAAGCAACCAGTACTTCTAAAATGGTAAAGCCACTTTGTTGATGAACAGCTCTTGCTCTACTTTTCAAGTTCAGCGCTCTTGTATACAACAGGTGCTAGCCATTACTGCCCTTTATCAAGGGAAACCCGTCCAGTTAGCCAGTCAATATTAATCAGTATGTGTTCGTCGTCTTGATGCACGCCTATACGGCCACCGGTTGAAGAGCCATCCGGGTAAAAACGTACAGCCGCTTTGCCTTGCAAGACCTCGCTCTGCGCCACTTTGACGGTTAGCTCAATATCGTCAGGCAAGCGCGTGATACGCCGTCCGGGGATTTGAAATTCACGATTGTGTGTATCCACCTCGAAAGCTTGGCTTTTTTGCTGAGTGACCGCATCTGAGCGCGCTTTACGTAAGCCGATTTGCACATCTCGCGCCACATCCCCTGCGCTCATGCTCATGCCTCGATTAATCGCCGGCACTACCACAGCCATCATTAGCGCTAGAATGGTCAAGACCACCAGCATCTCAATCAGCGTAAAACCTAGATGTTTTCTAGACGCAGTGACGACTTTACTCCCAACTGCCAATTTCTGCATCTTCACCTTCGCCACCTGGCTGCCCATCGGCCCCTAAAGAGTAGAGGTCAAATGCGCCGTGCTGACCTGGGAAGCGATACACATACTCATTACCCCAAGGATCAGTGGGTACTTTAGATTTGCGCAAATAGGGCCCTTTCCAACGACTTTCGCCGGCAGGCTGCTCAACCAGTGCTTGCAGTCCCACATCCTGTGCAGGGTAACGCCCCACTTCTAAGTTATACATATCCAGCGCTGCAGACAGCTCTTCAATTTGCATGCGAGCTGTGTCTGTTTTAGCACCTCCCACGTATTTCATCACACGCGGCCCAACCACTGACATTAGCAGCCCTAGGATTACCAGTACCACTAACAATTCAATCAACGTAAAACCACGCTGACGTTGTCTAGACTTTCTCATTATCATCCTCGTCAATATTTTTAAACTTAAAAGCGTCTCTCATGCACCATTACAAACTAGGTATTTTAGCCGATAAGCTCGTTAACACCCAAAATACCCAATAAGATGGAGACAATAATCCCGGCAATTAAAACCCCTAGGCTCAAGATCAACACAGGTTCCAATAACGCTAATAAACGCTGTGTCACGGTTCCCACTTCATCTTCATAGAGGTTGGCTACTTTCAATAGCATCTCCTCCATCTGCCCAGTTTCTTCACCCACTTGCATCATATGTAAGGCCAAATCAGGAAACTGTTGGCCGGCCAATAAAGAAGCACTCAGTGATTTACCCTCTCTAAGAGCCACAACTGCGGTATCAAGTTCCTTACGCAAGGTACGATTACTGACTGTTTCTCGAGCAATGGCCAAGCCTGCGATCATTGGCACGCCCCCTTGCAACAGAACACCTAAGGTTCTGGAAAAGCGAGTAATTTCTAGGTTGCGCACCAAATCGCTAGCAATCGGCCACGATAACACGCGCATATCAAAGGTCTCACGGAAGCTCTCTTGAGCCAATAAATGTTTAGCAACATAAAACACGCCAACGAGACCGCCAATCACCAACCACCACCAGTTGGCCATAAAATCGCCCATACCCATCACAATCCGGGTTGGCGCGGGCAACTCGCCACCCATATCGGTAAATAAATCCGCAAAACTGGGTACCACATAGGCCAGCAAAAACACCAGCGATAACACCGCCACTGAAAACAAAATAATGGGATAGGTCAGCGCCGAGCCGATCATCTTCCGCAAAGCTTTCGCCCGCTCTAGATACTCACTCATGCGGGTTAACGAAGCCTCTAAAGTGCCACTGGCTTCACCGGCGCGAATCATATTGATATAAAACGGCGAAAACTCGCTACGGCCAGCAAAAGCATCGCCCAATGACTTACCTTTGCGCACCTCATCACGGATATGCTTTATCAGCTCTACTGCGCTGTCATCGCTGAGTCCTTCTAAAATACTTAAACTGCGGTCCAGCGGTAAACCCGAAGACAGCATCACCGCCAATTCACGGGTGAAATGCAGAATACGATCCCGCTCATTGGTTCTTTTAGGACGCCGCCTTTGCTTCGCTCCTTTTGCAGCAGGCTGACGCGTCTCGCTCATCTCCATCACCGTTAGGCCGTCACGGCTTAAGGCATCAACCACCTGTTCAGCAGAGGCCATCTCCATGACGCCATCCACCACCTTGCCGGAACTGTTCACTGCACGGTATTTAAAAAAAGCCATAGTCAACCCTTAACGTGAAGCCTGCGCAACGCGCAGCACTTCCGCGGTGGAGGTCAAACCAGCCAGCACCTTGCTAAAACCATCTTCAAACATACTTAACATGCCTTGTTCGCGGGCGGTGCGATAAATTTGCTCACTGCTGGCCCGCTGTAACACCTGATGGCGGATTTGATCGTCCATCAGTAATAACTCATGAATCCCCATGCGGCCACGGTAGCCGGTATGTGCGCACTCATCACAGCCTACAGGCACATACACTGTAGCTGGCTGACCTGCTTGCACCATGTGGGCCACGCCCATATTGGCCATTTCTTCAGCATTGATAGTGTGCGGTTGTTTACAATGCGTGCATAACACCCGCACCAGACGTTGTGACATCACCGCATTGACGGTGGACGTGAGCAAGTAATCCTCCACCCCCATATCCAGCAAACGGGTAATGGCACTGGGTGCGTCGTTGGTGTGCAAAGTGGACAACACAATGTGCCCGGTTAATGCGGCCTGCACAGCGATACTGGCGGTTTCTTTATCACGGATTTCACCAATCATCACCACATCAGGGTCTTGGCGCAAAATCGAGCGCAGCGCATTGGCAAAATCCAAGCCCACTTTGCTGGCGGTTTGAATTTGATTGACCCCTTCAATTTGATACTCAACGGGGTCTTCCACGGTTAAAATCTTGCGATCAATGGTGTTTAAGCGACTTAACGCAGCATACAAAGTGGTGGTTTTACCGCTACCTGTGGGCCCAGTCACCAAAAACACCCCGTTGGGGCGGGCCAACACCCCTTTAAAATCCTTTAAAATTTGTGGCGACAGGCCAATGGCATCTAAATCCAGGTTGATACTGCCCTTATCCAGAATCCGCATCACCACACTTTCGCCATGCATGGTGGGCACCGTGGACACCCGCAAATCAATGGGGCGACCTTGCATACGTAATTGAATGCGTCCGTCTTGCGGCAAGCGGCGCTCAGCGATATTGAGCTTAGAGAGAATCTTTAACCGCGAAATCACCGCCGGGGCTAATTGCGCAGAGGGGGTTTCGACTTCTTGCAGTACGCCATCAATGCGGAAACGAATGGATAGGTGGTGCTCAAACGGCTCAATATGAATATCTGACGCACGGCTGTCTAGCGCGCGGGAAAAAATGCTGTTGACCAAACGAATAACCGGCGCCTCGCTGGCCATATCACGCAAACGTTCAACGTCATCGACGCCAACCGACAAGGCCGATTCTACTAGGGCATCATCGGCCTCACGCTGCGTTGCACCGGCACCGTATAAACGCTCATAGGCATTTTCCAGCTCTGAGCTGATTGCTAACACAGGCTCAATTTCGCGCCCGGTGGCCATGGCTAAAACGCGTAACACAAACTCATCCGAAGGGTCCAGCATGGCCACTTGCAGCGTTGTATCATCATCGGCGACAGGCAGTACATGCTGCTCGCGCATAAAGGCCTTAGAAATAGCGTCATCGGCCAGCACCGGCTCTTGCGGGTACTCTTCGGCGCTGAGCAGTCGATAACCAAAGCGCTCAACCAAAACCTGTGCAATATCTTTCTCAGCCACCAAGCCCAAACGCACTAGAATTTGCGTCAGCTTACCGCCCGAGAGCTTTTGCACCTGGATGGCCCGCTGCAAGTCTGCATCTGATAACTTTTCGGCAGCGATTAACCATTCACCCAAATGCTGCATAGCGTAGTTCACCTTTGTTAATGGATGCTAACGAGCTCGCCAGTATACGCTTATAACAGCGCAAAGGCTGTGCCAACCTCTAATTAGGCGCCCAAGCGCTGCTTAATAGTGTGTTTCAAACCCTGTGGTAGCCGAGCAATGATGGGCCCCAGCCACTGATTATGTAACACTGCTGGTAAAATTTTACGGATCATAGGCGAACGCACCGCAGCAAAGGCCACCTCCGTCTGCAGGCCAGGCAAGGCCTGCCAACCCCTATGCAAATCCAGCGTGTCATCCAAATTATAGCTGGGCTGGTTAATGCTCGGCGCGTAATCAAGGGCATAGTTAAACTCAGCTTGCGCTGCATCAACCACAGGCAACAGTTCTGGCGCACTGCGCTGGATTAACTGGCGCTGTACTTCTAAAAAATGCGTGACAATCTCGCTAGCGCTGCGGTCAGGTTCTACCAACCAAGTCCAGTCACGCCCAGCTAGACGCTCAGAAAACGCACCAATATCGGTTGCCACCACTGGCAAGCCCGCTTCCAACACTGCAGACAGCGTATAGCTGTAAGTTTCTGGACAACTGCCCGGAAACCACACCACATGAGGCTTGATGCCTGCAATCAGCTCTGCCAGCTCAGCCTCTTGATAAGCACCGTGCACCTGAAGATTACTAAAGGGCTTGGTGCGCAAAGGACGGTAGGCAAAACCCAGCAAATGAAACTCCAATGGCGCACGCATGGCCCGTGCTTGCAGGGCACTGGCCTCCAAAGTATCTGCCCCCTTAAAGGCACTCAGCGCACCTAACACTAGAATACGTAACGGCTCACCGGCAGTGCGCACAGCAAGCTTAACCGCAGCAGGCTGCAAGCTGGGCTCATGCACGGCCCAAATAAAGTTGGCCTCAGGGAAATAGCCCTGCATGCGCTGCAACGTATCCTGACTGGGCACAAACACCCGTTCAGCAGCATTTAAAAACAGCTCACCAAACTGACGCCACTGTTCAATACTTTCATTGTTAGGCGCTGGACGTTTTGCTAAGCAGGCATTGCAGCCGGCTTCGTCTGGCGCGCCACAATAACGGCCCTGCTCATCGGCCAAGGTGACTTGCGGGCACGCGAAGTAATAATCATGCACAGTCACATCATAGCTGCACGGCAACTGCTCGGGCAGCAACACAATCGACTGCGGCAAACCAATGGTGTGGTGATAATGCAAACGTGCCACACCCATCCAGCGCAGGGTCTCCAGTAACAGCGGCATTTGTGTCTGGGGATCAAACACCAAGCCTGCACGCTGCGACTCAGAGAACGGCCGCAAATAAACAGGGCCGCCCTCCATTTCAGGCGTTAATAGATAGACCTGCGCCTGCCCTTTGAGCTGCGCTGCAAAATCCAATACATGGCGCTCGGTACCGCCACCGCGGCAATGGTTAATCACCACCACCACGGGCTGGCCACTGCGTTTGGCCAAGGCAGCATCCACCGCAAAGCGCAGACTCCGGGCCGGATTATCAGCAATATGCTGCTGAATCAGCGCATCATAGTGCGGGTATAGCCGGGTTAATACCTTATGTCCGTGCCGTTGGTGCTCGCTTTGTGTCTCAGCGAAACTGACACCACCTTTGTGGTAGACAAAAGTATCGCCGGTTAGCACATGGCGCCAACCACGCTCAGCAGAACGCATACAAAATTCGTTTTCTTCGCCGTAACCGCGGCCAAACAGTTTGGCATCAAACAAGCCGGCATCATCTAGACAGTCGCGACGGATATACATGCAAAAACCCACCGCGGTGGGAATGTCCACCAGCTGGCCACTGTTGACCTCGGCAAACACATCATCCAGCTCAGCGGCGCTGTAGCCTTCAGGCAACTCATTGTCTGCACAAAAAATAGGATAACTACAAATGGTGGCATTATTAGAAAAAGGCGTGACCGAGCCAATGCGCGCATCGCTATAGGCAGCCGCTTGCATCCGATCTAACCAATCACTGGACACCTCGGTGTCACTGTTGACCAGCACCACATCCTGTTCTGGATAGAGCGCCATACCGCGGTTAACCGTACCCACAAAACCAAGATTGTGCTCGTTATGCAGCAAGGTAAAGCGCTCTGCATTGGCATTCAGCCAGTCAACCAATTCTGGCTCTGGACTGGCATCGTTAATCACCACCACTTCAGCAGCGCAACTGTACGTGCTGGCTAATACCGACTCAATGCAGCTACGGGTATCGTCAAAACCACCATAGACCGGAATGATTATAGTCACTGCGGGTGATGACTGTTCTTCAACTGCAGCAGCTGTCTTAGGGACCAGCAAAGGAAGTGCTTGGGTTTGCGGCGCATAGGTCACTGGCGTGTAATGCACTGCACGTCCAGGATAGCCCAACAGACCCATAAGTTTATTACGCAGACGCCAGAAACGGCTGTTTAGCACCATGCGCGCCTGCGCATCCAGTGCGTGAAGCTGTTGCTCACTGTGCATTAAACAGTCTTGTCGCTCAGCTAATAGCTCAAGACTGCGATCAAACTGCTGTTGAGCGCTGTGCAGCTGTGCAGCTAATGTACCTTGCTCTTGCTCATGCTGTTTTAGCTGAGCATCACTTTTCTGCTCATATTCTTTGAGCTGAGCATCACATTTTTGCTCATATTCTTTAAGCTGAGCATCACTTTTCTGCTCATATTCTTTAAGCAGAGCATAGTGTAATTGTTGAGCAGCGTCTAAATCGTGATTAAGACGCTGCTGCTCTGCTTGCAACTCAACAATAAACCCATCTCGTTGCTCAACCACTTCTCTGGCATGGGCAAGTTGCTCGCCAATTGAGTTCAAGTGGTTTTGTAAGCGCTGAATCTCTGCAGTGGTTTTGCGCACCTCAGCGGCATCACCTTGGGTATGGAAAAACTCTATGACTTCTTGAGAATGGTTACGCGCATAATCAATAAACTCTAAAACAGCCGTCGGCACATTGGCACCCACCGCCAATACACCTAACCCAAAACCAAAGGGAAACTCAAACGAAGGGTACTGCTTTTCCAGCTCCTCCCATAACTGCCACACGGCAAAATCCCCATGGCGCACATTGGTGTCATGGAATAACACCACGCCACGCTCACTCATTTTGGGCAACCATGACTCAAAGTCATGTTTCACTGCTTCGTAAGTATGCAAACCATCGATGTGCAGCACATCCACAGAACCGTCCGGAAAGTGCTCTAAAGCCTCATCAAAGGTCATGCGCAACAGTGTTGAGAAGCTACTATAGCGAGGGTTATGCCACGCCACTAAATCCTCATACACTTCGTTGCTATACTGACCGGCATGCTCATCGCCCTGCCAAGTATCCACCGCATAACAACGGGTTGGCAGTTTCTGCTGTACCACACCTTGGCAAAAGGCGCTGTAGGAATCACCCCGGTGCGTGCCCAGCTCCACGTATACATTGGGCTTGGCCAAATCCAGCAAGGCAAAGGCAAAAGGAATATGCCGGTGCCAGGACTCGATATCCGTCAGGCGTTCAGGTTGGGTAGACAAAACACCGGGCGACAGCAGCTTATTTATTGACATAAAAACTCTCAAAACCAACACAGGTTTACTTAAGCCTAGTAGAATACCATGAAGGCTTAATAACTAACGAACATCGCAAGCAACAGCATAAAACACATTCTTATTTAACTGTCGCTGTTACATCAATTTCCATAAAACCCGCCAAAAACGGATCAGCTTTAGCTTTAAATGCCAAAGCATCATGGATCCAGTGGTGCTGCACATGCTCGGCTTGCGTACCGGCCGCTAAGGCAACCCCTACACTGTAGTCTCCGGTGGCCAATAACGGCATGTGAAACATAAAACACACTTCACATACTTCGCCATCCGCCATTTGCTGCCAGTCAGGGCGTAATTCAATGGTATTTTTACCAAACACATGTTGACCTAGCCGATTTTTAATAAAAAATCCAACAATAGGCTTTTCTATCGCCTGCAATGCCTCAACTCGTACTTGCAACACCACATCTTGTGCCCGATCCAAAAGATGTAATGTGCCGCCCTCACGATCCAACAAGCGGCACGACAAAACGCGACCGCCCCCCACACCAAATTGAGCACTTTCAAAAGCAATTGCTTCGTCACCTTCGTCAGCATCTTTTGTGGTTAACGTAACTTTCTCAGGTAGCTTATTTTCGTAGACAGAACTTAAATAAGCTTCAGACACTTCGCGGGCGCTACCTACCTTCCGCAACTGGCCTTTTTCCAACCAGACCGCACGGTCACACAAATTGACTACCGTGGTGGTGTCATGGCTCACAAACAGTAAAGTGCCACGCTCAGCAAAGTCTTTTAAAAACCGCATACATTTTTGGGTAAAGTAAACATCACCAACCGCGAGCGCTTCATCAATGACTAAAATCTCCGCATCCACATGGGCAATAATGGCAAACGCTAAGCGTACAAACATACCACTGGAATAAGTTTTAACGGGCTTATCAATAAAATCGTCAATTTCTGCGAAATTTAAAATCTTAGCTAAGCGCGCATCAATTTGCTCACGGGTTAGGCCATACACAGCGGCACTTAAGTAAACGTTTTCACGTCCAGTAAACTCTGGGTTAAAGCCTGCACCCAACTCTAAGAGCGCCGCCAATTTACCTTGTACAGAAACACTGCCGGCGCTGGGATGCAAGGTACCGCAAATCACCTGCAGTAAAGTGGATTTGCCCGCACCATTACTGCCAATAATGCCCAGTGTCTCCCCTTTGTGCACAGTAAAAGAAATATCCGACAAAGCGTAAAATGAATCAGCAGTTTTACCTTTTTTACCTAGCAATAAACTAGCAACCCGCTTGATAGAAGAGTTATAGGTCGCATAGAACTTGGAGATATTACGAACCTCAATTGCAATTTCAGAGGACATCAGCAAAACCTACTTTTAATCGGTTAAAGACTAACAAACTAAACAGGGCAAACAACACGCTGGCAGCTAAAAAAATACTGTAACCGGTCAAACTGGGTAACTCACCAGCAAAGAGTACTGCACGCAATGTTTCAATCGCGGGTGTTAATGGATTCATATACATGAATGGGCGAATATTTTCTGGCAACGCTTCAGCAGGGTAAAATACGGGTGACATAAACATCAATACCGTAACCAGAATCGGAACGAGCTGCGCTAAGTCTTTAAGATAGACGCCTAAAGCAGAGAGCATCCACACCAAGCCGGTTAAAAACAAAACGAACGGAATAATCAACAGCGGAAGCACAAGCAGCTGCCAGTGCAGCGTTTGCACTATGGCTAAGTGAGCGATAAAAAGCACTAAAAAACTGATACACGTATGAAATAAAGCCGACGCCAATGGAACAATTGGCAGCAACCATAGGGGAAAAACGATTCTTTTAACAAAGTTCGTATGCTGTTGCATTAACCCCGGCGAGCGCACTACACACTCAGCAAGAAAGCCATGCACAATCATGCCGGCAAATAAGTTGAGGGCAAAAAAAGAACGGTCGGTTTCAGCCCCCATCCAGCGTGCTTTAAACACATAGCCAAAAACAAACGTATAGACTAAAAGCAATAGTATTGGCGAAAAAAACGCCCACAATAAACCCGCTGCGGAGCCTTGATAGCGTGCAGCAATATCTCGGCGAGTCAGTTGCGAAACCAAGTAGATATTGTTTTTGATGGTACTAAAAAATGCGCTCAAGTTACGTCCCTAGCTAACACTGTCTGAAGGTAAAAAAGCACTCCTGTAACACAGAAATGCTTTTTATCTGGGAGCCAATAAAAAATAGACTTTACTTGCTTTTTAAGTCATTGGCTATTTTTTCAATCAGCTCGGCATTTACTTTTAAACCCGGTGAGTAGACCGTTTGGTTAAGTTTAGCCCCTCGTGCATCCAGCTTGAACTTACGCTCAGCTTGCTTCATCAAATCCTCTTTAACTTCAGCAAAAGGGATCGTGCGAGGCGGCTGGCTGTCTAACACTTGGATAATGTGCCAGCCAAATTGAGTTTTCACCGGCTGACTTACTGCGCCGATATCAAGCGAGAACGCCGCTTCAGTAAACTCAGCAACCATAGTTTTTTTATCAAAGAAACCTAGATCACCACCATTTTGTGACACTGAAGAGTCGCTAGAATACTCTTTAGCCAGCTCTGCAAAGCTTTTTTTGCCTGCAATGACTTGCTCTCTAACCTCTTGCGCCTTGAGTTTTGATTTCTCTTCATCGCCCTCAAAAGCAATTAGAATATGCTGCGCTTTAACAGTTTCAGGGCGTTCAAACTGCTTTTTATTCAGCTTATACTCTTCTTCTGCCACAGCAGCAAAATTTGGTAACTCAAGATTATCTAAATAATCCGTTAAGTACAGGCTTCCTAGTACACGCTGCTGGTTCATTTCTAACAGCTTTTGCACTGCAGCGCTCTTATCTAAACCTTGCTTCTGCGCCTGTTCAGCTAAAGCTTTATACAGCATAAAATCTTTTGCTGCTTTTTCCACATGAGCTGCGGACACTCTATCTGCTGGAAGCTGCCCAGACTGTATTATCGCTTGAGTAATAATACGCAACTCAGCTTCGCTCACTTGCACCTGTTCATTTTCTACCGCCCAGGCTTCTGTATCAGCAGCGGCAAAAACCAGACTGGGTGCTATGGCACATGCACATAAGGTTAAAATACGTTTCAACACAATGACTCACCTATTTATACAGATTAATAGTTTTACTGAGTATAACCCTTAAGCAAAAATAGGGCCCCTAAGGGCCCTATTTTATTCACCAAGTAATAATCAATATGAGTTGATTAATCACTCTTTACTCTGACACGTTAATTACTGCCTTGTGCTCAACTAATGGACCATAGTTGTTGTTAACACCTGGATTAGCAACATTAATTACTGCCTTGTGCTCAACTAATGAACCATAGTTGTTGTTAACACCTGGATTAGCAACATTGTTTTTCATGGTAGTAGCAGCAAAACCAATCACTGGTAAGCCAGCTACTGTGCCACCTTCCCCTTCGATTGCACCATCAAAGTCAATATTCATCCAACCGTAACGGAAGTCAGGCTGAGCGAACTCTAGGTTTTGCTTAAGCAGATCACCACCTACAACAGAACCGTTGTTAAAGGTAACGATGTTAGTCTGGTAGCATAAAGTCGGAACATTCTCATGACCTGGACGTGTTGGTGAGAAGTCGATCTCTTTTTCATCAATCTCTTCAAACTCTTCACTGTCCCAGTAGGTGATGCTAATGTCGTTACATGCTTCACCTCTTTTCTTATTCCACTTTTCTTGGAACGGTTCAACATCTGCTGTGTTATTTGCTGTGTTATTGTCGAACGACCATGCACTGCCACCCCAAGTAGAGTATTCAAAGTCTGTGTCAACGTGGAAGCGTTTGGTTGGGAACGTAATTACCCAGTCAGTTTGTGAAGCACGACCTTCGTCAATGACGTAGTCATTGCTGATGCTTTCTTTCGCAAGCAGCGCAGTGATTGCTTGTACTGGCTCGTTAAATGTAACTGACGTACCATCAGATAATACAGCAGTTCTTGCGCTGTCAGCTTTAGATGAGTTCAAACCTGGCTCTGTATCACCGGTTCTAACGTGAATCGTGCCACCATCATCTTCGTTACCCAAGAAGTTAGCAACCGCAACTGCGTTGTAGGACATACGCGTTGAATCTGCGATATTCATGATTGTGGCATGGCCATACAGACTGTTAGGTTCGCTAAGCTCCATGTTCGTCTGCATCGCTTCATCATATTCAGGTGTATTTCGCTCTGCACCAGTGCCCCAAGGATGATCATTCTTGCCTAACAACGCATTAGTAATTGCATCACAGTTGTTCGGCTTAGTACCTGCCGCACCTGATTTAGTGTGATCGTGGGTTACTGCAGTTGCTAGTTCAAATTCTTCTGTATCAACCAGAGTGCCCATTTCGATCACTTCAAGGTGGCCTACACGGGTACGCGCCAGAGTTTTGTCACCACCATCGCGGTTATCTACTGTTACGCCATTGTAGGTAGAATTAGTATATTCTAAATCACGGAAATCCACGCCACCTGCAGGAATCTGAGGAGCAGTACAGCTGGTATCAGCAGTAATTAAACGCGCGCCTTCACCATTTTCAGATGTAGTTACTAAACCAGTCCACTGGTCGTATGGCGACAAGTACAGGTTAAAGTCAAGCACGTCTCTGGAGTTCTGCCCTTCAACAAAGCGAACTTTGACTGCTTTGGCCACGCCACTTGTGTTAGTGATGTTGACTTCGGTAACGTTACCTTCTTCAACAGTGTACAAAGAGTACAGTAATACTTCACCTAACCCGTCTGGGTTGATGTTAACTGCTTGTGCAGATGCGCTAACACCTACCAGGGTAGCTAACGCGATTGCTTTCGACAGTGACTTAGTCATGATATAATTCCTTTTTCAGCTCTAAAGATTGTGTTGTTTCGACTTGCATTATTGTGTTGTTTCGACTTGCATTAATAATGCAGATACGAACACTTAAGATACTACTACTAAAACGCAAGCCTCTGCAACTTTATTTTACGAATTTTGCAACTTAAATTCATTGACTAGCTGCTTTCATCGTTTGCTACCCGCTCTCTAGGTAACTTGCCCTAAGACCGAACCTGGCTGCCGGCCTCTCCTGCTGGATAAAACAAGTTGAGGGGTTTGGCCTTTTTGGAAAGACCAAGCCCCTCAACCCAACACAACATAGAGACACAATGCCACTACGTGCCTTAGAGCAAAATTGACTATACGGAATTAATCTATCCAAAGCAAGCACGGCTATACATAATAATTTCACTTAGACAGTGTACGGCTATCAAGCGGGGCTCGTGACACCGCGCGCTTAATGCGCCGCTGCCATCGGTAAGGAATATAGCCCACTAGACGCGCTAACACTGGCCAGCGTGCGACAATATAGAACACCCGCAAAACTAAAACGCGCCAATAGCCGGTGCTGCTTTGTGCTAATTGCTGAGCAGCGGTTAAACCGGCGGGCAGTTTTTTAATCCTAGGGTGGTCAATGCTGGCAGGCTGTAAATAAGCCTCTCCAAGTAAAGTATTTTGCTCTGTGCTGCTCGCAACTGCATTTAAATAAAAGGCTGTGTGCTCAGTGTGCTGCCAATTACGCTTTACACCTTGTTTTTCAGCTAAGAGTTGCGCGCGCATATTGTCCATTGCCGTGAGCCATTGCTCGGCACTGGCTGTGTGGTTAAGCAAGCGAGTCAATGGTCGCTGATATAAACGCTCCGGCAAAGCCCCCAGCCGACTGGCCAGCACCGGCAAACCCGCATACAAGCCAGCACTGAGCGTATAGCTCCACGTTTCAGGGCACTGAGCCGGCAACCAAAGCAGATGCGGTTTAAGCTCGCTGATTAAGCGTGGCAACTCAGCATCTTGATAAAGCCCTAAGCAGTCCACGCTGCTCGGCAACTCAACATGACACGCACCCAACAGGACAAATTCAATATTAAGCTGCCGTTCAACCACCAGCGCTGCTGTTTGCGCCAAGGTATAAGCACCTTTTTCTATGCCTAGCATGCCTAAACACAAAACTTTTAATGGCTGCTGGGCTGTAATTGCTCGCGGCTGCACACTTGGATAAGCACCCAGCAACTCCCGTTCTGGGTGGTCACGCACCAACACCTGCAAGCTGGGGAGTAATTTCGCCACTGCTGTCGCCAGTGAGCGACTGGGAACGATCACACGCTGAGCACGCAAGGCTAAACTTTGTAGCAACTGAGCCGCTTTACTGTCACCGACCGGTAAAGCTTCAAGACCCTGTTCAAGCCATGCCTTATCAAAGCGACCGTACTGATCCAGCAAGCTGGGATTGCCAGTAAAGATACTGTGATCATGCAAAGTTAAATCGAGCGGCCGTTTTAATCCGTATAAAAACGGCCAAAAAGAGTGAGCAAAACCAAACACATGGTGCACATGCACCCGACTGATGGTTAATACCTCTAGCCATTGTCGTAATTTGGCTCGCTCTTGCGGCCACTTAAAAGCAAGATTAACGCTACCCTGCGCTTGCATCTGGCCATCCAGCTCGGTATACACTGGCACAGTTAACAGCACTTGCCGCGCATGCACCAGCGGGCGCAAGCTGCTTACGTGCGCTCGACCTTGCACAGCACTTTGCAACTCAAGCACATGACGCTCCACACCACCACCCAAAGCATGCGTCACCATTAGCAAGCTGGGACAGCCACTATTCTGTATATATTGCAGGCTGCGCAATATTGCGCTCTCGGAGTGCTGTGAGCGCATGTTAATCTCGCTTCTGCTGAGACGACAAGCGCGCATGAAATGCTCGCGGTGCATAGCCGAAGTCGTCCATAGCGGCTTGATTATTGACCACCTGATCCAAAGCAGCGCGCTTCAATAAGGCCGGCGACCAATCAAGTCTCGGGTGTACTAGCTTTAATAAAGAAAATATCAGTCTGAGGAGCCATAACGGAATTGGAATAATGCGTACCGACTGCTGGTTATCCATCAATATGCGCTCAGCTAACTGTCGTACCGACAGCGTATCGCGGCCACCCAGTTCATAGGTTTTAGCATAACTACGCGGTGCATTAATAACCTGCATAATTGCTTGACTGATATCATGCACATGCACCGGCTGGCGTAAGCCGGTACTTATACCTGGGACGGGCAAAAAACCCCAACGCTGAGCAAACTTTTGCATACGCCCTATGGTCGCATCACGACCCAAGCCATAGAGCATAGTCGGTCTTAATATTGTTAATGTATGGCCATTGCTTTGGCATATTTGCTTGATTTCTTGCTCTGCTTGCAATAATCGCTGCGCCATTTGGCGCTCGGCGCTGGACGGTGAGTCTTGCTTGGTGCGGATGCTTGTGGAGCCGACTGCTACCACTCGCAGCGGTGCCGGTGCTTGGCGCAATAACTTTGGCAATTTATATAAAGGTGCCAAATGCACCAGCAGGCTGACCGCTACAGGCCAGCGCTGCACTGAGGTTAAATCTAAAGTATGCCAATGCAACTGCGGCGAAGCTGGCGTTTCTGATTGCGCTACGCGACTTGCCGCATGCACTTCATACCCTGCTTCTAGCAGCAGGGGTAACACGCTCTCTCCGAGCTGAGAGCTGGCCCCTAAAACCAAGCAGCTGTTTTGCAAAGGGTTCATGAATCGCGCCCTTTCAGTAAGCAGCTCTGAGTAATTTGCGCCAATATGCGCAGCAGGATAAAAGGCAGCAGTACAGGCAACAAAACCTTCTGCGCCCCACTATGCTGATAAAAATAGCGCAACATGCTTTTGTGCTTATGCAAAATCACTTTAATGGGCGAGCGGGCACTGCTCACTCCTTGCTTGTGCTCAATCTCTACAAAAGGAACAAAAAGGATCTGCCAATGTTGATTGGCAAGACGCACGCAATAATCAAGATCTTCAAAGTGCAAAAAATAACGCTCATCAAAGCCGCCAATACTTTTATAGGCCTGACGGTTTAATAACATGCAAGCACCGGAAATTGCCTCCACTGCCTGCGCTTCCGTCGGTAAGGGCCGCCCTGTATGGTTAAAACGCAAAGCGGGAAAAAGATACTGCAGACCAAAAGCATGAGCCAGCACTTTAGCCAGTGTAGGGATATCACGACGGCAGCCGCGCTGCTCACTGCCATCCGGATTACGCACCAAACAACCTAGAGCGCCTACTCGGCCTGTTGTATTGTGTGCCAGCGCCAAGAGCTCCCCTAAGCTATTAACAGGTACTGTTGTGTCGGGGTTTAACAGCATCACCCAAGCTCCTGAAGCTAAAGCCATGCCTTGATTGACTGCAGCTGAAAAACCCACATTGCACGGGTTTTTAACCAATAACACCTCTGTTTGGGGGTACTGTCGGCAGAAATCTACACTGCCATCGACAGAAGCATTGTCAATAATAATGCAACGGATACGCACACCTTGACTTGCCAAGACCGACTCAACACAGGTGCGTAAGGTATTGCCAGTATTGTAGTTGACAATAACCACATCTAGCTCCGATGAAAGCATATACGTTTTCCCATAAGACCTTAATGCCCATCTCTAAGCATAGATTTGTAGTTTGAGCATGGCTTAGTCCATAAGCGCAGATAAAATATATGTCCAGCAGTCACAATAGCCACAGTTAATAATTATCCTGCTTAACGCTGAACGGACGACATATTACAACAAAATGCAGCGTTTGATGCCTACTAATAAGACCAAAGCCCAGCAATGCTCAAAGGTTGGCGGCTCCATTGCCTCAAGCTTGGCAAAACAAACTGACCGCAGTAGACATGAACCGCCTAGTTAAGCAGACAGCACAGCAAGAATAAAGACCACTTACAACATCTTTCGTTCAAGCAAAGCATTCAACAACAAATTGGTATAGGCGCGCTTATCCGAAGCGTGCATATGCGAACCATCGGGCAGTGGAATTGTCTCCATCTCGGGTATTTCTGCAGCCTGTAACGCTTTAACTGGCAGCTGTGCCATAAACACATCCCAATACTGAGCTTTGGGATAAGCGTCAGCATAGACTTGACGTAATTGGCCAGAAACCGGCGCGGTATAAAACACCACTTGCCCACCGCGGCTGTTAATCAACTCTACCCAGTGCTTCACATGGTCTAGATTACTGGCCCAAGCTGCCACATCACTCGTGTGCTTGCCAATTAAATCATCTTGTACCACTTTAACAAAGTGCTTTTTAAGGTGAGCACCCTCCTCCTCAGTCAGCAATAAACCGCTGTTACGATCAGCCTCGGTAATAAAGTTAGGCTGGCGCGGTAACGGGTGTCCAGCCAAGCGGCGCTGCAATAGTGTTACCACATTGGTGGTTGGGTCGCCCAGCACAGTCAGCTGTTGCCAGCGGTTTAATAACATACGGTGCAGTCGCCAACTGGGGTTCCAACTGTTGCGAAAGTAATCCACATAGGCTTGCTGCATGGGGTTATGCACCTCGAGTAAGCCATGACTGTCAATATCAATCAGCACCACACCAGTGAAGTTTTTATCCAGTGCTAAGTCTTTTAACGCCGCTAAAGGGTACATGCCATTGAGCGCCAGCATCACAGGCTCGTAACCCGGTAAACGCTGGCGCACATAGGGCATATCAATGGCAAATAAAGTACGCGACGCCCCTAGAAACACAAGGGGTGTTTTATCACGGCGGTAAACCTTATCCCGCTGCGCGGCCCATAAGCTTTTGCTGTCGGCAATGTTGGGCACATGACCCTGCTTGAGCCAATAATTATTGTAGGCCAGCAGCACTGCGCCCAAGACGCCAAAAAACACCCCATAAAACAGCAACCAGCGCAGCCCGCCCCGACGTTTAAAACTGGAAATAAATAAACGCATTACTGTCACCCGGTGAAATAACAATAAAAGCCGCCAAGACGCCCATTATTAACGCTAATAACAGCAACGGCGTTTTGTGGATCAACTGTTCTAGGCTGACTTGTCTAAACAGCACATGGATGGCCACTAGCGCCAAAAAACAACCCAGCATCAGCTGATGCTCAATAAACACTGTTCGAGCGCTACCCATGAGCTCGGCTATGTTTAATAGCTTCTGTGACCAGTTGAGACCCTGTTCTAAACT
>DASROA010000122.1:0-11471 GCA_035647115.1 Thiopseudomonas sp. | reverse complement strand
TCTGCGGTGAGTTTTTTGAGTTCATCAGTGGTTAACAACAAACCTTGAATAGTAGTCACCGTTTTACCGCCGCGGCCTTTATTTTCGCGGCGTACGCGGGCGGTGCCGTCACCGGTGTTGACTGGCTCATCTTTACAGATGCACTCATCTTCGGGCTGCTCACATTTGGGGCAGTGGCGACCACTGTCGGTTGAATAGACCAATCCACCCAGTGCTGCAAAAGAATTGGCTTTTTTCACGGTACATATCTCCAAAAACTATCAAAGTCGCTGTCTAAGCTATTTTTCGTTCACGCTTAGCGCCTAAACAAGCACTACAACCAACGCCGCACTTTACCCATATAGTCACGGTAATCCTCACCAAAGTGCTGCATCAATAAGCGCTCTTCATGGCGAATCACTCCAATACTGACTGCCAGCACCACTATGGGTAACAGTATCCACACCCACAGATCGGCAAAAAGTAGCGCTGCGCCTATATAAAGCAGGGTATCTGCCACGTAGATGGGGTTGCGGGTGACCCGAAATGGGCCTTCGGTGAGTAATTGCTGAGGTTTGCCGTAGGGGTTGAGGGTGGTTTTACGCCACAACATCAGCCACGCCGTCCATAGCATTAATAACATGCCGGCATCGATGGCTGCCCAGCCAAAAAACCATGTCCAAGGGGTGCTTGGCAATGGAAATGGCCACAGGCTGCTTAGCCCCCACGCCAATAAAAAGAAGGCTAAATACACCACAGGAGCTGGAAGAATAAAGTAAGGCTTACGCATTGAGCTGCACCTTGTTGATTTAATGTATGCGTCTTAGTTTAACTGGTAGCGCAACAAACTGCATAGCTGTCCTGCTTTTTGCTAAAAACAGCTGCAAGCACTTTTGAAAATACTGCTTAAGCCCTTTTCTTTAAATCGTTCACAGTTTGCCGCTCTTTAATTGCCTTTTATTTGTTCTGGGCTTTAATGATGACTTTAACGAAACAATTTGGGCGTGCTTATGCAAGAGCTAGCAAAGGTTGTGCACCACGGTGCAAAAGATGGGGTAACGGGTTCCTGCCATCAGATTTTTATTGATGAGCAAAACAGCTTTTTAGTGGACTGCGGGCTGTTTCAAGGTGCTGAGGTGTCTACTGAAGGCCGCGCCAGCAGTGAGCAATTGGCCATTGAGTTTGATATTTCCACGGTTAAAGCGCTGATCGTCACCCATGTGCATATTGATCATGTGGGGCGCATTCCTTATTTATTGGCGGCGGGTTTTACTGGGCCGATTATTTGTAGCGAACCCTCGGCCAAGTTACTGCCAATTGTTCTGGAAGATGCGTTTAAATTAGGCGTCAGTCGCGACCAACACTTGGTTGAACAATACATCCAACTGGTGGCCAAGCGCATCATTGCTCTGCCCTACAATCAGTGGCTGCCCATGCTCAAAGCACCTTTACCTGCAGTGAATATTCGCCTGCAGCCGGCTGGGCATATTTTGGGCTCTGCTTATGTTGAGCTGGAAATTCAACAACCCGCACAAAAAACCAAACAGCGGGCGGTGTTTTCAGGGGATTTGGGCGCACCCTATGCGCCGATTTTATATGCGCCTAAACCTGCCTACCGTGCTGATTTAGTGATTTTAGAAAGCACCTATGGCGATCGTCTGCATCAAAACCGCCGCGACCGCCGTAAGCGTCTACAAGCGACCATTGAGCACGCTTTGCGCGACCAAGGCACGGTGTTGATCCCTGCGTTTAGCATTGGCCGCACCCAAGAGCTGCTCTACGAACTGGAAGATATTCTCTACCGCAAGCGCTGCCAAAGTTGCGTGACTAGCAGCGATGAGCTGATCAAAGAAAGCCATGGGCCAGAACATGATTCTGTGTGGCATGATATTCCGATTATTTTAGATTCACCACTGGCCAGTTGTTTCACTCAGGTGTACGCACAACTGCAGGGGTTTTGGGATAAAGAAGCTCAGCGGCGTATCAATGCTGGGCGCAACCCGCTGGGTTTTAAACACCTGATTACCATTGACTCACACCGCGACCATCAGCGCATGGTTCGCCACCTTGCCGATACGGCGCGGCCTGCGGTTGTTATCGCCGCCAGCGGCATGTGCAGTGGTGGGCGTATCGTGAGTTATCTAGAAGCCATGCTCCACGACCCACGGCACGATGTGCTGTTTGTGGGTTACCAAGCACAAGGCACCTTAGGCCATGACATCCAAAAATACGGCCCACGGGGTGGCTATGTGCATATCAATCAACAACGCATCGATATCCGTGCCCAAATCACCACCCTCGATGGCTACTCTGCCCACGCCGACCAAGCCAGTTTAGTGCGCTTTATTACCAGGATGCGTAAGTGGCCGCGGCAGGTAAGGCTAATTCACGGGGAAGCTGAGGCCAAAGCGGTGTTAAAAGAGAAGATTATGCGGGCGTTTGCGGAGAAGCGGCATGATGCAGAGGTGGTGGTGCCGGAGTAGGCTTTGCTTGGTGAGGTGTGAGGTGTGAGGCTATCACCCTTATCACGCCAAGCAAATCAATGTAACTGCTGGCCATAGCTGCGACCACAAGTTTGTAGGGTGGGCATTTATGCCCACGCGGTTTGGGTATCGGCACCCGTATAAAGATGCATTAGGACGTGCTTGGATGGGGTATTCACGCAAGTGTTGCCGCCATTAGCGCCAGCATTCATCAACCGAACCGCCTGCTCCTTTTACACCTAGCGCGTTCAACGTTAAATTACCGCACTTGGTGTCATTAAACTGTTGTGTTGCAGTCAAAGTGTAACCATCGCTAGTAGCAATGCTTAAAGTATACTTGCCTGTCTCAGAGCCAGTCGACACATTGAGCTTGGCTGCAGTGTCTGCATACTCATTATTCTGCGAAAAATAGCGTTCCTGGCGCGCTGCCACATCCTGCAAAAACGCCTGTCCTTCGGTGCGATTGCCACGCTTTACATACTCGTCGTAACTGGGGTAAGCAATCGCCGCCAAGATACCGATAATGGCGACAACGATCATGACCTCGATGAGGGTAAAACCCTTGCTGTTTGTCATATTTTTCTCTCCGTGAATACAGAAGCAGCACTCATAGCGATTCAACCAGTCGCCAGCTCTTGCGGCCAGTCATTAGCACGTTATGGATACTCTCAACATCACCGTCCAGCCCTGGAACCGATAGACCGCTGGCTCCATAATCAAGAGCAATACCACCTGGCATGCCAAACTGGATACCTGACAACGGGCTCTGCAAGTCTCCATTCGGGTAACGGGTTTCAAATACATGGCGCTCTATACGTCCACCCGTCTCTGGATCGATTGCATACAGCCAATTGCTGCTTTGATGATCGCAAGGGTCGTTACTAGATGCCTGGGTTGCCAGCAACAGTGTCTGCCCCACTACCTGCATTTCGTTAACCAGCATTTCCCCTTGCAGTGCCACTCCGGGCACCTGTAAATCCAAGACCCAGCCCTTGCTGGTATCCCAGTTCACTGCATTATTACTCAGTGTACGGGCCTCACGCTCAACACCAGCTTGCTCGTTGCGAGCAGTCACCTGCTGCGTAAAGGTTTGTCGCGCCAACTGGCTGCGCTGAATGGTTGCTACCTCGCTGGTTTCAGCTCGGGTGCGCTGATCCCAGATACCATAAACGGATTCTGCACGCTCGTTAGCCCCACGCTTGCCAGCGCTGGACAGCTGCTGGCCCGTCCCCACAATCACGATATAACCCGTACGGCTGGCATGGCGCACAATGGACGGAGGCACTGTTATCGCCTGCGGGGAACCATCTGCACCTTTAGCTTGCAACATTGGCTTGCCGCCATAAGAAACCCTGAACCCGGCGGTATTGATGCTATTTTTATCACCAAAGATGGCACCAGCAGCGGGGTCACGTTCAGGACTGGCACCACTCCCCAGCAAATCAAAACGCCATAGGTTGCCATGCAAGTCACCGGCATAGGCATAATCCGCCACTCCGTCACCGTCATAATCCGCCAACCTGGGCGTGGAAAGACCGTACCAGCCGGTACTCTCAACATCGCTGACCACCTCCAGCGACTTGATGAGCTCGCCAGTGATTGCATCAACCAATAACAAGGCCGCCTTACCATTGTTGTGGTCCATGTTGGCATAGCCTGTGGTCAGCACCACAGCCCAGCGGCCACTGTGCAGCCGCGCCACAGTTGGCTGGGGTATGCTGTAACCAAGACTCACGCTGTCAAAATCAGTTGCTGTCTTTTCCCATAACAGCTTGATGTCGTCAGGATGAGTAATATCCAGTGCAAAGTAACTCTTACCCCCGGCACCCAGTCCGCTCACCAGAACGGTACGCCAGCCAGCACCGTCATACACGTCAGCCACCACCGGTGAGCCATTGACAAAATACTGGTGGTCATAGTCTGGCCAAGTCAGCTTGGCTAGGTTTTTAAAAACTGCCGTAGGCACATAGGCAAACGTTTCTACGCCGGTTTCAGCATCAAACCCATGCAACATGCCGGCATTACCACCCACATACACCTGTGCTCGTCGTGTTTTATTGGCTTGGGCAAAAGCGCTGTATTTTTCATTACCTTCAATCTGGTTGGCAATCCTCGGCAGATAACCTGCACCTGTTACTATTACCGGCCTGGAATCCAAGAAATCCCCCAATACAGCTGTGCGCTGGCGAAATCCGCCGGCATCCTCGCCCTCATTGCTGCGCTCACCACGTAAATAATTCAACCGCTCCTGCCAGCGTTGATCAACCTGCCCCGCCGGCGCCTGATTAAGTGCTTCCTGCAAAGAGTCCGGTGCATTAGCAACGGTAAACGCCTGCAACCCGCTGACACTCTCGCCGCGCATAAAAATCTGTCGGGCGGCAGGCTCAGGTAAGCGGCTTTGCGCATCCCACACAGTCTTAACTAGATCCTGCCGTAGACCATTGATAAAGGTGCTATAGCGTTTTGATTTATGCAGGTTGCCGCCCCAATTGGCACTGTCATAGCTAGCCTGATAAAAAAACGAGGCAAATTTATCATCCGCTGCAACGGGCTCTGGCGCCTCAACCATAGAACTAATCGCAGGAAGACTAACCACCGACTGACCGTCAGCAGTGCAGATAAGCATACCCGTAAATGACTCCACCGTGGTTTGCGCTGTAGCTACGCTATATAAGTCATCCTCCGAGTTAATCGCCGCTGAACGAAGTTCATACGCATGGCTTGATTTAGTACTGCTGGCCGACACCTTTGTTAAAACCATTAACAGCAACACAACGTACAACAATGTATTGGCAATATTCCTTTTGCTCACACACATACCCCTACTCCTTTTTATTCCAACCCTAAATAGGTCGCTGCAAACGTTGACTGCACGACTACCTCAGCGTCAGCCTGCCCCGTAATCAAAAAGAAAAAAGTGCCCTGTCCTGCCATGCTCTCACCGTAATGCGGATTAAATACTTGCTGTTCAGCTTCGCCATCAGGCAATCGATAAATATTCCAGTAGCTCTGTGATTTGCCGGGAAGCAACCCCAAGTTTCCTGCATCAAGACCGCGATAAGGCATCCAGCTTAAACCCTCATGCACTCCTGCACCGTCAGCCACGGCAGCTATCGGTTCCTTAAGAAAAGCATCCAGCTGGCCCAGACTCATCTGCGCCAGCAGGCAGGGCTTATTCCGGCCGTTGGCTTGCAAGGTATTATCCAGCGAGCAATTCTCTGGATTATGTTCCACCTTGTCGCGAACATGGGCTTGGCCATACAAACGCAGCTCCGCTTCACGTAAGGCGGCATCCGCCAGATTATACAGCTGCACATGAGTTGCACGGTTACCGCTAATTCGCGCATCCAATACAGTGTTATGCATGCTGGACGTGGCCAACAGCGTTATCGCCAGCAACATCACCAGCGCAACCACCAGTACTGCGCCTCGTTGTTTTACATGTTCAAAGTTTCTCATGGCACAAGATTCCTCAATACCCGGGTACTACTCACCCGTTGGTAAATGCGATCCTTATCATGCTGGCTTAACCTTTGCCTGCTTGTGCTCTCGGCATCTGCCAGCCAGCTCAACAGCTGCGCCGACTCCATACCGCTACGCTGGTTAGGGCGACTGGCCAGCAACGCCGAGTAGCGTACTGCGCGCACAATATCTGTGCCGTTATACGCAGACGCTGCAATGCGTGGCCGCCCTAAAAAACGCCGTTCTGCTTTGTTCCCCAGCAAAAACTCCACCCGAAAGTCAGCCACACCAACAAGCAGCTCGACATTGTTACAGCGCAGGCTTCCCAGGTGCAGCTCATTTTCGGGCCTGTGCTCGATAGCGATATACACCAGTTCCGATGTCGCAGCAGCAATAAAAGCACCTGCGTGTTGCAGGCTCTGTGCTTCACCATTACAGGCCAATTCACCATTGATGGCCGGTTGATAACGTAGACAAAACCCACTGGTGCTTGCATCTGCCAGTGGGGCAATCACTGCCCCAGGTGTAAAGGCAGCACACAAATCACTGGCAGCCCGAGCTGGAAACGCTTTATCCATCGACTGATCCGGCGCACGGCGGTAACCGGCCTTGTCTAGCTGTGCATTGATCATCATCTGTAAAAAACTTGCGGCACTCATATTACTCGCCTGACTGCTCTGAAAATCAAAGCTGTGTCTATTGCTGATATAAGCTTGAGTCATACCAAGGATCAAAAAACTGCTCATCGTCAGTGCTATCAGCAACTCCACCAGAGTCAAACCTTGCTGCCGCGCATTGGCATAACTCTTCATAGTTCCACCCTGACGCTGTACTCACAGATACCTTCTGAGCACAGCTCATCCTTTGATCGCCAAGAAAGCCCCAGCACCAGTGCAGAACCCCCTGTGCAGCTTTCTTTCGAATGACTGGGGCAAAGACGGCTCACGGAAAAATCGGGCAGAATACTTTCTTGTTGTTGCAACCAGCAACCTGTCATGGCAACAGCACCTTGCGGATCAGCGCTGCAATCCTCAGCGGAAAACAAGGCTTTACCACCGCCATACAAGGCGCTAGACGACTTGAGCTGCTGATAAAATTCGCCATGGCTACTCGGCGATGCTTCTGTAGCGGACGGTACTAGGTGATAGAGCTGGTCACGATACACACGCAGGATTTCCACCAGCTCATCGGCAGCCGAAATGGCGGACTCGTGCTGTTGGGTTATTTGCGTATGACTGATACTTAGTGTCTGCAAGGCAAGCATGCCCAGTACACCGACGCTAGTAAGCGCCAGGGTCACCAGAACTTCGATTAAACTAAAACCACGGTTAAGGTTCATCGCACATCTCCCTATGTTGTCACGCACTGGCTGTGCGCTAGTCTGACCTTCCTAGTCAGACTGGTTCAGCAGGGCCTTTGCAGCCCTGCTGGTTTATTACGGTTATCAGCATACATCACTGGCGGGCACTCTCACACCCTTTTACTTCAGCT
Organism: Thiopseudomonas sp.; assembly: GCA_035647115.1. GTDB lineage: Bacteria > Pseudomonadota > Gammaproteobacteria > Pseudomonadales > Pseudomonadaceae > Denitrificimonas. The sequence continues at coordinate 4,056 of DASROA010000122.1, read as the reverse complement.
TGAGCCAGTCACAGATGTACCATTGACTGCGCTGATCTAAGTCTAAAACCCTTGACCGAAAACTGCGGCTCAGGCTGCAGCGCTGCTGGCATGGCTGCACTGCAATCATGCCCATATCGTTTTTTTAACCTTAGTTAATGTCTTCCTGCCAGCCGCTCAGGGAAGCAGGCTTCCAGCGTTACTCAATGCTTCCACACTATAAACGACCGTGGATGTGCACCTTGGCTAAAAGGAGAATAGTCGTCGTCACACTCGCTTGAGTTAACCATGATGGCGCCATACATTGTTGTTGCTACAGTGTTCTCGTTCCGCACCACAAAACCTGAACTGTCCGCCGCCTGAACCGATAGATTGGTTTGGCTCAGTAACTTCATGACCAAGTGGAAAACCCACAACACTTACTGGCCCTCGCCGACCAACGCATGTATCAAGCTAAACAAGCGGGCCGCAATCAAATTTGTGCGACGGGCTCGTTTTAAAGCAAAAAGTTCGCGCCGCGTCATAGCTATGGTTACAATGCTGATACTTTAATTTTTGGTACCAGTTGGTTATGTCTAAACGTGTATTACAGCCACAAGGCAATTACCCAAAAGCGGGTTTTTGGAAGCGCCTAGCAGCGATGTTTTACGATTTTATGCTGTGCATCGCTTTGGTGATGGTGGTGACCATGATTTACCATCAAGGCGTTTTGCGCCTGATCTATGGCTCAGAGGCCTTACAGGAAATGGCTGACAGTCAAATGCTAGATATTGACCCTGTGCTATCCAGTATTTTATTTCTGTCCCTTTTTGCTTTTTTTGCCAAGTTCTGGACTCACAACGGACAAACTCTAGGCATGCAAGTGTGGGGGTTGCGAGTGCAAAATGCTGACGGTAGCGCCATTGACCTGTGGCAAGCATTATTACGTTTTCTAGCTGCTATTTTTGCATGGCTGCCAGCGGGCATGGGGCTTTGGTGGATGTTGTTTGATAAAAAGAAACGCACCTGGTCTGATATGTACTCTGGCAGTGAGATTGTGCAGCTGCCAAAGAATGCGCATAAAAAATAGTTACCCCAGCCTGGGGTTTGACTGTTAGATCAGTTGCGAGCATGGGCTGCTCCTACACACAATAGGGTCGGCTGCACGGCAATATAGTGCGCTCGATACGCACTTTTCCCTAGAAGAAGCCCTAGAAGAAGACCACCTTGTCGACCTCTCCGGATGTTGTTATTTGCTGCAAACCACAAATAGGTTTGCGCGTTTCTCATTGGTCTTCCATAATAAGCGGCTAATGTTGTTACTTCTAGCAGGCGCATTTTCTTATGGCTAAAAAACTTTTTATTGAAACCCACGGTTGCCAAATGAACGAGTATGACAGCTCGCGCATGGTGGATTTATTGGGCGAACAGCAAGCCATAGAAACCACATTGGACGCTGCCGAAGCAGATGTCATTGTGCTTAATACGTGCTCCATCCGAGAGCGCGCACAAGACAAAGTCTACTCGCAACTGGGCCGTTGGCGTGAGCTAAAGGAAGCCAATCCAGACTTAATCATCACCGTTGGTGGCTGCGTGGCCAGCCAAGAAGGTGCAGCGATTCGTTCCCGCGCGCCTTATGTGGATGTGGTGTTTGGCCCACAAACCTTACACCGTTTGCCGGAAATGATCGATGCAGCGCGCAGCACTGGCCAGGCGCAGGTGGATGTGTCTTTCCCGGAAATTGAAAAATTCGATCGTCTCCCAGAACCGCGTATCGATGGCCCCAGCGCTTATGTGTCGGTGATGGAAGGTTGCAGCAAATACTGCAGCTTCTGTGTAGTGCCTTATACCCGAGGTGAAGAAGTCAGTCGTCCGCTGGGTGATGTATTAAAAGAAGTCCAACACTTGGCTGACCATGGTGTGCGTGAAGTGACTTTGTTGGGTCAAAACGTCAATGGCTACCGTGACGACACTGACAGTGACTATGCTGTGGATTTTGCTGAGCTGATTCGCTTGGTTGCAGAAATTGACGGTATTGATCGCATTCGTTACATGACTTCACATCCGTTGGAGTTTTCAGACTCACTGATTGATGCCCATGCCAATATTCCTAAGCTGGCCAAATACTTGCACCTGCCTGTGCAGTCCGGTTCTGATCGAATTCTTGCGGCGATGAAACGCAACCACACTGTCCTAGAGTACAAATCACGCATCCGTAAGCTTAAAGCTGCGGTGCCTGACATTATTATCAGCTCCGATTTTATTGTTGGTTTCCCTGGCGAGACTGAAAAAGATTTTGAGCAAACCATGCAACTGGTTGCTGATATGGACTTTGATTTCTCCTACTCGTTTCTCTACAGCCCTCGCCCAGGAACACCTGCCGCAGAATTACCTGACGACACCCCTGAAGAGGTTAAGAAGCAACGTTTAAGCCTCTTGCAGCACCGTCTGCAGCAGCAAGGTTTTGCCCATACACGGCGCATGGCCGGCACAGTACAGCGTATTTTAGTGACTGATTACTCAAAGAAAGATCCAAGCTTTTTGCAGGGTCGCAATGAAAACAATCGAATTGTGTATTTCCGTAGCAATAATCCAGCTTTAATTGGTCAGTTCGTGGATATACTCATTGACGATGCCGAGCACTTCACCCTGCAAGGCACACTGGTAGAATGATACTTTGATCTACTGGACAAACAGCGTTGCGCAGCACCTCAAGCGGGCCGAATAAACAATGCTAGCGCAATGCATTTTTTTCTGATAAGTTCGCCCGCTTGTGAACGTAAGGTCTTTTCCTAGGAAAGCCGTATAATACCTTTACGTAGTGACTTTTAGCGTTTGAGAGGCGGGAACTATGCCCAATACAGCAGAGAAAAAAAGTAGCCAATTAATTCGTGCTTTTGTCCCTTATAAGGAAGCCAAGGACGAAGAGTATATGAGCGATAAAATGCGCGCTCACTTTATTGACATTCTAAATAGTTGGAAACAAGAGCTACGTGAAGAAGTGGATCGTACCGTTAACTACATGAAGGACGAAGCCGCTAATTTTCCAGACCCAGCTGATCGCGCCAGTCAAGAAGAAGAGTTCAGCCTTGAGCTTCGCACTCGTGACCGCGAACGTAAGCTGATTAAGAAAATCGATGAAACCATCGCCCTGATTGAAGACAATGAATATGGCTGGTGTGACGCCTGCGGCATCGAGATTGGCATTCGCCGTCTAGAAGCACGCCCCACCGCAACCATGTGCATTGACTGCAAAACGTTAGCAGAGATTAAAGAAAAGCAAATGGGTTCGTAAGCTTACAATTCAGCGTTACAATAAAAAACGGAGCCTCTCAGCTCCGTTTTTTATTGCCTGAAGAGTTCAGGCCGTTGATATCGGCCTTGTCGACCCTAAAGGGTGCGACCTACAGGACAGGCAATCAATTTTCAGCCGCCAAAGCACTGCGCAGCTCGGCCAACGCAGCCTGGCAGGCTTCATTGCTGGCGTATTCTGGGCTTTGCGCGATGCACTCGTCATCATGCCACACTTGCAGCTGCAGGCCCTCTTGGCGCACATCTAAGGCATCTTGTGCGCTTTGAATGTGCTTAGAGGCCATTCCAGCACTGCGGCCATCGGCAAAGGCTTTTGACAACAGCAGCTCATCACCTTGATCACTTAGCACGCGAAAGCGGAAGCCATCGTCATCTTTAAAGCTCACCACCCGTCTAACCCGCTTGGCTTTTTTCTTGCCTTCCGCCAGATCAGCACCCTGCACGACAAAACTGCGCAGGCCCACTGCTTCACGCAGTTTCTGCAATGCAGGGGTGGCAACCTTGCGGGCTTTAACTGCGCCAGCCTGTAAAATATCTTCCAGCTCAGCTGGCTTAGCCATCAGCTCGTGATAACGCTCACGGGGTTCGCTGAGTTGTTCATCCAATAAAGTAAACAACCGCTGTTTAGCCTCACCCCAAGCCAATCCGGCTTCAAGGTCAGCACGCATAGCGGTATGCTCTGCATGGGTTGCAAAGGCTTGGTACAGAGTAAATAAATGCGAGCTGTCTGGATCTTTAGCTTCGCCTGGCAGTTTCGAGTCAGTGACGATTTGCGAAATCGCATTC
>DASROA010000121.1:0-27499 GCA_035647115.1 Thiopseudomonas sp. | reverse complement strand
GTCGTTTGTCGGTAGCGGGCCACCTGCTGATCATAGCGCGCTTCGGCTTGCTCGACTTTTGAGCGGCGCAAGCCGGCATCAAACAGAGTCATGGCAAATTGCGGGCCGAGCGACCAAAAGCGATTGGGCATACTAATCCAATCTGCTAAATTGCTGCCGCGATAACCGCCACTGGCCCTTAAGGTTAAATCTGGAAAATATGCACTTTGTGCCACACCAATCTCCGCATTGGCAGCCATAACTTGGCGTTCCGCCGCAGCAATGTCTGGGCGACGCTCTAACAATGATGAGGCCACCGCCATGGGCAAGGCTGGCACCTCAGGCACAGCGTCAACCGCTGCCACCTGCAGCGCATTGGGCGTGCTGCCCACTAACAGAGCAATGGCATGTTCGTAACGGGCCCGCTGCCAATCTAAATCCAGTCGCTGGGCTTGGGTACTTTTCAGCTGAGTCAGTGCCTGCGCCACATCAGCCCGGGTCACCAGACCTGCTTGGTAGCGATTTTCGGTGGTACGTAAGGCGCGTTGGTAGGTTTTAATAGTAGCGTCAAGCAAGCGCATCTCTTGGTCAATCATTCGCAGCTGCAGATAGTTTTGCACCAACTCAGACTGCTGACTTAAACGCACCCCAGCCCAATCAGCAGCACTGGCTTGCGCCTTGGCTTCGCTGGCCTCCACTTGACGACGCACTTGCCCCCAGATATCCAGCTGCCAACTTAAACCGAGTTCCACTTCACTGCTATCAACCACGCCTTTGTCATTACCAGTACGGGTACTGCCTAACTTGCCTGTTGCATCTGGATAAAGTGCCGCTCGACTGCCGCCCACTAAGGCGCGCGCCTCACGCCAGGCGGCTTCTGCTTCACGTAGTTTTTGATTGGAGCTGTCCAGCTGCTGCAATAGTTCAGCTAAAGGCTGGTCTTGATACAGCGACCACCACGCCACTGACGCCTCTAAATCCGCTGGTTGCGCAATTTTCCAACCTGCTGTGTGACGAAACTCAAGGGCTGCGGGAGCATCAGGTCTTGAGTAATCTGGACCTAATGCACAGCCACCTAGCAGTATAGCTGCCAGTGTAAACAGACTGACTTTAACGATCGGCTTCATGAGCTACTTCCATTGTTCTTGGGGCTTTCTTGCGCCGTACACGGGCACTTAATCGGTCGAAAAATAAATACACCGCTGGGGTGCTGTACAGGGTTAATAACTGGCTCAATAACAGGCCGCCAACAATCGCCAGACCCAAGGGTTGGCGGGTTTCTGAGCCTTCTGCGCTACTCATTAACAGTGGTAGCGCACCTAGAATCGCTGCCATGGTGGTCATCATAATGGGTCTAAAACGTTGCTCGCAGGCTTTCTGAATGGCTTGTTCCGCGCTCATTTTCATCTCACGCTGCAGTTGCAATGCCAGATCAATCATTAAAATGGCGTTCTTCTTCACCACACCAATCAGTAAAAACAGCCCCAGTAATGAAATCAGACTGAATTCGCCACCGGTCAACTGAATGGCTAACAAGGCGCCCACCCCCGCTGATGGCAGTGTCGAGAGAATGGTCAGCGGGTGAATATAGCTTTCATATAAAATTCCCAACACCAAATAGACCAGCACAATCGACGCCAGCAGCATCAGGCCTTGGGCGCCTTGGCTTTGCTGAAACACACCGGCGGTACCGCCTAAACGCCCTTGAACTTCGTTAGGCAGGCTAATCCGCGCCATAGCGGTTTCGATGGCTTGACTGGCCTGCTCAAGACTCACCCCTTCCGCCAATGAAAAACCAATGCTCTCAACGGCAAATTGGCCATCATGCTGGACTCGCTCTTGTTCTAAGCTGGATTCCCATTGGGTAAATGCCGATAAAGCAATGCGCTCACCATTAGCGCCAATCACCTGCAGCTGCTCCAGTACTTGCGGTGAGCCCACAAATTGCGGATCAATTTCTAGTACCACGCTGTATTGGTTCAAGCTGTCATAAATGGTCGAGACTTGACGCTGACTAAAAGCATTGTTGAGTAACGAAGTGACCATGGCCATATCCACGCCGAGCCGTGCTGCAGTAGCACGATCCACTTGCAGGGTCACTTGCTGCGCCCCCCGCCCTTCTTTACTGTCAATATCAGTCAGCTCTGGCAAGGTTTTTAAGGCATCGCGCACTCTGGGCTGCCAAACTCGTAAATCATCTAAATCACTGGCCAATAGCACGTACTCATTGTCAGTACTGCTGCCTTCACGGTGACCGACCCGTAAATCTTGCTCAGGCATTAAAAACAGTCGAGAACCCGCTACTTTAGGGATTTGCTTGCGCAGTCGATTCACCACCTCCTGTGCTGAGTTGTTGCGTTCAGCAATGGGCTTTAGGCGCACAATTAAAAAAGCACTGCTGCCACCACGGATAAAACCCGCCACGGTTTGCACATCTTTATCTTTTAACAACGCTTGTCGATAGACTTCCATTTTTGGCTGCATGGTGTGGTAGGACAAGCCATCATCGCTGCGAATAAAACCCATTAACTGTCCGGTATCCTGTTGCGGCATAAAGGTTTTTGGCACTTCAATAAACAACCAAACATTGCATGCGATGGTCAACAACAAACCCAGCAACATCCAACGCTGGTAGTTTAACGTCCAAGCCAAGGAGCGTTGGTAACCTTGAGCAACCCATAACCCGAAACGTTGGATCATATTGGGCTTTTGCTGCTCGACCACTTGTGCTGTGCGCAACCAACGGGCGGAGAGCATTGGCGTTAAGGTTAACGACACCAATAGGGAAATCAAAATGGCCACGGTTAAGGTAATGGAGAACTCACGGAATAAACGCTCAATTAAACCGCCCATAAATAAAATCGATACAAACACCACAACCAATGACAGGTTCATTGATAGCAGGGTAAAACCCACTTCACGGGAACCGTCCATCGCAGCTTGCAAAGGTTTTTTACCCATTTTGATGTGCCGCGCAATGTTTTCCAGCACGACAATGGCGTCATCCACCACGAGGCCTGTGGCAATAATCAAGGCCATTAATGATAGGTTGTTTAAAGAAAACTCCAGCAAGTACATGGCAGCGAAACTACCAATCAGCGAGACCGGTACCGCTAAGGCTGGAATTACCGCAGCACGCCAGTGACCTAAAAACAACATTACCACGCCAATTACCAGAACAGTGGCTATTAATAAGGAGCGCTGTGCCTCATATAAAGTGGCGCGAATCACTGAAGAACGGTCCATGGCCACTTGCAGGTTAGCATTGGCCGGCAAAACTGCTTGTAAGGCCGGTAATTCAGCTTGAATGGCTTCAATGGTGGCGATGATATTGGCGCTGGCCTGCCGGTTAACCACCAATAACACAGCTTCTTCATCATTAAAAAAACCATTGTTATAACGATTTTCAATGCTGTCGGTGACTGTGGCCACATCCCGCAAACGCAGCGCAGCACCATCCACATAACGAATAATCAAGGGCGCATAATCAGCGGCTTTATGCAGTTGGTCATTGCCTTGAATTTGCCAGTGACGATTACCTTGCTCCAACTGACCTTTGGGCCTTTGTAGATTGGCATCGGCAATGCTTTGCCGCACATCATCTAACGCAATGCCATATTGCTCCAGACGCCGAGGCTCCAGCTCGACCCGCACCGCAGGTAAAGAGCTGCCACCAATTTGTACATCACCCACACCCTGCACTTGAGAGAGTTTCTGCGCAACAATGCTTTCTGCCAAGTCATACATCTGACCTTTTTCAAGCACTTCACTGGTCAATGCCAGTACCATAATCGGTGCTTGGGTGGGGTTCACTTTGCGGTAACTGGGCATACTGCGCATGCCACTGGGCAGCATTTCATGGGCCGCATTAATGGCTGCTTGCACTTCACGGGCTGCCGCATTGATATCGTGACCCAAATCAAACTGAATCATAATCCGCGTAAAACCTTGCCCGCTGCGGCTGGTCATTTGACTGATACCGGCAATACTGCCTAAGGAGCGCTCCAATGGCGTGGCTACAGTCGCCGCCATCACTTGTGGGCTGGCCCCAGGTAAATTGGCTTGCACGGTAATCATCGGAAAATCCATATCCGGCAACGGCGCCACCGGCAACAAACGATAGCCCAGTATGCCCAGCAAAATTATCGACAGACTCAGCAGCATGGTCGCCACGGGCCGCACAATAAAAGGTGCTGACAGGTTCACGACTCAACACCCAATTTCAAGCGCTGTTTAGTCCGCGTACTTAATCGATCAAAAAACAAATAGATCACTGGCGTGGTAAATAAAGTCAAAATTTGACTGAACAATAAACCACCCACCATCACCAAACCTAAAGGTTGACGCAGCTCCGCCCCAGAACCGCTGGCAAACATCAATGGCAAAGCTGCAAATAGCGCCGCTAAAGTGGTCATTAAAATCGGACGAAAGCGCAATAACGCCGCTTGATAGATAGCTTCTTCTGGCGTTAAGCCCTGATGACGCTCAGCCTCCAAAGCAAAGTCGATCATCATAATGGCATTTTTCTTGACGATACCAATCAGCAAGATAATCCCGATAATGGCAATTAAGCTGAGATCAGTGCCGGTGATCATCAAGGCCAGTAAAGCCCCAATGGCTGCGGAAGGTAATGTGGAGAGAATAGTCAATGGATGAATATAGCTTTCATAGAGCACCCCCAGCACCAAGTACATGGTGACCACTGCCGCTAAGATCAGCAGCAAAGTACTGGATAACGAAGCGCGGAACGCCGCCGCTGCACCCTGGAAGTTGCTTTGAATAAACGCTGGCATGGCTAAATCCACTTGCGCCTGCTCAATTAACTCCACCGCTTCACCTAAGGAGACTCCCGGAGCCAAATTAAAAGACACCGTTACTGCGGGAAACTGACCAATATGATTGAGCAACAAGGCTGCTGATTTTTCTTCCACCTTTACCAAGCTGGCTAAACGAATGGTTTGCCCATCACTGCCACGCACATGCACGTCGTGCAAAGCCGCTAAGGCATCAGCGGGATTACTGATGCTTTCCAATACCACCCGGTACTGGCTGGTTTGAGTAAAAATCGTGGAGATTTGCCGCTGACCAAAAGCGTCATAGAGAGCGTCGGTTAAAGTGGCGATACTGACCCCTAAACGACCGGCTAAATCACGATCAATATTCAGATAAAACTGCAAACCACTGGTCTGCAAATCACTGGCTACATCCTGCAACTGTGGTAAGCCTTGTAAATGCTCAACTAAGACTGGTACCCAGTCATGCAACCCTTGCTCATCGGCAGACTCTAAACTGAACTGAAACTGAGTGCGACTGACCCGCTCTTCAATACTCAGGTCCTGCACCGGCTGCATAAATAATTGAATGCCCAGCACCTGATCGAGCTGCGGGCGCAAACGCTCAATCACTTCACTGGCCGATACAGCACGCTGATCAAAAGGTTTAAGATTGATGAGCATACGCCCTGTGTTTAACGTCGGATTATCGCCATCCACACCAATCTGCGAGGACACACTTTGTACTGCAGGATCGTGCAACAGCACTGCACTTAACTGCTGCTGACGTTCACTCATGGCGGCAAACGAGATACTTTGTGGTGCTTCAGAAATCCCCTGAATCACCCCAGTATCCTGCTCAGGGAAAAAGCCTTTAGGCACCCACATCCACAACAAAGCGGTCAGAACAAAAGTGCCCACCGCAAACCACAGGGTCAGTACTTGATGTTTCAACACCCAGCGCAAGCCCCGCGCATAAGCATCAATGGTGCGACTCAGCCAGTCGTCTTGATCCTCTTGCTTACCAGCTCGCAGCAAACGTGCACACATCATTGGCGTTAAGGTTAATGAAATCACCAAGGAAATTAGTATCGCCACTGCTAAAGTGATGGCAAACTCACGAAATAAGCGCCCCACCACATCGGCCATAAACAGCAACGGAATCAATACCGCAATCAGCGAAAAGGTCAGTGACAACAGAGTGAAACTGATCTGTTTAGCGCCCTTCAGCGCCGCATTCATGGGCGTTTCACCCAGCTCAATATGCCGGGCAATGTTCTCCAACATCACAATGGCGTCATCAACCACAAAACCGGTGGCAATGGTCAACGCCATTAACGTCAGATTATTCAGCGAAAACCCCGCTAAATACATGATTGCAAAGGTACCTATCAACGACAAAGGCACCACAATCGACGGAATTAAAGTGGCGGTCAGGCGCTTTAAGAACAGTAAGGTGACCAAAACCACCAAAGCCACTGCCAGCATTAATTCAAACTGCACATCTTTCACTGCTGCACGAATGGTTTGTGTGCGATCCGTGAGCACGCTCACTTCTAAACTGGCTGGTAAACTGGCAATGATACTGGGCAGCAGGGCTTCCACACGCTCCACCACCTCAATCACGTTAGCTCCAGGCTGACGCTGAATATTGAGCAATACCGCTTGATTAAGATCAGCCCAAGCTGCTAAGCGGTTATTTTCTGCCCCCTCGATAATCTCTGCCACATCGGTCAGCTTGAGCACTCGGCCATCATCATGGGCAATGATCAGTTCGGCGTAATCTTCAGCAGAACGCAATTGGTCATTGGCATCCAATTGAGTAATTCGTGAGGGGCCATCAATGCTGCCTTTGGGTTGATTGACGTTGGAACGGGTAATCATGCTGCGCACATCAGCCAGGGTTAAACCTGCTGCTGCCAAGGCTTGCGGGTTGGCACGAATACGCACCGCAGGTCGTTGCCCACCACCCACACTGACCAGACCAACGCCACTGATTTGCGCGATCTTTTGCGCCATGCGGGTATCCACCAAGTCATTAACTTGCGGCAGCGGCACACTCTTAGAGGTAATGGCTAAGGTCAGCACTGGGCTATCGGCAGGGTTGACCTTGTTGTAGACCGGCGGTGCGGGTAAATCTCTGGGCAGTAGATTGGTCGCTGCGTTAATCGCTGCTTGCACTTCTTGCTCGGCCACATCCAGTTCAATATCTAAACTAAAACGTAAACTGATCACCGAAGCGCCACCGGAACTGGTGGAGGACATTTGATCCAGCCCCGGCATCTGCCCGAACTGGCGTTCCAGTGGCGCCGTCACTGCACTGTTCATCACCTGCGGACTGGCCCCGGGGTACAAGGTCAGCACCCGAATCGTGGGATAATCCACTTGCGGCAAAGCAGCCACCGGCAATAAACGGTAAGCCAAGGCACCGGCTAAAAAGATCGCCAGCATCAACAGTGTGGTGGCCACCGGACGCTGGATAAAAATCCGCGAGACATTCATGGCGTAGACTGTTGCCCAGCCGCTTGACCTGCATTCTGCCCAGGTTGTTGCAGCTGTTTAGCAGACTCTTGTGTGGCACTTGGCTTTTCGCCGACAGGGGCAACCCGCTCAACTTTACTGCCGCTGCGCAAACGGTCCACACCTTCCACCACCACCCAATCACCTGGGTTTAAACCGGACTGCAGCATACTAACAGTCCCATCACTACTGGCTATCTCAATGGGCTGAATTTCCACAGTGTCATCGTCCAAAATTCGCCAGACAAAACGACCATTGTTCCCAAACTGAATAGCATCTGCGGGCAACAATAAAGCCTGCTGGTGTTCTTTAACTTGCAAGCGCACATTGACAAACTGATTGGGAAATAAACGTTGCTCAGGATTATCAAAGCGTGCTTTTAAGCGCACACTGCCCGTACTGACATCCACTTGGTTATCAACGCTGTCCAAAACACCTTCAGCCAGCAGTTGGGTCTCATCACGATTCCACACTTCCACCGGCATCGATAGTGCCTGGCGATGGGCTTGCAAAACCGCCTGCAACTCGTGTTCAGGAATAGTAAAGCTCACCGCAATGGGATTATCCTGGGTAATAGTCACCAGCTCCGTGGTAACAGCCGATACATAGTTACCCGCATCTAAAGCACGCAACCCTAACCGCCCCGAAATAGGCGCCACAATACGGGTGTGCTCAACATCCAAAGCAGCATTATCGCGCTGTGCTTGACGCACCTTTAAAGTCCCTTGCAATTGCGCAACCAAGGCCTGTTGCTGCTCCAAAGTTTGCCGAGCCACTGAGTCTTCTTTATACAATCCCTGATAGCGCTTGAGATCCAACTCTGCACTGGCCAGCTGAGCCCGGGTTTCTTGCAAAGCACCTTCGGCTTGTAATAACGCAGCTTGATAATTACGTGGATCAATTTGTGCCAGTAAAGTGTCCTTTTCAACAAACTGCCCTTCCTCAAAAAACAGTTGGTCCAATTCACCACCGACTTGACTGGTCACACTCACCGCATTCCAAGGGGTGACTGTGCCCAATGCCTTGAGTTGCACCACAAAGCGATCAGCATGCACTTGCTGCGCATTCACAGGCACTGCACCCATAAAACTGCCGCCCATACGTGGCCCAGTCGGCGTTGAGTTAGAACTACTCTGCCACCACCACACTGCCGCGGCCAGCATAACGAGTACGACTATAAAAAAATAAAACGTTTTGGAGGTTTTTTTCGTGGGATTAACAGAAGATTCAGACATATCAGCTCTTCACAGTCCTTGGGAGCATGAAAGATAGCAGCCTTCGCCCTGCTTAGCAGGCTCTTTACCATCTATTTACGTGTGCAATTGCGTTTAATCAATTGCAGCAGAGTGCAGTATCTGCAGGAATGCAAGGTCTAAAGCACAGCTGCTAGGGAAGGTATTTAAACACCTTGATGCTTTGCACATCGCGGTATTAAGAGCGCGACGCTTATCAACAAGGTCGCGCCTTAATCACTTTATTTTAAAACAGCTAACGCCTTGTCATAGTTTGGCTCATCAGCAATTTCTGACACCAGCTCACTGTATAAAACATTATCACTCTCATCCAAAACAATCACCGCACGAGCCGCCAAACCTGCTAACGGACCTTCTGCGATATCAACACCATAGCTTTGGAAAAAATCAGGATCGCGCATAGTGGATAGAGTCAACACTCGATCTAAACCTTCAGCACCACAAAAACGCGCATGGGCAAAAGGCAAGTCCGCCGAAATACACAGCACACGGGTATTTTTTAAGTTAGCTGCTTCCTCATTAAATTTACGCACCGAAGTCGCGCAGGTGGGGGTATCAATACTGGGGAAGATATTTAAAACTTTACGAAAGCCTTCCAAACTCGACAAACTGACTTCAGCTAGCGTTTGATCAACCAAACTAAATGCAGGCGCTTGTTCGCCTTTTTCTGGAAAATGGCCATCAATGCTTACAGGCGTGCCTTTAAAAGTAACGGTCGTCATAATATTTCCTTTTATGTTCAAGACAAAAATTTAGTCACAGTCAAACTACCCTAGTATGCAACACTGCACAATCTGATTGTGCGCTTGCCAAATAACACAGTCAGCCCAGCACTGCGCGCTCTAGTGCAAATGCAATGCCAGACGTAGCTCAACGACCATGCTAGGCGATAATTTAAACTGTCCCTAGACCGTATAAACAGGTTTAATACAGCTTGTACAGCAATTCAAGGACCGCGATTCTTAAGCTGTGCTGCTCATAATTTTTTCCTCAAGCCTGTGGTTTGCTTTAATTTTAAACAGGCTCAGCCAAGCTACTTTTACGGCTGTTCGGTTGCATCCTGCTCCGGTACTAGGCTTAGGTTGCGCTGGGCAGTAACTTCTTGCTTGTCGCTTAAAGCGCTAAAGGCACCGTATAGCGCATGAAAGGTCATCTCTTGCCAAGCATCACGACGATCGCGGTATCCGTTAAATTGCGCGTCAATCAGATTCGCCCAGCTGTTCTGCCAGACTAACAATGGATTGTCCGGTGATACTGTCGTGCGGTTGGCACGCACCAAAGGCGCACTGCCCGCTAACCAACTAAAAGCTGGGTTTAAGCTGCTGTAGACATATTGCTGCATGCGTAAAGGATGGGTTTTGCGCATCATTTCAGCAAAAGGCTCACGCACCACCTGACGCAGCCAAGGCCGCACAAAATAGTCATAGAGAGCGTTATTTGCCTTTGACACTTGATCCACTAACGCAAACTGGGACTTCTCGTTGTATTTCAACCCGTCTTCGTCAGTGCTAAAAATATCGGCAATTCGCCGAGCCACGAATTGTACTTTATGCTTTGGCTGCGATTCATTAGCCGTAGGGACATCCTCAATAAGTATTTCATAGAGTCCTGGCTCCAGTGACTTGACGGCCTCGCTAGCACTTAGCAGCTTGCGGTGTTCACGGCGTGCCACTGTTTCAGACAAAAAGATATCCACATGCTCAACAGAGGCATGTTTCAGATATACAATAGTACGCCCTGCGCTACGGAGAGCTGAGTCACTGGGGTAGGTCTCTGCTATCCAATTTAACGCCTGCCGCGGTGATGCAATGAGGTCACCAGAAGAGCAGAACACGACCACTGGTGCCTCAATGTGTTTAAGGTCAATCTCACAGCTGTGCCGACCCAACCCACCTTCTAGACGATTACCGATGAATAAATCATCAACGATCGCCTCTATTTCCTCACTGTTGAGCAAGGTTGGATTGCCCCACCAACGTTCAAAATCGAGAAAACTAGGCACTCCATGATCGATATTACTGAATAGTTTGTAATACTTATTCCAATGACTATGGGCTGGATTCAAACTTTCAAAATAGCTGATCAACCAAGCACCATCGAAACGGCCAGCACCTAGATCACTGGCCAATCGGGTCAGCCAAGCGCCGCCCAGTAGACCGCCTGCGTAGCGCATCGGGTTATGCTCGTCTATGCCCTCTCTAGCCGACAGAGGTGCACCATTGATAATCACCAGCCCTGTTAACTCTGGTCGTGCTGCGACAAGGCCCATTAAAGCCCAACCCGCCTGACAGTTGCCAATCACTGTCGGCTTGTCTGCTTTAGGATGACGACGAATCACTTCCTCAATAAAGTGTGCGTGCGCTAAATTAATGTCATGTAAGGTTTGACCTGACTCAGGGGAATGGCTAAAGGCAATAAAATACGTTGGATGTCCAGCGCGCAAACTTTCCCCTACGGTTGAGTCTTGTTGAAAACCACCGATGCCAGAACCAGGTCCTGCTCGCGGATCAATAATTATGACTGGAGTACGTTCTTTAGTTGGTTGCTCAAGTTCAGGAAAGATTTTCAACAGTGAATAGTTCACCGGCTGCGGGAGATCGCGACCATCGATGAGCAACTCATAAGGAAATTTGAGTAGTAAAGGATAACCAGCGCGCTCATGGGCTAAAGTATTGTCACCGCGCTGACGCAATGCATCCCAATACAATAGACTGCGTTGCCCGTAATCCAGCCAATACTCCCAATAATCAGAAATGCTAGGCTGACGCAGCTGTCCATCTCTCATAGGCGCGAGAATAGCTTTATGACGCTGGATAGCTGCTTTTGAAATATTGTTAAATTTCTGACGCTGCAACTGCCCAAAATACTTGAGAAATGCCTGTATAGAGGAAAAATGCTTTTCTTGCTGGGTAAAAAAACTTGTATGACTCATAGATACTCCACACATGCCAAACTCATAATTTAAGTCTGCCTATTCCTACTTTAAAAATAAACAATGACTTATATTTCTAAGTATTGCGAGCAAACCAAGCTAAGAAAATCTTCTGCAGCGCCCAAGAACAATCCATTAAAGCACTTAAGTGGGTATATAAAGCAAAGCTGCATGAAGACTTACATAACGTTAGGCGCATTACTATTGCCAGTACATAACATAAAAGGTTTATAAAGTACGTAGCACGCCATAAATACTCCTCAATAAACGTTCTGTTACTATGAGTAGGTCAGCAATCCTGTTTTGCAATGGCGCTTCCTACCATACCATGCCCCGCTCTAAACCCAACTCCCAGCACTGAGAGCGCATAATAAGCCTGAGACAACAGATCAATGAGCCAACTCCAAGCTGCTCTTATGCTGCAGCAGTAATCAATCTAGCCCTATGATTTAGTTTATTGTCAATAAGTAGATGTAGGCTCTAATAGTTCTTTGATATATATCAAGGCAAACAAGCATAAAAGGAGTTATGGCTGATGCACTTATATAAATATTTGGACTGGTAATTGCGTAAGACGGTCTAAGCTGAATGACAATTGTTTATGAAGTGCATAGTAGAATTGATAACACCTAGCATCAACCAACCAGCATACAGCCCGTTTTAACGGACACTAAAAATAAGGTCAGTCAGCATTAGATACTGACTGACCTTAATTATTATACTGGTGCTCTTGGAAATAACAGAAAACTGGTGTCTCCACAGGATGGTTGCTCGGACTCCAGCCAGACTCACACTTTCCTTAAGCCGCTAACTGCTTTAGTGCAAGGTGATACCACTACGCCAACTGCAGCCGCAGTAAGGTTTTATGTGAGCTACTTTTTCTGCTCTCTTTTATTGCTCTGAGTTGTGACCGCAGGGCTTTCTGCTACTTAGTCTCTGCTTTCTTCGCCTCTAGTGCTGCAGTATCAGCCTTAGCTGCCGCTTCTTTCTTGGCCGCTGCCTTGCGGGCTCTACCCTTAGCTGGTCTCGCCGTCTTTTTAGCTGCAGGCTTAGCTGCTTCTGTTTTAATATTTGCTGCAGATTGAGTTTTGGTTGCTGCTTTACGTGCTCTCGGTCTAGCAGGCTTTGTCGGTTCTTTAGTTGCTTCTACAGGCTTACTAGTAGCTTTAGTGTCCGTTGCTTTGCCCTTATCTGCGGTTACAGTGTCTGCCTTAGCTGCCGCTTGAGCTTCTTGCTTGGCTTCAACTTTACTTGCTGCAGGTTTAGCAGTGTCTGCTGGCTTAGTAGCGGCTTTAGTGTCCGTTGCTTTGCCCTTATCTGCAGTTACAGTATCTGCCTTAGCCGCCGCCGGTTTGGTTGTTGTTTTGGCTGAGGCTGGCTTTTCATTGTCTAAGACTACAGTCTTGGCCTTAGGCTGCGCTGATGCTGCAGGCTTTGTTGCAACTGTTGTCTTAGATAGAGTCAACAGTGGTTGCTCGATCAGTTGAGGCAGTTGGCTCCACAGTTCACCTACAGCCCCCTCAGTGGTATTAAGACCCATCTCTTGCGAAGCATCAAGAATCTCGCGATAAACATTGAGTTGTACCTCAACCAGCTTAGAGAAGACCTCTTGCCAAGCTAACAGCGGATTATCAGAAGAAATCGGCTTGCGAGCATCGCTCACTAAAGAAGCACTACTGGCCAGCCAGCTAAATGCAGGGTTCAGGCTGCTGTAGCTGTACTGTTGCAGGCCAAACGGCTGCACCTTACGCAGGAATTTAACTGCAGGCATATTGGCTAAAATATTATCGCTGCTCTTGCGCAACGCATCCCAATACAAGAGGTTGCTTTGAGTGAAGTCGATCCAATACTCCAAGTAATCAGCAAGAGTGGGTTGATTCTGTTCCTCCCCCCCCATAGGCCCAAGCAGAGTTTTATGGTGCTGCTCAGAGGCTTTGAGAATGCTGTCAAACTGCAAGCGCTGCAGCTCACTTAAGTGTTTAATTAGCGCCTGGAAAGAAGAAAAATACTCCCCTCCTTCTGTTTGTAAATTTTTATCGCTCATATATGTCTCCTATGTATTGGGATCATTTTTGTAAGTGCATTGTCCCAGCTAGTGGCTTGGGTAGCTAGCATAACTGCCCATTGTTGTAGGGGATCAGACGAGCCAATGCAAAATCTTTTTGCATTGCAAAATAATGCTTGCAATCAATCTTTTTGCAGCGCATCATAACACCATAGCATGAGCACCAGATAGCTCACATGCACTAAGCCGATTTCGGCATAACTATGTAGGAAGAAACAAACATGACTTTATTTAACTCAGAAAAATTGCAAACAACTCAGAAAGCACAACTCGAACTGCTGCAACAAATCAGCGGTAAGATTTTTGAGAGCGTTGAGCAACTCACACAATTGCAAATTAAATCACTGCGCGATACCACTGGCGAGCAGTTCGAGAGCTTACGTAACATGCTGTCTGTAAGCGACCCAAAGGATTTTGCTAGCCTGCAGTCAGCTTTCCCTCAACCAGCAGCACAAGCAGAGCGTTTAATGGAGCTAAACCGTGAAGTATACGAGCTCATCTCCAAGACCCAAGCAGACATTGCTAAGCTTGCTGAGAGCCAGATTGATGCGACCGCAAAGCAAACTCAAGAAATGATTGAAGACTTAAGCAAAAACGCACCCGCTGGTGCAGAGCCTGCAATTGCTATGTTTAAGTCAGCGCTAGAAAATGCTGGCAGCACCTACGAAAGCGTTCAGAAAGCAGCTAAGCAAGCTACCGAAATGGCTGAAGAAGGCATCGCTGCTGCTGCATCTGCTGCAACTCAAGCAACTCAAGCAGCCACTGCGTCTGCTGAGAAGCCTAAAGCTGCTAAGAAGTAATAACCACCCTGCGGGATGCTAGCCGTCTCACTAGGTGATACAGATAGTCAAGTGAGGGAGTGTCTACTACTGGCACTCCCAACTTTATAAGCTTGCTCTATCTAGCAACCGGTAGCGCCACAACTAGATATAGTCGTGGCGCTACCCTAGTTTTTAACCCACAGCCACCATTGTTAACCGTCTATTTTCTATGTGCACCTTCCTTTTACTTACTGCACATTGAATCCAATACAAATACAGATGGCCAGCAACACAGTCTTATTCAGTCAGTGCCCCGCATAACCCCCTCCAGCACCAACCTCTTGCTCCATAGCCCTTGTTACAAACTCTGTTTACACTGCGCCTAAGCCAGCATACTAAATAGCTCACCTGCCTAATGCAGACGCACTACTCAGCTAATAATCGTCTTGCTCGTTAACAGCCAAAGCCCGTTATTGTTCTTCTTCATCCGTTTCCGGAGTCTCTGTTTTCTTTGCAGGGGGCGCTCCAAACAAGCCAAACAAGCTTTGCGTACTTTGGTAGAGCTTTTTTGAACGCTCCATATATTCATTCATTAACTCATTAGTCACAGGTCCTTGTTGACGCATAAACTCACTCCATGCCTGGGATGACTGTGCACTTGCCTGTGTTTGTAAATCCACCACAGTTTGAATACTTTGCTCTAGATAGCTGCCTAACATCCCTTGCAGCGGCCCGTAAAAACGAATGATACCTTTCAGCATGTCGCTGGAAAAAATAGGCTCACCGTCATTTTCCGCCTCTTGAATAATTTGCAAAAGAATACTGCGGGTTATGTCTTCACCACTTTTGCTGTCGACGACTTGAAAGGGTATTTCATCAATTACTAACTGACGAATATCGTTAATATTCACATGTGTGCTGGTATGCGTGTCATACATCCGACGGTTGGTGTACTTTCTGATTAAACGTGGTTCAGAATATTTATTATCTAACATGAATAAAAAATCTCGCAAATAGCATACATAAGTATGCCTATCTTACCCTATCAGCTATGCTACCGCACCGCGCGAGCCTATATTCACCCTCTTTACACTGACATTTTGAAGCCTTTGCCTTGATACAGTGCTCAATTTAAATAAAAACAACTTGAAATTTTTGCAAAACCTAGCATTTTAATAGCAATTGAATGATGCTATAAAGACACACATAACGGAGATTGACCAATGAGTACTGAGAAACGTATTGCACTTGTAACAGGTGGTATGGGCGGTTTAGGAACATCTATTAGCCGACGCTTACACGACGATGGTTTTACCGTTGTTGTTGGCTGTAGTCTCGGTTCAAGCCGTAAGGACACTTGGCTGGCACAACAACGTGAAGAAGGTTATGACTTTCACGTGTTAGAATGTGACATTGCTGACTGGGATTCCACTACCAAGGCCTTTGAAAAAATCCGTGAAGAAGTGGGGGCAGTAGATGTTCTAGTAAACAATGCCGGTATCACTCGTGACGGTACATTCCGCCGAATGACTCCAGAAAACTGGCACGCAGTCATCAACACCAACCTTAACAGCATGTTCAATAGCTCCAAGCAAGTCGTCGAAGACATGATGAGTAAAGGCTGGGGTCGAATTATTAACATTTCTTCAATTAATGGTCAGCGTGGGCAGTTTGGTCAAACAAACTATTCAGCTGCAAAAGCTGGTGTACATGGTTTTACCATGGCCCTTGCTCGCGAAGTCAGTGCTAAAGGTGTGACAGTTAACACAATTTCACCTGGTTATATTGAGACTGAGATGACCGCAGCTATACGCCCTGATATTCTGGAAGGCATTATTGCTGAAATACCTGTGGGCCGCATGGGCAAACCAGAAGAGATTGCTTCAATAGTTGCTTGGTTAGCTTCGGATGAGTCTGCATACGCAACAGGTAGTGATATTGCAGTCAACGGCGGTATGAATATGCAGTGAGAGAATTTACTCTTACTCACACCATAGACTATTGTTATTTGTAATGGAAAAATACAAGACGGACCTAAGTATTGCACAGTCCCTACAATAGACACTCTGGATAAAATCGACCCATGGCACTGCGCAAGCATTGCTACGGGTTTCGCGCAGCATCGTGCAAACAAACCTCAATGACTAGCGCATAAGCAGCCCTGGTAGGTCTGGTGCACACCACCTCTTGAGGCCTTAGACGACACACACCGCGCTAGCCTGCGCAGTTTTCTTACTTATTCACGCTAGGATTTTGCTCTATTATGGAAACAAGTCATAACGCTTTTATTACCTACTGGTCAGGTCAAACACCCTTTGTTGCACAATTATGCTTACAACAATTACGTGTTGGAATCATGCAACACGATTGGTTCAGGGATTCTGATCACAGCGAATGGTTCAACGTCCCAAGTGAATCACTTGAAAAATTACAAAACGAATTCAACCAAGAATGGATGAAGCTCGGCCAGCAAATGCTCAGCCAAGAAGATTTCACATTTAAAGACAGACGTTTTTCCAGTGAGAACTGGAATAACCCGGTATTTGGCTCCCTCGCAGCCTTCTACCTCCTCAACTCAGACTATCTACAGAAGCTGGTGACTTTACTGCAGATTGAAAATAAGAAAGACAGAGATCGCCTAGACTATCTTGTCGAGCAGATGATTGCCGCCAATGCGCCCAGCAACTTCCTAGTGAGCAACCCAGATGCCCTTAAACGTGCATTTGAAACACAAGGAACCAGCCTATTTAGTGGCCTTTTACATCTGGCCAGCGATATGAAAGAAGGCAAATTGCGTCAAAGTGACAAAGGTCACTTTGAAGTCGGCAAAAGTTTGGCCATCACGCCTGGAGCAGTAGTTTTTGAAAACGAGTTGTTCCAACTGATTCAATACACACCAGCCGGCAAAACCCAATACACTAAACCGCTGTTGATCGTACCGCCTGCCATCAACAAATATTATATTCTTGACTTGCAACCAGAAAACTCGCTGGTTCGTCATCTTGTGGAAGAAGGTCACCAAGTCTTTATGATCTCTTGGCGCAATTTTGGCG
Source organism: Thiopseudomonas sp. (assembly GCA_035647115.1). Lineage (GTDB taxonomy): Bacteria > Pseudomonadota > Gammaproteobacteria > Pseudomonadales > Pseudomonadaceae > Denitrificimonas. Next base: position 10,164 of record DASROA010000121.1, on the reverse strand, counting down.
AAGAGCATGCCCATCTGACTTGGGATCAAGCGGTGCAAGACGGCGTCATCAGCGCCATCCGAACCACCCGAGCCATTAGTGGCGAACGCGAGCTGAATACCCTAGGCTTCTGCATTGGTGGCACCATGCTGACCAGCGCCTTGGCAGTGCTTGCTGCGCGAGGCGATCGAGACATTGCCAGTATCAGCCTGTTTGCCGCCTTCCTCGACTATGCAGAAACCGGCCCAATCAGTGTCTTTGTTGACGAGAAGATGGTCGCCGAAAAAGAGCGCACCATTGGTGGTCAAAACGGTAAATACGGCTTGTTCACTGGCGAAGACATGGGTAATACTTTCTCAATGTTACGACCCAACGAGCTATGGTGGAACTACAACGTAGACAAGTATCTAAAAGGCGAAAAACCAAGGCCTTTTGACTTGCTGTTCTGGAATAACGACAGCACCAACATACCTGGTCCACTGTATTGCTGGTACTTGCGACACACTTACCTGCAAAACGACTTTAAATCAGGCGACCTGGAGATTTGTGGCGTTAAACTGGACATCAGTGCTATCGAAGCACCTGCCTACCTGCTTGCCACCCAGGATGACCACATTGTTCCTTGGCATAGTGCTTATGCCAACACGGAAATACTCAGCGGCCCGAAACGTTTCATTCTCGGCAGCTCAGGACACATTGCCGGCGTCATCAACCCACCCGCCAAACAAAGACGTAATTACTGGGTAAACGAAGATCTACCTAAGTCAGCAGACGACTGGTTTAAAGGTGCCACAGAGCATCCTGGTAGCTGGTGGACTGACTGGTTCGCTTGGTTAGGTACCCACAGCGGCAAAAAGCGTCCAGCAGTAGCTCAGCTAGGCAGCCCAGAGTATCCGCCCATTGAAGATGCGCCAGGCCGTTATGTACGTGAGACAAGCAGAGCTTAGGCCTTAGACACACTGTTAATGCTGTAATTTAGCGCCCAGCAGCCTTCAAGCACTGGGCGCTTCCTTCATCTTGAACACAGACTGCGGATTAGAAATCAGCCACCAACTGCGCTGAACAGCAACAGCCCTCTTCTGCTTCATACACCAGCCGACAACAAGCTAGCGCATTTTAAGCCGCCACTACGACCTCCCTCTTCAAGCCATGCTTCCTGCTGTCACTGCACCAATCACCGGCCAACAGCTTTTAACACCCAGTCACTGATTGATAGAGTCAAACCATTTCTTTCTGGCTAGGGAATAAAGTTATCTTGAGGCACAAGCCCTTGCAGAGATGAAACAAATGCAGCAGCGCTTTCAATAGCAATGATTATGTTCTGCTGAGCAGTTACTATGGATTGCTAAAGCAAGACCATCTGGTCATTCTCGTAAGCCTGTCGCAAGGTTCGATCACTTAATGATTGGCACTGTTGCAATGGTTCGACCAAGCAGCTGATTACGCCCCGTAGCTTTTGCATTATTTAAATGCAATATCAGGCTGGTGAATTAATGCTCTTGGTTCGTCACCTTCACAACTAAACCAGCAGGCAAAAAAAAGCTCCGATAAACGGAGCTTTAAAAAATCTAGTAGAGACTACTAAAGTAATTTGAATTTGGTGGCTACACCGGGACTTGAACCTGGGACTTCAGCATTATGAATGCTGCGCTCTAACCAACTGAGCTATGTAGCCAACTGGCGCGCATTATTCTCTTCTTTCGCTGCTGTGTCAAGCCTTATTGCTAAACTTTTTTAAAATAAGTCGATTAAATAGCAAAAGAGTACAAAAAACGTACAAAACACACACTAAACCTTATCAATAGCAGCTCTGGCCAAAAAACTTTTGTTGCGCTGCTAGCCAGCAAGTAAGCCTAGCAATTCACCTCACTTTATTTTCTGCTTAGTAAAGCAAACTGACCTTCTCTATTACCATGCATCAATAAAATTTAAACTTCGGTAGAGTGTTTCTAAACTTACGTATTCAAGAGCTGCACTGCATATTCATTATGGTCACAGCCGAGAATACCTAGGCCATGGTGCTGGCTGCGCTGGAATGTCAGCCGGATGACTACCTAACCAAGCCCTTTAACAGAGTAGCGCTGCAAACACGCTTGGAGCGTCTCATACGGCGCAAACAAGTATGAGCTCCGGGCTGCATGACAGTCGCGCAGAACTTGCCGCCTTACAAAACGATTTTGCAGCCACTTTTGAAGCATTAAAAGAAGCCGTTGCTTTATCGCCTAACACCTTGCGTCGGCAAATTAACTTAACCGCTCAAGCTAAGGTGCATGATGACCACAAAACTGCTCTGCAAGCTCTGCGCCGTTGTTGGGAGGTGGGTCGTCACGCTACGCTGTTTGACCCTGAATTGCTCTGGCAGCAGGCATCCATCTTGGCGCAATCCACTGGTTCAGCACAGCATACTGAGTTTTCTGACGAGATAGAACAAATGTGCAATGCAAAATCTGCAGTCCGCATCAATACACAGCCTCGCAGTGCTCTTTCTCTCCCCTGCAAACCCTCCAACTTTCTGACCAGTGGTCTTTAATTAGACTTAAAGACCACTGCATATCTAATTCTCAGGTTTATACTGAACGCATTAACAGCTGCTCATTAAAAAGCAACAAGGGTAATGAGCATAGGTAACAACAGTCAGCACAACCCAGCTCAATAAGCGTACAACTTAAAAGGTACGCCACAATTAAAGGGAGCACCCATGATTGACGTACAAATTTACCGCTACCACCCCGAACACGACGCCGCGCCTTATATGCAGCACAAGACGCTTCCCGAAGAGTTCCGCAAACGTATGGTTCTAGATGCATTGCAGTATTTGCGCGAACAAGATCCCACCTTGGCTTATCGTCGCTCCTGCCGTGAAGGCGTATGCGGTTCTGACGGCATGAACATCAATGGCAAAAACTGGTTGGCTTGCATCAAGCCTGTCCACGAGGCGCTGGGCAATTCCAACACCCTGATTATTCGACCACTACCGGGTATGCCAGTGATTCGTGATTTAGTGGTCGATCAGTCGTTGTTCTTTGAGCATTATGAAAAAATCAAACCTTGGTTGATCAACGACGAACCCATTCCAACCATAGAACGTTTGCAAAGCCCAGAGCAGCGCAAATTATTGGACGGTCTTTACGAATGTATTCTGTGTGGTTGCTGCACTTCACAATGTCCTTCTTGGTGGTGGAACCCTGAAAAATACCGTGGCCCATCCGCCCTACTGCAAGCCTTACGTTTTGTTTTAGACAGCCGTGATCGCGCCCGCATTGAGCGCCTAGAAGGTTTGCAAGACCCCTTCAGTTTATTTCGTTGCCACAGCATAGGTAATTGCTCTTGGGTCTGCCCCAAAGGGCTTAACCCCATGGGCGCCATTGGCCGTTTACGCCTTGAGCTGATGAAAGAATCCACTTAACGAGCCACAACACTTTATCTACACGCTGCTTGCCAAGCACTTATCTAGGCTAGCAGCGCTGTGTCTGCATGTATTCACTGCTGTTTTGTATTAAAGTCATAGTATTCTATGTCACTGCTTCAATGGGTTAGGTAAACAACCTCACTTGCTTGTTCAGCTTCATTCAACTAGCGTGGACAGCCTCATACAGGAGCAGTAACTACTCTCGTTTAATTAGGGTTAGCCATGACACTACAATATTACGAAGACAACGCAGAACAATTTGCGAAAAACACTTTAGACGTTGATATGAGTGAGCTGCATGAACGTTTTCTGGCGCACTTACCCCCTTCCGGTCGAGTTTTAGATGCCGGTTGTGGTGCGGGTCGCGATGCTGCGATCTTTATCAAGCTTGGCTACCAAGTTGAAGCCTTTGATGCCAGCCCAAAGCTGGTCAAAATCGCTAAAGAAGTCAGCGGCATTTATGTGCACCTCAGCACTTTCCTCAACTACACCAGCGAGCTTCCCTATGACGGTATTTGGGCCTGCGCATCCTTACTGCATGTGCCGCCCAGAAACTTGCCCGCAACATTAAAGCATCTTGGCGAACTGCTTAAGCCCGATGGTGTAATGTATGTGTCATTTAAATACGGTGAAGACGATGTGGTTTACAATGGCCGCCACTTCACCAACTGCACTGAAGATCGCTTAGCCGAGTTTCTTGAAGATACGGGTTTAACAATTATGGACAGCTGGATAACAGCAGACCAACGCCCTGAACGCGAAGACGAACAATGGCTCAATGCTTTGCTAACCCACGTTAAATAAAACGCACAGATGTTTGCTGATAGTCCACGCCTCACCACAGGTACACAGCAGGATCCTTTGCTGCCCAAACTACTGGATGCAATCTATCAAGCGACTGATATAGAAATAGCTGTCTCTTTTATTCAGCCATCAGGTTTAGAACTGTTATTTGAGCCATTGCTGGAAGCCCTTAACAAAGGGGCTTTGATACGTCTGCTCACCTCAGACTATTTAAATATTACTCACCCACGCGCCTTGCGCGAGCTGCTATTACTGGCTGAACGTGGTGCGCAAGTGCGCGTATTTGAGTGCAAAGGACAGACTAGCTTTCATCTAAAAAGCTATATATTTACTCAAAACAAGAATGCTAAAACCATTAAAGGCAGTGCTTTTATAGGCTCCAACAATATCAGCCTCGCTGCACTCACCCATGCCTATGAATGGTCGTGGCGACATGACTGGCAACCGCCAGCAGACTCACCGGCAGCCCAAGAATTTGTCAAAATCCGTCAGGCTTTTGCACAGCTCTTTGCCGAGCCTAGTTGTGCGCCTTTAACGGCTGATTGGATTGATACTTACAGCGAGCGCCGCCGTATCAACCTGCCGCTGCTTGCGCCGGTAACAGGCTTTATTGATGAAGACATCGAGCAGCCCAGCCCCAACAGTGTGCAAGTTGAAGCACTTCAAGCGCTGCTTAACACCCGCTCCGAAGGCTTCTCGCGGGGTTTAGTGGTGCTCGCCACCGGCATGGGCAAAACCTGGCTCGCGGCTTTTGATGCCCTGCAAATGCAGGCCAAACGCGTGCTATTCGTGGCCCATCGCGAAGAAATCTTGTTGCAAGCGCAATCGGTGTTTAACCGGGTGCACCCAACAGCCCGCACCGGTTTGTTTCAAGGTGCGTTAAAAGAACATGATGCGGATTTCGTGTTTGCTTCAGTACAAAGCCTCAGCAAACCTGAAGCGCTACAAGGTTTTAGTCGCGAGCATTTTGATTACATCGTAGTGGATGAATTTCACCATGCCAGCGCGCCCAGTTACCGAAGCGTTATTAAGCATTTCGAGCCGCAGTTTTTATTAGGTTTAACTGCAACTCCTGAACGTACTGACCAAGCCGATATCCTGAGCCTGTGCGATAACAACCTGGTGTTCGAGCGCAACCTCGTGCATGGCATTAACCAGCAATTGCTGGCGCCCATTCACTATTACGGCATCTATGATGAATACGTGGATTATCAGGAAATCCCTTGGCGCAGCGGACGCTTTGATCCGGTTCAAATAGAATTTGCCTTTGCCACGCAAAAACGCGCCAAACATATTTACCAGCATTGGCTCAAACATAAACAAACCCGCACCCTGGGCTTTTGTATTTCGCAAAAACATGCTGACTATATGTGCCGGTACTTTCAGCAACAAGGCGTGCGAGCCGGTGCTGTGTATGCCGGCTCACAACTGACCCGCCATGCTGCATTGCGTCAACTAGCAAGCGGACAGCTGGAGGTGATTTTTTCCGTCGATATGTTTAATGAAGGCACGGACTTGCCCGCTCTCGACACTGTGCTGATGCTGCGCCCCACGGAATCAAAAATCATTTTTTTGCAGCAGCTAGGACGTGGCTTGCGTCTGTCCAAAGAAACTGACAAAACCCACGTGGTCGTTTTAGATTTTTTAGGCAACCACCACAGCTTTCTAAACAGCCCAGCTGCGCTATTGGGTGAAAAAGACCGTACTACTGTAATTAACACAGTCCGCCAGCAACAGCCGATTGAACTCGCTGAGGGTTGTTTTATTAACTTCGCCCCCGAGTTAGTCGGCTTTTGGGACACACTCGCGCGTAAAATAGGCAACAGCGCTGCCGAAGACTATCAACAGTTGCGCGATGAGCTGGGTCACCGCCCCACTGCCACTGAGTTCTTTCACAAAGGCTACGACCTAGCGAAAATGCGCAAACAGGCCGGTAGCTGGTTGGCTTTGCTGGCGGAACAAGAAGATGACGCACAGCTTAAGCAGTTACTCAGCGAGCATGGCGAGTTTTTCGAGAAAGGCGTGGAAACTACCCGCATGACTAAAAGCTTTAAAGGCTTTCTTTATCAAGCCTTTTTAGACCTAGACGGCATACGAGAACCCGTTGCCATCGCACAACTGGCCAAGCGTAGCCGACAACTCTTAGAACACCGCCCCGATGATCTGCACAACGAATTGCCAGCAAGCATTCAACAAGCCTGCGCAGAAAGCCGTGCTTGGCTGACCTATTGGCGTAAAAACCCTATTCATTACTCCTGCCAACAAGATAAAAACAGCAACCAAGCTTGGTTTATCGAGCAAGATGAGCGGTTTGCACTTAATTTTAATGTTGCGCCTGAGCTGCAAGAGGCTTTTGCAAACTACTTTCAAGAACTAATAGACCTGCGCCTCGCACAGTACTTTGCTCGCAAGAAGAAACCTAAGCCCACAAGAAAAGCCCAGCAGCCTTATGCGGTTGAGAAATCAGAAGCATTACAGGTCGCGGAAGAGCCTAACGAAAAGTAATTGCCCAGCTGGCACCTAAATACATCAGTCTATGGATCTTTCTGCTGTAAAATCACACTAAGCTTAAGCTGCGCAGAGTAGATTAGGACTATTTACTAAAACAAAAGAGGTCGGGTTTAAAGAGATGCGTATACTGTTTAGCAGGGCTATTTTTAGAGTCATTTACTCAAGAATTTTCATATTATTTGTAATGCAGGAAGTTTTATCATGACAGGCCACCACTACGGTTTTAAAATGCTTTTTGCAGCAAGCTTACTTTCTGTTTCGTTAACAGCCTTGGCGCAAAACCCTACCTTGCAGCCCATTAGCACCCGCTCAGCACAAACTCAGACTGATATAAGTGCTGAGCTTACGGCACACAGTTTTAATGATGTTGAGCTGGGTGAGGCCGACGGTTTTGATGGTTATAGTGCAGCATTTGAACTCACTGCGCCCTTTGCCACGGATAAGCAAATACGATTTTCAGTACCCTTTTATACCAAGGGTGATGCGTATTGGAAAGCAGATGGACGGCCGATTGATATTGATGGCTATGGCGGTGTGTTTGATTACGCAACCCTACAGTTTGAACAGCAAACACATTTTGCTGAAGAGTCGGGCTTCAACCTGGCCTATGCCGTAGGTGGCGGAATGCGCACAGCTGTGTTGGATACCACCGTCAACGATTATTACAACCACACCGGTAAGATTTTTTTGCTTGGTATTAAAATGGACAAGGATATCCATGATGGTGAGACACAGTTACTGTTGAATGCGGGGATCCGTTATTACTTTGATGCGGATGATCTGCATCCGCGCGACATAGATACTTGGGCGTGGGCTGATATCAAAGGTGCGGCTGTATTCAAACCTTGGGGTCCGTATCTGCGTCCGGCTCTTGAACTCACCTATTTAGGTGGTTTTAATGACCATAACGCAGTGACTTTAATGCCAGAACTGATTATTCAAATTGCTGAAAAAGCTTCTTTAAAAGTGGGTGGCATTTTAGGACTCACCAGCGATGGCAATCAGCGCGGGGTCACCAGTCAACTCTCGGTTAGTTTCTAAGTGACGGATTTCATTGCCAACTGTTAGCTGCAGCGCACCGATCATTTCTTCTCGTCTATCGCATCCGAGCTGTAAGCGTTATTCTTGCTAGCTTCTGGGCGCAAACAACTTTACAGTTGCGCCATTAAAAACATCTAACCATGACAAGATCAAATGAAGCCATTACACAAGCTTGCGCTAGCCATTATTCCCAACAATGGCGGAGAGTTAACTCTATCAACAAGCCAGCGCAGAAAGCCGTGCTTGGCTGACCTATTGGCGCAAAAACCCAATCCATTACTCCTGCCAAGCAGATAAAAACAGCAACCAAGCTTGGTTTGTCGAGCAAGACGACAGTTTCGCGCTAAACTTTAGAGTTGCTCCTGAACTGCAAGAGGCCTTTGTCAGCTACTTTCAAGAGTTGATTGACCTGCGCCTTGCGCAATACTTTGCTCGCAAGAAGTCAATAAAAAAGGCTCAACGACCTTATTTAATTGAGAAAACTGATGCATTACAGGTCGCGGAAGACTCTAAAGAAAAGTAATTGCCCAGCCATTTATGTTATTAGCTGCCTATGCGGCAGTGAACGTTATCTTTTGACCGCTTCACGGATAACATAGTTTCTGAGCTGCCTATGCGGCAGTGAACTTAGCTTCATCAAGAGCTTTCGCCCACTCTGCTTTCTGAGCTGCCTATGCGGCAGTGAACACCCTCATGCCAATTACCTTCAAACCCGTGTCTTTCTGAGCTGCCTATGCGGCAGTGAACACGAGCGTGCTACGCGGTACGAAAACAAGACATTTCTGAGCTGCCTATGCGGCAGTGAACAGCTGTGCGTCAGTGGGCGAGTTGCCTTTTGTTTTCTGAGCTGCCTATGCGGCAGTGAACAAGCGCACTATCCGCTCATCATCCACAATCTATTTCTGAGCTGCCTATGCGGCAGTGAACGCCGCTGTGTTAGAGCGGCTTTGTGGTGTTATTTTCTGAGCTGCCTATGCGGCAGTGAACGTACGCTGGTGTGCACCCGAACAGCCTTTACATTTCTGAGCTGCCTATGCGGCAGTGAACAGATTGTTATCGAGTGCGACCACACTGAAGAATTTCTGAGCTGCCTATGCGGCAGTGAACCCAGCGTGAATTAACCACTCCAGCATCGTTGTTTTCTGAGCTGCCTATGCGGCAGTGAACGTAAGCAGCATCGTAAGCCTCAGTTGCAATATTTTCTGAGCTGCCTATGCGGCAGTGAACTTCATTGCATCTTCGAATGCCTGCCAGTCCATTTTCTGAGCTGCCTATGCGGCAGTGAACGATGGTGTGGAATTCATTAGGTCGTTTGACGATTTCTGAGCTGCCTATGCGGCAGTGAACTTGAAGCATCTTAAATAAAAGGAGCAACACATTTTCTGAGCTGCCTATGCGGCAGTGAACTTTAGTTTCATCGATAGTTCCTTTTCCAATGATTTCTGAGCTGCCTATGCGGCAGTGAACCTCAGCTCGCCTTTTTTGTACAAGTCGTAACGTTTCTGAGCTGCCTATGCGGCAGTGAACTGAACAAAACTACAAAAGGGTTGAATCATGCTTTTCTGAGCTGCCTATGCGGCAGTGAACCTGTTGAATGGGCATTGCTTGGAGTAATTGCATTTCTGAGCTGCCTATGCGGCAGTGAACCACAACCTCATCATTCCAACGATCGTTGCTCATTTCTGAGCTGCCTATGCGGCAGTGAACGAGTAGCGCCTGCGCGAACTGTCTGGTTTTGTTTTCTGAGCTGCCTATGCGGCAGTGAACTGCTAGATAAAGAAATACCAAAGGGGCACATATTTCTGAGCTGCCTATGCGGCAGTGAACTTGGCTTTAATGGAAACCAGCACACAGAGCGCTTTCTGAGCTGCCTATGCGGCAGTGAACGTGGTGTCGGCGGTACAGTGGGCAGCATGTTATTTCTGAGCTGCCTATGCGGCAGTGAACTAAGCCTGCTGAGTTAATCGCGTGATTTCTGCTTTCTGAGCTGCCTATGCGGCAGTGAACTGTGTTAGCCGCGTGATTTCTGCAGTCGTATCTTTCTGAGCTGCCTATGCGGCAGTGAACCACACGCGGATACGCAGAACGTCGGGCAGACTTTTCTGAGCTGCCTATGCGGCAGTGAACACCTCTAGCGTATCGCCTGCACTGTAGCCCATTTTCTGAGCTGCCTATGCGGCAGTGAACTCACGCCTTGCCCCAACCCATCTTGGCTTGTCTTTCTGAGCTGCCTATGCGGCAGTGAACTGATCCGCGATGGCGCTTTGCGCTACTTGGACTTTCTGAGCTGCCTATGCGGCAGTGAACGAGTTGATACCAGCCACTGCGGCGGCGTCCTGTTTCTGAGCTGCCTATGCGGCAGTGAACCTGTCGCCCGTCCTGATGATAATGATTGCGGTTTTCTGAGCTGCCTATGCGGC
>DASROA010000120.1:0-5404 GCA_035647115.1 Thiopseudomonas sp. | reverse complement strand
AATGAAATCGGCTAATGAGTGGTTATCCAGATGGATGGCGCCAGTGGGGTGGCCATTAGCATAGCTTTCTGGGTCGCGAATATCGACCATCACTGCACCTTGCTCGCAGAGTTGTTTGGCTTGTTTAATGTTGATGCGTTTAAATGCGTCCATTGGAGTCTCGTCAGCTGTAATTATTAAAGGGCAGGTGAGCAATTGCAGCGTTCAAAGTGCTGGTTATCGATATTGTACAGTGACATTTTACCACCCCATACGCAGCCAGTATCTAGGGCAATGGCATTGGGCGTTGAGCTTTGCCCTTCCAGTGCAGCCCAGTGGCCAAATAAAATGGTGTCATCGCGGGTGAGGCGGTTAGGGTGACTGAACCATGGCGCAAAGCCGTCAGGAGCAGTGTCAACGCCTTCTTTTGCAGTAAGATTGAGCTCGCCCTCAGCAGTGCAAAAACGCATGCGGGTAAAGTAATTGGTGATCACTCGCAAACGCTCAATACCTGTTAGATCATCATTCCAAATTGCTGGTTGATCACCATACATGCCGTCTAAATAGGGTAAAAATAAAGTATCATCGCGTAGCACACGGTGCACTTCTTCAGCACGAGCGAGGGCATCTTGAATGCTCCACTGTGGGGGAATTCCAGCATGGACCATACTGATATTGCGTTCACTGTCGTGGTGCATCAAGGGGCGCTGGCGCAGCCAGAACAATAAGTCGGCAGCGTCCGGCGCATCAAGAATCTCAGCTAAGGTGTCTTTCTTTTTTAAGCGTGCCGTATGGTTGGCAATCGCCAATAAATGTAAATCATGGTTACCTAAAACGCTGATGACAGAGTCGCGCATGGCATAGAGGAAGCGCAGTGTCTCCAGCGACTGAGGACCACGATTGACCAAGTCACCCACCAGCCACAGGGTGTCGTGGCTGGGATCAAAATTAACCCGTTCGAGCAGACACTGCAGCGGTGCTAGACAGCCTTGCACATCACCAACAGCGTAAGTGGCCATTAATGCAAAACACCGGGCATGGCTAAGCTAAAGGGTGCAATGGGGGCAGAAAATTCTTCACCATCAGGTGTTTGCATTGTGAAGCTGCCTTGCATACTACCCACCGCAGTGGTCATTAAAGTGCCGCTGCTGTAGCTGTATTCATCATTGGCATCGATTACTGGTTGTTCACCGACCACGCCTGTGCCGCGCACTTCTTGGGTTTTACCGTCACCGTCAGTGATGATCCAGTGGCGATCTATCAGTTGTGCGGGCTCGTCGCCATTGTTGCGAATGGTGATGTCATAAGCAAAGACATAACGGTTGTCTTCGGGGTGTGAATGTTCGGCTAAGTAGCGTGTCTTCACACTGATATCAATTGAGTCACTCAAATCTGTCATATATTTTCTCAAGATCCTTGTGCTGCTTGGTGCGCTGTGAATTGATCAGCTAAGCGTACAAAGGCAGCAATATCCAGTTGTTCAGGTCGTAAGCTGCCGTCTACCTCAGCCGCGCTAATGGCTTCAGCGGGTAACAGGTTTTTTAAGGTGTTACGTAAGGTCTTACGACGTTGATTAAAGGCCTCACGGACAATACGGTCCAGAGCGCGGTGGTCTTTGGCTTGGTGAGGTAATTGTGCGTGCGGTACTAAACGCACAATGGCCGAATCCACTTTAGGCGGTGGGCTAAATGAGCCAGGCCCTACGTTAAATAAATGTTCGACACGGCAATGGTACTGCACCATTATGGATAAACGCCCCCAGTCACCACCACCGGGCTTAGCGGCCATACGCTCTACCACTTCTTTTTGCAGCATAAAGTGCATGTCTTTCACTAAGTGAGCACTGTTAAGCAGGTGGAAAATCAGTGGTGTGGAAATATTGTAAGGTAGATTACCAACAACCCTTAGACTGCTGGGTGCAGGGTTAAGTTGCTCGAAATCAAATTTTAATGCATCCCCTTGATGTAAGGTAAAATTATCTTTTAGGCCAAATCTTAGTTTCAGTAATGGCACTAGATCGAGGTCAATTTCAATGACATCGACATGTGCGCCACTGCTCAGTAAGTCTGCAGTTAGCGCTCCTTGACCGGGGCCAATTTCTAACAGGTGTTCCCCAGCACGGGGTGAAATAGCACGAATAATGCGATCAATAACGCCAGTATCATGCAAGAAGTTTTGACCAAAACGCTTACGGGCGCGGTGCTGATAGATCTGGGACATTCGGCTGCTCCAATTAATAAGCCAATTAGTTTAGCAAAAAATGAGCAGTGCTTCGCTTATATCGATGTTTGCTGCTGAAAAAAGGGCAGCTGTGCGCCGGACATTTTAATCAGTAATGCGGTAGTACCAATCCAAGGGTCGCCAATGGCTTGCCCTTTACTTTGTTCGTCGATGAGCTGTGCGTCTTTCAGCAACTGCTGCCATTGCATTGCAGACATGCGTCTGAGGGCTTTGCTAAAGAGTGATTTGCGCGGTGCTGGCCAGACTCGGGATAATGCACGGTCTAAACTGGTGCCTTGATTCACTTGTTGAGCAAGGTTGCCCAGCTGTCGAATATCGCGAGCCACTGCCCATAAAATGAAGGGGATTTCCACGCCTTCGCTGCGTAAACCGGCCAAAATACGCAAGCTACGCTCGGTATCGCCGGCTAAGGCAGAGTCCACCAAGCCAAATACATCATAGCGCGCACTATCAGCAATACTGGCCTGAATGGTTGCTACGTCCAGGTGCGCACTGTTGCTGAGTAGTTTTAGTTTTTCAATTTCTTGCACCGCAGCCAACAGGTTGCCTTCGGTGCGGGCCACAATTAAATCAATGGCTTCTGGATCGGCACTTAAACCTTGTTGGGCGAGTCGTTGGTTAATCCAGTTGGGTAATTGCTCAATATGGATACTGGGCAGCTGCACAAAGCCGCACAGCGGGCTGTCCATTAAGGCTTTAGCCCATTTGGTTCTGAGCATACTGGCGTCTAAGCGCGGTACGTTAATTAAAAGTACGGTGTCTTCTGCTGGGCGAGCTAAGTACTCTAAGAGCACAGTACTGCCAGGCTCCCCTGGGCGGCCAGAACTGAGGCGTAATTCCAGTAAGCGCTTTTCAGCAAACAAGGACAAGCTGGCATTGGCCTCGCGGATAATATTCCAGTCGAAACCCCGCTCCACATGGAAGACTTGTCGCTCAGTGTAATCCGCTTGGCGGCAGCTACTGCGAATGGCATCACTGGCTTCTTGAGCCAGCAAAGGTTCGTCACTGCTGACCACGTAAATGGGCAGCAATTCTTTTTTAAGTTGGCCGCTAAGCTTTTCTGGATAAATACGCATCAGGCTGATATGGACCTTATTTGCATAAGGTCCATAGTGATTACGGCAATAAGATCGGTGATTGTTGCGGTGCGTCAAATTCTTGGGCACGGCGTATCGCAGCTTCCCGCGCTTCCGCTTCTGCCTGAACTTTGCGTTCTGCTTGTTCTTTTAAGCCTTGAAGTTGTTCAGGGGTTATTGCTTGCAGGCGCATCATTAACTGCATGACCAGTTCGCGACGCATCTCTTGACGCAGTAGGTCAGCTTCTTGCCCTGAACCCGTAACATTATCTTGGTTGTGCGCATAGGTGCGCTGTACTTCGATACGATCTTTTAGCAATGCCGGCAAGTTGCCAGAGCGTAACTCATAGCTGGCTGCACTGGTGAGGGTGTATTCTGCGCTGCGTGTTCCTGCAGTGAAGCTGGCAGTGCGACGGCTGCTTTCCTCAGGTCCAAGATACAAAGTAAAAGGTGCAGTGCTGTTTATTTGCACGTTATTGTGGGCGAGGCTGTTTTGCACTTCTTTGCCTAATGGGCTGAGTGCATCACGTGCCGCAAAGTTCAGCTCGGTGAGGGCCATTTGTGTGGTGCCTGTGCCGCGCAGCTGGAAACCGCAAGCGGTCAGTATAAAAGCTAGACTCAGTACAGTAATAGAGCGTTTCAGCATGGTATATCCTCTATGCCTAGCCTTGATTAAAGGCTAGGCAGGGGTCAGTAAAAGCACAAATCAATCAGTTGGCAACAATATTAACCAACCTGTTGGGAACAACAATCACTTTTCGTATGGTTAAACCATCGACAAAGCGTAAGACATTCTCGTTAGCACGGGCCGCGGCTTCGATGTCCTCGCGACTGGCAGTAGCCGGCACGTCAATATGGCCGCGTAGGCGTCCGTTGACTTGCACCACCATGTTCAGAGTATCTTGTACCAGTGCGCTGTCATCGGCTTGTGGCCAGGGTGCATCAATCACTGGCTCGCTATGGCCCAATTGTTGCCACAGTACGTGACAAATATGTGGGGTGATGGGCGCCAAGATGAGGACGACAGTTTCTAAGCCTTCATGTAAAAGTGCACGATCCTGCGCAGTGGCAGTTGGAGCTTTTTCCAGCACATTCATCAAAGTCATCACTTGCGCAATGGCGGTGTTGAATTTCTGGTGTTTACCCACGTCTTGACTGGCGTGCTGAATCACTTCGTGAATACTGCGACGAATGTCTTTTTGTGCATCGGTTAGGCTGGCCAGGTCCAGTGTTTCGTGTTCGCCAGCATTGACGTGCTTATAAGCTAAACGCCACACCCGTTTTAGGAAGCGATTGGCGCCTTCAATGCCGGCATCTGACCACTCCAGGCTCATATCTGGCGGTGAAGCAAACATCATAAATAGACGGCAGGTGTCTGCACCGTACTCGTCAATCATGACTTGTGGATCCACACCGTTGTTTTTCGATTTGGACATTTTTTCAATGCCACCAATCACTACCGGTTGACCGTCGCTGATCAGTGTGGCGGAAACCGCTTTACCCTTGCTGTTATATTCAACATTAACTTCTTCAGGGTTGTACCACTCGCGAGCACCGTTAGGCAGGACGCGGTAGTAGGTTTCCGCAATCACCATGCCTTGGGTCAGTAAGTTAGTGAAAGGTTCATCACTATTGACGAGGCCTTCGTCACGCATCAATTTGTGGAAGAAACGTGCATAAAGTAAGTGCAGAATTGCATGCTCGATGCCGCCGATGTATTGGTCAACGGGCAACCAGTGATCCGCTGCAGACTTTTCTACTAGGCCGTCTTGGTACTGCGGTGAAGCATAGCGCGCGTAATACCAGGACGATTCGACAAAGGTATCCATGGTATCGGTTTCACGACGGGCATCAGCGCCACAGGTGGGGCATTTGCACTTATAAAACTCAGGCATCTTGCTCAGCGGGTTGCCAGCGCCATCGGGGATCACATCTTCAGGTAACACCACTGGTAGCTGGTCGTCGGGGACAGGCACATCGCCACAGCTGGGGCAATGAATAATGGGAATCGGGCAACCCCAGTAGCGTTGACGGCTGATGCCCCAGTCCCGCAAGCGGAATTGGGTTTTGCGTTCGCCACGCTGTTTGGCTTCCAGATCAGCGACAAT
>DASROA010000119.1:0-54225 GCA_035647115.1 Thiopseudomonas sp. | reverse complement strand
TTGCATAAGTGAAAGCACAACCGGCAGTCAACAAGTACTGGGCTGTTGCTGTGACGAGCGAAGCCAAGGATGGCGAAGCGCCGGAGTTGAGCCCAGGATGGGCTCATCGACGGAAAAACAGCAATAGCACAGTACGCTGGGCGACAACGTTTTTAACAAGTAAAAGTAATAAGCAATCTTTGAGCCTGACCCAGCACGCTAGTATCACTCTTCCCTCAACACGTCATCCTGACGTGATTCGGGCGCTACGCCATCCCTGGCTACGCTCGCCGTGACACCAGCGTACTGTGTCTTAAACTATCGGTGTTGTTAGGTGGTTTGTAACAGGTGTTCGGCATGTCGGCTGTAAGAGTTTTAGTGCTTATTTAGCCAAATAACTCATTCCTGCCTCAAGTCCTTCAATGGTCAGTGGGTACATCTGGTCATCCACCAGCTCACGGACCATGCCGATTGAGTGAGTGTAATGCCACGTATGCTTAGGGTAAGGGTTGAGCCAGATGATCTTTTTAAACTTCTGCTTAAAACGTTGCATCCACACATAGCCCGGTTCTTCGTTCCAGTGCTCAACACTGCCGCCGGCGTGGGATATCTCGTAGGGAGCCATTGAAGCGTCGCCAACAAACACCACCTTATAATCCTCGCCGTACTTATGCAGAATATCCAACGTGGGAATGCGCTCATGGTGGCGACGGGCGTTATTCTTCCATACGCCTTCATAGATAAAATTATGGAAGTAGTAATATTCCAGGTGCTTAAACTCAGATTTGCAGGCCGAGAACAGTTCTTCACTGGTTTGGATATGAGCATCCATGGAGCCGCCAATATCAAATAAAATCAGTAGCTTCACAGTATTGCGACGTTGTGGGCGCATTTGAATATTGAGTAGGCCGCCGTCACGAGCAGTGTGATCAATGGTGCTCTCTAGATCAAACTCATCTTCCGCACCATCCCGAGCAAATTTACGTAAGCGGCGCAGCGCCACCTTAATATTACGGGTGCCAATTTCCACTTGGTCGTCAAGATCTTTATAGTCACGTTGCTCCCAAACCTTAACCGCGCGACCTTGGCGTTCGCCCGCGTCACCCACTCGAAACCCTTCGGGGTTATAGCCGCCTGAACCAAAGGGGCTGGTACCACCTGTACCAATCCATTTATTACCGCCTTGGTGTTTGCCTTGTTGCTCTTCGAGACGTTTTTTAAACTCTTCGATCAGCTTATCAAGACCGCCTAAGGATTCGATTTTCTCACGTTCTTCGGGGCTCAAAGAGCGTTCAAACTCACGGCGTAACCATTCATCAGGGATTAGCGCTTCAATGTGTTGATCAAGGTTTTCAATGCCTTCGAAGTAGGCAGCAAAAGCGCGATCAAATTTATCGTAATGGCGCTCATCTTTAACCAGGATCGCCCGTGATAAATAATAGAACTCATCCATATCCGCAAACACTACCTGGTGTTTGAGGGCATTGATTAAATCCAATAACTCACGCACCGACACTGGGACTTTCGCGGCACGCATTTCATTAAATAAATTCAGCAGCATGGCCACAGACCTCTTAGTGAGTAAAAGGCGCAGCCGATGTGCGTTAAAAATAGCACACCGGTGCAGCGCATCTGGTTAACGATTGGTGCGGCGACTCATAAAGGCTAAGCGTTCAAGCAGCATCACATCTTGCTCGTTTTTAATCAGCGCACCGGCCAGTGGTGGAATGGCTTTGGTCACATCTCGCTCGCGTAGGATCTCCTCGCCAATATTGTCGGCCATTAATAATTTGATCCAATCGACCAGTTCGCTGGTGGAGGGTTTCTTCTTCAGCCCTGGCACTTGGCGCACATCAAAAAACACATCCAGCGCCTCACTAACCAGTGATTGGCTGATGTTGGGAAAGTGCACATCAACAATTTTTTGCAGGGTGTTGCGATCAGGGAAAGCAATGTAATGGAAGAAACAGCGGCGCAAAAAAGCATCCGGTAGTTCTTTTTCATTATTGGAGGTGATGATAATAATTGGACGCTGTTTGGCTTTAATGGTTTCCCCTGTCTCGTAAACGTAGAATTCCATTTTGTCGATTTCTTGCAGCAGGTCGTTGGGGAACTCAATATCTGCTTTGTCAATTTCATCAATTAACAAGATAACCCGTTCTTGCGCTTCAAAGGCTTCCCACAGCTTGCCTTTATTGATGTAGTTGCGCACATCATGCACGCGCTCTGAGTTGAGCTGCGAGTCCCGTAGGCGACTGACTGCATCATATTCATACAAACCTTGGTGGGCCTTAGTAGTGGACTTGATGTGCCAAGTAATCAATTGAGTACCAAATGATTCAGCCAGCTGTTCTGCCAGCATGGTTTTACCTGTGCCAGGCTCGCCCTTTACTAATAGTGGGCGCTCTAAAGTAATGGCGGCATTGACCGCCAACTTTAAATCATCGGTTGCAACATAGGATTGAGTACCAGAAAACTTCATAAAAGACCTCAGTTAGACCTACACATTCTTATTTTAATAACGTTGTTCATGGGTATAAATGAAACGTACTATACCTTGCTCAAACGGCAAATGTGAACGAAACCGGGTTTTTAGTCATAATGTGTGCAATGTTTATTTTTAATCAGACTGGACGCATGGCACGCTGAGCTTTACGCTCGAAATAATCAAAGCACTTAATTGAGGATTTTATAATGAGCCGAATTTATGTCGACAATGCACAAAGTGTCGGTAATACACCTTTAGTACAGATCAATCGCTTAGGGCCTAAAGGCGTTACTATTTTAGCCAAGGTTGAATCGCGTAACCCTGCTGGATCCGTAAAGTGCCGGATTGCAGTAAGTATGGTGCAAGCTGCTGAGAAAGAAGGCTTGCTAAAACCAGGGGTCACTATGGTTGAACCCACTTCGGGGAATACGGGTATTGGTTTGGCTTTTGTTGCAGCAGCTCGTGGTTATAAGTTGATTTTAACCATGCCCTCCTCAATGAGCTTGGAGCGCCGTAAGATTCTTAAAGCGTTGGGTGCTGAACTGGTATTAACAGAGCCCGCTAAGGGGATGAGCGGCGCTATTGAAAAGGCCCATGAGATTGCTGCTACAGATCCTGATAAATACTTAGTGTTGCAACAGTTTGATAATCCAGCTAACCCCATTGCCCATGAGCAAACCACAGGACCAGAGATTTGGCGTGATACGGATGGCGCCATTGATGTATTGGTCAGTGGTATTGGTACCGGTGGAACCTTAACAGGTGTTACCCGTTATATTAAAAACACCTGTGGTAAGCCTATCCTTGCAGTGGGTGTCGAGCCAAGCAGCTCTCCTGTTATCAGTCAAGTTTTGGCTGGCCAACAGCCTGCTCCGTCACCCCATAAAATACAAGGCATTGGTGCGGGTTTTGTGCCTAAAAACCTTGATTTAGCGCTGCTCGACCAAGTTGAACAGGTTGATGATGAAGACGCTAAAAACATGGCGTTACGCTTAATGCAAGAAGAAGGTATATTAAGCGGTATATCATGTGGCGCGGCTATGGTTGCTGCAGTACGCTTAGCTGAGCAGCCCAGCATGCAGGGTAAAACCATTGTGGTTATTCTGCCTGATTCAGGCGAACGTTATTTATCGAGCATGCTGTTTGATGGATTATTTACTGAGCAGGAATTGGCCCAGTAACAACTGTGAGTATTTAAATAGAGGGCCTGCGTAGACACACTGCAGTGTGCGTATGGCCCATTAAAAGGAGTGTGCTGATGGCTACCAATTGCCCGGCTGTTGCTATTGCGCGACAGATTTTGAATGGCTTTGATGAGTATCGAGAACAGTTTCGCGAGATTACCAATTTGGGCCGAGTACGGTTTGAAGAGGCGCGCTGGCAAGATATTCAAGCAGCGTCAGCCGAGCGCATTGAGCTGTATAAAAAATGCCTTGTGAAAGCTCGGGCTGCATTACTTGAGCAATACGGTGAAGACGTATTGTTAAATATTGAATGCTGGCCGCAAATTAAGCAGTCGTACATTGGCCAGATTGACCTGCGTTTGGATGATGAATTATCTGAAACCTGGTTTAACTCAATGTTTAATAGCTTGTTCAGCCACGACCAAATCACCGATGAGTGCATGTTTGTGCAGAGTACGCGACCGGTGCCGCGTACTCACGAAGCACCCATGCAAGTGCGCAGTTATCGACCCCATGGCGATTTGCTGGGTACCATTAGACAAATCAGTGAAGATTATCGTTTTGCAGTTGCTTATGAAGATCAAGAAGGTGACATAGCACGCTTGGAAGCGGTGCTGCGAGCGAATCTACCCGATTGGGTGTGCAAGGACCCTGAGCTTTGTATTGAGCTGTACAGCTCGCGCTTATACCGCAACAAAGGCGCTTATGTGGTGGGGCGCTTGTACACTCAAGATGAGCAGTGGCCGTTGGTGATCCCAATGCTTAACCGCGAAGGTAAAGGGGTGCGTATGGATACGGTGGTCCTCGATGAGGCTGAAGTGTCCATTATTTTCTCCTTCACTCGTTCATATTTTATGGTGCGCGTGGCTTACCCCGCTGAATTTATTGTTTTTCTGCAGCGTATTTTACCCCGCAAACACGTTTCTGAACTGTACACCTCGATTGGATTCTACAAGCAAGGTAAAACCGAATTTTATCGCGCACTAATCAGGCATTTGCAAACCACTGATGACAAGTTTGAGATGGCTGCAGGGGTGCGTGGGATGGTGATGAGCGTCTTTACTCTGCCTGGTTTTAATACCGTATTTAAAATCATCAAAGACCGCTTTTCGCCGTCAAAAACTGTTGATCGTGCCACTGTAATTGATCGTTATCGCATGGTGAAAACCGTGGATAGGGTGGGGCGGCTGGCAGATACTCAAGAATTTACCGATTTACGTTTTCCGTTGGATAAGTTTGATCCTGAGTGTTTAGAGGAGTTGTTAGAAGTCGCAGCTCGAACAGTGGAAGTGCAAGGTGATGAAGTGCTGGTTCGTCACTGCTGGACAGAGCGTCGGATGACGCCTTTGAACATCTACTTGGAAAGTGCCAATGAGCAGCAAATTACTGAGGTTTTGGAGGATTATGGGCTGGCAATTAAGCAACTGGCCGCAGCAAATATTTTCCCCGGCGATATGCTGTTAAAAAACTTTGGGGTCACTCGACATGGGCGTGTGGTGTTTTATGATTATGATGAAATCAGTTATTTAACCGATGTAAACTTCCGTAAAATACCTGAACCCCGCTATCCGGAAGATGAAATGTCCGCTGAACCTTGGTACTCGGTGGGTCCGCATGATGTATTTCCAGAAGAGTTCCCACGCTTTTTATTTACCGACGCAAAACTGCGTAAGGAATTTAGGGAGCTGCATGGTGATCTATTTACTGCTGCTTATTGGCAAGGGCTGCAGGAAGCCATTCTTGCAGGTAAAGTCATTGACGTCTTCCCTTATAAGCGTAAAGACATTGAGTAAAATAAACTGTTTAAACTACAATTTTAAACATTGAGAAGCCTAGCGTTGCGCGGTATAATACCGCGCTTCCATTTTTCCCGTACGGGAGCGTGCAAATATGCTGCGTATCAGCCAAAAAGCTCTGACCTTTGATGATGTACTATTAATCCCCGGTTATTCCGAGGTGTTACCCAAAGATGTCAGTTTAAAAACCCGTTTAACACGGAACATTGAACTTAATATTCCTTTGCTCTCTGCAGCAATGGACACTGTTACCGAATCCCGTTTGGCCATTGCCATGGCGCAAGAGGGTGGTATCGGTATCATTCACAAAAACATGACAGTCGAACAGCAAGCCGCTGAAGTGCGCAAAGTGAAGCGCTTTGAAACGGCAATAGTGCATGATCCTGTCACTGTAACCCCAGACACTAAAATCCTTGACTTGCTCAAGCGTGCTGACGAATTGGGCTTTTCAGGCTTTCCAGTGCTTGACTCGAACAATAAGTTGGTGGGCATTGTGACGGGACGTGACCTGCGTTATACACCCAATGCAGGAGACACTGTGTCGGCGATTATGACGCCTAAAGATGAGTTGATCACCGTGCAAGAAGGTACGGGTTTAGAAGAAATTAAAACTAAACTCTATGAGCACCGCATTGAAAAAATGCTGGTGGTCGATGATGCCTTTAAGTTACGTGGCATGGTCACTTTCCGCGACATTGAAAAGGCTAAAAGCTATCCATTGGCCTCCAAAGACAGTCAAGGCCGCTTGCGGGTCGGTGCGGCAGTAGGCACAGGTGCAGATACTGAACAACGTGTTGCTGCACTGGCTGCTGTAGGTGTTGATGTGGTGGTTGTGGATACTGCCCATGGTCATTCTAAAGGGGTTTTAGAGCGCATCCGCTGGGTCAAAGAGAACTTCCCTGAAGTACAGGTGATTGGCGGTAATATTGCCACCGGTGAAGCGGCTTTAGCTTTAGTTGAGGCTGGCGCTGACGCGGTTAAAGTAGGGATTGGCCCAGGCTCAATTTGTACCACGCGCATTGTCGCCGGGGTCGGTGTGCCGCAAATCTCGGCAATTGCCAATGTATCCTCGGCTTTAGAAGGCACAGGCGTGCCGATGATTGCCGATGGCGGCATTCGCTTCTCCGGTGATCTAGCGAAAGCCATTGTGGCTGGTGCTGACGCGGTAATGATGGGCTCAATGTTTGCCGGTACTGAAGAATCACCCGGTGAAATTGAACTGTTCCAAGGCCGTTCTTACAAGTCCTACCGTGGTATGGGCTCGTTAGGTGCTATGGCGCAAGCTGAAGGCTCATCGGACCGTTACTTCCAAGACAGCAGTGGTGGTGCAGAAAAATTGGTCCCTGAAGGTATTGAGGGACGGGTACCTTATAAAGGCGCCATGTCAGCCATTGTCCATCAGTTGATGGGTGGCTTACGTGCTTCAATGGGCTACACAGGTTGTGCCACCATTGAAGAAATGCGCACTAAGCCTGAGTTTGTACGCATTACTGGTGCTGGAATGGCTGAATCCCATGTCCATGATGTACAAATCACCAAGGAAGCACCGAACTATCGAGTCAGCTAAGCTGTACTCATATTCGTTAGACAAACCGCCGTATTTAGGCGGTTTGTCTTTTCATAGCGTTATAATCTGTTATTGAGACTTATCCCATGGCTGCCCAAGATATTCATGCCCAGCGTATTTTAGTTCTAGATTTTGGCTCGCAATACACTCAGTTGATTGCCCGGCGCATTCGCGGCATTGGCGTGTATTGCGAAATTCACCCCTTTGATGTGGATGAAGCGGTGATCCGTGAGTTTAATCCACGGGGCATTGTGTTATCCGGTGGGCCTGAATCCGTGCAGGGCAATAGCAGTCCGCGCGCACCTGAACTGGTGTTTGAGTTGGGTATCCCGCTATTGGGTGTGTGTTACGGCATGCAAACCATGGCGCAGCAGCTGGGTGGTCAAGTTGAAGGCTCTAACCTGCGTGAGTTTGGTGCCGCCAGAGTGGATGTGGTGGCAGAAAATACCTTGCTGGACGGCTTGCGCGATGCGCCGACGGCTGCATCGCCCAGTGGCTTAGATGTGTGGATGAGTCATGGTGATAAAGTGACGGTACTGCCGGAAGGCTTTACCACCATTGCTAGCACCGCCAGTTGCCCGATTGCGGGTATGGCTGATGTCAGTCGTCAATTTTATGGTGTGCAGTTTCACCCGGAAGTGACCCACACCAGCCAAGGCCTAGAGATTATTAAGCGCTTTGTGTTGGATATTTGTGCCTGCGAAGCATTATGGACGCCAGCCAATATTGTTGAAGATGCTATTGCTACAGTGCGTGCCCAAGTGGGTGATCGTAAAGTGCTGCTGGGCTTGTCGGGTGGGGTCGATTCCTCCGTGGTGGCGGCCTTGTTGCATAAGGCTATTGGTGATCAGTTAACCTGCGTGTTTGTGGATAATGGCATGTTGCGTTTGCACGAGGGTGATCAAGTGATGGCTATGTTTGCTGAGAACATGGGTGTCAAAGTAATCCGTGTAGATGCCGAGCAGCGTTTTTTAGAGTTGCTTAAAGGCGTTACTGATCCAGAAGCCAAGCGTAAAATTATTGGCCACACCTTTATTGAAATTTTTGATGAAGAAGCTGGCAAGCTTGAAGGGATCGACTTCTTGGCGCAAGGCACCATCTATCCTGATGTCATTGAGTCGGCTGCTGTTAAAGGCGGTAAGGCAACCATGATTAAGTCACACCATAATGTGGGTGGTTTGCCAGAAAATATGCAGCTAGAGTTGGTCGAGCCGCTGCGTGAATTATTTAAAGATGAAGTCCGCAAGCTCGGTATTGAACTCGGCTTGCCGGAAAGCATGGTCTATCGTCACCCATTCCCAGGGCCGGGTTTAGGGGTGCGTATTCTTGGGGAAGTGACTAAAGAGTATGCAGACTTGTTACGCCAGGCAGATCACATCTTTATTGAGGAGCTGCGTAAATCCGGTTGGTATGATAAAACCAGCCAAGCCTTTACCGTATTTTTACCGGTTAAATCCGTTGGTGTAGTGGGTGATGCCCGTCGTTATGCGTGGGTGGTCTCACTGCGTGCAGTGGAAACCATCGACTTTATGACCGCCCGCTGGGCGCATTTGCCTTATGATTTACTGGAAACTGTGTCCAGCCGTATCATTAATGAAATCGATGGCATTTCCCGTGTGGTCTACGATGTGTCCAGTAAACCACCGGCGACCATTGAGTGGGAATGATCACGCGTTAGGCATCAGCAGTTGAACTGCGTTTGATAAAAAGCTCATGAATTATTTCATGGGCTTTTTTTATGTAGGCTGGCAGGCCTTGAGCTGCAGCAGCATTTACAGCCTAGCCTAGCCTAGCCAAGCCACAGTGCTTTGCTAAGAAGCCTATGAACTATAATTGATCATGAAAATCTCTCATGATCGGGTGAAATAGAATCGCTGTCATTCATTTTCCAGTCCAAGTATAAATACCCTCAGTTGTTAACCCCAGACAGTATTAAGTTGATTGTTAATGAGGTGCACAGCAAGAAAAACTGTGCAGGCTGCTGACCGAGAGTAAGGGTCAGAGCAGCAAGAACAACACATACATTCAGCTTTTATCTTGGAAATTTGGATACAAACACCATGAGCAATGACTTTACCTATGCCATCAACAGCATTCGTTTTGATGAGAATTATCAACCCTCAGACAATACCCGAGCCACAACTAATTTTGCTAATTTAGCTCGAGGCGCAAGTCGTCAACAGAACTTGCGCAACACCCTAGCCATGATTAACAACCGCTTTAATGCCTTAGCGCACTGGGATAACCCCAAGGGCGAGCGTTACTCTGTTGAGTTAGATATCATTTCTGTTGATATGCGCATGGATCATCAAGGCATCGCAAGTAGCTTTCCGGCCATTGAAGTCTTGCAGACCACCATTGTTGACCATCACACCAGCAAGCGTATTGAAGGGGTGATCGGCAATAACTTTTCCTCTTATGTGCGCGATTATGATTTTAGTGTATTGCTGAAAGAGCATAATCAAGATCTAGCTGAGTTTAGTGTGCCCGATGACTTTGGTGAGCTGCATGGCAATATTTTCAAAAGTTTTGTTAATTCAAATACTTACCAAGAAAACTTTAGTAAGCAGCCGGTGATCTGCCTTAGCGTTTCCGATAATAAGGTTTATCACAGAACGGGTAATGAGCATCCAATTCTTGGTGTGGAATACCAGCCCAATGAATCCTCTTTAACTGAGCAGTATTTCAAAAAAATGGGCTTGCAGGTGCGCTACTTTATGCCGCCCAATAGCGTTGCACCTCTGGCGTTCTACTTTGTGGGTGATTTACTGGGTGACTACACTAACCTTGAGTTGATCAGCACCATAAGCACCATGGAAGCCTTCCAGAAAATTTACCGGCCTGAGATTTATAATGCCAACGCTGCGGCAGGGCACAGCTATCAGCCCAGTTTACAGAACTCGGATTACTCATTAACGCAAATTGTTTATGACCGAGAAGAGCGCAACAGGCTCGCACTTGAGCAAGGCAAGTTTACTGAAGAACACTTCATCAAACCCTATCAAGCTGTGCTTGAGCAATGGTCTGATCAATACGCTGCCTAACTTTAAGGAAGCACTGATTAATTGCGTCATTGCCGTCGCGAAGCGACGCGGCAGTCTATGGTTTTAGCTGCGTATGGCTTGCGAGGTGGATTGCTTCACTTCGTTCTCAATGACTGAGTGTGATTCGCAATTTTGTTCAGCATGTCCTTAAGTTTTATCAGTTACCAGAATTTAATACAGGATTGATTATGAGTATCTTATTACCCACGTCCACGGCAGGCAGCTTACCCAAACCCTCGTGGCTAGCAGAGCCAGAGACGCTTTGGTCGCCTTGGAAATTGCAAGACGATGCATTAATTGAGGGCAAGCAGGATGCTTTACGGATCGCTTTGCACGAACAGCAACTGGCGGGGATTGATATTGTCAGTGACGGTGAGCAAACTCGCCAGCACTTTGTCACCACCTTTATTGAACACCTTGATGGTGTTGATTTTGAGCAGCGTAAGACGGTTAAAATCCGTGATCGCTATGAGGCCAGTGTGCCATCGGTAGTAGGTGCAGTGAGCCGCAATAAACCGGTATTTGTGGACGATGCCAAGTTTTTACGTCAGCAAACCACGCAGCCCATTAAGTGGGCGCTGCCAGGCCCCATGACGATGATTGATACGCTGTATGACGATCATTATAAAAGTCGTGAGCAATTGGCGTGGGAGTTCGCCAAAATACTCAATCAAGAAGCCAAAGAATTAGAGGCGGCAGGTGTGGATATTATCCAGTTTGACGAGCCTGCGTTTAATGTGTTTTTTGAAGAGGTTAATGATTGGGGTATTGCGGCGTTAGAAAGAGCCATTGAAGGTCTGAACTGCGAAACCGCGGTGCATATTTGCTACGGTTATGGCATCAAGGCCAATACCGATTGGAAGAAAACTTTAGGTTCAGAGTGGCGGCAATATGAAGAAGTGTTTCCTAAGCTGCAACAATCGAATATCGATATTGTCTCACTCGAGTGCCAAAACTCCCATGTGCCAATCGAGCTGCTGGAGCTGATCCGCGGTAAAAAAGTAATGGTTGGGGCCATTGATGTGGCAACCAACCAGATTGAGACGCCAGAGGACGTTGCTAATACGTTACGCAAAGCGCTTGAATTTGTTGATGCTGACAAGCTTTACCCTTGCACTAACTGCGGCATGGCACCCTTATCCCGTGGCGTTGCGCGGGGCAAGCTGAATGCTTTAAGTGCTGGGGCAGAGATTATCCGTAAAGAACTTTTAGCTTAGCTTAGAAGGCTTCTGAATCAGTGGCTGTCAGGCTCAGACCGCAGTTGGCAGCCGTCCTATAATGCGCACAACCTGTGTTTCAGGCTAACTCATTGGAAAGTATATTTTCTGGTGGTTGCCGCCTAGAATAGCTGGCCTGTTTATAAGTTGATTAAGAGAAAACATGCCAGAGCACAACGTTATAGAAGCGCAGGACGCGCTGTTTATGGCTGAAGCATTAAGTTTAGCCGAGCAGGGTGCCGCACTGGGTGAAGTGCCGGTGGGTGCTGTGTTGGTGCAAGCAGGTGAAGTGATTGGTCGCGGCTTTAATAGCCCGATCATGTTAAATGATCCCAGCGCCCATGCAGAAGTTCAGGCAATTCGCGATGCGGCAGCTCGGTTAAAAAACTATCGACTACCAGATACCACGCTGTATGTGACGCTAGAACCTTGCCACATGTGTGCCGGTTTGATTGTGCATGCACGTATTCGCCGCGTGGTGTTTGCTGCGCACGAACCGCGAGCGGGTGCGGTGGCCAGCCAGGGTAGCTTCTTTTCTCAGTCTTTTTTAAATCACAGCGTTGCAGTGCAGGGCGGAGTACTGGCCGAGCAGTCTGCACAACTGTTGAAAGATTTTTTTAGGGCGCGACGTTAAACGGTTATTTATTGGCTAATTACATCAGGGTCTGTGGGCTGCTCACTGCTTTGTGGTTTGAAACCTGGCGAGTGAGTAGTACCGCTGGCAATGTGGATGCCTTCCATTTGCGGTTGGGTTACCCAAGTTAAAATATCGTAATAACGGCGAATATTATTGACAAAATGCACGGGTTCACCGCCCCGTGCATAACCGTAACGGGTTTTGCTGTACCATTGTTTTTGCGCTAAGCGCGGTAAGATGCTTTTGACATCCAGCCAGCTGTTGGGGTCTAAGCCTTCAGCTGCAGTGAGTTTGCGCGCGTCTTCTAAGTGTCCCATGCCAATATTATAAGCGGCTAAAGCAAACCAGGTGCGATCAGCCTCGTTGATACTCTCGGGAAGTCGACTCATTAACAGTGCGATGTAGCGTGCGCCCCCTTCGATACTTTGCTTTGGATCTAAGCGATCATTAACTCCCATGGCTTTGGCAGTGCGCTGGGTGAGCATCATCAGACCGCGCACCCCGGTTTTTGAGGTGGCGGTGGGCAACCAGTGGGATTCTTGATAACCCATTGCCGCCAGCAAACGCCAATCTACGCCGTGCTCTTTTTCAGCGTTACGAAAATGAGCTTCATAATTGGGCAAGCGTTGTTGTAAGTGGCGAGCAAATGCATAAGCACCGACATAACCTAAGGTGTCCACATGGCCATAGTAGCGTTCAGTTAACTCTTGCAGCAGACCCGATTGCTTGGCATTGGCGATAAAGCGATTGATTTCATTGAGCAGGCTGACATCATCACCAGGCGCAATGGCCCAATTTTGCTGTATGTTTTCATTTAAGGTAAAGGCCACGCGGATATTGGGGAAGTACACTTGGTTCATAGCCACTTTATTAGAGCTGACTAAGGTCAACTCAAGTAGTTGTTCATCAACCATGCGCAGCAAATCAACGGTTTCAACTTGGTCTGATGTGTCGTAGCCCAGCTCTGTGAGTTCGTGCTGCAGTGTGCTCAAGTCTTCTTCATGAACACTGCCTTTCAACACCAAGAGGTTTTTATCCAATAAGTGTTGGGCTTGCTTGGGGCGCTGGGCATCTTTGTGATAAATCACCTGCGATGCCACATCTAAGTAAGGATCAGAGAAACGTGCTGTGCCAAGGCGTGCAGGGCTGGCGGTTAAACCGGCAGCAGCCAATACTGGGCCATCGGCTTCGGCGAGGCGGCTATAAATTTGCTCAATGGTATCGGCAATTTCAATGTGCAGCGCAACGCCCAGTTGATCAGCAAAGGTTTTGACCAGCTCGTACTCAAAACCAGTATCACCATAGCTGTCTTGGAAATAGGTTGAAGGGCTGTTGCGAGTGATCACGTGCAGTACCCCTTGTGCTTGGATGCGTTCTAGGGTGGTGGGTGGCTGACTACAACCGTTGAGCACAAGCAACAAACTGGCTACACAACTCAATAGCAAATAACGCATAGATGCATAGGGCAAAAAATACATACGGGCAGTATACGCAAATGCAGCTTAAACCAACAAAGAAAACAGCATTTGATGGGGTGTGTTTTTCACCGTTGAGACGCTTTTAAAAATCAATAACTGCCTTAATCGCAGATTTGGATGGTTATTTATTGCTATGGGCACTAGAATATCCGCTTATTTCACATAACTTTTCCGAGGCTGTCACGACGATGCTGATCTTGCGCGGCGCTCCTGCCCTTACTGCTTTTCGCCATGAGAAACTTTTTGAACAATTACGTCAGAAGGTCCCCTCTGTCAGCGGTTTGTATGCTGAGTTTGCTCATTTTGTTAAAGTTTCTGCTGCATTAAACAGTGCAGAGGATCAAATCTTAACGCGCTTACTGACCTATGGGCCAAGTGTGCCCAGTCAAGAGCCCGGTGGACGCCTGTTTTTGGTGGTACCGCGTTTAGGCACCATTTCTCCTTGGTCCAGTAAGGCGACAGATATCGCTCTTAATTGTGGCTTGACTCAAGTTGAGCGCATTGAGCGTGGTGTCGCTTTTTATGTTGCTGGTGACTACAGCGAAGCGGAGTCTAAGTTGTTGGCTGATGCTTTGCATGACCGCATGACCCAATTGGTATTGGATAATATGCAGGATGCAGCCGCCTTATTTAGCCATGCTGAGCCGCGTCCGCTGGCTGTGATTGATGTGCTGCAAGGCGGTATCGCCAGCCTTGAAAAAGCTAACCTTGAGTTGGGTTTAGCCTTGGCGGACGATGAGATCGAGTACTTAGAAAAGAGCTTCCGTAAGCTAGGCCGCAACCCCCATGACGTTGAGCTGATGATGTTTGCTCAGGCTAACTCTGAGCACTGCCGTCATAAGATTTTTAATGCCAGCTGGGATGTGGACGGTGAAGCACAAGAAAAATCACTGTTTGCCATGATTAAAAACACTTTCGCAATGAATAGTGAAGGTGTGCTATCTGCTTATAAAGATAATGCTTCGGTAATTGAAGGCTACACGGCAGGACGTTTCTTTCCTGATCCTGTCACCGGCGAATACGCTGCCCACCAAGAGCCTATTCATATTTTAATGAAGGTGGAAACCCATAACCACCCCACCGCGATTGCCCCATTCCCTGGTGCTTCCACAGGGTCCGGCGGTGAAATTCGTGATGAAGGCGCTACCGGTCGTGGCTCTAAGCCTAAAGCGGGCTTAACCGGCTTTACTGTTTCAAACTTGAATATTCCTGGTTATCAACAGCCTTGGGAAGTGGCCTATGGCCGACCAGAACGCATTGTCAGTGCCTTGGATATTATGATTGAAGGCCCACTGGGGGGCGCAGCGTTTAACAATGAATTTGGTCGCCCCGCGCTCACCGGTTATTTCCGCAGTTTTGAGCAGGCCATTGAGACTCCACGTGGCCCTGAAGTGCGCGGCTATCATAAGCCCATTATGCTGGCCGGTGGCTTAGGTAATATTCGTGCCGAACATG
The DNA here is from genome assembly GCA_035647115.1 of Thiopseudomonas sp. Lineage (GTDB taxonomy): Bacteria > Pseudomonadota > Gammaproteobacteria > Pseudomonadales > Pseudomonadaceae > Denitrificimonas. The sequence continues at coordinate 39,380 of DASROA010000119.1, read as the reverse complement.
TACAGAAAGATGAGATTGCGGTTGGCAGTAAACTCATTGTGCTGGGCGGTCCAGCGATGTTAATTGGTTTGGGTGGCGGTGCAGCATCGTCGGTGGATACTGGGGTGTCCTCTGCGGATTTAGATTTTGCTTCCGTACAGCGGGAAAACCCAGAAATGGAACGTCGCTGTCAAGAAGTGATTGATAGCTGCTGGCAGCTAGGGGACGACAACCCGATTAGCTTTATCCATGATGTGGGAGCCGGTGGTTTATCCAATGCGTTTCCTGAACTGGTTAATGATGCCGGTCGTGGCGGTATTTTTGAGTTACGTAATATTCCCAATGACGAGCCGGGGATGAGCCCGCTGGAAATCTGGTGTAACGAGTCGCAAGAGCGTTATGTGTTGGCCGTTAGCCCAGAAAACCTTCAGCGTTTTGCTGAGATCTGTGAGCGTGAGCGCTGCCCGTATGCGGTGGTGGGTGAAGCCACCGCAGAGCCTCACTTAACAGTCACTGACAGTTATTTTGATAATAAACCCGTGGATATGCCGCTGGATGTATTGCTTGGCAAGCCACCACGGATGCATCGCAGTGTCACCCGTGAAGCCGAGCAGGCTGATGACTTCTCAGGTATCGAGCTTGATCTGCAAGAGGCCACTGAACGTATTTTGCGCCACCCAACAGTAGGCAGTAAAAGCTTCTTAATTACTATTGGCGACCGCAGTGTCACAGGCTTAGTGGCCCGTGATCAGTTTGTTGGTCCTTGGCAAGTGCCGGTGGCTGACTGTGCGGTGACTGCGAGCAGTTTTGACTCCTATGTGGGTGAAGCCATGGCCATGGGGGAGCGCACACCATTGGCGGTGTTGGATGCGCCGGCCTCAGGTCGTATGGCGGTAGGTGAGGCGATTACCAACTTAGCTGCAGCACGTATTGATAAGATTTCAGATATTCGTTTGTCGGCAAACTGGATGGCCGCCACCGGTCACCCCGGTGAAGATGCCCGCCTGTACGATACGGTAAAGGCCGTAGGTATGGAGTTGTGCCCTGAGTTGGGGATTACCATTCCAGTGGGCAAAGACTCCATGTCGATGAAAACCAGTTGGCAAGATGAAGGTGCTGAAAAATCAGTAATTTCACCTTTGTCCTTGGTGATTACCGGCTTTGCGCCCGTTTTGGATGTTCGCCAGACCCTTACGCCACAGTTGCGGTTAGATAAGGGTGATAGCAAGCTGTTGCTGATTGACTTGGGCCGTGGTCAGAACCGTTTAGGTGCATCGATCTTTGCTCAGGTGTACAGCCAAGTGGGTCAAGATACACCGAACGTGGACAGTGCAGCGGATCTAAAAGCGTTTTTTGCTACAGTGCAACGTTTAAATGCCGAGCAGCGTTTAGTGGCTTACCACGACCGCTCTGACGGTGGCGTGTTAACCACACTGTTGGAAATGGCGTTTGCAGGTCGCTGTGGTCTGGACATTAATCTGGATGCATTGAATATCAGTGCTGAGCAGGTGAATGCTGCGCTGTTGAACGAAGAGTTGGGTGCAGTGATTCAGGTTCTAGATACTGAACTGGAAGCTGTGCAAGCCGCTTTTGCTGAAGCGGGTCTAGCGGATTGCGTAACTGTGTTAGGTCGTCCTGTGCAAGGTAATGCGGTGTCCTTCCAGCTTGCAGGGCAAAGTGTCTTTAGCGGTGAGCGTCACTTGTTGCAACGCATCTGGACAGAAACCAGCTATCAGATTCAGCGCTTACGGGATAACGCAGAGTGTGCAGATCAAGAGTTTGCGACTTTATTGGATCAAGATGATCCAGGTTTGTCCGCTAAGCTCACTTACGATGTGAATTTAGATATCGCTGCGCCTTATATCAACACCGGTACGCGCCCGCGGGTAGCCGTATTACGTGAGCAAGGTGTGAATGGTCATGTGGAAATGGCGGCGGCTTTTGACCGTGCTGGCTTCGCTGCAGTTGATGTACACATGAGTGATGTGTTGGCTGGACGTGTTGATCTGCAAACCTTTAAAGGCTTAGTGGCCTGCGGTGGTTTCTCCTACGGTGACGTGTTAGGCGCCGGTGAAGGTTGGGCCAAATCGATTTTGTTCCATAACCGTGCCCGCGATGCCTTCTCTGAGTTCTTTAACCGTGATGACAGTTTCACCTTAGGGGTGTGTAATGGCTGTCAGATGTTGTCGAACCTCAAGGAACTGATCCCAGGTACAGAGTTCTGGCCGCACTTTGTGCGTAACCAGTCCGAGCAGTTTGATGCCCGTGTCGCCATGGTTGAAGTGCAGGAGTCATCCTCGATTTTCTTGCAAGGAATGGCCGGCTCGCAAATGCCTGTGGTGGTGGCACATGGTGAAGGCCGTGCTGAGTACAGCAGTCCTGAGGCGCTGTTGCAGTCTGATGCGTCAGGTACTGTCAGTTTGCGCTATGTGGATAACTACGGCCAAGTCACTGAGCGCTATCCTGCTAACCCCAATGGCTCAGCCAAGGGGATTACGGGTTTAACCAACCAAGATGGCCGGGTGACCATTATGATGCCGCACCCAGAGCGTTTATTCCGTGCGGTACAAAACTCTTGGAAACCTGATGAGTGGCAAGAGGACGGCGCGTGGTTGCGTATGTTCCGTAATGCTCGTGTTTGGGTTGATTAAGGGTTAGCTCAAGCTAGGCAACACCAACAACGCCGCTGCTGGTCAGCGGCGTTGTACTGTCTGGGTATCGTGTATTCTAGAGTGCTGGCATGCCGTGCTTCGGGATGGGTGTTATTCCGTCGATGAGCCCATCCGAGGCTCAACTCCGGCGCTGCGCCATCCCTGGCTCCGCTCGTCACACCTACCCCGAATCACTTGTTAATCATCTGTATTGTTTGCACTATCGTAGCGAGGGTCATTTGATGCTGATGTGTTGTACCTAGAATAAATTATCAGTAGTAATTAGCCTGCATGGGCCTAAATTAAACCTTGCCAGCAAAACAAATAGTTAAAGAGTGCCTCGCCACACCCACCCCGAAACACTCGTTAATTATCAGTAGTGTTCGAACTATCGCTGCTCTAGTCGGTGGGGTGGTTTTCTGAAGAGGCTGTTTGGAGTGGGGGTTAGGGCCGAATTTCGATTACAGTGCCATCTTTAACCAGCGTCCAAACCTCTTGCATATCAGCATTGTTAAGCGCAATACAGCCCTCAGTCCAATCAAGGGTGTTAAAAAACCATTCTGGAAATTCGTCATCAGTGGGCGTGCCATGCAGCATAATCATGCCGCCAGGAGGTAAGCCGATTTCTTTTGCGCGCTTAAGGTCTTGTGCATTCGGATAAGAAATATGCATGGCTAAATTATAATTCTCACTTTTTTTCCGCCAATTAATCCAATACACACCTTCCGGTGTTCGTAAGTCACCTTCATGTTGCTTAGCGCCAGGACGCTTTCCCAGTGACACACGGTATGACTTAACCACTTTGCCACGGTGCATAAGGTGCAGTTTGCGATCAGCTTTCACCACCAGCACTTTATCAATGGGACGTGCATGAATGGACGTTTCGATGCTGGTGCTATTGGCGTAGGTCAAACTGGATAAAATAGAGAGCAAAATAAACAATAAAGCGCGCATAGAAAAAAGTCCGAAGAATGTAGAAACTGCAGTGGGTCAGCTGAATTATTATCGCGGCCATTCTAATGAGTTTAATAGGCAGTGGCGAATAACAGTTGTTTGGCTGTGCACAGTGTCTTAGGTTTAAGTTGCTTGGGCGTGGCGCCGGCTTCTGGCATGATAGTTAAATATTGAGGTATCAAGCATGCTCATCTTAAAAAATGTAATACAACGTGTGCAAAACTATCAGCCGCGCGCTTTACAATTGCCGCAGGATAGCTGTGAGGCTGCAGTATTAATGCCGCTGACCCGTGCGGAGAACCCAGAATTAATTCTGACCTTACGGGCGCAGACTTTATCGACCCATGGCGGAGAAGTGGCGTTTCCTGGCGGACGACGTGATCCGGAAGATCAAGACTTAATTCGCACTGCCCTGCGCGAAACCCATGAAGAGGTGGGCGTCACACCGGATTTAGTGGAAGTGATTGGACCACTCAGCGAAGTCGTCTCACGCCATGGTGTTAAAGTGACACCTTACGTGGGCTTTGTCCCAGAAGCCTATGAGTATCAAGCCAATGCCGATGAAATTGAATCAATATTTTCAGTGCCCCTTGAGTTCTTTGCCAGTGATCCGCGAGAGATTACTCACCGCATTGATTACCTAGGGCGTACTTGGTATGTGCCAAGTTATCATTTTGCAGGATATAAAATTTGGGGCTTAACTGCTGTAATGGTAGTGGAGCTGGTGAACTTGGTGTATGACAGCCAGATTATTCTTAGTGAGCCGCCGCAATTGAGTAAAAAAGAACTCTAAAAATACCCATAAGCAAAGGAATCAACTATGAAATACCGTTTAGCTGAAAGTCGTGTCGATGCCCATCCTGAAAGCTGGATAGCGCCTACTGCTGCAGTCATTGGTAAGGTGCGTTTAGATGCCGGTGCCAGTATCTGGTTCAATGCCGTATTACGCGGTGATAATGAGCTGATACATATTGGTGAGGACAGTAACGTGCAAGACGGCACTGTAATGCATACCGATATGGGTTGGCCCTTGACCTTAGGTAAAGGCGTGACCGTTGGGCATAATGCCATGCTGCATGGTTGTGTGGTCGGCGATTACAGTTTAATTGGTATTAATGCAGTGATTCTCAATGGTGCCAAGATCGGCAAGAACTGCATCATTGGTGCCAATACCCTGATTCCAGAAGGAAAAGAGATTCCGGATGGCAGTTTAGTGGTAGGCTCCCCCGGAAAAGTGATTCGCCAACTTACCGAGCAACAGATCAAAATGTTAGAAGCTAGCGCTGCGCATTATGTTAAAAATGCACAACGTTATGCAAAAGATTTACAGGATGATAATGACGACACCCCCTAAACCCCGTGAAAAACCCGTTAAGTCACCTTGTGTGAGTATTTGCGCTTTAGATATTGATGATATCTGCATGGGTTGCCAGCGCACTGCTAAAGAGATCAGTGCGTGGGGCAAAATGACCAATCAACAACGCCGCGAAGTGCTTCAGCAGGCCGGTGCCCGCGCGCGTGAACAAGGTTTGCTGAATTAATGAATGAGGACATGCAATGCCCCGTATAGGAACGCCATTCTCAACGAGTGCGGTACGTGTATTACTTTGCGGCTCGGGAGAGCTGGGTAAAGAAGTAGCCATTGAGTTGCAGCGTTTAGGTGTCGAAGTGATTGCCGTGGATCGCTATCCGAATGCGCCTGCCATGCAAGTGGCAGACCGCAGTCATGTAGTGAATATGCTAGATGATGCAGCTTTGCGTGCGGTGATCGAACAAGAGCGGCCGCATTATATCGTGCCTGAGATTGAGGCCATTGCTACGGCCACGCTCGTGGAGCTGGAAGCTGAAGGTTTTACCGTGATTCCAACTGCACGTGCCACGCAATTGACCATGGACCGTGAAGGCATCCGTCGCCTTGCCGCTGAGGAATTGGGGTTGCCCACATCACCTTATTGCTTTGCTGATAACTACGCTGAGTACTGCGCGGGGGTTGAGCAGGTGGGCTTTCCTTGTGTGGTAAAGCCTTTAATGAGCTCTTCAGGTAAAGGGCAAAGCGTATTGCATAGCGAAGATGACTTAGCGAGTGCTTGGCAAGTTGCCCAAGAAGGTGGACGCAGTGGTGCAGGGCGAGTGATTGTTGAAGGTTTTATTGACTTTGATTATGAAATTACCTTGCTTACCGTACGCCACAGTGAGGGCACCAGTTTTTGCGAGCCCATTGGCCACTTGCAAGAGCGCGGCGACTATGTGCAATCTTGGCAGCCGCAAGTTATGAGCAAGAAAGCACTGGCCGCAGCACAGCGCGTTGCGCAAAGCGTGACTGATGCCTTAGGTGGACGCGGGGTATTTGGCGTGGAGATGTTTGTGAAGGGTGATCAAGTGTGGTTTAGCGAAGTATCACCACGCCCACACGATACCGGCTTAGTGACTTTGCTGTCGCAAAACCTATCTGAGTTTGCCTTGCATGCACGGGCCATTTTAGGTTTACCCATCCCCACTATTCGACAAATGGGTGCTACTGCATCGGCGGTTTTGCTGGTCAATGGTCACTCCACGCAAACTGCTTTTGCCAATTTAGGCCAAGCGCTGAGCGCGCCCGATACTGATTTGCGTTTGTTTGGCAAGCCAGCGGTTGAAGGCGAGCGACGTATGGGGGTTGCTTTAGCGCAAGCTGACAGCGTTGAGGCTGCGCGTGAGAAGGCATTGCAGGTGATCAAAGCAATTCATGTCGAGCTTTAGGTTCACTTAAAGTTTGAGTCGGGTCAGTCGTCGCTCCATAGGCGGGCGCGACTGACTCGATTATCTTTAATCTCCAGCGTCTCTAAATAGTAGGCATCAACTTGGATGCACACTGCGCCTTCGGGAATAAATTCGAGCACTTCGGTAATTAAACCATTGAGGGTTTTAGGCCCATCACTGGGTAAATCCCACTCTAAGGCTTTATTGATATCACGAATATATGCTGCGCCGTCAATGGTGTAGCTGCCATCGCTCAGTTGGTGAATTTCAGGGCTGTTATGATTGTCCTGATCACTGAACTCACCAACAATCTCTTCTAAGATATCTTCTAAAGTAACTACCCCTTCAACATCTCCGTACTCATCAACCACAATGCCGATGCGGCGTTTATGCTTTTGAAAGTTTAATAATTGCGTGGAGAGCGGTGTGCTTTCTGGAACAAAGTAAGGGTCGGTGCAGGCTTCTTGTAAGTCAGCATGGGTCAGCTTATTTAAGGTGAGTAAGCGGGCAATTTGCCGCATGTGGATCACCCCAATAATTTGGTTAATATTTTCGCGGTATAAGGGGAGGCGGGTGTGCGTCGTGGTACGCAACTGCCAAATAATTTGATCAAGGTTGTTGTCGAGGTCGATTCCGAAGACTTCGTTGCGGGGAATCATAATGTCATTAACGGTGACATTTTCTAGATCAAGAATCCCTAGCAACATGTCTTGGCGATTACCTGGTAGCTCTTGGCCGGCTTCACGAACCACGCTGCGCAGTTCTTCTGTGGATAAACTATCAGAAGTGCGCTGCCGTGGGTTGACGCCCAGCATGCGTAGTAAACCATTGCTGATGGTGCTGGTCAGCCAAACAATGGGGTGCAGTGGTGTCATCAGTAATAAAATGACTCGGCTGGCAGGGAAGGCGATCAGCTCAGGACGCAGCGCAGCTAAGGTTTTAGGTGTGATCTCGCCGAATATCAGGATAACGATAGTCAGGGCGATGGTGGCAATAGCTACTCCCGCGTCGCCCCAAAACTCTACGGCCAGTACTGTGGCAATGGACGCAGCGAGAATATTCACCACGTTATTGCCCACTAAAATGGTGCCCAGCAGGCGGTCGGGCTTGCTTAGCAAACGTTGCGCACGTTGTGCATTTTTATTGCCTTCGCGACTCATATGGCGAAGCTTGTAGCGATTTAAACTCAGAATGCCGGTTTCTGAGCTTGAGAAAAACGCAGAGCATATAATTAAAAAAAACAGCAGCGCGAGGAGGTAGCTGATGTGCAGATCGTCCACAAGCAAAGGGCCTTAAATAACTAAAATAAATTCACGGACTAGTTTGCTGCCAAAATAGGCGAGCATCAATAGGGAAAAGCCAGCGAGAGTCCAGCGAATCGCCTTATGGCCACGCCAACCCAGTTGGTGACGTCCCCACAGTAAAATAGCAAACACCAGCCAAGCAAAGCATGACAGTATAGTTTTGTGCACTAAGTGTTGTGCGAACAGGTTATCTAAAAACAGCCAGCCCGTGATTAAAGATAGCGATAACAGTAGCCAGCCAGCCCATAACAGGCTGAACAGCAAACTTTCCATAGTCTGCAGTGGCGGAAAGTTTTTTATCAGTGTGGATACTGGGCGTTTGCGAAGCTGCTGCTCTTGAAGCAATAAAATTAATGCTTGGAAAACAGCGATGGTGATCATGCCGTAGGCTAATAGTGACAGCAGAATGTGCGTCAGAATGCCCGGCGCTTCATTGATTGGCTGTAAGTGCCCTTGTGCTATAAATTGTGCGCAGAGCACTGTAAAGGTGCCGAGACTGAGGAGCGGTAGCAGTAATATATGCACCGCCATGCGAGTTAGGCACAGTAGCACTAAGCCAATGATGGAAAAGGCAATTAAGCTGGCTGAGTTAAACAGGCTTAAGCTCAAACCGTGTTCTGTAATGAGTTGAGTGGATAAGCTGAAGCCGTGGGCCGTAAGCCCCAGTAGTGTTAAGGTATTGACCAGTGCCTTATTAAAAGGCGAGCGCTGCCGTATGCTGCTCAATAAATACAAGCAGGTGGCGGCGTAGAGAGCTGCAGCGAGAAGGCTAACAAACAGTGTGAACATAGGACCTTATAAGATAGTGTTTATAGGTTAAGTTTGGCATATAATAGCTGAGTCTAGAAACAATATTTATTTTGCTATGCTAGACAAAGTATATTTCTAGTTTTTATGCAGAGAAACAACGCATAAGCTATGCAAATCAAGAATATCCTTTGACAGAAGCAGAGTCTATCTATAAAGTACCGCGCCTATGTTATACGGACCTATTCCTCCTCACGTTGATCCGCGAAAATATGCAGATCGTAGCATCTCCTTAGCTGGGGAGCTGCCACTGCGAGAACTTTCTAGGGTCTGCGAATTGCTGTCAGACACTGCCGGAGATGTTCGGGTGGTGTTTGAGTTTAGCCGCGACGCGTTACAAGTTGCCATTGTGCAATTGAAGTTCGAGTCGGAGGTTAGGATGATTTGCCAGCGTTGCTTAGAAGAAGCGCTTATACCGGTAAAGGGTGAGTTTATCTATGCCGTGGTAGAGCCAGGCGCAGAGGAATTACACTTCCCGAAAGGGTATGACGTACTAGAAGTCGGTGACGAGCCTTTGGATTTAATGGCGTTAATAGAAGATGAGTTGTTACTCGCTTTACCCATTATTCCTATGCACCCACCTGAAGAATGCGAGCAACCGGCTGGACTCCAAGAGTCCGAGTCGAACGAGGACGCGGTTAAAAGGTCCAACCCGTTCAGTGTATTGGCGCAGTTAAAGCGTGACCCAAACGTTTAGGAGTTAATAATTATGGCTGTTCAGAAGAGCAAGAAATCCCGTTCAGCACGTGGCATGCGTCGTTCACATGATGCGCTAACCACTCGTGCATTGACAGTAGAGCAGAGCACCGGTGATGCGCGCCTGCGTCACCACGTGTCAGCTGATGGCATGTACCGTGGACGTCAGGTAATCAACAAGGACTCTGCTGAGTAAATCTTGTTAGATTCAACGATCGCAATAGATGCAATGGGCGGGGACTTTGGTCCCCGTCTTGTTGTTTCTGCTTGTGTGAAAAGTTTACAAGAGCACCCCAGGCTGCGTTTGGTTTTAGTGGGTGATTCTGAAAAGATTGAGTCTGTTCTGGCTCAATACCCCCATGCTGATCGTTCTCGGCTGACTTTGCAGCACGCCAGTGAGTGTGTTTTGATGGCTGATTTACCAGCCTTCGCCTTACGTCACAAGCCTGACTCTTCCATGCGAATTGCCTTGCAGTTGTTGCGTGACAAAGATGTTCACGCCTGCGTCAGCGCCGGCAATACAGGGGCGTTGATGGCTCTGGCAAAACATATTTTAACTCCAGTTGCTAATATTGAGCGGCCAGCGATTATGACAGCGCTGCCCACTTCGGCTCGCGAGACGCATTTGCTGGATTTAGGAGCGAATGTTGACGTCAGCGCCGAGCAGTTGGTGCAGTTTGCTTTAATGGGTTCTGCGGCGGTGCAAATTAAGGGCATTGATAGGCCACGTGTTGCCTTATTAAATGTCGGCAGTGAGAGCGTCAAAGGTAATCAGCAGGTTAAACAAGCCGCTGAGCAACTGCAGAAATTACCGCAAATCAACTATATCGGTTACCTGGAAGGCGACGCTGTATATCGTGGCGAAGCCGATGTGGTGGTTTGCGATGGATTTGTTGGCAATGTGCTGCTTAAGTCCAGCGAAGGCTTGGCGGTGATGATTGCGTCTCGAGTTAAGCAAAGCTTAGGTCGAGGTTTACGAGCTTGGTTACTGGCTTGGTTGGCGGCACCTTTATTAAAAGTGCTGCGCGCAGAGTTAGCACCAGAGCGCTATAATGGCGCCTATTTGTTGGGTGTTGATGGTGTTGTGGTAAAAAGTCACGGCAACGCTAATGAATACGCTTTTCAAGCGGCGATCAGTGTGGCCTATCGGGCCGCGCAAGATAATCTAGCGCAACGCTTAAAAGAACATTTGCAAGGTATGACGGCGGTTTAAATGTAAGGTGGTCAGTGTTTGTTTGTGACGAATTAAGCGCTTTTATCATCCAATGGTCGGTTTGTTATTCACAGCTAAGGCGTGGCAAACTCCTTTTGTTGAAGATTAGGTAATTATAGTTATGAAGGCTTCTCTTGCGTTTGTATTCCCAGGTCAAGGTTCGCAAGCAGTCGGCATGTTGGCAGATATTGCCGCAGCCGAATCTGTTGTGCGCGACACCTTTGCTGAGGCATCCACTGCTTTAGGCTATGACCTGTGGGCGTTAACTCAACAGGGTCCAGTAGAAGACCTTAATCAAACAGATAAAACCCAACCGGCTATTTTAACTGCATCCGTTGCCTTGTGGCGTTTGTGGACAGAAAAGTCCAGCGTATTACCCAGCTATGTGGCCGGGCACAGCTTAGGTGAGTACAGCGCTTTAGTGGCTGCTGGAAGTGTCTCGTTAGCCGATGCGGTGCGTCTCGTAGAACGTCGCGGTCAGTTGATGCAGCAAGCGGTGCCAGCGGGTACTGGTGGCATGGCGGCTATTATTGGCCTGGATGACAGTGAAGTGCTGGTGGCCTGTGCTGAAGCAGCGCAAGGCGATGTGGTCAGTGCGGTGAATTTTAATGCCCCAGGACAGGTGGTGATTGCTGGCGCTGCTGCGGCAGTGGATCGTGCCATTGAAGCCTGTAAAGAGCGCGGTGCGCGTCGTGCATTGCCGCTGCCGGTCAGTGTGCCCTCTCACTGTGAGCTGATGCGGCCGGCAGCTGAGCAGTTTGCTGAGTCACTAGCAGCTATACAGTGGCAGCAGCCCAAAATCCCTCTAGTACAAAACGTCAGTGCTGAAGTGGTGACTGATGTGGCAACTTTGGAACAAAACCTCTTAGCACAGCTCTATAGTCCTGTGCGTTGGGTTGAGTCCATGCAGAATTTAGCAGCACGCGATGTGACTGAGCTGGTTGAGTGCGGTCCAGGTAAAGTGTTGTCGGGCTTAAATAAGCGTTGTGTTAAAGGGGTGAATACCTACAATTTAGACAGCCCAGACGCATTTGCTGCAGCCTTGGCTGCGCAGCTATAAAATGGAGATAATGATGAGCTTAGAAGGTAAAGTGGCTTTAGTGACCGGCGCCAGTCGTGGTATCGGGCAAGCCATTGCTCTGCAGTTAGGTGCACAGGGCGCTATAGTGATTGGTACTGCAACCTCTGAGAAGGGTGCGCAAAGTATCAGCCAAACACTGCAAGATAATAAAGTGCAAGGCACCGGTATGATGCTCAATGTCTGCGACGCTGAATCGGTGTCTGCAACACTGGAACGCATTCAAGAAGAGTACGGTGCGCCATTGATTCTCGTGAATAACGCAGGTATTACCCGCGACAACTTGATGTTGCGGATGAAAGATGACGAATGGTTTGATGTCATTGATACCAACCTGCACAGTTTATACCGCATGTCTAAAGCAGTGTTGCGTGGTATGACCCGCGCACGTTGGGGCCGTATTATCAACATTGGCTCAGTGGTGGGTGCAATGGGCAACCCAGGTCAAGTAAACTATGCGGCAGCAAAAGCTGGACTGGAAGGTTTTGGTCGTGCGTTGGCCCGCGAAGTGGGCTCACGCTCAATTACTGTGAACGCGGTTGCGCCAGGTTTTATCGATACCGATATGACCCGTGAGTTGCCGGAAGCACAGCGTGATGCTTTATTAACCCAGATCCCTTTGGGGCGTTTAGGGCAAGCCGAAGAAATCGCCAATGTGGTGACTTTTTTAGCCTCTGAACAAGCATCCTATGTTACTGGAACAACGATTCCAGTGAACGGTGGCATGTATATGAGTTAAAATGGCTGTTATTGTGACCGAAGTGAGAGATTTTGAGTCATAATGACAGTTTGCTTAAATATGACCTAGAGGTCATTGCACCTTTAGATCAAATAAGAGGTTCGCAAAGGGCAAGCAGTTCGCTTAAAATGCGTTAACCCTTTTTATAGAAGTGGCAGCTTAAGTTGCCCAGTTTTTTCCATTTAGGAGTGATACACGGTATGAGCACTATTGAAGAACGCGTTAAAAAGATCGTTGCTGAGCAGTTGGGTGCTAAAGCAGAAGACGTAACCAACAACGCATCTTTTGTTGATGACTTGGGCGCGGATTCATTGGATACAGTTGAGTTGGTAATGGCTCTTGAAGAAGAGTTTGAAACTGAAATTCCTGATGAAAAAGCTGAAAAAATTACCACTGTTCAAGAAGCCATCGATTACATTAACGCCCACGCGCAGTAATCTAAAAGCTTTCTTTGCAACACTAAAAAGCCGCGCGACTTATCATGAGTGCGCGGCTTTTTTTGTAGAGCACATTTTGTATTAACAAGAGGTTGTCGCCATGTCGCGTAGACGTGTCGTAGTTACCGGGATAGGTATGCTGTCCCCGCTAGGTGTCGATGTCGCACAAAGCTGGTCAGGTATTCTAGCTGGTAAAAGCGGTATCAATTCGATTGAACATATCGATGTGAGTGCTTTTGCAACGCGCTTTGGCGGTTCAGTCAAAAATTTTGATGTTGAACAGTACATGCCTGCCAAAGATGCACGCCGTTTAGATCTGTTTATCCAATATGGTCTAGCAGCTGGTATGCAAGCTATACAAGATGCTGGCTTGGAAGTGACTGATGCCAATCGCGAGCGTATTGGTGTGGCAATGGGTTCAGGTATTGGTGGCTTAACCAATATTGAAAACACCTGCCAAACGTTATTTGAAAAAGGACCGCGGCGTATTTCACCATTCTTTGTGCCGGGCTCCATCATTAATATGATCTCAGGGATTTTATCCATTGAGCTGGGTTTGCAAGGGCCGAACTATGCGATCGCCACTGCTTGCACCACAGGCACCCACTGTATTGGTATGGCCGCGCGTAATATTGTCTATGGTGAAGCCGATGTCATGTTGGCTGGTGGTGCTGAAATGGCCGCATGTGGCTTAGGATTAGGTGGTTTTTCAGCATCCCGTGCTTTATCCACGCGCAATGATGACCCACAAGCTGCTAGCCGCCCTTGGGATGCAGACCGTGATGGTTTTGTCTTGTCTGATGGTGCTGGTACTGTGGTTCTTGAAGAACTGGAGCATGCCAAGGCCCGTGGCGCGACTATTTATGCTGAAGTGGCCGGTTTTGGTATGAGCTCTGATGCTTACCATATGACTTCACCACCGGAGCAAGGTGACGGCGCAGCCCGCTGCATGGCCAATGCATTACGTGATGCAGGCATGCGGCCTGACCAAGTGCAATATATTAATGCGCACGGTACATCCACGCTGGCTGGTGATTTAGCTGAAGTCAATGCCATTAAAGGTCTGTTCAAAGAGCATGCACAGGCATTGGCGGTGAGTTCCACCAAGTCAATGACTGGTCATTTGCTCGGCGCAGCTGGAGCAGTGGAAGCGATCTTTAGTATTTTAGCAATCCGTGACCAAGTGGCACCGCCGACCATTAACTTGGATACACCTGGCGAAGGTTGCGATTTAAACTTTGTTGCACACCAAGCACAGGCCATGGAAATTGATGGGGTATTGTCCAACTCCTTTGGCTTTGGTGGTACTAACGGTAGCTTGTTGTTACGCCGGTACAGCTAAGGGTGCAGGCTTGGATCAATGGTCAGCCTGCTGAATGCTTGTCGCCGGCTGACCGAGGCTTGGCCTATGGTGATGGCTTGTTTGAAACCATTAAGGTCAAGGCTGGTCAAGCTGCATTGCTTGAGCGGCATCTGGCACGCTTGCAAGAAGGCTGTCAGCGCTTAAATATTCCTTGTGATATGCCGCTGCTGCGTCGTGAGTTAAACAACTTTATGCAGCAGTTGGGGCAAGGAGTCTGCAAACTGATTATTACCCGTGGTGTTGGGCAACGTGGCTACGCCGCGCCAGCCCCCTGTTATCCACAGCGTATTTTACAAGCCAGTCCTTTGCCGCAATGGCCCGCAGCAAATCGGCAGCGGGGTATTCAACTCTTTGCTTGCCAATTACGTCTTTCCTCACAGCCTGCGTTAGCCGGCTTAAAACATCTCAATCGTTTAGAGCAAGTTTTAGCACGCGCCGAATGGTCTGATTCCGCTTACGCTGAAGGGTTATTATTGGATCAGCAGGGGCGAGTAGTGGACGGGGTGTTCAGTAATATTTTTATTGTGCAGAACCAGCAAGTGCTCACGCCGGGATTAACACGGTGCGGGGTGGCTGGGGTGATGCGTGCTGAGTTGTTGGCTCGTGCTACTGCCGCAGGACTTCCTGTTCAAGTAGCTGATATTACCCTGCAGCAGCTGCTCGAAGCTGATGAAGTGTTTACCAGTAATAGCTTGTATGGCATTTGGCCGGTGCGTAAATATGCTGCGCAATGCTGGCCGCTTGGCGCAGTGACTCGTACACTGCAAAATATGATTAAAGATTTAGTGGAAGAGTAGCCGTGTTGCGTAAGCTGTTGATTACTTTGTTAAGCGGCTGCCTCGCAGTAGGCATGGCAGTGGCTGTATTAATTTGGATGCATAATGAGGCGCTTGAACAACCGCTGCAGTTAGATGCTGAGCAAGTGCTCAATGTACCTGCGGGCAGTACACCCAATGGTTTATTGATGCAATTAGAGCAACAGGGCGTGTTGCGTGGTTCTTTTTGGTTACGTGCAGGTTGGCGATTAAAGGGGCATGTGCAGTCGCTGCATAAAGGTGAGTATCAATTAACCCCTGCGATGAACGTGGCGCAGTTGCTCGAAAAGTGGCGAGTGGGCGATGTTCTGCAGTATCGCATGACCTTGGTTGAAGGTTGGAATTTCCGTCAAGTCCGTGACGCCCTAAGCCAGCATGACAAGCTTGAACAAACCTTAACTGAGTTGAGTGATCAGGATGTGATGGGGCTGTTGGAACAAGCGGATGTGCACCCAGAAGGGCAGTTTTTTCCAGACACCTATAATTATGTGCGTGGGCAAAGTGATTTAGATATTTTACGGCAAGCTAATCAGCGCTTGCGGGCCGTATTGGCTGAGGAGTGGGCTGAGCGCGCAGAAAACTTGCCTTATAAAAGTCCCAACGAAGCCTTAATTATGGCTTCCATTATTGAAAAAGAAACCGGTGTGCCCCATGAGCGCGAAGAGATTGCGGGCGTATTTGTACGCCGTTTGAATATCGGTATGTTGTTACAAACGGATCCAACGGTGATTTATGGTATGGGCGAGCGTTATACCGGCAAAATTACCCGTGCTGATTTACGCCGGCCTACTCCCTACAACACCTATGTGATTGCGGGCTTGCCGCCAACGCCCATTGCCATGGTTGGGCGCGAGGCAATCCATGCCGCTCTGCATCCAAAACCTGGCAAAAGTTTATACTTTGTTGCCCGGGGCGATGGCAGTCATGAGTTTTCCAATTCATTGCGCGAACACAATAGAGCCGTGCGCAAGTACCAGTTACAACGGCGCTCTGATTACCGCTCTAGCCCTGCGCCCCAGCCAGCTCAATAAGGATTTACTGAATATGCGTGGATTATTTATCACTTTGGAAGGGCCGGAAGGTGCAGGTAAAACCACCAACCAAGAGTATTTAGCTGAGCAACTGCGGGCGCGTGGTGTGACGGTAGTGCTCACTCGCGAGCCAGGTGGCACAGCTCTAGCAGAACAAATTCGTGAAATATTATTAGCCCCCCACGATGAAAGCATGGCTGCGGATACCGAGCTATTGCTGATGTTTGCCGCTCGTGCCCAGCACTTAGCGCAGGTTATTCGGCCTGCTTTGGCGGAAGGTAAAGTGGTTATTTGTGATCGTTTTACCGATGCCACTTATGCTTACCAAGGGGGTGGTCGCGGTCTGGATTGCTCACGCATTGCGCAACTGGAGCAATTTGTGCAGGGTGATTTGCGCCCAGACATGACCTTGCTGTTTGATTTGTCGGTGGCTGAAGGTATGTCGCGGGCGGTGGCTAGAGGCAAGCTGGACCGTTTTGAGCAAGAGCGGCAGGACTTCTTTGAAGCGGTGCGGCAAAGTTACTTACAGCGCGCAGGCGCTGAACCAGAGCGCTTTCGCTTAGTCAATGCACAGCAGGCTTTGGCGCAAGTACAGCAAGATTTAGATGTGCATCTGCTAGAGATTATGGAACGTCTTCGTGAAAACTAGTCTTTATCCTTGGCAAGCCGCATTGTGGACGTCTTTAGCGGGGCGCACTCAGCAAGCCCATGCCTATTTATTGCATGGCCCTAAAGGCAGTGGCAAGCGTGCGTTTGCTGAGCATTTTGCCGCGTTTTTATTGTGCCGTAGTCCGCGCGAGTTGCAGCCTTGTGGGCAGTGCGCAGCCTGTAAACTTTACGCTGCTAATACCCACCCTGATTTATTGCGGCTGGAGCCAGAAGAGGACAGTAAAGGCATTTTAATTGCCAGTGTCCGTGAGCTGATTGATCGGATTATGCAGACCTCGCAGCAGGGTGGGCGGCAAGTGGTGATTGTTGAACCGGCGGAAGCAATGACCACAGGCTCGGCAAATGCTTTGCTAAAAAGCCTTGAAGAGCCCGCTGGTGCAACTATTTTTTTACTGATTAGCCATCAGTTTAGTTTTTTATTGCCGACGATTAAAAGCCGTTGTGTTCTGCAAAACTGCCCCTTGCCTTCTGAGCAGGACAGTCTAGGTTGGTTGCAGCAGCAACATAATGATTTGTCTGAAGAGCAGTGCCGTACCTTATTAAGTTTAGCCTCGGGGTCGCCTTTAAATGCACAAAAGCTGCTGGACAGTGATGTGCTGACTATTCGTGAGCAAGTGGTGGAAGGCGTCAAACAATTATTTAAACAGCAAAGCAGTCCCAGTGATTTAGCTGCAGCTTGGTCTAAAATTCCACCGGAGTTGTTATTTGATTGGTTCTGCCAGTGGGCGCAATTACTGTTACGCTACAAAGTAACAGAAGATGAGCAGCACCTGGGTTTATCTGACATGCGCATTGTAATTAAGCATGTTGCCCCGCGAGCGCCACTGAACGTCTTGTTGGCTACTCAAGACTGGCTATTAGAACATCGGCAAAAGGTTTTACAGCGTGTGCCATTGCGCGCAGACTTGTTGTTAGAAGGTTTGCTGGTTCGTTGGCAGGGACTGTTGCCTCGCTGATTGAAATGCGCTCATAGAGTAAACTGAGTGGGCTAGGTTAAAATGACAGCTTGGTGCTGAAATCAAACACAGTTATTGACGCGCAAGGATAGTGTTATGAGTTTACCCCCTCAGAAAAACCCACGCAGCGGCATACTTTCGCTGACGATTAAAGATAAGTCGGTGCTCTATGCGGCCTATATGTCTTTTATTGAAAACGGTGGTTTGTTTATTCCGACCAATAAAAACTACAAATTAGGTGATGAGGTCTTTATGTTGCTCAACCTAATGGATGAGCCTGAAAAGCTACCTGTGGCGGGTAAAGTGGTTTGGGTGACGCCACGTGGTGCGCAGGGTAACCGTGCAGCGGGGATTGGCGTGCAGTTTAATGAAAATGATGTGGCTGCGCGTAATAAAATTGAAACCTATTTAGCGGGCTCCTTAAAATCAGATCGTCCAACTCACACCATGTAACAGTTCACGCGCTGTCTATTGGCAACTAAAAACTTTGGAAAACGGCTTTACTCATGCTTATTGATTCACATTGTCACCTTGATCGTCTTGATTTGACCGCTTATAACGGTTGCTTGGATAGCGCTATGCAGGCTGCCCGTGAACGTGGGGTTGGGCATTTTTTATGCATTGGTATCAGTGTGGAGAATGCCCCTGTGGTGCGTGCTTACACCCAGCGTTATGCTGATGTGGATTGCTCGGTAGGGGTGCACCCGCTGGATTTAACCCGTGGCAGCGAACCGACCATGGAGTGGCTGCTGAGCGAGTTGAATAATCCCGGTGTAGTGGCGGTGGGTGAGACCGGCTTGGATTATCATTATCAGTCGGAAACCGCACAATTGCAGCAAGAGTCGTTTCGCCTGCATTTAGATGCCGCGCGTCAGTGTGGCAAACCAGTAATCGTACATACCCGTGAAGCTAAGCAAGATACCTTGGATTTAATGCGTGAAGCAGCGCTGCCGCAAGCTGGGGTGATGCATTGCTTTACTGAAGATTGGCCCATGGCTAAAGCAGCCTTAGATATGGGTTATTACATTTCCTTTTCGGGAATTGTAACCTTCCGTAATGCCGATGCTTTGCGCGAGGTGGCCTTGCAAGTGCCCAGTGAGCGCATTTTAGTGGAGACTGATGCGCCATATTTAACGCCGGTGCCACACCGTGGCCGACCGAATTTTCCTGAGCATGTGGTGGATGTGGCAAAGTTTGTCGCTGAGTTGCGTGGCGTGTCTTATGAGGAGTTTGCTGCGCAAACCACTGAAAATTTTAAGCGTTTATTCCCGTTGGCGCGGGTAGCCGGCTAAGCCCTTGCTGCGCTCTGGCAGAAACGGGCTATCTTGCGATCAGCGATATGCTGCTGACTGGCTTCTGTCATTGGGCTGTATAGATTTATAGCGTTGCGAGCTGTGCTGAATCTGTTCTTCCTGCGCTGAACCCGTCCGGGGTTCGACTCAGGCGCTACGCCATCCATGGCTGCGCTGGTCACAGCTACCAACCCAGCAGCCACGTTGATCCACAGCGCTCGTCATATTATTTTGGCTGTGTCAGGGTTTGCGCGCCACCAGCACAGCACGCATGGGGGCGGGCAGGCCTTCGACGGTTTTTTGTGAGTCCTCGGGATCTAGGAAGTCTGCTAGGGATTGGTACTTCATCCACTCTGTAGCCCGTTGTTCATCGGTGGTGGTGTAGCTGATGTCCACGCAGCGAATGTCTATAAAACCAGCACGGCGCAGCCACAACTCTAGAGCAGCCACTGAGGGTAAAAACCACACATTGCGCATTTTGGCGTAACGGTCTTCAGGCACTAATACTTGGTTGGAGTCACCTTCAATCACTAAGGTTTCCAGCACCAGTTCACCGCCGCGAACTAAACAGTCTTTAAGCTCGAGTAAATGGTCAATGGGGGAACGGCGATGATAAAGCACGCCCATGGAAAACACTGTGTCAAAGCCTTCGAGCTTAGCTGGTAAGTCTTCGATGCCAATCGGTAAGTGCCACACCGCAGTGCTGTTTAAGTAGCGCTGGGCGGCTAAGAATTGACAGAAAAATAACCAGTTGGGATCAATACCCACGACAGTTTTCGCACCGGCACCCAGCATGCGCCACATGTAATAACCGTTGCCGCAGCCCACATCTAAAATACGCTTGTCGGTTAAGTCTAAGTGTGGGCTGACTCGATCCCATTTCCAGTCAGAACGCCACTCAGTATCCACATGCACATCAAAAAATCTAAAGGGGCCTTTACGCCAAGGAATTAAGCCTTGTAGTGCAGTGTGCAATTGTTCGCGTTGCGCATCCGTACAGGGGCCATCAATGCGAAATTCTGAGGCGATTTCACGGGTGCTGGGTTGGAGGTCCGGTAAGGCAGCCACTGCTGCTTGCCAGCGTGGTAAATCACCGTGGCCAATAGCATAGAGCTCATCGAACTGTTGTTGAATACCACGCGCCCACAGTTTTAATGGAGTGCGGGCTAACTGGTGAACTAAAGGGGTGAAATCAATCATGGACGGGCAATCAAGGAGGCAAAATTAATACATTGGAACCACACCACAACCTGGCTAAAACCGGCGCTGTATAAACGCTCACGGTGTTCCTCAAGACTGTCGGGCAGCATCACTTTTTCGATGGCGCGGCGTTTTTGCGAGATTTCCAGTTCGCTATAACCATTGGCGCGTTTAAATGCTAAATGCAGATCATTTAATAAATCATGTTCGGCGGGATCATTAAAACGTAGTTTTTCGGAAAGAATTAAAGCACCGCCAGGTAACAAAGCACTGTGAATCTTCTGTAGTAAGGCTAAACGCTGTTCAGGGGCAATAAATTGTAGAGTGAAGTTCAATGCCACCAGTGAGGTTGGCTCGAGCGGGAGTTTTAGAATATCCGCTTCAATCACCTCTACCGGTAACAGCTCTTGAAACATAGCGTCTTGCGCATTCAAATGCTCGCGACAGCGCTGCACCATAGCTTTTGAGTTATCCACCGCAATCACCTTGCAGCCACTATGGCTGACATGGCGGCGCATGGCTTGAGTCACCGCGCCCAGCGAGCAGCCTAGGTCATAGAGAGTGCTATTGGCTTGGGCAAACTGCGCAGCCAGTACTCCGGTGTTTTCCACAATGGTGGGGTAGCCCGGTACTGAGCGTTTGATCATATCGGGAAACACTCGCACCACATCTTCATTAAAAGTAAAGTCGGGCACTTGTGTTAGTGGCGTGGTAAATAGGCGGTCGGCAGCGTGGGTCATGAACTTAAACAGTTTAAAAAAGAAAGCCATTATGTCATATCTAGTACTGCTCTGAAAAACTGCTTAGCCAGCGAAGCCTTGGGATTGCCACAGATGCGCAGCAACCAGCGCTCGCCATGGGCTGAATTGTTGCAACCATTGCTCTGCTTGCTTGGCGCTTAAGGACTCTTTGTTGAGCAATACTTGTAGATAACGGCGCACTGCAGCGTCACCGTGCAGTGAACCATCGAGCCAAGCAAAACCGCGCATTAAGGTGTAGTTCACAGTCCATGGTCCGACGCCTGAAATACCCAACAACTCACTGCGCAGTTGTTTAATAGTGTCTGCAGTGACTTGTTCTGGGAAGTGCAGCTGATTAGAACTCAATTGCTTGCTGAGTGTTGCTATGGCACGGGCTTTATTCTGTGACAAGCCTGCGCTGCGCAGCTGCTCAATGGTTAGTTGCGCAACAGTGTGTGCATCAGGGTAGCAATAGAGTCCCGATGAGTGTTGTATGCCGCTCAGTTCAATAAAGCGGCGGCGAATATTAAGTGCCGCTGCCACGCTAATCTGTTGACCAATAATGGCCCAGCTGATGGCTTCAAAGGGGCTGCTGGTTTGTGCCACGCGTAGCCCAGGCTGCTGGCGCAGTAAGGGGCCCAGTTCAGGGTGCTGTTGATGCTGGGCAATAAACTCGGCAATGGGTTGTTGCACGCCAGTAAAATATTCGAGCCACTGCTGCCAGTGTTTTTCATTATCTAAACGGCTGTTGGTTTGCCCATCAAGCTGTAATTGCCCATGGGCTTGATCGGCAGTAAATTGAATCTTGAGGACAGCAGGTTGACCATACCAAAGCAAACCTTTCTCAAGGGTGTCATCGCTTACACGTTCTGCGAACTGTTGGCTGTCACGTTGGTGAAAGCTTAAGAAGGCAGCAGTTTGATAATCGCTGGGCAGGGCAATGCTGTGAGTTAAAAGGGTCATGTAGTAACCATGGTACACGTTGAAATAAAAACAACAGAGTATAGGTGTTTGTTGGGTAAGGTGCAGATAAACAGAGCTTATGTTAAGTTTTCAGGTGTTTACGCCCTTTAGCCTATAGCCAGTAATGTGTCGTCAAGCTATTGTGGTGCGTCATAACAAGTATAGATTTTTAAAGTGTGACCGTTAGTAGAGCAACCTAGTTAAATATAGGTTCTTTTTTACCTAAAGGTGACTCGCTAGTCGTTAAGCGGGTTGACGGTCATCTGGGTGGTTTTTAAGTGGAAAATGCACGATGATTGGAATACGCAGTATTGCTAGTTATATCCCCGAGGGCAGAATTGATAACATCGCGCAGGCGCAAAGCTTCGGACGTGATGAAGACTTTGTGCGTACTAAGTTAGGTACCACCAGTTTAGCAGTGAAAGCTGACGATGAAGAAACCTCTGATTTGGCTGTGCGTGCAGTACACAACCTGCTTGCCAAAAACCCTAAGTTAGATTTAGATGCTGTGCAAGCGTTGGTGGTCATCACGCAAAATGGTGATGCTGAAGGTTTACCACACACCTCTGCCATAGTGCAGCATAAGTTGGGATTGCCGACCCACGCGGCGTGTTTTGACTTGTCGCTAGGTTGTTCAGGTTATGTGTACGGCTTGTATGTGCTGAAAGGTTTTATGCAAGCGACAGGCTTAAAAAATGCAATCCTAGTCACAGCTGATCCCTATTCAAAAATCATGGATCGCTCTGATCGCATGACTACTTTATTGTTTGGTGATGCAGCAACCGCAACTTGGATGACTGAAGATCCCGTTTGGCAGCTGGGGCCAGCACGCTTTGGCGGTGATGGCGGTGGTGCTGAGTACCTGGTGGTTAAAGATGGCAACTTCCATATGAATGGTCGCCAAGTGTTTAACTTTGCCAGTTTGAAAATCATCCCACATATGCAGGAAGTGCTGGATGAGTTGGACATGAGCCTCGATGATGTGGATGCCTTTTGTTTGCACCAAGGCAGTGGCGCCATTGTTGATGCCATCGCCAAACGCTTAGGTGATAACGGCAGCAAAGTGATCAAAGATATGTTTGACATAGGTAATACGGTGTCCTCATCCATACCTATGTTGCTGGAACATTATGCATTTGATGGTAAGTGGCGTAATGCGCTGCTGTCGGGCTTTGGAGTGGGCTTGTCCTGGGGGTCTGCTTTATTGGTGCGTCCAGCAGACTAATCCGCTGAGTTGCTATACTGCGCTATGTATAACTTCAAGTAGGTTCACAGTTTATGAGCACTCAGCCAGCTAGCGCAGTATTGCATCCCCGTAATCGTCACCAAGGGCGCTATGACTTTGCTGCGTTGTGTGCTGTGGAGCCCCGCTTAAAAGCCTTTGTAATTCGCAATCCTTACGGTAAAGAAAGTATTGATTTTGCTAACCCTGCGGCAGTGCGAATATTTAACGCAGCGTTATTGAAACAGCTGTACGGTATTCAATATTGGCAGTTCCCCGAAGGTTATTTGTGTCCACCGGTGCCAGGGCGGGCTGACTATATTCATGGTTTAGCAGATTTGCTGGCACGGGATAATCAGCACAGCATCCCACAGGGTAGTGCCTTTACGGTGTTGGATATAGGCACAGGCGCGAGCTGCATTTACCCACTGTTGGGTCATCATGATTATGGTTGGCGCTTTATTGGCAGTGATATTGACCAGCACGCCTTAGCTTGTGCAGCTGAAATACTCTCAGCCAATGCGTTGGATGGGGTAATTGAATTGCGCCTGCAAACAGATAAAACAGCTTTTTTTAAAGGTGTGCTGCGTAAAGGCGAACGCGTTCTCTGCACCCTGTGCAACCCACCCTTTCATAGCAGCGCCGCAGAGGCCACCCGGGGCAGTGCTCGTAAGTGGCGTAACCTAGGCAAACAAGACCCAACTCGCAAGTTGCCGACGTTAAATTTTGGCGGGCAGAGTAATGAGTTGTGGTGCAAGGGCGGTGAGCTGAGTTTTGTGCGTAATATGATCAGGGAAAGTAAAAGTTACGCCAAGCAGGTCATGTGGTTTACCAGCTTAGTATCTAAGTCAGCGCATATTCGATTGCTACAGCGCACTTTAAAACAGGTGGGTGCAGTGGATGTGCAAGTGGTTGACATGGCGCAGGGACAAAAACAAAGTCGCTTTCTCGCTTGGACTTTTCATACCGCTGAGCAGCGTAAAGCTTGGTTGGCTAACAGTACGTCGGCGTAAGCCAAGCTTGCTTATCGCTCAGCGAACGAGACATCCCATTTCGATTTGGGCGCTACGCCAGCCTTGGCGACGCCTGCGCGGTGGTCAGCAGCTATTTATGTGGTGGGTCGGTTTGGGGCAGGATGTTAAGACGTTAAAGTTGTATATGGGCAGCTGATTGTAGAGCGGGTGTACCTATGAACAGCGCCTGAATTGTCATAAATGATCGCAGGCGCTGCTTTTAATTGAGCTTAGATACCTTGGGGAATTTCTTCGCCGCCTAGAGCATCGAGCAGTTGCGGGATAAACTCCATAAAGGTCAGCATCATCAGTACAAAACTGGCATCAAACTGGCCGGCAGCATCGTCACCGCCGTCTTCTTCGGCTTGATCCTGCAGTAAATCATCAAAACGTAAACGCTTAATGGCCAGTTTATCGTCAATTAAGAAGCTGAGTTTTTCATCCCAGGTTAAGGTGAGCTGAGTGACTAATTTGCCGGCCTCTAAATGGGTTTGGATCTCTTCACTGGCTAAGTCCTCACGTCTGATGCGAATGATGCCACCGTCTTCGGCGCTGTCGCGTAATTCACATTCATCGCTTAACGCAAGGCCATGGCTGGCATGGTGCTGCTTAACCCACTCAGTAAAGGTATCCGTTGGCGCTCGCTGCACAGATACAGGGCGTACCGGCAGGCTGCCTAATACTTCGCGCAAAGTCGAGAGCAGTTCTTCAGCGCGCTTGGCACTGGGGCTGTCCACTAAAATTAAGCCTTGTGCAGGGGCGATAGCCGCATAGGTTTTTGAGCGACGAATAAAAGCGCGAGGTAGTAACGCCTGGATAATTTCGTCTTTAATTTGATCCTTTTCTTTTTTATACACCTTACGATTTTCAGCAGCTTCAATTTCATCGGTTTTTTCTTTAAGCGCATCACGCACCACACTGCTGGGCAGCATGCGCTCTTCGTTTTGTGCGCAGATCAACAGAAAACCCTGAGCGCTGTGCACTAAAGGTGCGTCTTCAGCAGTGCCAAAAGGGGCAATAAAACCATAGGTGGACGGGGTTTGGCTGCCGCAGGGAAGCGCGGGCTTAGCGGCCAAAGCGGTTTCTAAGGCGTCTGCGGTGAGCGTGGTGTCAGATGTTAAACGGTATAACAAGAGGTTGCGAAACCACATAAAAACTCCAAAGTGATTTAAAAAATATGATTTGCAGCCTAGGGCATGCAAAGAATGTGAATCTGCTGACAAGCAGATGTTGAAGTATAAAAAGTTAGGGGACTGTATATAATATCAGTATTTGCCCGTGGGCAGTATAGAATGTATCGCTTATTAAGCGCGGCAAGTTTCTCATTGGCTTGCTTTAAAAATCAATTATATTCGCTGGAACGTGCTGGAAACCGCTCGTTTCTTCGAGAAAACGCTAAGTCATTGGATTAATTATGAAATAAAGTGATTTAGGGCTTGCCAAAAGCATTTTTGATGTCTATTATACGCACCACTTGAAGACACAAGGGTGATTAGCTCAGCCGGGAGAGCATCTGCCTTACAAGCAGAGGGTCGGCGGTTCGATCCCGTCATCACCCACCAAGTCTTTACAGTATCGCGCAGTGGTAGTTCAGTTGGTTAGAATACCGGCCTGTCACGCCGGGGGTCGCGGGTTCGAGTCCCGTCCACTGCGCCATATTTTGAAACCCGCTAGGTCATAAGACTTAGCGGGTTTTTTATTTCATACTGCACAATTTACAAACTCTTCAGCATCCACACATCACAACCGCCATGAATAGTGCCGGCTAACGGTTGCTCGAGATGCTTAAAGCCAAGCTTTTCATATAAGCGAATGGCAGTTTGCATGCTGCTTAAAGTGTCTAAATAGCACTGCTGATAGCCTTGTTCGGTAGCGAAAGCTAAACAGGCTTGGCTGAGTGCTTTACCAATGCCTAATCCTTGAGCTGCTGGTAACAGAAAAAGCTTTTTCAGCTCGCAAATATCAGCGTAATCCATAAAAGGCGCAATGCCGCCACCGCCCACCACTTGCCCGTCCAGCAAGGCCACTAAATATTGGCTGTGATTTTCAAGCAAGTAGTGCTGGCTCATACAGCTGACTTCGGCATCAGCAGGCCCAAACCCCTCGCCAACAGCGCCGTATTGCGCGCCCACTTGTTGAATGATTTGACAGATTTCAGCATCGTGCTGAGGTTGGATAGGTACAATCTGATACATCGCTACTACCTGATTAAAACGAGTAGATACAGGCCTGTTGCCACTCTTTAGCCAACAGTTGCACTAAGTCAGCTGCTGGCATTTCGCGGGCTAAAGGCGCGGATTGGCCAGCCCAATACGGTGCAAACTCATGGCAATTCTGTTGGCTCGCTGCGGCATGTAATGCTCTACCTGCGCTGTAAGTGGTGGGGTAGCCGGGTAATACAGCTTGCTGCTCAGCCAGCTCAGTATGAAAACGATTGACTAAGCCCCGCGCTGGACGCCCAGAGATGACTGAAGTGACTCCGGTTTGATAAGCACGGGCGCTTTTTAATTGCTCACGATAGGCCGGGCTGGCGGCAGATTCTGGGCATAAAATAAATGCTGTACCTAGTTGGGCAGCACTGGCGCCCATATCCATCACCTGCGCAATGGCTTGGCCATGCATAATACCGCCGGCTGCAATAATCGGCAGTGAGCACTCCTTTCCTAGCAACTGCAATAAGCTGAACAAGCCTAACTTAACGTCTTGACTGGGATCGAAAACACCACGGTGCCCACCTGCTTCGTAACCCTGTGCAATAACTCCATCTAAACCTGCTGCAACAATGGCTTGCGCTTCGCTGACATTGGTGGCGCAGCCTAAGAGTTTAATGCCAGCTTGCTTTAATGCCTGAATACACTCTGTGCTGGGTAAACCAAAATGAAAGCTCACCACTGGCGGGCGCTCTTCCAGTAGCATCTCTAACATGGCGTGGTTATCAAGCAGGCTGGGATTGCCTGCGTTGAGTTGTTTGGGTGGCGCGGCTGAGAATTCATCAAAGTAAGGTTGTAAAATATTGATCCATTGTTGTTCGCGGCTGGCATCGCTAACCGGAGCGGGGTGGCAAAAGAAGTTAATATTAAAGGGTTTGTCGGTCGCTTGTTTAAGCAGCTGAATGTGCTCGCGAGCCTCTTCAACACTACTAATTGCCAGCCCTAACGAGCCGAGTCCACCGGCATTCGACACTGCAGCAGCGAGCGCCACTGTGGAGGTGCCAGCCATTGGGGCTTGGATGATT
Organism: Thiopseudomonas sp.; assembly: GCA_035647115.1. Taxonomy (GTDB): domain Bacteria; phylum Pseudomonadota; class Gammaproteobacteria; order Pseudomonadales; family Pseudomonadaceae; genus Denitrificimonas. The sequence continues at coordinate 12,284 of DASROA010000119.1, read as the reverse complement.
GGCAGTTGGATGCCTAAATCAGTGAGTAGCGCATTGGGCATAATCGACTCCTAGTTAGTGTGGGAAAGGTTCGCTCGTGAAGTCTGTTGTTTATTCTGCGCCAAGTCCACAGGGTGCGCTAGCCATTAACGTGCTTTTCGGTCGAGTTAATGTACTCAGTACATCCTCGTGCGCAGATAACAGCGAAAACTTCACAGCGAGAGCTAAAAAGGTAGCGGTTGACTACATAATAGCTGCACTGCGCAAAGAGCTGAAAAGCTTATTGGGCTTGCTGGATTAACGTTAACAACAACCAAATTCGAGCTTTTTGTGGTGATAAATCGCCTAAAGTGATTAAGCCTAAACTGTCGTAGCACTCAATGGGTATGACGCCACCTGCACCAACTCGCGAAGTCATGACCACCGGAATACCCCGGGCACGTACTTTTTTAACGGCTGCTTCTTCTAAAGGAGAGCAGCGGCCTGCCCCTGTACCAGCGATCACCAAGCCATCCAGTTCAGTGTGTGCCAGTAACGCTTCAATCAGCTGCTGGTCGGCACCGGCGTGGGAGTAAATAATAGGAATATAGGGCAGTTGCGTGGGTCTTTTGATATGACGAAAAGGACTGTGCTGGGTGTGGGTAGATAGCGTTTGCTGCATAAAATGCACTTGATGGTTGGCTTCAATACGCCCAAGGGGGCCACTGTTGAGCGCCTGAAAAGATTCTAAGTGATAGGTGTGGGTTTTGCTGACATCTTGTGCAGAGTAAATTTTATCATTCATCACCACCAGTACACCTTGCCCCGTCGCCTGCGGGCAAGCGGCCACGCTAAAACTATTCAATAAATTAAAATACGCATCGGTACCTAATGCAGATAAAGGCTTTTGTGCGCCTGTTACTATGACGGGCTTAGTGGTATTTAATGTCAGGTGTAGGAAAAAAGCAGTTTCTTCCAAAGTATTGGTGCCCTGGCTAATCACCACCGCATCCTGGGTTGTTAAGCACTGCTCAATGCGTTCTTTAAGACTAAACCAATGGTTGGCATCAATGGCGGTGCTGGTGACATTATCCACTTGTTCCAGCTCAATATCTGCCAGGGCGGTGAGTTCGGGGACAGCACTTAAAAACTCATCAGCTGAATAATGCCCAGTGCGATAATTGCATAGCTCCAAACGGTCTGGGTGATGGGCGGAAATCGTACCGCCCAGCGCAAATAATGTGATTTTAGGTAAATGAGACACGGCTCGGCTCCTTTAAATGCGATGCAATAGTTTTAATGCGTTCAGGCACTGCGGTGCTTATGGCATATCGAGAGTCTTTTGCGCAGTAGGCATAAAATGAGTCTTTTGTTTCTTGAAACTCTAACAGTGCGCGGCAACCTTATTGATACTAGTTGATAGCAATGCAGGTTAAAAGGATTCAGGGTATTGCTGTCGGCCCTGTAACTTTGCGGCATACTAGCGTGTTGCGGTGAGGCCGCGAAGTATTGAATCGATGGCTGTTATAAAACACCTGAGCGCTGGTGATGCAGTGCAACAGTATGTGTTTGGACATGTTAGCCAGAAACAGACATGCATAAAAAGAGTTGTGATATTGAGTAACAACAAGAGTGTATTTGTAATGCTTGGCCTGTTACTGGCCGTGGCATTGACCTTAGCGCTTGCTTTGGGACCGGTGAGTATCAGCTTGCTGAACTTAAGCAAGGTGCTGGTGCGCAGCTTAGGCTTTGACGTGCTGAGTACACCTGCTGTGGAGCAAGCTCAGTTAATTGTCAGTCAGATTCGTTTGCCGCGGGCGCTACTAGGCTTAGCGGTGGGTTCGGTATTAGCTTTGTCTGGTGTTGCTATGCAGGGCTTGTTTCGTAATCCGCTGGCAGATCCTGGCTTAATCGGTGTGTCGAGCGGTGCAGCTTTAGGGGCTGCGGTGGCCATTGTCGGTGGCAGTATGCTGGGTGGCATCTCGGCGGCATGGAGTCCCTATATTTTATCTGCCAGTGCCTTTATCGGTGGTTTGCTGGTGACTGCGTTGGTCTATCGTTTAGGGCGACGTGATGGGCAAACCCACGTGGCGACCATGCTGCTGGCAGGTATTGCCTTGGCGGCGTTGGCCGGGGCAGCGATTGGTTTGTTCACCTATTTAGCGGATGATGCCACTTTGCGTACACTCACATTTTGGAATTTAGGCAGTTTAAATGGTGCCAGCTATGCACGTTTATGGCCGTTGTTGCTGATCACCTGCGCAGTGACTTTATGGTTGCCACGCCGAGCTAAAGCCTTAAATGCGCTCTTGTTGGGTGAATCAGAAGCGCGGCATTTGGGTTTCTCTGTTGAGAAACTTAAGCGTGAACTGGTGTTTTGCACGGCGTTGGGTGTGGGTGCCGCAGTAGCTGCAGCGGGGATGATTGGCTTTATTGGTTTAGTGGTGCCCCATGTGTTGCGCTTGGCGGTGGGACCTGATCATCGAGTATTGTTGCCCGCCTCAGCTTTGGCAGGCGCCAGTTTGTTGTTATTTGCTGATTTGGCGGCCCGTTTGCTGTTGGCGCCGGCTGAACTGCCGATTGGGATTGTGACGGCTCTGCTTGGCGCACCGTTCTTTTTATATCTATTACTGAAAAGCCGCTTTTGAGGTTAGGAGTAAGACTTGATGCTGCAGGCTCGTCAAATAGAAGTGCGGCGCGGCCCTTGTACGGTCTTGCAAGGGGTGGATGTGCAGTTGCGCGCAGCTCAGATCACAGGTGTGCTGGGTGCTAATGGGGCTGGTAAAAGTACTTTATTGTCTGCGCTGTGCGGTGAGCTACCGATTGCAGCCGGTGAGGTTTTACTCAATGGCCGTGCTTTGACGGACTGGCCGGATCAGCAACGTGCCCAGCACTTAGCGGTATTACCGCAGCAGTCAACGCTAAGTTTTGGTTTTGCTGTGGAAGATGTGGTGGGTATGGGGCGTTTACCCCATGGCACAGGTTGTCAACTGGATGCGCAAATTGTGCAACAGGTTTTAGCGGCAGTTGATATTGCGCATTTATTTGGCCGCAGTTATTTGCAATTGTCTGGTGGTGAGCGGCAACGGGTGCATTTGGCGCGGGTGTTGGCGCAATTATGGCCGGGTGCTGAGGGACAAGTACTGTTGCTGGATGAGCCCACGTCGATGCTGGATCCATTGCATCAGCACAGTATCTTACAGGCGGTGCGTGCTTTTGCCGATAAGGGCGGGGCGGTGATGGTGATTGTGCATGATCTGAATTTAGCTGCCCGTTATTGCGATGAGTTGTTGTTGCTGGACAAAGGGGCTGTGTTTTCCTCAGGCTCGCCAGATGAGGTGTTACGGGCAGAGGTTTTGCACGAGGTGTTTGGTTTAGAAGTGCTGGTACAAAAACATCCAGAGCGTGACCATCCGTTGATTATTGCTCGCTAGGGGTTTAGTGACGGGTAAGTACCTACCCCGGAGTACGCTATACACAAGTGTTCATCTGTTTTTGAATCAGCATATTGAATGAGTTTCGGGGCAAGTTTGGAGTGCACATGCGTTGGATTATATGGGTGGTTTTGAGCGTGTTAGCTGGCTGTCAGACTGCGTCTATTAAGGAGGCGGGGGTTGAGTCGGTTCAGAGTGAGCTGGGGTTGCCTGAATGGCAAAGTCCCCGTGAGCGGGATCATTCGCGGGTTGGCCAGATCGTTGATTTGCGTACTGGCGAGCAGGTGGCGATTGAAGCTATGTTGGCTGAGCTGGCGAGCGCTTCAATTGTGTTGCTGGGTGAGAAACACGATAATCCTGATCATCACCATTTGCAGTTGTGGTTATTGCAAGCAATACAAGCGCGCAGGGCGCAAGGCTCGGTGGTGTTGGAAATGTTGACGCTTGATCAGCAAGACCGGGTCAGCTCAGTGCAGCAGACAGTTAGAGCAGGCGCGCAGTCAGATAATTTAGCACAGGCTTTGCAGTGGCATAAGGGGTGGGACTGGCAGTTGTACGGAGAGTTGGTTAGCTATATTTTAAAACAGCGCTACCCATTGCTGGCTAGCAATCTAAATCGCGATGCGTTGCTGAGCATTTATCGTAACCCACCAGAGTTGACAGGGGTAAAATCAACCAGCCCAACTGTTACGCAGCGTTTGTCTGAGCATATTCGGGAAGCGCACTGTAATAAACTACCAGACACACAATTACCAGCAATGTTGGCCGTGCAGCAGCAGCGTGATCGCAGTATGGCAAAAGTACTGTTGGAAGCAGCTAAGCCCACATTATTGATTGCTGGCGCTTATCATGTGCGCTATGACTTGGGCGTACCTTTACACCTCGAAGATTTATATGAGGCTGAAAAGTTGCAACAGCGGGTACTGATTTTTGCGGAGGCAGATCAAGATGTTGAGACGCAGAGCGCAGATTTTGTTTGGTATACACCAGCGGTAGCTGAACGGGATTATTGTGCGGAATTATTATAATGGGATGACAAGATAGAGGACGGTAGGTTTGATTAAGCGTGCCGCGCTAGTGCGTCCTTTTACCCTGAGAAAACATCCTGTCTTGACTCAGGCGCAGCACCATCCGTGACTGCCTCATTAGCGCGGCACTTATCTCAATCAAAAATGTGTTCTTTAAATGTTAAATAACCTCTCGCTCACGTAGCAGCTGCAACACGTGCTGCACCCCTTCTTCGACACTGCTGTCTTGGGTATTGATCACTAAATCAGCATCCAAGGGCACATCGTAGGGGAAGGATTCACCCGGAATATTATCTTCGCCCGCAGCATACAGACCTTGCGGATCGCGCTCTTGGCAGACTTGCGGTGAAGCCTGCACATAGACGGTGATTAAGCGCTCTTTACCGATAGCTGCTTTGGCTTGTTCACGGCCTTCGGCATCAGGGGCAACAAAGGCGGCGAGGGTGATTAAACCCGCTTCGTTAAATTGACGTGCCACTTGCGCGGCGCGACGCCAGTTTTCTGCACGGCCCGCACGATCCAGTGGTAAGCCTTTATTGAGGTTGTGGCGCAAATTCTGCCCATCCAAAACATACACCGCGCGACCGGTATCAAATAACTTACGCTCCAACGCATAAGCTAAAGTGCTTTTACCTGCGCCGGATAAACCACTGAACAGTATTGTGGCGGCTTGCTGACCAAGACGCAGCTGGCGCTCTTCAGCGCTGACACGGCCTTTGCCTAAGTTGCGGCCACTGCTTTGTGCACCTTCGGGGGCAATGATCATGCCAGCGCCCACGGTGATGTTGCTTAAGCGATCAATCACAATAAAGGCGCCCGTGGTGCGGTTGGCTTGGTAGTCATCTAAAGCTAAAGGCGCATCGAGACTGATTTGCACGCGGCCTACTTCGTTGAGTTGCAAGCTGCTGGCGGGGTTATGGGCCAGGGTGTTGACATCCACTTGGTGGCTAATCGCCGAGACGTTACCGGGAATATAGCTGGTGGCGCGCTTAAAGTCATAGCGCTTACCGGGCAGTAGCGGCTCTTCTCCCAGCCAGACCAGCATGGCTTCAAAATGGTCGCTGCTGCGCACTTTGGCGTCTGCGTGAACAATTAAGTCACCACGGGCAATATCAATCTCATCTTCTAGGGTGAGGGTAATGGCTTGCCCAGCAACCGCTTGTTCCAGCTCACCATCAAAGGTGACGATGGATTTAATCTGACTGCTGCGACCCGACGGCAATACGGTAATGGCATCACCTTTGCGCAACGAACCCGAGGCCAAAGTACCGGCAAAACCACGGAAGTTTAGATTCGGGCGGTTGACATATTGCACTGGGAAGCGCATATCACGGTGGTTCAGGTCGCCGCTGACATCCACGCTTTCCAGGATTTCCATTAAGGTTTGCCCGCTGTACCAAGGCGTATGCGCGCTGCGATTCACCACGTTATCGCCTTTCAGTGCGGATAATGGCACAAAGTGCAGTGATGAGGTGTCCAGATTGATTTGCTCAGCAAAGGCTAAATAATCGGCCTTAATGGCGTTATACACCTGCTCGTCATAGTCTTTGAGATCCATCTTATTGATGGCCACCACCAGATGGCGAATGCCCAGCAAGGAGGCAATATAGCTGTGGCGGCGGGTTTGGTTTTCCACCCCATGACGGGCATCGACCAAAATAATCGCCAGATCACAGGTCGAGGCACCGGTGGCCATGTTGCGGGTGTACTGTTCGTGGCCGGGGGTGTCGGCAATGATAAATTTGCGTTTAGTGGTGCTGAAGTAACGGTAGGCCACATCAATGGTGATGCCTTGTTCGCGCTCCGCTTGCAGGCCGTCGACCAAAAGCGCCAAGTCAATATCATCGCCGGTGGTGCCGACTTTTTTCGAGTCACGGGTGATGGCTTCTAGATGGTCTTCGTAAATCATCTTAGAGTCGTGCAGCAGGCGACCAATTAAGGTACTTTTGCCGTCGTCGACGTTGCCACAGGTTAAGAAACGCAGCAGTTCTTTGCGTTCGTGCTGAGCCAGATAGGCAAGGATATCCTGGCTGATTAATTCAGATTGATGACTCATGTATACGGATTCCTTAAAAGTAGCCTTGACGTTTCTTTTCTTCCATTGAGCCAGCACCATCGTGATCGATGACACGGCCTTGGCGTTCTGAGGTGCGGGTCAGCAGCATCTCTTGAATAATTTCCGGCAGCGTAGTGGCGGTGGACTCTACTGCGCCAGTCAGCGGGTAGCAGCCCAAGGTACGGAAGCGCACCATTTTCTTCTCAATGCGTGATTTTTCGTCATCACTTAAGTGCTCAAGAATGCGCTCATCGTCGATCAAAACAAGGGTGCCATCGCGCTCAATCACTTCACGTTCAGCGGCAAAATACAGGGGCACAATGGGGATGCTTTCTAAATAGATGTACTGCCAAATGTCCAGTTCGGTCCAATTAGATAAGGGAAACACGCGGATGGATTCGCCTTTATTCACTTTACCGTTGTAGATATTCCACAGCTCAGGGCGCTGGTTTCTCGGATCCCAGCAGTGCTTGCTGTCACGGAAGGAATACACCCGCTCCTTGGCGCGGGATTTTTCTTCATCACGGCGCGCACCCCCAAAAGCGGCATCAAAACCGTACTTATTGAGGGCTTGTTTGAGCCCTTCGGTTTTCATAATGTCGGTGTGTTTTGCGCTGCCATGCACAAAAGGATTGATGTCTTGGGCGATACCGTCTGGGTTGCTGTGGGTTAGCAAGTTGAGATCAAGATCAGCCACCATTTTGTCGCGAAAGCTGTACATTTCTTGAAACTTCCAGCGGGTATCCACATGCATCACTGGGAAAGGTAACTTACCCGGATAAAAGGCTTTACGGGCCAAGTGCAGCATGACCGCTGAATCTTTACCAATGGAATAGAGCATGACGGGATTATCGAACTCCGCAGCCACTTCACGAATGATATGGATACTCTCGGCTTCGAGTTGTTTTAAATGGGTTAGCTTGTCGGCCATGCTGTGCTCACTTAGATAGGGTGTTGCGCCTGATTGGCTTAGGATTTAACAAAGTGAGAGGCACTTTAGCATGGTGATTAGTTCTAACGAAGTGATTATTAAGATCAAAAAAGCATAGATATATATGAAGAGTGATGGGTGGTTAGTGTTTTTCTCGCTGAGCCTTATAGGTTTTATCTGATGTTATAGGTTGTGTTTGAGCTACGAAGTCTAGATTTTTCAAGCTGATATTTTTAGAAGACAGGCAACCCATGCCGATGATCAATGAGTAGCGTGCGGGTGACGTGGCAAGCGCGCCATGGATGGTGCGCGCCCGAGTCGGGTCAGGAAGACCCGTCGAGGGAAAAACGGCACTTGCACGCTACGGCATACGCATAAAATCTTAGATGCTTTTCAAACAGTCACCTTACACATAAAAATCAAACCGGGTTTGGGCATTCCACATAATGGTGTTCAAGATCAAAACGCTCTGCGAGCCATTCCCCCAATGCTTGCACCCCATAGCGCTCGGTGGCGTGGTGGCCAGCGGCGAAGAAGCTGATATTGTTTTCTTGGGCCTCATGGAAGGTGCGTTCTGACACCTCACCGGTAATAAAGGCATCAGCGCCTTGCTCAATAGCATGCTGAATATAACCCTGCGCGGCACCGGTACACCAGGCCACACGTTTAATCGGCTGCTGATGGTCCACCACAAGAGGTGTACGGTCTAAAGCCTGCTCAATGCGTGCGGCAAACTCGGTGGCGGATAAAGGCGTGTCCAGCTCACCCAACAAGCCAACATTATTGGGGTTGTCAGGTTCTAAGGGACCGCTAATTGTTAAACCTAAACGCTCGGCCAGTTGCACATTATTGCCCACTTCAGGGTGCACATCTAAAGGCAAGTGATAGGCTAACAGGTTGATATCATTGACTAATAGGGCTTTAATGCGGCGTTGTTTCATGCCGATGATGCGCTGATCTTCACCTTTCCAAAAGTAGCCGTGATGCACCAAAACTGCATCGGCTTGCAGCTCAATGGCGGCATCAATTAATGCTTGGCTGGCAGTAACACCGCTGACTATGCGCTTGATTTGAGTTTTACCTTCCACCTGCAGGCCGTTGGGGCAGTAGTCGGCGATGGCGCTGACATTTAAAAATTGCTCAATGGCTTGGATTAAAAGAGGGCGTTCAACAGACATAATTGTTCCTTAATGTAAATGGGCGGTGCTTTAATTTTACGCTACAACCTATAATGCAACATAATTGGCACGGCCGAGAAAACTTTGGGAGCGAAAACAGCAGTTAACTCAGCTGTGATGAGCGCCTTGGCGGCTCGGGTTATTTAAGGAAGTACTGATTAATTGCGTCAGTGCGAGAAGCGGTAATCTCTAATGTATTGGTATATAAAGTCAATCAGATTGCCTCACTTCGTTCACAATGACGCGGCGTAGTCTCTGCGAGGAGCGGAGTGACCTGGCAGTCTATGGGTGCTTGTTGTGCCTATGGATTGCTTCACTTCGTTCGCAATGACTGAGTGAGGTTCGCAACGACTGAGTAAGGTTCGCAATGACGATTTTGATTTATTCAGCAGTTCCTTAAGTGTTAGACAAATATTTTAATGGTGGTTGTACTGGGAAATATCTATGCCACGTTTTTTAAAGAATTATGGATGGCCGTTAGCTGTGGGGTTATTTGCAGCGCTGTTTTTAATTGAGCGCTTCCCACATTGGGTAGGGCTGCCCAACAACGATATGAATCTATTGCAGGCTCCGCTTTATTCACGCGCAGCACAAGGGCCTGCCTCCTATGCTAACGCAGTTAACCAAGCCTCGCCTGCGGTGGCTAACCTGTATACGGCTAAAGTCGTCAATAAACCCTTGCACCCCTTATATGACGATCCTGTTTTTCGGCGCTTTTTTGGCGATAACCTGCCTGAGCAAAAGCGTATGGAATCCAGTTTAGGTTCAGCGGTGTTAATGAGCAAGGAAGGTTACTTGCTGACCAACAATCACGTCACTGCAGGTGCGGATCAAATTATCGTAGCCCTCAAAGATGGCCGTGAAACCCTAGCGCGGGTGATTGGCAGTGACCCAGAAACTGACTTGGCGGTATTAAAAATCGACCTACCGGATTTGCCCGCTATCACTTTAGGGCGTTCTGACAATATCCAAATTGGTGATGTGGTACTTGCCATTGGCAATCCTTTTGGAGTGGGGCAGACAGTTACCATGGGCATTGTCAGTGCCACGGGACGTAATCAGCTGGGTCTCAACACCTATGAAGACTTTATTCAAACTGATGCAGCGATTAACCCAGGTAATTCTGGTGGTGCTTTAGTGGATGCCCAAGGTAACTTGCTGGGGATTAATACGGCTATTTTTTCTCGCTCCGGCGGCTCCCAAGGCATTGGCTTTGCAATACCCGTTAAGCTGGCGCTGGAAGTGATGCGTTCCATTGTTAAGCATGGTCAAGTGGTGCGTGGCTGGCTGGGTTTAGAAGTGCAGGCATTAACCCCAGAGCTGGCGGAATCATTTGGCTTGTTGGAAAGTCCAGGTGTGTTAGTGGCCGGAGTTTACCGGGGTGGGCCTGCTTATGAGGCGGGCTTACAGCCAGGGGATATTATTTTGAAAATTGCTGGGGAAAACGCTCAAGATGGGCGCAGCTCGATGAATCAAGTGGCACGGATGCAGCCCAATGAAAAAGTAACGTTAGAAATATTACGCAACGGTCAGCCGCGTACTGTGACTGCGCAGATTGGTGTGCGTCCAGCAATGAATGGCCAATAAAATAGAAAAGGAGCCCGATGAGACTCCTTTTCATAAGTACAGGTTAGCGCTTTACACTGTAATCTTCAGACAGTGTACCGGGTTCACCTTCAACTTTAGGTACATAATCCCGTGGCGGTTCAATGTTTTCAGGGGTACTGTCTTCAGCATTTTGCGGCGCACTGATGCGCTCATGGGACTGAGGCTCGCCCACTAAAGCAGCGAGTAAACTTTCACGAGACGGCTCATCTAAGGCTAAGCAATCAGCACCTGTGGCCAAATGTTCTTGAATATTTTGATAGTTTTTATTGAGTTTTTTCACTAATGAGGCGGTGGTGTTAAAATGCGTCACCACTTCACTTTGATAATCATCAAAGCGCTCTTGCAGCTCATCCAACTCACGCTGAGTTTGTCCGGGTGAGGTGCGCTGCAGGACACGTGCTAAAATCAAACCGATAATAACCCCACCCACTAGGGTGAGCGTAGGGATTAACCAAATGGGGAGTGACTGTTCCACTAGACTTCCTCTTTAAAGGCTTTGCATTACGTTTTATGAATGCCTGTTCTGTACAGCATAGGGCAGGCGTCTACAGATAATAGTATCTACTGTATATAAAATACTTACCACTAGACAAATTTACCCCAAAACGGGGTCTGGGAGTCTTTTTTGTTTGTTCGTGAAACATCAGTAACCATCGATGGGCCAGTGGGCGCCTTACAAGGCCTATACTTGCCGCTCGCCGAGGCGCGAGGTATTGCTTTGGTGTGCCACCCCAACCCAAGTGAAGGCGGCACCATGCTTAATAAAGTAGTGTCTACACTACAACGTACAGCCCGTGACAGTGGCTTGGCGACTTTGCGCTTTAATTATCGCGGCACTGGGCAAAGTGCAGGTGAGCATGACATGGGCAGCGGCGAAGTCGATGATGCCCAGGCTGCATTAAGTTGGCTACAAGCCAAGCACCCAGGTTTGCCGATTTATTTAATGGGTTTTTCCTTTGGTGGTTTTGTTGCCGGCAGCTTATCGGGTCGTTTACAAAATGCTGGTATCGCAGTGCAGCAACTGTATTTAGTGGCTCCAGCGGTGCACCGTTTTGCTGCCGAGCACAGTGTGGCCAGTCAGGGACAACTGACGATTATTCAGCCCGAAGAGGATGAAATCATTGCGCCAGAAAAGGTCTATCAGTGGGCAGCTGGCTTAACTCAGCCCCATGAACTGCTAAAAGTGGCAGAATGTGGACACTTTTTCCATGGACGGCTGGTTGAATTAAAACAGCTGGTTGCCGAACGTCTGTAAAATTTACTAATAAAGAATAGAGTGATTATGAGTACGCGAGTTTTAACCGGAATTACCACCACAGGCACGCCGCACTTAGGCAACTATGCCGGTGCGATTCGTCCAGCGATACAAGCCAGTCAGGCTGACAATGTTGAATCGTTTTACTTTTTAGCTGACTACCATGCTCTCATTAAGTGTGACCAACCCGAACGCATTGAGCGCTCACGTCTGGAAATCGCCGCCACTTGGCTGGCCGGTGGCCTTGATGTGGAGCGCGCCACCTTCTACCGTCAATCAGACATTCCTGAAATCACTGAGCTGACTTGGTTGCTCACCTGCGTGGCCAGTAAAGGCCTATTAAATCGTGCCCATGCGTATAAAGCTGCAGTGGATGACAACGAAGCTGCAGGTGCTGACGCCGATGCAGGCGTTACCATGGGGTTATTCAGCTATCCGGTTTTGATGGCAGCGGATATTTTGTTATTTAACGCCCATAAAGTGCCGGTAGGGCGCGATCAGATTCAGCATGTGGAAATGGCCCGTGACATTGGGCAACGTTTTAACCACTTGTTTGGTAAAGGTCGTGAGTTGTTTGTTTTGCCGGAAGCTGTGGTAGAAGATGATGTAGCGCTATTGCCAGGTTTAGATGGCCGTAAAATGTCAAAAAGCTACAACAACACCATCCCACTGTTTTCTTCCAGTAAAGAGTTAAAGAATGCGATTTCGCAAATCGTCACTGACTCGAAACTGCCAGGCGAAGCTAAAGATCCAGACAGCTCGCATTTATTTACTCTGTACCAAGCCTTTGCAACCCATGCAGAGCATACCGCTATGCGTGCTGACCTTGAAGCCGG
>DASROA010000118.1:0-22708 GCA_035647115.1 Thiopseudomonas sp. | reverse complement strand
ATATTAGAAGGAATGGAAACAGCTGATTTTCTAATTTGATTTGATATTCCGTAAACTTCACTTGGAGGAAAATCCTTTGTAACTGCATAAATTGAAGTAACAAACAATACACTTTTCTTCCAAACTTCTAAATCTTTGTGCGTCTTCATAAAATTACTCTTTACTTATTACTCTTCACTCTTCACTCTTCACTCTTCACTCCTTACCCCTTACCCAGCTTTACAAGCTCAGCACTCAAACAGCAAACCGCTCGCAAACCTATAAAACACTTTATAATTTGACCAATAAGCCCATAATAGTCACATTTGCGACCCACTCTACAATTTCGTCTGCACGAGGTAGTTCATGAATTCAACTCTAAATCAGCTGGTGTCATTGCTCAGCATGGAAACCCTAGAAGAAAATTTATTTCGTGGCGTCAGCCAAGATCTAGGCTTTCGCCAACTCTTTGGTGGACAAGTGCTCGGCCAAGCATTATCTGCAGCCAGCCAAACAGTAGCTAGCTCACGCCACGCCAACTCTTTACACGGTTACTTTTTGCGCGCTGGCGATGTTAAGAAACCTGTTGTTTATTATGTTGAACGGGTACGCGATGGCGGCAGCTTTAGCACTCGACGCGTCACAGCGATTCAAAATGGACAGACTATTTTCACCTGCAGCGCCTCGTTCCACGAGCAAGAATCAGGCTTCAGCCACCAAACTGATATGCCAAAAGTGCCGCAACCTGAGGACTTAATCCCTGAAGAAGTGGTTTCTTCACAGCTAGCCAAAGCGCTGAGTCCAGAAAAGCGCGAAAAAATGCTGCGCAGCAAAGCCATTGAAACCCGCCCAGTACAGGTGTTAGATCCCTTAAAACCCGAATCCACCGAGCCCATTAAGCAAGTTTGGTTTAAAGCAGCGGGCACCTTGCCAGAATCAGCCGCACTGCATAAATATTTACTGGCTTATGCTTCTGACTTTGGCTTATTAACCACCTCGCTATTGCCCCATGGCGCATCCATCTGGCAACCACAGATGCAAGTTGCTAGCCTTGATCACGCCATCTGGTTCCATGATGACGTCAATTTAAATGAATGGATGCTGTACTCCACTGACAGCCCTTGGGCTGGCAACTCACGTGGTTTTGCTCGCGGCAGCATTTACACACGGGATGGCCGCTTAGTGGCCTCAGTTGCCCAAGAAGGCTTGATACGCTACCGCGATGACTGGCAGCACAAGGATATTTTGGGTTAAAACATGGCTAGCTATTTAAAAAACTGTCAACACTGGGTGTTTGATATGGACGGCACCCTAACCGTGGCAGTGCACGATTTTTTATACATTCGTCAGGTTTTAGAAATACCCGAGCAGGCTGATATTCTAGGTCACCTCAGCACGCTACCCAGCGATGAAGCACAGCAAAAACATGCCTGGTTACTTGAGCATGAGCGACAACTGGCCCTTGATTCTGAGCCCGCTCCCGGTGCCGTGGAGCTGGTTCAGCATTTACACCAGCAAGGGCGCGAATTGGCCATTTTAACCCGCAACGCCCAAGAGCTGGCGGTACTCACCTTAGAAGCCATTGGTTTACTGGATTATTTTGCAACCCCAATGATCTTGGGTCGCGAGCAAGCTATTCCTAAACCACATCCCGATGGGCTGATAAAAATTGCTCAGCACTGGCAGGTTGACCCGCAGCATATGGCAATGATTGGTGATTTCCATATGGACTTAGCCAGCGCTCAAGCGGCTGGCGCCTATGCGGTGCAAGTCAACACAGAAGAAGACCTGTGGCCGGAGCTGACAGATTTTCACGCAGTAAACTGTCAGCAACTACTGACTGCACTCACCTGACTCACAGCTGCGTCAGCAGCTCAACATTAGGGCTTGTTACGTTTACTGCTGGACTTAGCGCGCCCATGCACCGCCAAGCGTGGCACCGCGCGCACTGGAACAACCTTAGGTTTACTCTCGGCAAAGAAGTCCTCGCCCAAGTGAATCTGCCCAACCCCAGTTGCAGTCTTTTTCTTCTTAGGCTTTTTCGGCTTTTTAACACGACCCACACCGAGACGAGTCTCCGGCAAGCGGTGCTCTGCATAAAAATCGGGTTCATCATAGCGCGGCAAATTGAGCCCCAACAGTTTCTCAATGGCAATCAATTCATCCAGCTCATCCGCGCTGACCAAAGACACCGCTTCACCACTTAAACCCGCCCGACCAGTACGGCCTATGCGATGCACATAGTCTTGCGCCACCGTCGGCAAGTCAAAGTTCACCACCTGCGGTAGCTGCTCAATATCTAAGCCACGCGCCGCCACATCGGTGGCCACTAGGACTTGCACCCGCCCGTCTTTAAAATTTTGCAAAGCGCGCAGTCGGGCTGGCTGAGTTTTATCTCCATGAATAGTGTCAGCAGTGACTTGCGCAGCAAGCAGCTTTTTACACAAGGCCTCGGTACCTTTGCGGGTACGGGCAAACACCAACACCTGCCCCCACTGACGGCTTTTTAACAAATGCAACAATAAATCTGCTTTATCTTTTTTATCCACCACAATCAGATATTGCTTGACCGTTTCCGCTGCAGAGTGTTTTGGAGTCACATCAATGCGCACTGGCTGATCCAATAAGCCGCTGGCCAAGGTACGGATAGGCCCAGAAAAGGTGGCTGAAAACAGCACGCTTTGACGCTTACGTGGCATCAAGCCTAATAAGGCGCTGAGCTCTGCAGAAAACCCCAGATCCAACATGCGGTCTGCTTCATCTAACACCAGCACCTGCATCTGCTGAAAGCGCACTGCGTTTTGCTGATACAAGTCCAACAAGCGACCTGGGGTGGCCACTAACACATCCACCCCGCGGCGCAGCTGCATCATTTGCGGGTTAATACTCACCCCACCATAAGCTACTGCAGAGCGTAACGGCAGCTCACCAATATAAGTGCGCATTGACTGATGGACCTGCTCGGCCAGTTCGCGAGTGGGCACTAAAATCAAGGCGCGCACAGAGTTACCGGTCACCTTAGCGCCCTGGGTCAGTAAGGATTGAATAACTGGCAAAGCAAAAGCTGCGGTTTTACCCGTGCCAGTTTGCGCTGCAGCCAAAACATCCTTGCCCGCCAAGATAGGCTCAATCGCCTGCTGCTGCACCTGGGTTGGCTGCTGATAACCGAGCTGCTGCAACCTATCAAGCAGTGCTGGTAATAAACCTAACTTTGCAAAAGACATCTATTCTCACCTTATTTTGTTTCCCACCCACGGGGCTCTGCTACTTTACATTAATCAGTGGTGAAGTGGATCTTTGGTTTGATGTTCCGGGTAAAACCGAGCTCGCCGGGCATGTCATCGAAAGCAACGCTCTAGTCAGCGAAGCCACCTTGGCACTTTATCATCCACCCAACACACCAGCTCCAACCCTGCCCGATGATTTAACCAGCAAAACCGTTATTCTTATTAATGGTTACAGCTACTCACCCCAGACAATTGCCTGGCTTAACGATAGTCGATTAAACATAACGACAACTCACACCCGACTGCACCACTCAGTAATCGCCATGCTGCTTCGTAAGCGCGGTGATTACCTTTTGAACTACACTGCACCGCTGCACTATGCTCAGCAACAGTTGGATATTGACAATCTGAGCCTTCCTTATGTGCCTGTGCACACTATTCCTGCAACTTTTATAGTGTCGAAAAAATCACCCCAAGCGCAACAACTGCTTAACCAGCTCGAAGCGGCTTTGCAAAAACTAAGCCGCAGCAAGCTAAACTGCCTTAGCTGCAAAATACCCACAGCTGGTGAGTTGCCCTAGAATTTAACGTATAATTATTTTTTTATATTGACGATCATTTTATTAATTATGTCCTCAGCTGACTCCCTAATTGCTTCTGCACAACGCACCATTCGCCTTGAGCAAGAAGCTATTGATCACTTACTGGCTCGTATTGACGGCAATTTTGTTAAAGCGTGCGAGCTTATTTTAAATTGCACAGGCCGTGTGGTGGTGGTTGGCATGGGCAAGTCTGGGCATATTGGCCGTAAAATTGCTGCCACTCTAGCCAGTACGGGCACCCCTGCTTTTTTTGTTCATCCAGCAGAAGCCAGTCACGGTGATATGGGTATGATCACTGCCAGCGACGTGGTGCTGGCTTTGTCCAACTCAGGTACCACCAATGAAATTATCACCTTGCTGCCACTGATTAAACGTCTTGGTATCACTTTAATCAGCATGACTGGCAATCCAGACTCAACTCTGGCCAGCGCTGCACAGGTCAATTTAGACACCCAAGTGGCCAAGGAAGCCTGCCCACTTAACTTAGCGCCCACCTCATCCACCACGGTCAGTTTAGTCCTGGGTGATGCGCTCGCGATTGCCTTACTGGAAGCGCGTGGTTTCACCCCAGAAGAGTTTGCTTTTTCGCACCCCGGCGGTGCTTTAGGCCGTCGCCTACTGTTAAAAGTCGAAGATGTGATGCACAGCGGAGAGGAGCTGCCGGCAGTCAGTCGCGACGTTTCCTTACGCGCTGCACTGTTAGAAATGACCCAAAAAGGCCTCGGCATGACGCTCATCTTAGCCGATGATCAAACTTTAGCTGGCATTTTTACCGATGGTGACTTGCGTCGTGCGCTGGACAAAGGCATTGATGTACGCAATGCCAATATTGACGAACTGATGACTCACGGTGGTAAAACCGCACGCCCTGAGATGCTGGCGGCAGAAGCATTAAAAATCATGGAAGACTATAAAATTAACTCGCTGCCGGTGGTCAACCAAGATAACCAAGCCATTGGCGCTTTAAATATGCACGACTTATTACGTGCCGGAGTGATGTAATGCTGAGCTTAACCCATATTGACTTAGTACAGCGAGCACGCAATGTGCGCCTCCTAGTGCTGGACGTCGACGGTGTGCTAACCGACGGCAAACTGTATTTTTTAGCCGATGGCAGTGAGGCTAAAGCCTTCAGCACCCTAGATGGCCAAGGCATTAAAATGCTAATGAACTCCGGGGTTAACTGCGCCATTATTACTGGCCGCACCTCCAGCATCGTTGAAAACCGTGCCAAAAACCTTGGCATTGAACATGTTATCCAGGGCCGAGAAGATAAGCGCGTCGCGCTCGATGAGCTGCTCGCCACCCTGCAGCTGTCTTATGATCAGCTAGCCTACCTCGGCGATGACTTACCCGACCTCGCGCCGATTCGCTGTGTTGCCTTAGGCGTAGCTGTGGCCAATGCCAATACTTTCGTACGCCAACATGCGCAAGCGGTAACCGCTTTACGCGGTGGTGAAGGTGCTGTCCGTGAACTCTGCGAGTTTATTATGGCCGCACAAGGTACACTGGACGCTGCACAAAATGCATACTTATAACCGTCGGTAATGTCTATGCCCGCTAACGTACGCTTAATTTTTTATCTACTACCCGTTGCTGTACTGGTGGCCGCTTTGGGTTATTGGAATATCAATAGCGGCTCATCCGGAATAACCACTGCACAGTCAAAAGATGACAACAGCATCGATTTTTTTGCACAAAACACCCAGACTTTGCAGTTTACTGAAACTGGCAGCATCTATTACGAGCTTAATAGCCCACGCATCGAGCACACCCAGCACGATGATATTACGCTACTATTACAACCCGACTTATTATTGTTTCGTGGCACCGACTTGCCATGGAAGATTAGCAGCAAACGCAGTAAAGTCAGTCCGGAGGGTGAAGAGGTTGAGCTGATCGAAAATGTACGCATTGAACGTACTGACGAACATGGCCGCCCCACCATTTTAACCACTGAGCAATTGACCTACGTGCCCGCTACTGAATATGCACACACACAGTTACCAGTAAAAATTGAAGCAGCCAATGGCATTACCACTGGTGTTGGCATGCAAACCTATTTAAATGAAAGCAAAATGCATTTACTTTCTAATGTGAGAGGCCGACATGAAGTTCGCTAGCGCAACCGCTGTACTCTTTGCCACCACTTTAAGCCTACTGAGCGGATTGGCCTATGCCTTACCATCAGATAGCCGACAGCCCATTAATATCCAAGCTGATAGCGCCGAAATGGACGATAAGCGGGGTGTGGCCATTTATCGCGGTGATGTGATCATCACCCAGGGTACCTTAAAAATCACTGGCGACACTGTCACCATCACTTTAGACAATGAAGGTGACATTGATGTGTTCACCTCAGTGGGTAAGCCCGCTTACTATGAGCAACTGCCCGCCACTGATAAAGAGCTGGTGCAAGCCTACGGCTTAACCATTCAATACTTTGCTAGTAATGAGAAAATCATCATTATTGACCAAGCCAAAGTTATTCAGCAGGGCAACACTTTCCGCGGTGAAAAAATCATTTACGACACCCAAAAAGAAATCGTCACTGCAGGACGCGGCAAACAGGGCACCATCACTCAGCCCTCACCACGCGTAAATATGGTGATTCAACCTAAAAACAAAGACAACACCACAGAGACAAGTGCACCATGAGCAGCACTTTAATAGCAAAGAATCTAGCCAAGTCCTACAAAGGCCGAAAAGTCGTCCATGATGTCAGCCTGTCTATCAATAGCGGACAAATTGTTGGTTTACTAGGCCCAAACGGTGCCGGCAAAACCACCTGTTTTTATATGATCGTTGGCTTGGTTAAAGCAGATACTGGCAGTGTATTCATCGATCAAACTGATCTCAGTTTTCAAGCCATGCATGGTCGCGCACAGGCGGGCATTGGTTATCTACCACAAGAAGCCTCGATTTTTCGCAAACTGAGCGTGGCCGATAACATTATGGCTATTTTAGAGCTGCGCAAAGACCTGGATCGCGCCGGACGTGAACAAGCCTTAAACGACCTGCTACGTGAATTTAGCATCACCCATTTACGTGACAGCCTCGGCATGAGCCTGTCCGGTGGTGAGCGGCGCCGCGTTGAAATAGCCCGTGCTTTAGCCACCAACCCTAAATTTATTTTACTCGATGAACCCTTTGCCGGGGTTGACCCCATTTCGGTGGGTGATATTAAGCAAATTATTCATCACTTAAAAAGCATGGGTATTGGCGTTTTAATCACTGACCACAACGTTCGTGAAACCCTCGATATTTGCGAAATGGCTTATATTGTCAGTGATGGGCAAATTATAGCCAAAGGTTCACCCAGCAGCATTTTGGAAAATCAGCTGGTTAAAGATGTTTACTTAGGTCACGAGTTTCACTTATAAACGGCCAATCAACACAGATTTAAAACGCCTATAACGCCTTATTCATAGCAAATAAATTTCCCGTAGCGCTTTTCATTTTTTGTCAAGTCTAGGCAAACGTGAAATTTTCAGGCATAAATCTTGCTTAGCATCACATTTTGGACACATTGATGACTTAGGAGTTATGCCTTTCCATTATGAAAGCCTCACTCGTTTTAAAAATGGGTCAGCAACTGACCATGACCCCGCAACTGCAGCAGGCCATTCGCTTGCTGCAAATGTCCACATTAGACTTGCAAGAAGAAATCCAAGAAGCCTTGGAAAGCAATCCTATGCTGGAAAAGCAAGAAGAGAGTGAAGACAACAACAGCAATGCTGAAGAAAATCTAGGCGCTGTTGAGCCTCAGGTCAGCGCTCAGGAAGCGCCACAAGAAACCAGCAGTGAAACCAGCGACTGGAACGAAAAAATCCCCAGCGAGTTAGAAATAGATACCTCATGGGACGATGTGTACCAGTCCAGCGCCAACAATATACCCAGTTCCAGTGCAGCCAATAGTGAAGATTGGGATTTCACCACTACCACCTCCGCTGAAACCAACTTGCAAGACCACCTGCACTGGCAACTTAACCTTGCCACCATGACCGATCGCGACCGTGCCATTGCTACAGTGATTATTGACAGCATTGGCCAAGACGGTTACTTACGCGAAAGTTTAGAAGATATTCAAGCGGCATTAAGCACCGCCCAGCACGTTGATCTCGATGAAATTGAAGTGGTACTCAAACGGGTCCAGCATTTTGAGCCCACCGGCATTGCGGCGCGCAATCTAAGCGAGTGTCTGCTGCTACAGTTGCGCCTGCTACCAGCTGAGACGCCATGGCTGGCTGAGGCCAAATCACTCTGTAATAAGCACTTAGAGCTGTTAGGTAGCCGCGATTATCGGCAACTGATGCGCCGCATGCGCCTTACAGAAGACGAACTCGCGCAAGTGGTACAGCTGATTCAAACCCTCAATCCGCGTCCCGGCGCCGAGATTGGCAGCAAAGAACCTGAATATATTATTCCTGATGTGATTGTGCGTAAGGTCAATAATCGCTGGATCGTCGAGCTGAATCCAGAAGTGGCGCCGCGCTTAACGGTCAATTCGTATTACGCCAGTTTTATCCGCCGCGCCGATAACAGCGCCGATAACACTTTTCTACGCACGCAACTGCAAGAAGCCCGTTGGTTTATTAACAGCTTACAAAGCCGTAACGAAACCCTATTAAAAGTAGCCACGGAGATTCTTAATCATCAACGTGCTTTCTTTGATTACGGTCCAGAAGCCATGAAACCGCTCATTCTAGCGGAAGTGGCTGATGCGATTGAAATGCATGAATCCACTGTTTCACGGATTACCACACAGAAATACATGCACACCCCACGCGGTGTGTTTGAACTGAAATACTTTTTCTCGAGCCATGTCAGCACCACCCAAGGCGGGGAATGCTCATCCACAGCCATTCGCGCCATTATTGAAAAAATTGTGGCTGCAGAAAACCCTAGAAAGCCATTAAGCGATAGCAAAATAGCTGACTTGCTGGAAGAGCAAGGTATCCAAGTTGCCCGGCGCACCATTGCCAAATACCGCGACGCTTTAGGGATCCCTTCTTCTACACAACGAAAGCAGTTATTTTAGACGTTGGTCAGTTACACTTAATAAGCTTAAGCGTTACAATCTGCTCAACACCGCACAACGCAGTGAAATTAAGGAGAACGGTATGCAAATCACCATCACAGGTCACCAACTAGAAGTCACTGAGGCCCTGCGTGACTACATCAACACCAAGCTCGCTAAACTTGAGCGTCACTTCGATAAAATCACCAGCACTCGTGTCACTTTGAGTGTAGAGAAAGTGATGCAAAAAATTGATGCTACTATCCTTATCGCTGGCGGCGAAGTGATCGCCAACGCCGAACACGAAGATATGTATGCTGCAATTGACCTGCTGGTAGATAAACTCGACCGTCAACTGATCAAGCACAAAGAGAAAACGTTGAACCGTCAACAAGGTGCTCTTGCACGTTAACCCATTATGATTCGATTAGAACATATACTGACCCCCGCACGTTGCCAAGTGAACGTGCCGGGTGGCAGTAAAAAGCGCGTCCTTGAATACATTGCTCAGTTAATCGCTGCTGATCTCCCAGATATCGATGAAAACACCCTACTCGAGAGTCTAGTCGCACGGGAAAAGCTAGGTTCTACTGGGTTTGGTAATGGCATTGCAATTCCCCATTGCCGACTCATCGGCTGCACCACTCCCATAAGCGCGGCAGTTCATCTCGCCACGGCTGTTGATTTTGACGCCATTGATGACGAACCCGTTGACCTGCTGTTTGTCTTATTAGTGCCTGAACAAGCCACTGATGAGCACTTGGAACTACTACGGCAAATTGCCAGTATGTTTGAGCAAGAAGAGGTTCGTGAGCGCTTACGCAATGCCGCAGACGGCGATGCTTTATATCAAGCGGTGCTGGATGCACAACAATAGAGGCTCTTTTTCATGCGTTTAATTATCGTCAGTGGCCGCTCGGGCTCAGGTAAAAGTACTGCACTCAATGTCTTAGAAGACAATAATTTTTACTGCATTGACAACCTTCCCGCTACGCTGCTGCCGGAGCTGGCTAAACGAACTTTACTCTCCAGCGAACTGACCTACCCACAAATAGCGGTATCCATTGATGCCCGCAACTTGCCTTATCAGCTGGAGCGCTTTCCAGAATTACTGGCTGGCCTTAGGGAGCAGCACATAACCTGCGATGTACTCTACCTGGATGCTGACAATGAAACCCTGTTAAAAAGGTTTTCTGAGACCCGCAGAAGACACCCCTTAACCAGCGAAACCCGCTCACTGTCTGAAGCCATTGAGGACGAAAAAACGCTTTTATCGCCCATTATCGACCTGGCCGATTTAACCATTAACACCTCGCGGCTCAACCTGTATCAACTACGCGACATCATCAAGTTGCGTTTATTGGATAAACCAGAGCCCGGCACCGCCTTTCTCATTGAGTCTTTTGGCTTTAAACGCGGTATTCCAGTGGATGCGGACTTGGTGTTTGATATTCGCTGTCTGCCTAACCCTTACTGGGAGCCTGACTTACGGGTGTATTGCGGTTTAGACCCGCAAATTATTGATTATCTTGGCCAACAGCCGGTGGTCAATGAAATGTATGACGACATCCACGCCTACCTGGCCAAATGGTTACCTCGTTTTGCCGCCAGCAGCCGTGCCTATGTGACCATTGCCATTGGTTGCACCGGTGGTCAGCACCGCTCAGTGTATATGGCGCAACGTTTAGGTGAAGCATTGGCTGAAGAACTCAACAATGTGCAAATTCGCCACCGTGATGTGGTGCGCGCCGATGAACATGCCGGTGCATAACTGCAAGGTCACCATTATCAATCAACGCGGCCTGCATGCTCGTGCGGCCGCTAAGTTTGTGTCAGTGGCCAATCAATTTCCATGCGCAGTACAGGTGGGGCGTGATCTCGACAATCTGCATAACGGCAAAAACATTATGTCAGTGCTGATGCTGGCGGCCAGTCAAGGTACTGAGCTCTATATTCAAGCAACCGGCGAGCAAGCCCGTGAGGCATTAAGCGCCCTGCAACAATTGATTGCCGAGCGCTTCGAAGAAGACAGCTGACCACTAACCCCGCTCCAAGCAAAGCGGCCCATCCACCAAGGGGTCATTAATTAACGTACTCACCCGCCGCTCATACAGTTGCGGTTCAGGTCCGTGCAAGGCCTCTAATAACACTGCATCGCTACTGTTAGGGTCTAACCACAGCGACTGCTGCGAGTCATCCAGTAAAATAGGCCGGCGCAAGTCCGCTGCTTGCTGAGTCAACATGGCAACACTGTAATAATCCCGCCCTGGCACCTGATACACATCCCAAATTGCTGCAAAATACAACAGTGCTGAACCTTCACCGGTCAACCAAAAAGGGTGCTTACGATGACGTCCACGCCACTCAAAAAAACCATTGGCTGGCAGTAAGCAACGTTGACTGCGCCAAGCTTTTTTAAACATAGTTTGAGTGCTGACTGTTTCCACCCGTGCATGTGCAGCGGCACGAGTTAAATCCTTCATCCAGCTCGACGTAAATCCCCATAACGCCAAAGTGGCGTGGCGCTGTTGATTTTTCTCATAGACCATCAACACCTGCGACTTGGGGGCTAAGTTCCAATGGGCACGCATCTGCTGCGGAAAACCCGGCAACTGCGCCAAACTTTCAGGCCACTTAAATAAAGCATAACGCCCTGACATTATTGTTCCTTTCTCAACACTCTAAAATACCGCGCCTAACGACTGGCTCAGCTTCTGTAGCACCTTCCAGCACAGGGGTTGCTTGCTGATAGCTCGCAATTAACTGCTGTGCTCGCTGCGCATCTTGATCTTCCACCATTAAACCCAGCAAGCCTAACGCAGGCAGCTCACCCATACCACCCACCAAATCGGCACCTTGCAAATGCACTGCAATGCCTTCGCTGCGCAACATGCTGATGAGCATTTGCGCTTCCAATAAATCAGCGGGCTCATGAATTCTTTGCACCCTAATTCCCCCTCTGCACGTTATTCATTAATACGGGTATAATATCCCGATCATCTATTCCTACAGTGCCCTAAGTACTGAACAGCACCATAACAAGAGAAGCACATGGATCAATTTGAAAGCATTCGCCCCTACAATGACAACGAAGTGGCGACTGTACTGCAACGACTGCTGTCTGATGTTGAGTTTTTATCCATAATCACCCAGTTTCGTTTTCCCGTCGCCGCAAACTACTTCGGCTGGCTACTGCGCCCGCTAATTGCCCGCAAACTGCGTAAGCAACTGAGCCAGGTGAACAGCGTTGATGCTCTGCAAGAGCGCGTTGAGGCTTATGTGGAGCGCAGTATCATCCAAGCCACTGACGGCATCAGTTTTTCTGGCATTGAGCATTTAGACGCTGACCAGCCGCATCTGTATATGGCCAATCACCGCGATATAGTGATGGACCCTGCGTTTGTCAACTACGCACTCTTCCAAGCCAAGCATCGCACACCGCGCATAGCCATTGGCGATAACTTATTGCAACGCTCTTTTGTCAGTGACCTGATGCGCCTGAATAAAAGCTTTATTGTGCGCCGCTCCTTAACCAGTCGCCGTGAAAAGCTCCGAGCGTTTCAACTTTTGTCACGTTATATTAATCACTCCATCTTACACGACCAAGAATCAATCTGGATTGCCCAAGCCGAAGGCCGCGCTAAAGACGGCGATGACCGCACCGAAACCGCAATCCTAAAAATGTTTCATTTATCCCGTAAAGATGAAGACTTCCAAGCGGTTATTAAGTCTCTACGCTTAGTGCCCGTCGCCATTAGCTATGAGTACGACCCCTGCGACCTAGCTAAAGCCCGTGAGCTGTATACCTTAGCCAGCACCGGCAAATACGTTAAAGCTGTGGGTGAAGATGATGCCAGTATTGCCCAAGGCATTACCGGTTACAAAGGCCGTGTGCATGTGCACTTTTGTCCGGTTTTACAAGACGGCTTTAGCGACAGCAGGGAGCTTGCTGACTTGGTTGATCAACACATCTGGCGAGATTACCGTTTATTTCCAGTGCATTATTTAGCTTGGGCCATGTGGGATCAACAGGATGCTGGTTTAGAAGTGCCGGAAATTAGTGAAGTATTTGACCGTCAACAAATCACCCGTGCTGAACACGAGTGGCAGCGCCGCTTAGCTGCTTGTCCTGTGGAGCACCGCCCTTATTTGATCATGCAATATGCCTTGCCACTGCAAAACCAATACCGCTGCAATACGCTGCACACTTAAATTTAATCGGCAACTACCAACTTTTTGAGGTTTTTATGTCCTGGCTACAAGTCCGCTTAGCAATCCAGCCCGCGCAAGCTGAACAGTGGGAAGACACTTTATTTGAACTGGGTGCCGTATCCGTGAGTTTTATGGATGCTGAAGACCAACCCATTTATGAACCTGAGTTGGGCACCACACCACTGTGGAATAACACCCATTTAAAAGCACTGTTTGACGGTGAGGTGGACGCTGAACTGTTGCGCCAGCACATACAGTTATTGGGTGGCGAACAGACTCCAGAATTGGATCTGGAAAAAATCAAAGACCAAGATTGGGAGCGCAACTGGATGGTTAACTTCCAGCCCATGCAATTTGGACAACGCTTATGGATAGTGCCCAGCTGGCACAATCCACCTGAGCCTGATGCGGTCAATGTGATCCTGGATCCGGGCCTGGCGTTTGGGACTGGCACTCACCCCACCACCGCCTTATGTTTGGCTTGGCTGGCTGAACAATCGCTTGATGGGCTTGACGTCCTGGATTTTGGCTGTGGTTCAGGCATTTTAGCCATTACCGCAAAATTACTGGGCGCAACGCAGGTCATCGGCACCGATATTGACCCGCAAGCCATTGAAGCCACCCGCGATAACGCCAACCGCAACCAGATTGCTGCAGATGACTTGCCCTTATTTCTGCCGCAAGAGATGCCGGAGAAAACCTTTGACGTGGTGGTGGCCAATATCCTTGCTGAACCATTGGTGGAACTTGCCCCCTTGTTGGCGCAATACACCAAACCCGGTGGAAAAATAGCGTTATCAGGTATTTTAACGGCACAAGGACAAGATGTACGGGATGCTTATAGCACTGCTTTTGAGCTAGCGCCCACCATCGAAAAAGAAGGCTGGGTATGTATTACCGGAGTGCGTCGCTAGCCATCCTGACCCATACAGGGAACCAGCAGATGGGTTAAACTGTCGGTTAGCAGCCAATATTTTACTGGATTGAGTGCAACCATGACTGACACTTTTCTTGTGCAATGCCCCTATTGCCACGCCAGCTTTCGCCTCCAACACAACCAGCTTACAGCTGCGCGTGGCTCGGTGCGTTGCGGTGCCTGCTTAAAAGTGTTTAATGCTGCCAGTCAAGCGGATGCCGAGCTATTACAGGCCGACCCTCTGCTCAGCGCACATGATGGCTTCGAGTCTCTTGCAGCGCTCAGCGATGAGGCTGCTGACTCGATGCAACCTGTGCCAGTCACCCAGCCACACTCGACAACCAGCCAAGACCCATTTGCTAAGTTGGATCTTAATGCAGAGCTGGCTCGTCTTGAGCGAGAAGAACAGTTAAGCAAAAATGCGTTGAATACACAGCGCCCCAAAGCTAAGCAGCACACTGCTGCAACGCGCCCTGACGACTGGCCTGAAGACTTATTAGCACAAGCAACTACGCGCCCCTTGGCCGGCGCCGATGCTGTGGCTGCACAAAACACCGCAAGCGCAGCACAGCCCAGTCGTAAAGCTAATCCATTTGACCTTGAGCACGATAACTTTAACCGACCTATAACGGCATCCCGCCCCGTGGCCAGCCGATATTATGTGGACGCCCCCATTCAGCTCGACTGGCGCCCAAAGAAAAACCCTTGGCCTAGCCGTTTGCTGTGGACGACCTTAAGTCTGTGCGCAGCGCTGCTCTTAGTGGGTCAATACACTTGGCATAATTTCACTGAGCTGGCTCGTCAAGACAGCACCCGCCCTTGGCTAGAGGCGCTGTGCCCGCTGATTGACTGCCAACTGCCTGATAAAGTCGATGTGCACTACATTAAGAGCAGCAACTTACTGGTCCGCAACCACCCAACCTTCAGTGGTGCACTACAAGTGGATGCAATCATTTACAATCGTGCACCCTTCGCCCAGCCCTTTCCATTACTGGAGCTCTCTTTTTTCGACCAACATAATCAGCACATTGCTAAACGCCAATTTACCCCCAACGAATACTTATCTGGCGAGCTAGCGGGCCAGCAATCAATGCCGCCGCAAGTACCCATTCATATTGCTTTAGAAGTGCTCAACCCCAGCAGCGGAATACTGAGTTACCAGTTAGATTTTGTATCGCCTGATGTACCTAACGCGCAGCGCTAATTCAGCACTGCGCTTGGCTGCTCAAAACCTTATTAACTGCCCGCCACTTTCATCTGTTCAATCAACACCGAACCCGTATTCACATTGCCACGGCGATCGACATCATTGCCAATGGCAATAATGTTTTTAAACATATCACGCAAGTTACCGGCAATAGTCACCTCTTGCACAGGAAACTGAATTTCTCCGTTTTCCACCCAATAACCGCCAGCACCGCGAGAGTAATCGCCGGTAACCATATTCAAGCCTTGACCCATCAGCTCAGTGACCAACAAACCGCGATCCATTTTTTTCAATAAAGCGGTTTGATCATCATTACCGTGGGTTACAAACACATTGCGTGCACCGCCTGAATTGGCAGTACTGGGACGACCCAGCTTGCGTCCAGAATAAGTGCTGAGTAGATAATTGACCAAGACGCCATTTTCAATAAAGGGCTTGGCATAAGTGGCCAAACCATCGCCATCAAAAGCACTACTGGCCAAACCGCCTTTCAACAACGGACGCTCATCTAAAGTAAACCACTCGGGGAATAACGTTTCACCCAAAGCGCCCACTAAAAATGACGCATTGCGGTATTGGTTACCACCTGAAATGGCCCCCAAAAGACTGCCAAATAAACCACCGGCCAATTCTGCAGCAAACATCACCGGTGCGTCACAGGTGGGTATTGAACGGGCACCTAGACGTTGCACGGTACGCTCTGCGGCAATACGGCCGACACTTGCCGCATCCATTAACAAGTCTGCACGACGGCCATAGTCATACCAATAATCACGCTGCATTTGCCCATCGGCTTCGGCAATCATTACGCAGCTGATGCTGTGTCGGGTACCGGCTTGCCCAGCCAACATCCCGTGGCTGTTGCCGTATACCGTACAGCCCACATCACTGTTGACGCTGCTGCCATCAGCATTGCTGATCCGCGGATCAGTGGCAAAGGCCGCCGCTTCGCACTCTAAAGCCATTTCAATGGCTTGCGCAGGGCTCAAATCCCATGGGTGCCAAATGTCTAAGTCTGGAAATTCTGTGGCCATTAACTCTTTGTCGGCCAAGCCTGCATACTCATCAGGGGAGGCATGTTGGGCAATGGCCAGTGCCGCGGCCACGGTTTTACGTACGGCATCATCACCCGCCACAGTGGTACTGGCCGAACCTTTTTGCTGCCCTTGATAAACCGTGATAGAAAAACCTTGGTCGCGGTTAAACTCGACGGTCTCCACTTCTCGCTGACGCACACTGGTGGCTAAACCTTGCTGCGCAGAGACCGCGACCTCACAGGCAGTTGCACCCTGCAATTTGGCTTCGGCAAGAATTTTCTCCACCTGTTTTTTAAGCTCAGGGATTGCCTGTGGGCCGATACTTTCAATTACACTCATAGTTACTCCAAAGCGCTTAGACAAGACGCGCAAACCTCAACGCCTTGCTCTGTTATCATGGCATCCTAACTGAATGGAACACCTTTATGTCTGAATATCTTGATGATTCTGTTAACGAAGAAAAAAGTAAATCACAAATCAAACGTGAACTGCTGGCTCTCCAAGACTTAGGGCTGCGTCTAGCTGAACTAAAACCCGCTATGCTCAGCAACATGCCGCTGAGCGATGAGTTACGCAAAGCCTTAGCTGAAACCAGCAGACACACATCTCACATTGCCCGTAAACGTCACTCCCAATATCTGGGTAAATTGCTGCGCAGTCATGATATCGATGCACTGATGCAGCCGCTCAACTTAATTGACAGCCAAACCCGTGAATTCAATGACCGCTTCCATGCTTTAGAGCGTTGGCGCACCCGTCTCATTGAAGAAGGGGACGCAGCGCTGCAAGATTTTATGGAAGACTACCCCGAGACTGACACCCAGCACTTACGCAGTTTAATTCGCCATGCACAACGTGAATTGGCGCAAAATAAGCCGCCCAGTGCCTCACGAAAAATCTTTCGCTACTTACGTGATTTAGATGAGCAACGCTTAGGCTTAAAGTAAGCTCAGCTGGGCGCACAGTCACGGCTTTTTCTGCGACTGTGCGCCTAACCTTTTAACTCCCAGTACCACCCACGGTAATGCCATCCACTTTCAAAGTGGGCTGCCCCACACCCACCGGTACAGTTTGTCCGGCTTTACCGCACATTCCCACGCCGCTATCCAGTTCTAAATCATTGCCCACCATGGATACTTTGCGCATGGCCTCAGGACCATTGCCAATTAAAGTTGCGCCTTTCACCGGTGCAGTGATTTTACCGTCTTCAATTAAGTAGGCTTCGTTGGTTGAGAAGACAAACTTACCGCTGGTGATATCCACCTGCCCACCCCCTAAGCTGGCACAGTAAATACCCCGCTTAACGGAGCGAATAATTTCCTCAGGCTCACTGTCACCCGCCAACATATAAGTGTTGGTCATGCGCGGCATAGGCACATGGGCGTAAGATTCACGGCGAGCATTACCAGTCAGTTCCGCACCCATTAAGCGGGCGTTCATGCTGTCTTGCATATAGCCACGCAAAATACCGTCCTCGATTAGCGTGGTGTACTGCCCAGGCGTGCCTTCATCATCCATGCTCAAGGAACCGCGACGGCCAGCAATAGTGGCATCATCAACAATGGTGCACAGACTTGAGGCCACCTGCTGACCAATTTGACCACTGTATGCAGAACTGCCTTTACGGTTAAAGTCACCTTCTAAACCATGCCCCACTGCTTCATGCAACAGCACTCCGCTCCAACCTGGGCCCAACACCACCGGCAACATTCCAGCCGGCGCATCAATGGCTTCGAGGTTAACCTGAGCTTGGCGAACCGCTTCGCGGGCATAGCCCATGGCGCGATCCTCTTCTAAGAAGTAACGGTAATCACTGCGCCCACCGCCACCAGCGGTACCCCGCTCACGGCGGCCATTGTGCTCAATAATCACGCTGACGTTAAAACGCACCAAAGGACGAATATCAGCGGCCAGACGACCCTCCAAAGTGGCCACCAGCACCTGCTCCCAAGAGCCGGTTAAACTTACCGTGACTTGACTGATTCTTGAATCTAAAGCACGGGTTGCTGCATCCACTTCTTTTAATAGCGCCACTTTTTGTTCGCGGCTGATCACTTCCAGTGGATTGTCCGCTGGGTATAACGCCGTCTGCGTGGCACTTTGAATGGCCACGGGCTGCACCTGCTGCCCCGCTTGGGCAATGCTGCGTGACGCCTGCGCGGCCTGTAATAAAGCTGGCAAAGTCAGCGCATTACTGTAAGAAAAGCCGGTTTTTTCACCGGCCAAAGCACGCACCCCAACCCCTTGGTCAAGGTTAAAATTACCTTCTTTAACAATGCCTTCTTCCAACACCCAAGCTTCAAAAATGCGCTTTTGAAAATATAAATCAGCTGCATCAATGCCGGGCCCAGCCAGTTCGCTGAAGACTTTGCCCAATTGATCGTGCGCTAAGCCAGTCGGGGTTAATAACACAGCACTGACGCTGGCTAACAAATCACTCATTATTTATCCTCTGTTTCTGCGTGGCGAATTAATTGCGCCGCAGAAAATCGTTGATGTTGCCAAATTGGCATCTGCTGACGGACCTTCTGTTGTTCAATTCGTGGGTAAGCATGACTGACATAGCCTGCTCCCGTAGGTAGCTCGGCCAACACCGTGCCCCAAGCATCAATTATCGCTGAATGCCCAAAGGTTTCGCGACCCGCACTGTGCGCGCCACCTTGGTTGGCCGCTAAGATGACACACTGGGTTTCAATGGCCCGAGCCCGTAATAATACCTGCCAATGGGCAGCGCCGGTCACCGCAGTAAAAGCGGAAGGCACGCTGATCAGCTCAGCACCGGCCTCGCGTAGTGCGCCATACAATGGGGGAAAACGCAAATCATAACAAACTGTCATGCCTAAACGTCCCACTGGGGTGTCCGCCACAGTGCACTGTTGCCCAGCCGAAAAATGTGCTGATTCTTGATAACGGGCCTGCCCATCTGCCACCGCTGCATCAAATAAATGCAATTTATCGTAGCGTGCCACGCACTCGCCATACTCATTAAACAACAATGAACTGGCGCAGGGCTTAGCCTGATCCTGCCCTTCCGGCAATAAAGGCACGGTACCGCCAACAATCCATATCCCCAGTTCCCGCGCGGCTTGCGCTAGCCAAGGTAAGATGGGGCCTTGCTGCTGCGCTTCAAGTGAGGCGATCTGCGCAGCATTGATTCTGCCAAATGCAGCAAAGTTTTCCGGCAATACCACCAGCTGTGCCCCTTGTGCTGCTGCTTGCTCCAACAATTGCCGCGCTTGAACGAGATTGTCAGTAATGTCTTCACCGGACACCATTTGAATGACTGCCACTGTCATAGCGAATACACCTCACTTATTAGGATTAAATGCGTGAACACTTAGAAGTGTACAGCTTGCCGCTCTATGCACACAGTGGCAAGGCTTATGCCATACTAGGGAACTGATTTACTTATCAATGTGTTTATGCCCAGCTCTCTTGATATCCATAACCTTGCCTTAGCACAGTGGCGGCAAGCCATGCGTACTGGCGATTTTCAGCGCGGCAAAGCCTATGCCGCACAAGGCCGCAGCACTGTTGTGCACTTACAAGGCAACCGGCTCACCGCGCGCTGTTCAGGGTCGGCTGGGCGTGTTTATCAACAAAACATTGCCCTACTGCCCCAAGCCGATTATTACGATATTAATGGCCGTTGCTCCTGCTATGTGGGCTATAACTGTAAACACGTGGTGGCCGCCTTACTGACCCTTGAACAGCTACAGCAACAAGGCACACCACCCATGAGCCTAGCTGCTGATGAGCCTCAAGCTGACCAGCAAGCCAAGTCTGCAAGGCCTACGCCCGCGCTGCAAATAACCCAAGCCCCTGCACAACGCCCGACCCCGCAGCTGACCCTCGGCAGCATCAGCCAACAACGCTATGATCTGCGTAGCGCGCGAATGTTAAGCACCGTGCAACACCGCGCCGCACTGACCTTTAATTACCACGGCCATTTGTGCAGCGAACCGCCTAGCACAGACTTTTTAGCCCACACCGGCCCTTACCAGCGGCTGCGCATTCCACGGGACTTAGCCTTTGAACAGGCCTGCCAAGCACAGTTAAAACAGCTGGGCCTGCGCACCTCTTTACGGCATAGCGAGGCTGTACCAGAAAGCGCTGGACAAACCTATGAGCTGCCCAACGAGCAAGCTTGGTTGAGCTTTATGCAACAGCCCTTACAAGACTTGCGCGAGCAAGGCTGGCAGATTGTGCTGCTACCAGAGTTTCACTTTAACTTACTGCCCATTGATGACTGGTACGCCCACTTAGAAGAATCACCCACCTTAGACTGGTTTGCCCTTGAACTGGGCATTGAAGTGGCGGGGCAATCCATTAGCTTATTGCCGGTGTTATTGCAGCTGATTCAACAAACACCCAAATTACTCGATCCTGATTATTTAGCCCAACGCGATGCCCAAGAGGTGGTGTTGGTGTACATCCAGCAATTGGGGCAAAGAGTCGCGTTGCCCTATGGACGGATTCGTCCAGTGCTCAACAGCCTAACTGAGCTGTACATCCGTGACTCCATCGATAATCAGCAGCTGCGCTTGCCCCGCCAAGAAGCCGCACGCATAACTCAGCTGCAAGCTCAAGGCATTGAATGGCAGGGTGGCGAACGCATCCAAGCCCTCGCCCAACAGCTGGCCGCGCCCACTCAGCACCTATACCCAGCGCCACAAGGACTGAATGCCAGTTTGCGCGATTACCAGCAACAGGGCTTAAGCTGGCTACAAAATCTCATGCAATTAAAGATGGGCGGCATTTTGGCCGATGACATGGGCTTGGGCAAAACTTTACAAACTTTGGCGCATATTCTTTGCGAGAAAAACGCGCAACGCCTGCCGCAGCCCGCGCTGATTATTGTGCCCACCAGTTTAATTGCCAACTGGCAAGATGAAGCAGCACGTTTTACCCCGCAGCTTAAAGTACTCACCCTGCACGGCCCACAGCGCCACGCACTCTTTGCTGAGATTCATCAGGCGGATATTGTGATCAGTACCTATGGCCTGCTGTCCCGTGACAGCCGGCAGTTATTACAATATGACTGGCAATTATTGATTCTTGATGAAGCACAAACCATTAAGAACCCTCGCAGTAAAGCAGCGCAATGCGTCCAGCAGCTGCGCGCTGTGCAGCGTTTGTGTTTAACCGGCACCCCCTTAGAAAATAATTTAAGTGAGCTGTGGTCGCTGTTTAATTTTGTGATGCCCGGCTGGCTCGGTGATAGCAAAAGCTTTACCCAGCATTACCGTACACCGATTGAAAAACATGCTGACCAGCAACGCTTGGCGCATCTACAAGGGCGCATTAAACCCTTTATTTTAAGGCGCACTAAACAGCAAGTGGCCAGCGAGCTGCCGGAAAAAACCGAGATCACCCATTACATTGATTTAACCAGTGCGCAGCGCGACCGTTACGAAACCTTACGCCTGGCCATGGATAAAAAAGTCCGTGAAGCCATTCAACGAGTGGGGGTGGCACGCAGCCATATTGTGGTGCTGGAAGCTTTATTGCGCTTGCGGCAAGTGTGCTGTGATTTACGCCTGCTCAATGAACAACCCGACAGCCCTGTCAGTGCCAAATCCTCTGCTAAACTGCAGCACTTATTGACCATGTTGCACACCTTTATTCCTGAAGGACGACGCATTTTGGTGTTTTCTCAATTCACCAGCATGCTGGATTTAATTGCTGGTGAACTGCAACGTGCAGACATCCCCTTTGTGCAGCTGACCGGACAAACCAGCGATCGCCGCAGCCCGGTGGAGCGCTTTCAAGCACAGCAGGTACCGGTATTTTTAATCAGCCTAAAAGCCGGCGGGGTGGGTTTAAACCTAACCGCTGCAGATACGGTGATTCACTTTGATCCATGGTGGAACCCGGCCACCGAGAATCAAGCCAGTGACCGCGCTTACCGCATCGGCCAAGATAAGCCGGTGTTTATTTATAAACTGATTGCCCGCGGCAGTGTGGAAGAAAAAATTCTCAGCCTGCAGCAACATAAGGCCGCATTAGCGCAGAGTATTTTAGAGGGTGGCGCCAGTGTAGCTGCCCAATTAGATAGCGATGATATTGAGGCTTTATTGGCGCCACTGCACCAATAAAGCTCAGCCAATGATGTTCAGCTGCCGCAGGCTTTGCTATGCTCGCCCATCCGCCTCACGACTTAAGGAGTATTGACGGTGAGCAACAAGCAATCCGATAAATTGCGCAACTGCATGCATTGCTACGCTGAATCCATGGGCAACTTACTGGTCGAAGCCTTCCACTATATGGCGTTGTTTGCCATTGGCGGCATCACCGTATGGGCTGGTAGCATGGCCGCCTTGGAGATGCTCAATAAAGGCACAGCCTCCATTGATGATATTTTATTGCTGTTTATTTACTTAGAACTGGGCGCCATGGTTGGGATTTACTTTAAAACCAACCATATGCCGGTGCGCTTTTTAATCTATGTGGCAATCACCGCCTTAACCCGACTGATGATTTCTGATATTTCTCACCACAACGAACC
>DASROA010000117.1:0-42117 GCA_035647115.1 Thiopseudomonas sp. | reverse complement strand
TTTTCTACAACAGCACCCCACTTTCAGGCTTAAGGTAAATCATATGAGTAATCCCGAGCGAGATATCGCACCACTGGTTGCCTTTTTACTCAGCGCTGACAGCTGTTATATGACAGGGCAAACCTTGATGGCAGATGGTTGATCCATCAAACTGCGTTGATGTCTAGGCGGTTGAAACGTCAATGCCGGATGAGTGTGCGGCGTGGGACTGGTTATGTAAGTGATATCAAATCTTTTCGTATCCCCGTATATTCGGAGCGAGAGGTGCAGAGCAGCAATTAATAGATACTTATACTCAAGTGCAGGCGTTAGATGCACATAGCTTATTAGGAGATCATCATGGCCACACATCATGCGTCACCAGCTGAAGTGGTTGATTTGGGAACTTGGGCGCAAGACCTGCCCAATGAAAAAACCAAAGCAATTGTGAAAACCGATGAAATGGAGCTTGCTCGCCTTGTTATCCCGGCCGGTAAAGAAATCCCAACTCACAAAGTAACAGGGCCAATTATTGTTCATTGCATAAGTGGGGAAATAGAGTTGACTGCAATGGGCAAAACACAACTATTAATGCCTAACCAATTGTTGTACTTAATGTCGGATGAACCGCACTTAGTTAAGGCAGTTGAGGATTCGGTTGTTTTGCTGACGATAATTTTAAAGGCTTAAACTTTTAACATCCTCTCAGCAAAGTCAACACTCAATCCGCAAAAGTACCTATCGGCTCCAACTACGCCGCCTCATTAAGACGACCCTATGCCCATGAATACGGTATCCAAATACTCTTTTAAGCGTTTCTTTAACGCAGGATGGCAACTGTTTCCGGGGCTGGCGGTTTGCATTGCGATTGCTTTGGTCACCACTTTTATTGCAGATCATTATGGTGGACCAACGCTGTTGTATGCATTGTTGTTTGGTATGGGTTTAAGTTTTTTAGCAGAAGACAAGCGCTGCCTGCCCGGAGTAGGTTTTGCGTCGCGCACTGTGTTGCGGTTGGGTGTGGCCTTGCTGGGGGTGCGGATTACCCTTGAGGACGTTGCGGTATTGGGCATTGGTCCATTACTGATTGTTGTCAGTGGTGTCATCCTGACCATTGCAATGGGTGCACTGCTGGCTCGAATGTTGGGTCTTGGGCGTGAAATGGGGTTGCTCACCGGCGGTGCGGTAGCGATTTGCGGTGCCTCAGCGGCGCTCGCTCTATCAGCAGTGATGCCACGTAGTGAGAACCAAGAGCGCAACACCCTTATGACTGTGGTGGGGGTGACTGCGCTGTCCACCTTGGCGATGATCGTCTATCCATTGCTGGTCAGTGTGTTAGGTTGGGCGGATAGTGAAGCGGGTATTTTTTTAGGTGGTACCATTCATGATGTGGCGCAAGTTGTCGGTGCTGGCTATATGATTTCCGATGATGCCGGTGATGTAGCAACTTTTGTTAAGCTATTAAGAGTCGCAATGTTAGTGCCCGCGGTGTTGGTATTTATCTTTATATTCCGCGGCAGTGATCAACAAGCACGCCAAACCAAGGTGCCTGTATTGCCAGGTTTTCTAGTGGCCTTTGTGATCATTGTTTTGATTAACAGTTTAGGTTGGATTCCGGGTCTGGTAACGGGGACTCTTACGGAGTTATCACGTTGGTGTATGGTGGCCGCCATTGCTGCGTTAGGGATTAAAACATCGTTTAAAGATCTCGCCGTGGTGGGTTGGAAGCCCGTGCTGCTGATGTTTGCAGAGACTTTGTTCCTCTTATTGTTTGTGATGACTTGCATTCATTTTGGTTTAGGAGGTTTATGATGGAAATAATATTAAATGGTGAAACTAAAACGTTAACCGCAGGGATGAGTGTTCTACAATTACTGCAGGCTCAAGGGCTCGAGGGAAAACGTGTCGCTGTGGAATTAAATGAAGAAATATTACCGCGCAGTGAACATGCAACACGTCAGTTGTGCGAAAATGATCGCGTAGAAATTGTTCATGCTGTTGGTGGCGGTTAAACACTGCTGAGCAATTCATAATAGGTCTCACCTGTGTAGGGAAGGCCATGCTGACAAACGGGAAAATCAATGACTAAGCAATCTGTAGATCAACCATTAATCATCGCAGGACGACAATTTAATTCGCGCTTGATGGTGGGTACTGGCCTGTATAAGGACTATGAAGAAACTGCGCGTGCGCTGGAGGAAAGTGGGGCTGATGTGGTGACTTTCGCTGTGCGTCGGACCAGTATCGGCCAGCATGCCAATGAACCGAATTTACTCGATTTTTTACCCGCGGATCGTTACACCTTGCTGCCCAATACTGCAGGTTGCTATGACGCAGCGGCAGCAGTACGCACCTGTAAATTAGCCCGTGAGCTGTTGGATGGTCATAATTTAGTCAAGCTGGAAGTGTTGGCTGATGATAAAACCCTCTATCCAAATGTAGTGGAAACCCTTAAAGCAGCGGAGCAATTAATTGCTGATGGCTTTGATGTCATGGTCTACACTAGTGATGACCCTGTGGTGGCATTGGAGTTGGAAAAAATTGGTTGCAGTGCAGTGATGCCTTTGGGCTCATTGATAGGTTCAGGCTGTGGTATTCAGAACCCGCACAATATCCGTTTGATTATTGAACGGGCCAGCGTACCCATTCTTATTGATGCGGGTATTGGTACAGCCTATGAGGCAGCTATGGCCATGGAGTTGGGTTGTGATGCCGTGCTGATGAACTCTGCAATTGCTAAGGCTTCAGACCCCATCGGGATGGCTCGGGCAATGCGCTTGGCGGTTCAAGCTGGACGCGCTGCCTATTTAGCTGGGCGCATGCCGCGTCGTGAATTAGCCAGCCCATCTTCGCCAATGGCCGGTCGGATTACCAGTTAAGACGCTTAACAGCATGTGAGTCGTTCAGCTTGTCGTTTGCTGGCCATTCAAGCATCCTGTGAGCTTCGCTTTAAACAAGCCCAATACTGAAAGGTATTGGGCTTTTGTTTTGTTATGGCCTGATTAAGTTTGCTGCTGTGCTTGGTTTTAGTATGCGCTGGGCATATTGGCGTGTTTTCGCTAAGTAAAAAACTGTTCGTGATAAGCTTAGTGACTCCATTGTCCATTGAGAGTTTGCATGTCGATTGTTCCACCACCTAAACGCCAGCCGTTAACGGATTTTGTAGCGCCTGTGTGTGAGGCGTTGGTGGAGGTGCTTTATCAAGACGATGACATCCTGCTGATTAACAAGCCCAGTGGCTTGCTTAGCGTCTCTGGTACTCATCCACTTAATTGGGATTCTGTGTATTACCGTTTGTTAAACGGCCAAAAAGGGGCAACATCAGCCTTCCCAGATGCCAAACTGCCCCATCGCTTAGATATTGGTACCTCAGGTATTATGCTGGTGGGCTTAAATTCTGCAGCGACTCGCCATCTAAATATGCAGTTTCAAGAGCGAGCCATCCAAAGGCGTTATATGGCGGTACTTGAAGGTTGGCTGGAACATGATCAGGGGCAAATCAGTGCACCTATTGGTAAAGATAAAACTATTTTTCCACGGGTAAAAATCTGCCACGACACCGGCAAGAAAGCCGTTACTGAATACACTGTGTTGCAACGATTAGAAGAACCTCAGCGTACTGTGGTGGAGTTTGTACCCCTAACAGGGCGTACCCATCAATTGCGTATTCATAGTCTGCTGGCGGGCCATCCCATTCTCGGCTGTGAACTCTATAGCAGCGAGCACAGTGAGCAGCTGGCGGATCGTTTACTGTTGCATGCCAGTGATATATTTTTCCAACATCCCACGAGCGGTGAGCAGATCCACGGCCGCAGCCCTTGTCCGTTTTATACGCCGAGTGACTAGCTTAGGCTGCGTCATGTGCAGCGTCCCGCAGCTGTATTCCAGCCAGCCCTTGCGGTGTCCAGTGCAGCTGCACCCTTCAGGCAATGTCGTGCTCAAGCGGCTAGGCTGACGCCTAAGGCATTGGATTGGCTTATCTAGGCGAGATGATTTTTAGTGTGCACAGGTAAAGCGATCGAAAAAGTCGCTAGTGATTAGCGATAATCAGCGCTGTTTATTAATAGTCATGTGGCTAAAATAGTCACCATCAACACCATAAGAGAGATTTTTATGCAGTTGCTTAATTCTTCGCAGCGCTACGGTTTAGTCAGTGTACTTATCCATTGGCTGGTTGCCCTGGCGGTCTTTGCTCTATTTGCGGTCGGGCTGTGGATGACCGGTTTGAGCTATTACAGTCCCTGGTATCAAACGGCTCCGGCACTGCATAAAAGTGTTGGCGTGCTGCTTTTTGCAATGATGCTGTTTAGATTGGCGTGGCGATTGTTTACCCCAAAGCCTGCACCTTTGAGCACTCATTCAGCCAGTGTGCGATTACTCAGTGGTTTAGGGCATGGTCTACTGTATCTGAGCATTTTCGTGGTGATGATCTCGGGCTATCTGATTTCCACCGCTGAGGGGCGCGGCATTAAGGTGTTTGATCTCTTTGAGGTCCCCGCATTGATTACCGGTTTGCCCAATCAAGCAGACTTGGCTGGTGCGGTGCACTTTTATGTGGCTTGGGCACTGGTGTTTTTTGCAGTGTTGCACGGTTTAGCAGCCCTTAAACACCATTTTATTGATCGCGATGCCACCCTTATGCGCATGCTGGGTCGTGGAACCAAATAATCTTTGTACGATTTACTTTAATAGATAGAGGTAATCATATGTTTAAGAAAACACTTGCAGCGTTGTTGTTAGGTTCGGTATTAATCAGTGGTGCGGTCTCAGCGGCAGACTATGTGATTGACCAAGAAGGCCAACACGCTTTCGTTAACTTTAAAATCAGCCATTTAGGTTTCAGCTGGCTGTACGGCACCTTTAAAGATTTTGATGGTACTTTTAGCTACGACGCCGAGCAACCAGAGGCGAGTACAGTTAGTGTGACATTGCGCACTGCCAGCTTGGACAGTAACCATGCTGAGCGCGATAAGCATTTACGTGGTGCGGATTTTTTAAATGTCAGTAAGCACCCCAAAGCGACCTTTCACTCAGCTAAGGTGGTGAGCACCGGTGAAGGCACTGCCGATATTTTTGGTGATTTGACCCTCAATGGTGTAACCAAACAAATCGTTATTGCTGCGCAGTTTATCGGTGAAGGTGATGACCCATGGGGAGGCTACCGTGCAGGTTTTGAAGGCACCACCATGCTGAAACTGGCTGACTTTGGGATGACTCGGGATCTTGGTCCAGCGTCAGAAAGCGTTGAGCTGACCTTCTCCATTGAAGGGGTCCGTCAGTAACTGCACCTTGAGCAGTTCCGTCGAGTGGTGAGAGTTGCTAGTCGGCTGCTGTAATCATTGGAAGGTTGT
Organism: Thiopseudomonas sp.; assembly: GCA_035647115.1. Taxonomy (GTDB): domain Bacteria; phylum Pseudomonadota; class Gammaproteobacteria; order Pseudomonadales; family Pseudomonadaceae; genus Denitrificimonas. Next base: position 36,787 of record DASROA010000117.1, on the reverse strand, counting down.
GGCAAAACAGGGGGCTAAGGGTGCCTACACTTAAATATTTAGTGGCCTATGCGCCAGACCTGCAGAACCAAGTACGCACTCTGCTGGCGCAGGGTAAACTGGGTGCCTATTTGCAGCAGCGCTATCCTGAGCGCCACAGTGTGCAAAGTGATAAAGCGCTGTTTCAGTTCACCAATGACCTAAAACAGCGCTACCTGCGCAATGCACCTAATATCGATAAGGTATTGTACGACAGCAAACTGGATGTGTTGCGCCATGCGCTGGGTTTGCATACCGCTATTTCACGGGTGCAGGGTAGTAAGCTCACTGCCAAAAAAGAAATCCGTATTGCTTCTTTATTTCGCGATACGCCACTGCAGTTTTTGCAGATGATAGTGGTGCATGAGCTGGCGCATTTGCGGGAAAAAGACCATAACAAAGCTTTTTATCAGCTGTGTCTGCACATGCTGCCGGATTACCATCAGTACGAGTTTGATCTGCGTGTTTACCTGACTTGGCGTGATACGTTGGCAAAAAAAAGCCAAGCTCAGGCATGGCTTAAATAACGTGTCGACCTTGCATAGGCACTGACCAAATTGCACATCTACAGCAATCGGGTCAGCAGCATCAAGGCGCGCCTATGGGCTCGTTTATCCTTCCAAGTTGCGCACTCGCTGGGCCAAAACTGAAAAATCAAAACGTACTTTAGTGGGCATTAATAGCAGTGCCATGGAGATGGCTACCGGGACGAGTGTGGCCAATAGAAATGACTCCAACAAGTTGGTGGTCGGTGCGCTTGGGCTAGGGAATATCAGCAAACCAGCGACGAGTCCACCTAGGGTGCTGAGTACGGCGTTATAGCTTTGGTAGCGCGCACTGTAAAAGCCAAAAAACACCGGGAAGGCTGCTGCACAACAGAGTAAGTCTGCTAGCAAAAATAGATACAGAATACTGTAACCCTGCGCTGCCACAATCAATACCGGTACCGAAAGCACGATAATCAACCAACGTGATAGCTTCAGTAAACCGTGGCTTTTGAACTTGGGCAATAAGCGGCCCATATCCACCACAAAGATACTGGTTAGGGCGCTGATGGTGGAGTCGGCGCTACTCATAATCAGCGCCAGACCAAAGGGCAGCAGGCCGATGGCAAACCACAGCGGGGCGTCACGCAGCAGCACACTAAACAGCGCAACAGAGCCATCGCCGGGTAAGTCGAGGCCGACAAAGGCTAAACCAAATAGACCCATAATAAAGATAATCGGGAAAATCAGCAGACCGCTGAGAATAAAGCCATTACGAATCACTCGACTGCTGCGTGCGGCAAAAATACGCTGCCACGTGCCTTGGTAAAACAGTCCCGTCAGCACGACTGCGAGGAAGAAGGTCAGGCCAGATTTTAAGCCATTCAGCTCAAAAGGATTGAGTAGGTGCGGGGCTTTTTCTTGCAAGTTGAGCACCATCGGCGTGATGCCACCGGTAGCCTTCCAACCAAAAAATATCAGCACCATGAGAAACGGAAGAATCACCAGCATCTGCAAACGGTCAGTGAAAATCGTCACACGTAAGCCGCCATACAGGGTGTAAATCAACGTGGCGACCATCACAATACTTGCGGTTTGCCACAGGGGTACCGGTGCCAGTAGCGCGACCATTTCCGCAATCGCCGTTAGCCCAGCAGTGAGGCTAATAAACATAAAGAACACCATGATGACCAGCACAAAGGCATACATAACACGCCCATAACGACCGAGCACAAACTCAGTCAGGGTGTGGCCTTCAGGCATTAGGGTACGAATGCGTGGACCGATTTGCGTCATGATTAAACTGGGCACCATCGAACCTAAAGCGTAGCCGGTAATGGCGCCAATGCCGCCCCAAGTGGCAGCCTGTGCAGGGCCAAATAAAATCCAAGTACCCAGCGTAGTGGCCAATAGCGTGAGCAGGGTAGCAGTGCTGCTTTGGCTGTTACGGGCAACCAGAAAATCATCCAGTTTATCTTGGCTGCGACGGGCATAGATCAGGCCGGGGACGGCAAAAAGTAGGGCAAATAACAACAGCCAAACGAGAGCGGTAGAAGCACTGAGCATTGATTTTTCCTTGCCTGTCAGGCACTAAAGTACACACGCACAAGGCGCATAAAGGGCGTGACAGCAAAGAAATAAAGGCCTGCGCAGACACAGAAAAGATCAGCGCTCTCCATCCCTTCGCCGGCATTACCCGGATCAGGTTCAAAGGGTTACTGTAGACAATACAGAATCTCAGCCGTGACTTGGCTCCCCTTGGATTGGGCACAGATTAGGAAGCCTGCGCCGAGTTGTCAATGCTAAATCGGGATGCTGCTGCGGCTTGAGGGCATGCCTACAAAGCGCATTTTATGTGTTATGGTTTTACCTCGGCACGGGGTGTCCTGTTTGCAGGGCTGAGAGAATACCCGTAGAACCTGATCCAGTTCATACTGGCGAAGGGATGTCAGTCGCAGGTTGAGTTCCCGTCTGTCTATTCATACCTTCGCCTCTTTTTTGAGGTGTCTAATGCAAAACGCTATTCGTCTTGATCAACAATTGGTATTGATAACGGGTGCTGCCCGAGGTTTGGGCGAGCACTTAGTGAGGGCTTTTTTACGTGAAGGCGCACGTGTAGTAGTTAATTATTGCAACAGTGCTGAGGCGGCGCAAAAACTGGTCAGTGAAGCCCCTGATCAGCTATTGGCAATTCAAGCGGATATCACTGACAGTACTGCAGTGCAGGCGATGTTTAGCAAGGCACGAGAGCATTTCGGAATGCCTGTGACAACAGTGATCAACAATGCTTTGCCGAGTTTTTCTTTTAACGGTGATGCGCGACCCAGTGTTGAGCAACTGACCATGGCTGAGCTAAACCAGCAGTTTGAGGGTGTGGTGGGTGGTGCGCTGAATACCACGCAAGCGGCATTAACAGGCATGCGCGAAGCGGGCTTTGGCCGCATTGTAAATATCGGTACCAATCTATTTCAGAACCCGGTGGTGCCTTACCATGATTACACCGCTGGCAAAGCCGCCTTGCTGTCGTTGACTCGCACCCTTGCTCAAGATTTAGGTCCCGATAACATTACTGTGAATATGGTGTCTGGGGGCTTATTGCGTACCACCGATGCCTCAGCAGCCACACCTGAAGCGGTGTTTGATTACATTGCAGCCAATACGCCCTTGCGTCGGGTCACCACCCCTGCGGAGTTTGCTGATGCAATTTTATTTTTTGCTTCACCTTGGGCCCGTTCGGTAACGGGGCAGAACTTAATTGTTGATGGCGGCTTGGTGAAAAACTGATGATGACTACAGATAATAATCAGCCCATGATGCATCTTAATTTATTCATTATGGGCTGCGGCCACCATAAGGCGGCATGGCGTCACCCAGATTCTGCGGTGGAGCAGTTGGGTGATATTGCTTATTACGAACAGCTGGCGCAAATCGCCGAGCGCGGCAAATTAGACGCGGTGTTTTTTGCCGATGGCGCCTCGGTGGGTAATGTCTCCGATGGCAGCCCTTGGTTTATGGAGCCGCTCACCGCCATTGCAGCCATGAGCCGTGCTACGGAAAAAATCGGCTTTATCAGTACCGTCTCCAGTACCTTTTACACGCCGTTTCATGCCGCCCGTTTAGTGGCTTCTTTGGACCATATTAGTAAAGGCCGGATTGGCTGGAACGTGGTCACCTCAATGTTTGATGAGGAAGCGCGTAACCATGGCTATCAAGCCATGCCGCCCCATGCCGAGCGCTATCGTCGTGCTGAAGAATTTGTTCAAGCAGTGTTAGGGCTATGGGATTCTTGGCAGGATGATGCCTTAGAATTTGATCGCCAAGGACACTACGCCAACCCCGCTAAAGTGCAGCCAATTAACCATCAAGGTGAGTTTTTCTTGGTGGACGGTCCACTTAACATACCGCGTCCAGTACAAGGGCATCCGGTGTTGTTTCAAGCTGGCGCTTCCGAGCAGGGCCGCACTTTGGCAGCGCAATGTGCGGAAGCCATTTACGCAGTGGCCTATGATTTACCTACCGCGCAGGGCTACTACGCGGACATTAAACAGCGGGTTAAAGCCGCTGGGCGCAACGCACCAGTACCGATTATGCCGGGGTTAGTGACCTATGTGGCGTCCACCGAGGAAGAAGCACGGGCTAAGCAGCGGGAGTTGGACGAGTGCTTGCCGTCGGCAGCAGCTTTGCGTCAGTTGGGTGTGTTTATTGAGCAAGATTGTTCAGATTGGGAGTTGGATGCGCCAGTACCTGAGTTGCCGCCGCTGGAAGAGTTTAAAGGGCCGCAAGGACGTTACAGTACCATCTTACGTATTATTCAAACTGAGCAGCCAACGGTACGTCAGTTGCTGGGCCGTTTGGCGGCTGGTGGTGGCCATTGCACTATGCTGGGCACCCCTGAGCACATTGCTGATCAAATGGAGCATTGGTTCCGTAACCAAGGTGCGGACGGTTTTAACCTGATGCCACCGTCGTTGCCAGCAGGTATCGAGGATTTTATTGAGCAGGTGGTGCCAGAATTGCAACGCCGTGGCTTATTCCGCACTGAGTATACGGGCAGCACCTTACGTGAGCACCTAGGGTTGGCGCGACCTCATCTGCGTAGTGAGTAAACCCACTCACACAAAAGCTGCCTAAGTTATGGCTAGGTGCTATAGAAGAGTGAGCGTTTGTTAGAGTTGGAGTGCTTGGCATTAAGTATCGTTTTTTGCCTAGGGTATGCGTGTTAAGCTGAACACGCATACCCAGTGTGATTGTGAGAGAGTGTTTGTTATGCAGAGACTTAAGCGTCTAGTTGCTGGTGGTTTTTTATTGAGCAGCCTATCCATAGGCGCTTTTGCAGCAGCGGTAGCACCACAGGCAATGCAGCAGGTGCCTTTAATAGTGCCACAGCTGCTCAACGTTGCAGAGCACAAAAAGTGTTATGAGCCTGATGAGCAATCATGTGCTACTTTACAAATACAGTTCGAAGCCACAGGGCTGCCTTGGCTCGACAGTGCGCTATTAGAGCGACTGGATATGCAGTATGAGCCGGGTCAGCAGCTATCAGACAGTGTTGAGCAGAAACTTCTGGGGATCGAGCAACAGGCCGCTGATTGGTTGGTTGAGAGTTATGCTGAAATTAAGGAAGCGCGAGATTCAGCACAGTCCTATGCTTTAGCTTATGACTATCAAGACAGCCTAAGATTTATTGCTCAGCGCCATCATTTAGCCAGTTTTAAACAGTTTTTTTATACCTATACCGGTGGCGCCCATGGCATGTATAGCACCCGTTATCTGTTGTTTGATTTGAATGCTCGTCAGCAATTATTGTTGCCCGACCTTTTACAGAGATTTGCCGAGTCTAAATTGCTGGAGCAATTACGGGCGCTCTATTTAGAAAACTATGGGGAATACGCTGAGCATTGGTTAAGTGACAACTTAGCAGAGCAGGCAGAGATCTTGCTAACGGATAACTTTGTGTTTAATGAGCAGGGTCTCACCTTCAGTTACCCGCCCTATGTGTTGGGGCCTTATGCTGAAGGTGAGGTGCGCTTAAGCCTTGCTTACCATCAGCTCGCTGACATTATTAAGCCTGAGTACCTCTTAATTAATTAACAACAAACAAATGGTGCGTGATGGCTGACTGAGCAGTATTTCTAGCGCATTGAACAGGGCTAGATTGCTCAGTTACCAAGGAATACGCCGCGTGATGATGTCTTTAAACATCACAAAATCGCCAGCGAGACTGTACAACGGAAATTGAAAGGTGGCAGGGCGGTTTTTCTCAAAAACAAAATGGCCCAACCAAGCAAAACCGTAACCGCACACAGGTACCGCCAGCAACCACCCTGCACTGATTGCACTAAATAGCACGCAGAGCACTATATTCAGCACACATGCGGTGCCTAGAAAGTGCAAACGGCGACTGATAGGGTTTTGATGCTCGGATAAGTAATAGGGGTAAAACTCGGCAAAACTGTTAAATACCAAAGGCTGCTTCTGAGTCATGGTTGGTCCTCTGTTATTATTGCTTTAAACCCGTTGTAACCAGCACCGCCAGTACTGTCAATGGGTATGTGGCGGTATTCAAGCATGCCTTAGAGGTTGCTGACTAAGTGCAGTAGATCAGTGGAGGGGATGAACTCTGCACAATCTTTGTTTGGGCCTTGGCTGTCTGGCTGCAGTACAGCGCGGATATGTCCAATACCGTAACGTTGTGCGCTACGCAACACTGGTAGGCTGTCATCAATAAACAAACTGCGTTCGGGCTGATACTTAATGTGCTGGCTGAGCCGTGCCCAGAAGCGCTGATCTTCTTTTGGGTAACCGTAGTCGTGGGAGCTGACAATCACATCGAGTAGAGGCTCGAGATGCACTTTGTTCAGCTTGATATTTAATGAGTCGCGATGCGCATTGGTGACCAGCACACATTTTTTTCCAGCATTTTGCAGGGCTGTTAAAAATTGCTCGGAATTGGCTCGTAGCGCAATAAGCTCGGCAGTGTCTTGCTTCATTTGTTTAATGGGCAGGTCCAGCTTTTCACTCCAGAAGTCCACACAGTACCACTGGATTTGACCCTTATACGAGGCTAATAAAGGCTGTATATAAGCATCAGCTTCGGCGCGGGACAGTCCGTTTTTATCGGCATAATACTGGGGCATATAGTCGAGCCAAAACACATTATCAAAATGCAAGTCCAGTAAAGTGCCGTCCATATCAAGCAAAACGGTATCAATTTTCTCCCAAGGTAGCGGTTGCATCGTTCATTCTCTCTAAAACTGTGTGATCAAGCAGGCTATGATACCTGTATCAGCGTTAGGAGTTTTATTATGCGGGAAAAGCCAGTTATTTTGACCTGTGAAGAAGTAGCACGCAGTCGAATATTTCGTGTAGAGCAGTTAGAGCTGCGTTTTAGTAACGGGGTCGAGCGCACTTATGAACGTTTACGCGGTAAGGCGGGTGGTTTAGGTGCGGTGATGATTGTGGCTTTAAACGAAGCCGATGAAGTGGTGTTGGTAGAGGAATATTGTGCGGGCAGTGACGCTTATGAGTTGTCGTTGCCGAAAGGTTTGATTGATCCTGGGGAAGATGCTTTACAGGCGGCCAATCGCGAATTACAAGAAGAAGCTGGTTTTGCTGCCAAAGAGCTGGAGCTTATTACCGAGTTGAGTTTGTCACCTGGCTATATGAGTCAACGTATATATGTGGTATTGGCCCGTGATTTATACCCATCACGCTTACCCGGTGATGAGCCGGAGCAAATGCGTGTGGAAACGGTGAGCTTGCATAATCTGCTGGGATTAATTGATCATCCACAATTCTCTGAAGGACGGGCATTAGCGGCGATGTATGTCGTGCGTGACTTATTGCAGCAGCGCGGAGAGTTAAAGTTATGAAGTATCCTTTAATGCAAGCTGTGTTGGAGTTGGTGCAGGCCGCTGGTGAAGCCACTTTGCCGTACTGGCAAGCTGATGTGCAGGTGCACAGTAAAGCGGATGACTCGCCGGTAACAGCGGCAGATATCGCAGCTCATCAGGTGTTGGCGGCAGGCTTACCAGGCTTAGATCCAGATATTCCAGTGCTCTCTGAAGAGGATTGCGCTATTCCTTTGGCTGAGCGTCAGCAGTGGAGCCGTTGGTGGTTGGTGGACCCACTGGATGGTACCAAAGAATTTATTCGTGGCAGTGATGAGTACACCGTCAATGTGGCGTTAATTGAGCGGGGGCAGGTGGTGTTTGGGGTGGTTGGGGTGCCGGTTACAGGCGCTATTTATTATGGTGGCGCTGGGCTGGGCGCGTGGTGTCGCGATCAAAGTGGCGAATTGCGCGCGCAGCAGATGCGCAGTGCGCCCTCTGAAGAATTAGTGGTACTGGCCAGTAAGCGCCATAGCAGTCCTGCGCAAGAAGCATTATTGCAGGGCTTGGGCGAGAGCTTTCCTGCGTTACACTTATTAAATGTCGGTAGCTCATTAAAATTTTGCCAAATGGCCGCTGGCAAAGCCGACCTTTACCCACGTTTGGCACCCACCTCGCAATGGGATACTGCTGCTGCCCAAGGGGTTTTAGAGGGAGCTGGCGGTCAAGTCCTCAACCTGCAAGGGCAGCCTTTAACCTATGAGGCACGGGAAAATTACTTGAATCCGTTTTTTGTAGCCTTGCCGCAACAAGCCGTTTGGCGGGCGCAATTGTTGGCTTTATTGCAGAATGCGCAGGCTGCAGAACAGTGATTTATGTTGTGCCACTAATGTCGTAAAGCTTTATCCCGTAATGAGTCGCAAACTGCGCATATTGATAATAAGAATGACTCTATGAATCAAAAAACGCCAGATCTCTTACGGGTAATAATTGCCGGTGCCTTGGTGCTGTTGGTGGTGCACACTCTAGGGCGCTTTATCTATACGCCATTGCTGCCGTGGTTAGTTAAGGATGGCCTGCTGAGTCTAAAGCAAGGGGCTGATGTTGCCAGCTGGAATTACCTTGGTTATTTAATTGGTGCGCTATTAGCCATGCGCTGGCACCGTGTAGAGCAAATACATACTGTTTTGCCTTGGGCGTTGGCTATTAATGTTTTAACCACTTTATTGCAAACCCAAGCAGAAACAGCGGAAACACTCTCTGCATTACGTTTGTTGAACGGTATTACGAACGGGATTGTATTTGTTCAGGCGCCTTCGTTAATCTTGGAGTGGTTGGCTCGGCATGGGCGTGCAACAGCCAGTGGTTTAGTTTACTTAGGCGTGGGGGTTGGACTGCTGGTGTCCAGTGCCTTGGTGGCAGTGCCTGCACAGTGGTTGCAAGGCGCAGATCGCTGGTGGCCTGCGTTTTTATTGAGCGTACCCTTAGCTTGGTGGGGCTGGCGCCAGTTGGCTGTATTGGATATTCCAGAACCAGTGAACCTACCTGCAGATAGAGGTCAACGCCCTTCTACGCGCTTACTTGACCGAGCCAGTACGCCGTTGTTTTTATCTTACGCTGGGGCCGGTTTGGGTTATATTTTACCCATGACTTTCTTGCCCATGTTGGCCAGCTTACAGTTGGACAATGGTAGCTTTTTAGTCGACGGTAGTTGGCTACTGGTGGCTTTAGCAACTTTGCCCGCACCCTGGATTTGGAATAAGTTAGGTGCTTTATTAGGTGACGCTTTAGCACTACGCTTAAATTACATTTTGCAGTTACTCGGCGTGCTGGCGGTGTTATTATTGCCTGCAGCATGGGGCGTGGTGCTCTGTGCAATATTGGTGGGCAGTACATTTTTAGGTACAGTGCTGCTCACTCAGCGTTTAGCACGGACTTTGCATCCGCATCAAGGGCCACGTTTGTCAGCAGCCTTGGTTGCTTTGTATGGCTTTACTCAACTCACAGGCCCTTGGCTCACCGCACAGTGGTTGGCGGCCAGTGGCACTTTGCAAGGTGCTTTTTGGTTGGGCGCAGGCGCACTGTTGTGGGGGTTGATCTGGGCATTAATAGTCCCTGAAAAAAACCAGCAAGTCAGTTAAATCTCTATGCTTGGTCGTTAGTTGCGGTGAAGAGCACAGGCCTAGCAGAGATAACGTTATATTTTTATCATATGAGCATGTGCAGCATGCCCTGTTCTGATAGAACCTGGAACAGGGTGTTATGTTGCAACTGATAATAAACAGCAACTCTCTCAACTGTTGATCAGCTGTACCGATAAGGCGCATTGGTAAAACAGTTTAGATGAGACTCTTTTTTAGGGTGTATTGAATGAATAACTCGCCTATCTCAATGGACATCGAACAGCTGCGTGATAACGCAGACTCTGCAGGACAGCTATTGAAGGCTTTAGGTAACCCTGATCGGCTACTGTTATTGTGTCAGCTGGTGCACGGAGAAATGAATGTGGGTGAGCTCGAAGAGCGCTTAGAAATTGTACAACCCACTTTATCGCAGCAGTTAGGCGTATTGCGCCGTGAAGGCTTAGTGAATACTCGCCGTGATGGGCGACAAATTTATTACAGTATTAGTAGCAAAGAGGCGATGGCTATCATTGAGACCCTCTATAAAATCTACTGCCTAGACAAGATGTAGTAAAAATTACGTTTTGCTGGCTTTTAAAAGCAGCTTGATAGGTGTAGATACTTTATAATGCTGTATCGTGTAGCTGAAGACGGATTATTTAGCGAGAAACGAGGTATCATTATGAAAAGCAATATGGGTTCAATTGATCGTGCTTTGCGAATTATTATCGGCTTGATTCTAATGGGTTTAGCACTGACGGATAAGGTTGGCTGGTGGGGCTGGATTGGTATTGTACCAGTGGTAACAGGTGCGCTTGGCAGCTGCCCTGTGTACAGCATTATCGGGCTTAACACCTGTGGCAAGAAAAATTGCGATAAAAAATAATCTTTTTACAAAAGAGAGAAAAGGCATCTATTTAGGTGCCTTTTTTTTTGAAGGTTAAACATAACTTTTGCGGTGAGCAAACTGCAAGGCACTGAAGTTGAGTGTGGTGGGTGGTTGTATACATGGGAAAGCACACGAAGAAGGAACTTTGCTAGCTAGATTAGCTGTTGAGGTTATTTTCATAGCCTATGCTCTAATGTTATATTCAAATGGGTTATAAGCTTATTCCGATTGCTCGTGTATGATAAGTGCCAGCTCCTTCGATATGGCTGTGAGGACAGTGTAATGCAACCTGCAGTAACCAGTTTTTTTGATCCAGCAACGTACACCTATAGTTATGTGGTGCGTGACCCTAGCTCACAATCGTGCGTTATTATTGACTCAGTGCTTGACTATGATCCTGCATCAGGGCGCACTGAAACCATTAGCGCTGATAAAATTATTTCGTTTGTTAAAGAGCAGCAACTGAATGTTGAATGGTTGCTAGAAACCCATGTACATGCCGATCACCTCTCAGCAGCCCCTTATTTGCAAGCACAGTTGGGTGGGCAGTTGGCCATTGGTGCGCAAATCACCACTGTGCAACAGGTGTTTGGTGAGATCTTTAATGCAGAAGCCCAGTTCGCCAGAGATGGCAGCCAGTTTGACCGTTTGTTGAATGAAGGCGATAGCCTAAACTTTGGCGATCTAAGTGTGCAGGTGCTGCATACACCTGGCCATACGCCAGCTTGCTTAAGTTATGTGATTGGTGATGCGGTGTTTGTTGGCGACACGCTATTTATGCCAGACTATGGAACGGCACGTTGTGACTTTCCAGGCGGTGATGCTCATCGTTTATATCAGTCAATTCAGCGCTTGTTTGAGCTGCCAGACAGCACCCGAGTGTTTTTATGTCATGACTACAAAGCGCCCGGTCGTGACGAGTACTGCAATGAAACCACGATTGCGGAACAACGTCAGAACAATATTCATGTGCGTGAAGGCATTACTGCAGAGGAGTTTGTCGCTATGCGTACTGCCCGCGATGCAACTTTAGATATGCCAACATTAATTTTGCCTTCGGTGCAAGTGAATATGCGCGCAGGTGAGCTACCACCGGCAGAAGATAACGGTGTACGCTATTTGAAAATTCCCCTCAATGCCTTGTAAAGCTGGAGACACACCGATGGAAGCCGTTAAACAACTCACCCCTTTTATCTCAGTTATTGGACAGATACAGCCCAGCGATATGCCCAGTATCGCAGCGCAAGGCTTTGTTACTGTAGTGAATAACCGTCCTGATGGTGAAGCTGAAGATCAACCTAGCAATGCAGATATAGCGGCGGCGGCGCAAGCAGCAGGCCTGCACTACCATTATTTACCGATTGCATCTGGACAAATTACCGATGATAACGTCAGTGAGTTTGCTGAATTAATGGCACAGGTCAAAGGCCCTGTATTGGTGTTTTGCCGAACGGGCACACGCTCATGCTGCGTATGGGCATTGAGTGAGGCCCATCGTCTCCATGCAACAGCGTTAGTCGCTGCAGCTAAAAATGTGGGCTATGACCTCACCAGTTTGCTACCGCGTATTGAGCAACGTTGGGCAAACTAAACAAGTTTGTCTAGGGGCTTTGCAGCTGAGCCGCATGAGCGAGAGCGCTAAGCTGACGGTTGCGCAAGTTGTACTGCTTAGATAACTGCCGCATCAGTTGATTAAGCTGTTAATCAGCATCGAGCCAAGAAGTTCAGTCCATGCTATAGGGTTAGCATCCACATGCATGTAGGTGCTGGCATGTGGTTTTCAATAGGAAATAAAGCGTGAAAGTAAAACGTTGGCTGCCCTGTCTTGACTGGGCCGCTGCATACGACCGAAGCACTGCAGGCAGAGATGGCTTAGCAGCGGTGATTGTCACTTTGATGTTAATTCCGCAGAGTTTAGCCTATGCCATGCTGGCTGGTTTACCGCCCATAACAGGGTTGTATGCCAGTATTGCGCCGCTGGTGTTATATGCCATTTTTGGTTCAAGCCGCACTTTAGCGGTGGGCCCGGTGGCAGTGATCTCCTTGATGACTGCAGCCGCGTTAGAGCCGCTGTTTCCAATGGGCTCGGCAGCCTATATCGCAGCGGCGATGTTACTGGCGGCATTGTCAGGGATTATTTTGCTGGTGATGGCGCTATTTAGGCTGGGTTTTTTAGCGAACTTTTTAAGTCATCCGGTGATCTCTGGTTTTATTAGCGCCTCAGGTGTATTGATTGCGTTAAGTCAGCTAAAACACATCTTAGGAATCAATGCTGAGGGGCAAACCCTTGTGCAATTGCTCACTTCATTGGCTAAACACATTACCTTTGTTAATTTACCCACTTTAGTGATTGGTATTTTGTGCTTAGTATTTTTACAGTTTTCGCGTACGCGATTAAAGGGGCTCTTGCTGGGATTAGGCCTAAGTGCAGCTTGGGCAGATAGCTTAACGAAAATAGGCCCAGTGCTCGCCATTATAGTATCTGTCTTAGCGGTGACTTTCGGCGATTTAACCAGCGCTGGGGTGCGGGTGGTGGGCAGTATTCCCGAAGGCTTGCCGGCTTTACAGTTACCCGCATGGGATTGGCAATTGACTGTAGAACTGCTGCCTGCTGCGTTGCTCATTAGTTTGGTGGGCTTTGTGGAGTCGGTTTCAGTGGCGCAAACCTTGGCAGCAAAACGGCGCGAACGCATTGATCCGGACCAAGAACTGGTGGGTTTAGGTGCAGCCAATATTGCAGCAGCGGTCAGCGGTGGTTTTCCAGTGACAGGCGGTTTCTCTCGTTCTATTGTTAATTTTGATGCGGGTGCGCGAACACCCATGGCAGGAGTTCTAACTGCGTTAGGCATAGCCGTCACGGCGTTATTTTTTACCCCGCTCTTTGAAAACTTACCCCATGCGGTCTTAGCGGCAACCATTATTGTTGCGGTATTGAGCTTAGTCGACTTGGATTCGTTAAAGCGTACTTGGCGGTTTTCTAAACAGGATTTTATTGCTCAGGCAGCAACCATTGTTGGTGTGCTGTTTATGGGTGTAGAAATCGGTATTATTTTAGGGGTCAGCCTGTCGCTGTTGCTGTTTTTATGGCGCACCAGCCGGCCACACAGTGCAGTGGTTGGACAACTACCAGGTACCGAGCACTTCCGTAATATTGAGCGTTTTTCATCTGTGGTGCAGAGCGATACCGTGGTCTCTTTGCGTGTTGATGAAAGCCTGTACTTTCCCAATGCGCGCTATTTAGAAGAGCGCATTATTGAGCTGATGGTGGATTATCCCGACTGTAAACACTTAGTATTGATGTGCTCAGGTATTAATTTGATTGACGCCAGTGCTTTAGGCAGCTTGCAGGCCATTGTTGAGCGTTTATCTGCCGTTGGTGTGCAGTTGCATTTATCTGAAGTGAAAGGTCCGGTTAAAGATCAATTGCAACGCTCAGACTTTTTAGAGACATTTGGTGGGCAGGTGTTCGTCAGTCAGTATGCCGCTATGCAAGTGTTGGATCCCAATAGCGTAAAACGTGCTGCGCTATTGTGACTGATGGTGGAGTGTAGTTAGCGCTATTTACCGTTTTTAAAGTGTAGAGATGCTATTACTTGATTCTAGTCAATATTAAGCACCGCTTTTTTAGCATGGTAGAAGAACGGCCATACGTATTTGGAGTAATGCTTAATGTTAAAACGATCAATTTTAGCGCTCGCTGTAAGTATGAGCGCCGCTGCTTTTGCAGCCCCGCAGAAAAACGAACCCATCCAGCCCATTGAGCCTTATGTGACCACTAATGAGGCAAAAGTAGAGCTGGGTAAGCAACTGTTCTTTGACCCGCGTTTATCAAAGTCGGGTTTTATTTCCTGCAACTCTTGTCATAATTTAAGCATGGGTGGCAGTGACAACCTGCCGTCTTCCATTGGTCATAATTGGCAAGAAGGTCCAATTAACTCGCCTACGGTGCTTAACTCTAGTTTAAACGTGGCACAGTTCTGGGATGGTCGCGCTGCTGACCTACAAGAGCAAGCAGGTGGCCCCATTGAAAACCCCATGGAAATGGGCTTTTCCCACGAGCTAGCAGTGGGCGTTTTAGCTTCGATTCCACAGTATGTACAGTCATTTAAAGATGTTTACGGCGTTGATGAAATCACCATCAATGAAGTGACTGATGCCATTGCTGAGTTTGAGGAAACTCTAGTAACACCCAACTCGCCATTTGACCTGTGGCTCAAAGGTGATGAAAATGCGATCACTGCCGAGCAAAAAGCGGGTTATCAACTGTTTAAAGAGACTGGCTGTACTGCTTGTCATAATGGCCCTGCAGTTGGCGGTAACTCGTTTCAGAAAATGGGTTTGTTTGAAGAGTATGTCACCAATAATCCAGCCGAAGGTGTTGCAGGTTTGACCGGTGATGACTTGGACCGCTTTAAGTTTAAAGTCCCGACTCTGCGTAACGTAGAACTCACCTATCCGTACTTCCATGACGGTGCCTATTGGAATTTAGATGAAGCAGTGGATGTTATGGCCCGCTTACAGGTGGGGCGTAAACTGGAAAGCGAGCAAATTAGTCAAATCACAGCTTTTTTGAAAAGCTTAACCGGTGAGCAGCCAAGCTTTACTATTCCGATGCTGCCACCTTCCACACCTGATACCCCACGTCCAGTACCCTTTGAGTAATTAGGGGTAATTAGAATAAAAAACGGCCCAAATGGGCCGTTTTTTATACGGTTCGCTTACTTTTTTAAGTTTGGGTTAGGGAAGAACTGCATGGCTTGGCCTTTTTGGGCTTTAGGCTTGCGTAACGCATCCGTATTCACTCGAGTCGGTAGCTCGCTAGGTATCGAGTTACCCTGCGCGTTTAGTGTATCGCTGTAACCACATTTGACACAGTCTCGATGGGAAACTTCATCCACATCCCACAGACGGATACTATCCATGGCTTGGCAAGCAGGACAAACCGCACCAGAAATAAAACGTTTTATGGGCTCTGAAGCTGTGCTGTTAGTTGGCGTATTCATAATTTTCTCGCTTGTTAAGCAGCTTGTTGATCGCTAAGTCCGCTGTGACGCAAAAGTGCATCAATCTCAGGCTCACGGCCGCGGAACTCAATAAACAGTTGCATGGGTGATTGTGAGCCGCCCTTAGCCAAGATCGAATCACGGAAGGCGCGGCCAGTTTCTGGGTTGAGCACGCCTTCTTCTTCAAAGCGTGAAAAAGCATCTGCAGAGAGCACTTCGGCCCACTTATAGCTGTAATAACCCGCAGCGTAGCCGCCGGCGAAAATATGCGCAAAACTATTGGCAAAACGGTTCCAGCTGGGCGGTACCATCACTGCAACTTGCTCGCGAACTGCATTGAGCACATCTAGCACACTGCGTCCGTCACCGTGGCTACAATGCAGCTCAAAATCAAATAAAGAGAACTCCAGTTGGCGCACCATCATTAAACCGGACTGAAAGTTGCGTGCCGCGAGCATTCTATCCAGCAGCGCTTTGGGCAGTACTTCTTGGGTTTGGTAATGACCAGAAATCAGCGCTAAGCCTTCCGGCTCCCAGCACCAGTTTTCCATAAATTGGCTGGGCAGTTCGACGGCATCCCAAGCCACGCCATTAATGCCGGAGACTCCTGCAAACTCAATACGGGTCAACATATGGTGCAAACCGTGACCAAACTCATGGAATAAAGTGGTGACTTCATCATGGGTGAGCAGCGCAGGCTTGCCTTCGCTGGCTGGGGTGAAATTACACACTAAATAGGCAATGGGGTTGATCAATTGACCCTTTGAATCACGGTATTGGTCACGTGCACCATCCATCCAAGCGCCGCCACGTTTATGTGCGCGGGCATAGAGGTCAAAGAAAAAACGCCCCACATGTTGACCGTTTTCAGTGATCTCAAATAGACGTACGTCAGGGTGCCAGCTGTCGAAATCAGTCAGCTCGTTAATCTGTACGCCGTATAATTTTTCCACTATGTTAAACATACCGCTGAGCACTTTATCAATGGGAAAGTAAGCACGTAGCTCTTCTTCACTGATGCTGTAGCGTTGCTCGCGCAGTTTTTCACTGAAATAACCCACATCCCAGCTGTTTAGATCAGTGACTTGATGTTCTTGGGCAAAAGCTTTGAGTTCAGCTAAATCCTGCTCAGCAAAAGGTTTACTGCGTTGAGTTAAGTCCTGTAAAAAATTTAACACCTGTTGGGTGGACTCTGCCATTTTGGTGCTCAGGGACAACTCACTGTAGTTATTGAAACCAAGTAACTTAGCCAGCTCGACACGCAGGTCGAGGATCTCCTCCATGATGGGAGAGTTGTCGAGTTGACCAGCGTTAGGGCCTTGATCCGAGGCGCGAGTGCTGTAAGCACGGTAGACTTCCTCACGCAAGTTACGATCATCAGCGTAGGTCATCACTGCATAGTAGCTGGGAAACTCCAGGGTGATCAGCCAGCCGTCTAGATCTTTATCTTGTGCGGCTTGCGCCATTTGTTGTTTGGCAGAATCGGTCAGTCCTGCTAAGTCTTGCTCATCAGTAATGTGCTTAGTCCACGCCTGGGTCGCATCCAGCAGGTTATTTGAGAAGGTGCTGGATAACTCGGAAAGACGTTTCTGGATTTCACCGTAGCGCTTTTGTTGCTCGGGCGGTAAATCAATTCCAGATAAGCGGAAATCACGTAACTCATTATCTAAAATGGTTTGTTGCGCAGTAGAGAGTTGTTTAGCGTCTGGGCTGTTGGCCAAGCTTTGGTAAGCTTCAAATAAAGCACGATTCTGTCCCAATTCAGTCCAAAATTCTGAGAGTTTGGGTAAGCAGGCTTCATAAGCAGTACGCAGCTCGGGGTTATTGCAGACCGCGTTGAGGTGACTTACAGGGCTCCAGGCTTCACCTAGGCGGGCACTGAGTTCATCCATGGGCAGTACTAAGCGGTCCCAGGTGGGTTGTTGTTGATTGCTCAATAACTGCTCAATAGTAGCGCGGCTGTCAGCTAGAATTTTATCAATGGCTGGCTCAACATGTTCCGGGCGAATGGCAGAATAATTGGGTAAGTCAAAATCTTGCAGTAAAGGATTGTCTTGATCAGTCACGGTTATACCTGTAAATACACAAAAGAAAAGGCGAATAAATAGCTGATAATGTAGCTATCTTAATACATATCAGCGCCCATACGGTTGAAGGTTTAATATTGTGTCGATTAGAGCTTATAAGGGAATAATACCACACTGCGGCAGTCGGGTATTCATTGATAGTAGCGCAGTGGTGATTGGTGATGTGCATTTAGCGGATGATTGTTCGGTCTGGCCGCACACAGTGATTCGCGGTGATATGCAGAAAATCCGTATCGGTGCGCGCAGCAGTGTGCAAGATGGCAGTGTTTTGCATATTACCCATGCCAGCACATACAACCCAGAGGGCTATTCCTTATCGATTGGTGAGGATGTCACCATAGGTCATCAGGTTTTATTGCATGGCTGCAGTATTGGTTCGCGAGTATTGGTGGGGATGGGCTCGATTGTTATGGATGGCGCACGCATCGATGATGATGTGGTGCTGGCTGCGGGCAGCTTGGTGTCACCGGGTAAACATCTCGCCAGTGGTTATCTCTATATGGGGCGGCCCGCACAGCAGATTCGGCCATTGACTGCAGAAGAAATGAGTTTTTTTACCTATACAGCGGGCAATTATGTGCGCTTAAAAGATGAGTACTTGGCGCAAGAAAATAACCGCTAGTCAGCGGGCTCACTTAATAACGCCAAAACGCTGGAGATAACAAAATCAGTAAAGAAAACACTTCTAAGCGGCCTAGGATCATTGCCAAGCTCAGTATGAAGTGAGCGGTGTCGGGTAAATCACCATAGTGTGCCGTGGCTTCACCCAGTGCAGGACCGAGGTTGTTCATACATGAAGCCAGCGCAGAAAATGCTGTAATGGGGTCCAGCTCGCAAGCTAATAAAGCAAGCATCAAGGTAAAAAAGGTCACCATATACACTACGCAGAAGCCCCATACAGAATCAATCACTCGGTCGGGAATTTTGCGTGTGCCCAACTTAATAGTGAAGACTCCATTGGGGTGCAATAAGCGGTGGATTTCACGCTGACCTTGACGGTATAGCAGCATGACTCGCATCACTTTCATACCACCACCGGTCGAACCAGCGCAGGCGCCTATAAATGTTGCGTAGAGCAATAAAAATGGTAAAAAACTGGGCCAGATGCTGAAATCGGTAATGCCAAAGCCCGTGGTGGTGGCAACTGAAACAACCTGGAAAGCTGCATAACGTAGGGACTGAATGGGGCTGTCGTAGTGGCTGTACAGCATCAAGACCGCCGCAGCCACAATAAATAAAGCCGCAAGAATTTTTAGAAAGGTGATGCACTCAGGGTCACTTAAATAGGCCTTTAAAGAACGGCTGCGTAAGGCTAAAAAGTGCAGGGCAAAGTTCATGGCTGAAATCGTCATAAAAAAGATACAGATCAGCTCAATGAGAGGGCTATCAAAATAGCCAATGCTAGCGTCATGGGTGGAGAAACCACCAATGGCAATGGTTGAAAAACTATGGCCTATGGCATCAAAGGTATTCATACCGGCCAACCAGTAGGCCACTGCACAGATTAAGGTGAGCCCACAGTAAATAATCCATAAGGTTTTTGCAGTATCGGCAATGCGCGGCGAGAGCTTGTTGTCTTTTAGCGGACCGGGCATTTCTGTGCGGTACAGTTGCATGCCACCTACGCCAAGCATGGGCATAATGGCCACTGCCAAGACGACAATGCCCATGCCGCCGAGCCATTGCAGCTGCTGTCGATAATAAAGAATCGCCCGAGGCAGCTGGTCAATACCCGTCAATACCGTAGCACCAGTGGTACTCAGGCCAGAAAAGGATTCAAAAAATGATTCACTAAAGCTCATGTTAGGCGCGGGGGACAGTAAAAAAGGAATCGCCCCAAAAGTGCCCAGCACAATCCAGAATAAGGCTGTGATGAGATAACCGTCGCGCACCCGCAGTTCAGCTCGGGCATGGCGTACCGGTAGCCAAATCACTAAGCCGGTTAATATTGTAATCGCAAATGACCAAGCAAAGCTGGCGCTCGAGCCGCCACTGTCATAAAGAGCAATCAGTAATGGTGGGACATGACTGACGCTAAATAACATCAATAAGATGCCAAGAATTCGACCAATGGCTGCAAAGTGCATGCTAGTGACTCGCTAAAATAAGCCTAAAGATTAGAAAAAAGTCAGACCGGGTTGAAACAGACGTTCCACGTCACGAATATACTTTTTATCCACTAAGAATAAAATAAAATGATCGTCAGCTTGGATGATGAGGTCATCGCTATTAATGAGCACCTCGTCATTGCGAATAATAGCGCCAATGGTGGTGGCTGGTGGTAAGCGGATTTCACTGAGTTTACGGCCAATCACTTTGCTGGATTTGCGGTCACCATGGGCAATCACTTCAATGGCTTCTGCTGCACCGCGTCGCAATGAATGGACGCTAACGATGTCTCCGCGGCGCACATGGGTGAGTAAGGTGCTTAGTGTGGCTAACTGTGGGTTGATGGCAATATCAATGGCTCCGCCTTGCACCAAGTCAGCATAGGCGGGGTTATTAATAATTGCCATGACTTTGCGCGCGCCTAAGCGCTTGGCCAGTAGTGAGGACATAATATTGGCTTCATCATCGTTGGTCAGGGCTAAGAAAATGTCCGCTTCATCGATGTTTTCTTCCATGAGTAAATCGCGATCGGAGGCGCTGCCCTGTAATACGATGGAGGAATTTAGATTGTCAGATAGCTCGCGGCAGCGTTCGGCATTGATTTCAATGACTTTAACTTGGTAATGGTTTTCAATGGCTTGCGCTAACCCCCCACCAACATGGCCGCCGCCAGCAATAATTATTTTACGGTAACCATTTTCCATGCGCCGCAATTCGCTCATCACTGCGCGAATATGTCCGCGGGCAGCAATAAAGAATACTTCATCATCCACTTCAATAATGGTGTCGCCAGTGGGGAAGATAGGTCGGTCATGGCGAAAAATGGCCGCCACTTGGGTTTCTACTTTCGGCATATGTTCACGCAGTTGCCGTAACTCTTGACCAACTAGAGGTCCACCATAATAGGTGCGCACGCAAACCAGCAATGCTTTGCCTTCAGCAAAATCCAACACCTGTAGTGCGCCTGGGTATTCAATTAAGCGCTTAATGTGGTTGATCACCTCTTGTTCAGGGCTGATCAACACATCAATGGGAATGGCTTCATTATTAAAAAGTTCGGGGTGGTCTAAATACGCAGGTTCGCGTACGCGAGCAATTTTGGTTGGGGTGCGAAATAAGGTAAAGGCCACTTGGCAAGCAGCCATGTTGGTTTCATCACTGTTGGTCACTGCCACCAAAATATCGGCATCGTCAGCTCCAGCTTGCTGCAGAACGTTTGGAAAAGAGCAATGGCCGTTGACGGTACGAATATCTAAGCGATCGCCCAAGTCCCGTAAGCGCTCAGTATTAGTGTCCACTACGGTGATATCGTTGGCTTCACTGGCAAGGTGTTCTGCTAGGGTGCCCCCCACTTGCCCTGCACCAAGAATAATAATCTTCATTGCTAAGTCCTTAACTGCTTGATGCAGGTGTTTGCTTAATCAGACGAGCATAGTAGAAGCCATCATGGCCGCCTTCTTGGGCGAGTAACTGCTGACCATGGGGTTGCGGCAGGCCAAACTCCGCGTTAAAGGGTAATTCTTGTGCATCTTCGGTGCGTGCTAAAAAGGCGGCAATCACTTCGGTGTTTTCTGTGGGTAAAGTGGAGCAGGTGGCATAGAGTAAAATACCGTTATCGGCCAAGGTGGGCCACAGTGCATCCAAAAGCTCACCCTGTAACTTTGCCAGTGGTTCAATATCTTCAGCTTGTCGGGTCAGTTTAATATCGGGGTTGCGACGAATAACTCCGGTTGCTGAGCAGGGCGCATCCAGCAGAATGCGCTGAAAAGGGGTGTTATCCCACCATTGATCCACAGCACGAGCGTCAGCTGCAAGCAGCGTAGCTTTGAGTTTTAAGCGGTCTAGATTTGATTGCACACGCTCTAAACGTTGTGCTTCTAAATCGATGCCCACGACTTCATTAAGTTGCGGTTGCTGCTCTAAAATATGGCAAGTTTTTCCGCCCGGTGCACAGCAGGCGTCCAGCACCCGTTGTCCCTTTTCTAGCATTAATAATTCAGCAGCCAGCTGTGCCGCTTCATCTTGTACGCTGACCATGCCATCAGTAAAACCTGGTAGCTCAGTGACATCACAGGGTTGCGCTAGGGTGATACCGTGCTGGCTGAATGGGGTGGGCTGTGCTGCAATGCCTTTGGCTGACAGCTCATGAAGGTAATCATCGCGGCTGGAGCGTTGCTGATTAACTCTGAGGGTCAGGGGTGGATGGCTGTTATTGGCTGCACAAATCGTTAGCCAATGTTCTGGCCAAAACGCTTTCAGTGACTTTTGTAACCAGCGAGGGTGCGCTGTCAGTACCACAGGGTCTCTTTCCAGCTGAGGTAATAACTCTGCAGCTTCCCGCTGGGCACGGCGTAGTACTGCATTGAGCAAACCTTTCGCCCAAGGCTTGCGTAGCGCAGTGGCGCAGCCAACGGTTTCGCCAATGGCAGCGTGGGCGGGAATGCGGGTGTACAGCAGCTGATATAAGCCAATTAATAGTAAAGCTTCGACATCTTGATCAGCCTTGCGAAAAGGTTTGCTGAGTAACTCAGCTGCTAAAATTGCTAAGCGTGGCTGCCAGCGGGCGGTGCCAAATGCCAGTTCTTGAACTAAACCTTTATCCCGTGGAGCAACGTGCTCCAGTTGTTTGGGTAAAGAGCTGGCTAACGATGCTTTACCCGCGAGCACCGCAGTAAGGGCGCGGGCCGCTGCAAGGCGTGGATTCATAGACCTAATACCTGACCGGGGCTAAAGAGGGCTTGCCTGCTATTAAGTAAGTCATTGAACGGTAGAGCACGGGCATTGGGCAACTGTAGGCGGGTCAGGCGTAATGCCTGTTCGCCGCAGGCCACTAATAAGCCATCACGGGTTGCACTGAGAATTTCACCCGGTTGACCTTGTCCTTCTGCCAGCTCAGCGGCATGCACCCGCAGTGTTTCGCCAGCTAAAGTGGTGTGGCATACCGGCCAAGGGTGCATGGCGCGTATTTGGCAGTCAAGTTCTACGGCTGGGCGTTGCCAGTCCAGCAATGCAGCCTGTCGATTTAGCTTATGCGCATAGGTCGCCAAACCATCCAGTTGTTGTTCAGGGGTGATGCTGCCATCGACTAAGCCTTCGATGGCTGTTAATACGGCATCTGGGCCAAGGCTAGCGAGGCGGTCATGCAGACTACCGCCGGTGTCTGTTGCAGAAATGGGTGTGCTGACTTTAAGCAGCATCGGGCCGGTATCTAGGCCGGCTTCCATTTGCATCACAGTGACGCCGGTTTCTGCATCACCGGCTTCAATGGCGCGCTGAATGGGTGCGGCGCCGCGCCAACGGGGTAATAATGAAGCATGGCTATTAATGCAGCCTAAGCGTGGCGTATCAAGAATCGCTTGCGGCAAAATAAGCCCATAGGCCACCACCACCATAAGGTCAGCATTGAAAGCGGCCAACTCTTGTTGTGCTTCGGGGCTGCGCAGATTAACCGGCTGCAGCACAGGGATGTCATGTTGCAAAGCTAATTGTTTGACTGGGCTGGGTGTCAGCTTTTGGCCGCGCCCAGCGGGCCGGTCCGGTTGGGTGTATACCGCAACAACTTGATGCTGACTATCAAGTAAAGCTTGTAAGTGGCTGACAGCAAATTCAGGTGTGCCAGCAAACACGATACGCAGAGACAAAGACATACAATTACCTTGCAATGACAGGAGGGGTAGCACCGCGGCTAGCTGAGGTTTTCAGGCAACACTTAAGCTCGAGCTTGGCGATGGGACTTTTCTAATTTTTTGCGAATACGATCGCGCTTGAGTGATGATAAATAGTCAACAAAGAGCTTACCGTTTAAATGGTCACACTCATGCTGAATACAAATGGCTAATAAGCCTTCAGCGATCAACTCAAAGGGCTCACCATTGCGATCAAGGGCATTCACTTTAATACGTTGTGGCCGCTGCACGTCCTCGAAGAAGCCTGGAACTGACAAGCAACCTTCTTGGTACACGTCAGTGTCATCGGTGAGTACTTCAAACTCAGGATTAATAAACACCAACGGCTCGGATTTATCTTCTGATAAATCCATAACGATTAGACGAATGTGTTGATCAACCTGAGTTGCAGCTAAACCTATCCCTGGCGCGTCATACATGGTTTCTAGCATGTCATCAATCAGGGTGCGGATTTGATCATCGACCTGCGCCACAGGTTTAGCTATGGTGCGCAATCGCGGATCGGGAAATTCAAGAATATTTAAAATTGCCATATGCGTTTGTGATGTACTTGTGGAAAAAAATTAAGAAGCACTGCTACTATGATACGCAGCCTAATAAAAAAATGGCTGTTAAGCCAAAATTGGGGTCTAGAATTGTCATTGGGCGTTCCACTGTCAATATATGATAAAGGGATTCAGCGCATGAGGAAAACATTACTTGCACTGCTACTGCTTGCAACTGCCGCAGTCCAAGCACAAGTACAGTTAAAAAATGATCACCCCGACACCTACACAGTGGTGAAAGGTGACACCTTATGGGATATTTCCGGTAAGTTTTTAAGCAAACCATGGAAGTGGCCAGAAATTTGGCATGCCAACCCGCAGGTTGCTAACCCCCATTTAATTTACCCAGGCGATCGCCTGAGCCTTGTTTATATTGACGGTCAGCCGCGGATTATGCTTGACCGTGGCGCGAGTCGCGGCACCATTAAACTCTCACCTAAAGTGCGGCGCACTGCCATGGCTGATGCCATACCAACCATCCCTTTAGAGGCCATTAACAGCTTCTTATTGAACAACCGTATTGTGAACAGTAATGACGAGTTCAGCAAGAGACCTTATGTGGTTGCCGGCGAAGCTGAGCGCGTGGTGAGCGGTAAAGGTGACCGTATTTATGTGCGCGGCGATGTTAATAATAATGCTGTGTATGGGATTTATCGTCAAGGCCGTCGCTATATTGACCCCATTACCGAAGAGTTTCTTGGCATTAACGCAGACGATATCGGTGGTGGTGAAATTGTCGCAGTGGAAGATGAAATTGGCACCATGGTACTGACCCGTAGCACCCAAGAAGTGCGCAATGCTGACCGTTTGTTCCCCACTGAAGAGCGGGCCATTAACTCCACTTTTATGCCCAGTGAGCCAAAACAAGAGATTGATGGTTTGATTCTCGATGTGCCTCGTGGGGTTACGCAAATCGGCCAGTTTGATGTGGTCACCATCAATAAAGGTGCCCGCGAAGGCTTGCTCGAAGGTAATGTGCTGGCTGTATACAAAACTGGGGAAACAGTTCGTGATCGCGTCAGCGGTGACAGGATTAAAATTCCAGATGAGCGTGCCGGTCTGGTGATGATTTTCCGTGTGTATGACAAGCTCAGTTACGGTTTGATCTTGCGTGCCAACCGCCAATTGGCAGTCATGGATAAAGTTAAGAACCCTTAAATTTAACTAATAGCTCGCAAAAAAGCGCCTTTAATTCAGGCGCTTTTTTGCTTTTTAAGCACTGCCAACTACACTGAGTAACACCCATGACTTGGATGTCATATCACGCTTGATAAGGATATTGTTATGCGCGATTGCTCACCGGCTGAACTTGAAGCACGCTTACGTTTATACAATTTGCCAGATATTGGGCCGCAACGCTTCTATAGGTTGTTAAAGGTTTTTTCTTCGGCCAGCGCAGCATTGAGTGCGCCGGCCACAGCTTGGCAGGCTATTGGAATGCCACAGAGTAGTATCGAGGCACGGCGCTCTGCCAGTGTTCGTGAGGATGCGTTAGCGGCGTTACGTTGGGCTGAGTGTGCCGGCCAACATATTTTACTGCATGACATGCCTAATTATCCTGCGCTATTACAAGAAACCTCAGGTGCGCCACCCCTATTATTTGTGCAGGGTCAGACAGCTATTTTAGAGCAGCCACAGATTGCTATTGTGGGCAGCCGCAATGCTACGCGGCCAGGTTTAGATACCGCACAAAACTTTGCGCGCAGCTTAGCTAAAGCTGGTTTTGCCATCACCAGCGGTTTGGCGCTCGGCGTCGATGCTGCAGCGCACCAAGGTGCGTTAGATGTGCAAGGTACGACCATTGCTGTGGTGGGAACAGGTTTGCAGCGGGTTTATCCTGCGCGGCACCGCTATTTAGCTGAGGCCATTCTTGAGCAGGGCGGTGCTGTGGTATCAGAGCTGCCATTGGCTAGCGCGCCCCACGCCAGCCACTTTCCAAGGCGTAACCGTATTATCAGTGGGTTGTCGTTAGGGGTCTTAGTGGTTGAAGCCAGTCCATCCAGTGGCTCGCTAATTACCGCGCGCTTGGCTGCAGAGCAAGGTCGAGAGGTGTATGCCATTCCTGGCTCAATCCATGCTCCAAGTGCACGGGGCTGCCACCAATTGATTCGCAATGGTGCCACCTTGATTGAAACTGTGGGGGATATTTTAGAGTCATTGCAAGGCTGGCAGCGTATCGCTGAGCCACAAGAGCCGGCTGCGCAGCAATCATTGCAGTTAGAACACCCGTTACTTGAGTTATTAAAAGTTCAGCCTATGGATATTGAGGCACTGGTGGAGCTAAGTGGTTTACCCTTGCCGGACGTATTAGCTGCGCTAACCGATTTGGAAATAACAGGTAGTGTGAGCAATGAGAATGGTTTATGGCTGTATCGTCAGCGCAGAGAGGTTTAAGATAGGCTTTTTAATGGTGCAGTAAACATTTTGGTGTGGGTACATTTCATGACCAGTGCTTGGCAGATTCAACAGGCTGCGCAAAAAATTCGGCAAGGTGCAGTGATTGCCTACCCCACAGAAGCAGTTTGGGGGTTAGGCTGTGATCCTTTTAATAAAACAGCAGTCGCACGCTTACTGGCCATCAAGCAGCGTCCCGTTCATAAGGGATTGATTTTAGTAGCTGCTGATATTGAGCAGTTTGCTTGGTTGTTAGAAGGTTTAAGTGCCAGTGAGTTGCGACAATTGGCCGACAGCTGGCCAGGTCCCCATACTTGGCTGGTGCCTCATCATCAGCGTATACCTGCTTGGATTAGTGGTGAGCATGCCACTGTGGCCATTCGGGTCAGTGCCCACCCCTTGGTGTCGCGCTTGTGCGCATTGGCGGGCCCAATTGTCTCCACATCGGCTAATCCCAATGGCTGTTTGCCGGCGAAAAGCCGCTTACGCATTGAACAGTATTTTCATGGTCAGCTGGACATGGTGCTGGGCGGAGAGCTCGGCCAACAACGTCAGCCGAGCAGTATCCGTGACTTGCGCAGCGGGCAAGTACTGCGTTCTGCTTAAAGCTGCTGGCGCAGTTGTTTTAATACGGCAGCAGAATCAGGGCGCAGACCTGTCCACACATAAAAAGCTTCCGCCGCTTGCTCAACGAGCATGCCTAACCCATCTAAAGTGAGGGCAGCCCCTTGTTGTTGAGCCCACTGATTAAAGACCGTGGTTTGTTTGCCATACATCATGTCGTAGCAAATCGTATCACCAGCTTTGATCAAGCTGTCAGCGAGTGGGGGTAAGTCACCACTGAGGCTGGCCGAGGTGCCATTGATAATGATGTCCACAGGGGCATCAATCCAATCGTAACCACAGGCGGTCATAGGGCCTAAGTCTAAAAATTCGCTGGCCAGTTGCTCAGCTCTTTCTACGGTACGGTTGACGATGCACACTTCCGCCGGATTGTGGGCCAGTAATGGCTCGAGAACGCCGCGTACCGCACCACCGGCACCTAAAATCAAAATCTTCTTATCGGTTAGCTGCACATGATTATTGAGCAGGTCATTGACCAAGCCGGCACCATCAGTGTTATCACCTAGCAAGCGGCCATCTTCGAGTTTCTTGAGGGTGTTCACAGCTTTGGCACGCTGCGCTCGCTCGCTGAGTAGGTCAGCTAAGGCAAAGGCTTCTTCTTTAAAGGGCACAGTAACATTGGCACCGCTGCCGGTTTTAAAGAACTCAGTAACGCTAGCAGCAAAACCATCTAAAGGGGCCAGTAAAGGTTCGTAGCTGATGTGCTGTTCCGTTTGCTTGGCAAATAAGCTGTGAATCAGTGGGGATTTGCTATGGGCAATGGGGTTGCCAAAAACGCCATAATATTTCATTGTGCGCGGGCCTCGCCTAACCAATCGCGGTTTTGTAAAAAGTATTCAGTGAGTTGTGCTTCACGACTGCCCGGTTCTGCTTGCCAGTCATAACTCCAGCGAACCTGTGGCGGCAGTGACATAAGAATAGATTCGGTACGGCCACCGGATTGCAGGCCAAATAAGGTGCCGCGATCAAACACTAAGTTAAATTCTACATACCGGCCACGGCGATGGGCTTGGAAGTTACGCTCTTGTTCTGTGAAGGGTGTATGCCGACGACGCTCTACAATGGGCATATAAGCGTCTAAATAGGCTTCACCGACAGCGCGCATAAAGGCAAAACAGGTGTCAAAATCCCACTGGTTTAAGTCATCAAAGAATAGACCGCCAATCCCCCGTGGTTCATCGCGGTGTTTGAGATAGAAATAACGATCACACCATTCTTTATACTCTGCGTAGACGTCGTCACCAAAGGGTGCACAGGCATCGTGGGCGACTTGGTGCCAGTGTATACAGTCTTCTTTTACGGCATAGTAAGGTGTTAAATCAAAGCCACCGCCAAACCACCAGATTGGTTCTTCACCGGGTTTTTCAGCAATAAATAAACGCACATTGGCATGTGAAGTGGGAATGTGTGGGTTTTCCGGGTGGATAACCAAAGACAGACCCATGGCTTGAAATGAGCGCCCAGCTAATTCAGGGCGGTGAGCGCTGGCTGAAGGCGGTAAAGAGTCACCGTAAACATGGGAGAAATTGACGCCGCCTTTTTCGATTAAGGCGCCCTCGGCTAAAACTCGAGTACGGCCTCCACCGCCGCCGGGCCGCTCCCAACTGTCTTCCAAAAACTCACCTTGACCATCCGCTTGCTCTAAGGTCGCACAGATACGGTCTTGTAGATCCAATAAATAGTTTTTTACATCATCAACTGTGGCCGTCAAAATAAACTCCAAATAGCAGTGCAACACCACTTAAAAACACTATATTTTAAAAAAGTTAACTCAATTAAACTAAGCATACCATTGTCAGGGAAAACGGCGTCCTGAATGTGCAAAATAGGGCTGTAGTTGTTATTGTGCGCGGTTTCCCTTAGTATTCGCACGCCGCATATACGGTACCCGGAGAAAATAAAGGCTATATGGAAAGTTCTTGTATAAGTCCGAGTAGGGCTTCATCACAGAGTATCAACAGCGTTTGCTGGCAGTTGACCGATGACTAACAACAGCCTGGTCTGATTTGTAGTCTCTGCGGATTGCCCAGCGCAGGCCGCTTGGAGATTGACAATGAGTGACACTATTAACAACCTCGTGCTCGTTCTGAGCGAGGCAATTCAAAAAAACGATTTTTGCAGTGCTTTAGCTGCGCTTGAAGACTTACGTCCAGTGGATCAGGCGGATGTTTTAGAGCAGCTGGAAGCGACCATGTGTTGGCGCTTATTGGAGCGCTTGCCTAAACGTGCTGAAGTCTTTGGTTACTTTGAACCCAGCGAGCAAGTACGCTTAGCCCGTGAATTTCCCCGTGCTGCTTTAGCGGAGTTGGTCAGTGAAATGCCAGCGGATGAGCGGACGGATTTATTTAAACGCTTTGATCAAAATTTACGCGACATCTTACTGCCCGCCCTGGGCATCGCAGAGCGTGAAGATATTTATAAGCTGTCGGCTTATGTGGAAGGCACTGCCGGTGCCTTGATGACCTCAGACTACGCTGTCTTGACGCCTGAGATGAGTGTGGCGCAGGCAATGGAATATTTACGTAATGAAGCGCCCGATGCGGAAACAATTTATCAAGCCTATGTGGTGGATGATAACCGTTGTTTGTTAGGTGTGGTGTCATTACGAGACTTAATTCTCGCCGATGTGACTAAAACCATCGAAGACTTAATGGTCAGCGCAGTGGTTAGTGCAGATGTTAGCGAAGACCAAGAGGACATTGCTAAGAAAATAGCCCGTTATGACTTGTTGGCTTTACCCATTATTGATGCGCAGGGCGTACTCATTGGTATTGTTACCTATGACGATGCCATGGACGTGGTCAGCGAAGAAGCCACCGATGATATTCATAAGTCTGCGGGTGTGAGCACCATTGCCGGCAGCATGAAAGATGCCACCATTGGTTTGTTGTACCGTAAACGGGTGTTTTGGCTGGTTTTGCTGGTGTTTGGCAACCTGTTTTCGGGGGCTGGTATTGCCCATTTTGAAGACATCATTGCTGCCAATATTGTTTTAGTGTTTTTCTTACCGCTGTTGGTGGACAGTGGCGGTAACGCCGGCTCACAGTCTGCCACCTTGATGGTGCGAGCCTTGGCTACCGGAGAGGTGGTGATGCGTGACTGGTTGTACTTAATTGGCCGTGAAGCCTTAGTCGCTTTAGCATTGGGTTGTACCATGGCCGCAGCAGTTTCGGTGCTGGGTTATATACGGGGTGATGCCACAGTGGCGTTAGTGTTGGCGCTGAGTATGGTCAGTATTGTGATGATCGGCTGTATGATTGGCATGAGCCTACCGTTTATTCTGAGCAAATTTAATTTTGACCCAGCCAGCGCTAGCGCACCTTTGATTACTTCGGTGTGTGATGCCACAGGGGTGGTGATGTACTTATTTATTGCTTCACGCTTACTGGATGATTTAGGCGCTGTACCTATCTAACTCAGTTAAGAAGCTATCAAGCAATTTAGCTAGATGAATTGAATTAAAAAGCTCCAGTTCAGCGCTGAACTTGAACTGGAGCTTTTTTTATTGTCCGAGAGTAAAAGCTCGGTAGGTACAGATTAGCAGTGGTTGTTTAAAACATCTCATCCAACAGCGCTTTGTTACGCACCGCACCTTTGTCAGCACTGGTGGCCAGTACACCGTAAGCTTTCAGAGCAGTGGTCACTTTGCGCGGACGCTCTTCAGCGGGACGCCAGCCTTTTTTGTCTTGCGCGGCGCGGCGTTCAGCCAGTTCAGCATCGCTGACTTGTAGATTGATACTGCGGTTGGGGATATCAATCAAAATAGTATCACCGTCTTGCACCAAGCCAATGGCACCGCCAGAAGCAGCTTCAGGTGAGGCGTGGCCAATGGATAGGCCTGAGGTGCCGCCAGAGAAACGACCATCCGTCAGTAATGCACAGTGCTCGCCCAAGCCTTTAGATTTTAAGTAGCTGGTGGGGTAGAGCATTTCTTGCATGCCGGGACCGCCTTTGGGGCCTTCGTAGCGAATAATCACCACGTCACCAGGCTTTACTTGATCAGCAAGGATACCCTTCACAGCTGAATCTTGGCTTTCAAAGATTTTTGCCGTGCCTTCAAAGACATGGATGGATTCGTCGACCCCTGCGGTTTTCACCACGCAGCCATCTTCGGCAATATTACCGTACAGCACCGCCAGTCCGCCTTCGTGGGAGTACGCGTGCTCCACGCTGCGGATGCAGCCTTTTTCACGGTCTAAATCCAAGCTGGGCCAACGGGTGGCTTGGCTGAATGCAGTTTGCGTTGGAATACCGCCAGGACCGGCTTTAAAGAAGGTGTGTACGTCTTCGTCAGTGCTCTGGGTAATGTCCCACTTGGCAATGGCCTCGGCCATGGTTTTGCTGTGAATGGTGGGTAGGTCAGTGTGCAGATAACCGCCGCGGGCCAAGGAACCTAAAATACTGAAGATACCACCGGCACGGTGTACATCTTCCATGTGGTAATCCTTGATATTGGGCGCTACTTTACACAGCTCTGGCACCTTGCGTGATAAGCGGTCAATGTCCAGCAAGTCAAAGTCAATTTCTGCTTCTTGGGCAGCAGCCAATAAATGCAAAATGGTGTTGGTGGAACCGCCCATGGCAATGTCTAAGGACATGGCGTTTTCAAAAGCTTTAAAGTTGGCAATATTGCGCGGCAGGGCAGATTCGTCATTGTCTTTATAATAACGATGACACAGCTTAACAATGGTGCGACCAGCTTCTAAAAATAACTCTTTACGGTCAGCGTGAGTAGCCAGTACGGTACCGTTGCCAGGCAAACCTAGACCCAGAGCTTCCATTAAACAGTTCATGGAGTTGGCGGTGAACATTCCCGAGCATGAACCACAGGTGGGGCAAGCGCTGCGCTCATATTCGGCAACATCTTCATCGGATGCATCGTCATCTGCAGCAATCACCATGGCATCCACCAAGTCTAATCCGTGGTTGGCCAGTTTGGTTTTACCAGCCTCCATGGGACCGCCGGAGACAAACACCACAGGGATATTGAGACGCAAAGCGGCCATCAGCATGCCAGGGGTGATTTTGTCACAGTTCGAAATACATACTAGGGCATCAGCGCAGTGGGCATTGGCCATGTATTCCACAGAGTCAGCAATGATTTCACGGCTGGGCAGTGAGTAGAGCATGCCATCGTGACCCATGGCAATACCGTCATCCACGGCAATAGTGTTGAATTCTTTGGCGACGCCACCGACCCGTTCAATTTCACGGGCCACTAACTGACCCATATCTTTAAGGTGCACATGACCGGGTACAAACTGGGTAAAAGAGTTGGCGATGGCAATAATAGGTTTGTGAAAATCTTCGTCGGTCATACCGGTCGCGCGCCATAATGCGCGAGCACCCGCCATATTGCGGCCGAAGGTTGAAGTTTTCGAACGATAATCAGGCATGAAAATTTCCTGCAAAATAAATAAAAAGGCGATAAGCGCATCTGCGACTGTTGCTGCGGGATGACCGTGCGGTTGGCATAGCGTGCGTCGGCTCGCCGTGGGTAGTGACGAGTAGTCTGCTCATTCTACGCTGCCCAGTACAGTGGGGCAAAGGGCAGCGCTGCTTTGCTTGATTTAAATGAAGTTGTGGCAGTTTAACTGGTAGGCAAAATCCGGCACACCATGTATTTCAGGTAATGGGACTCTGGAATTGCTGGATGCATGGGGAAATCTGCGCTGGCGCCACTTTGCTCGAGAACTTGAATGTTGCGGTCAAGGTGCCGTGCACTGGCCAGCAGTGCGCTGCGCATGTTGTCTTCGCTATAAAATGGCGAGCGTGATGAACAAATAAAGATGCCATCACGGTGGAGTAAGCGCATGCAGCTCTCATAGAGTCTACGATAACCAGCGGTACCGGATTTGCTGTCTCGTTTACGGCGAATAAAGGCTGGTGGGTCTGCGATAATCACATCAAAGCGTTCTTCATTGGCTTTGAGCGCATCAAGGTTATCCAGCACATCACCTTCAGCACAAAGAATACTGCTTTGGGTGTGATTATTTTGTGCATTGCTGACCAAGGCGTCTAAGGCCGATGCTGAAGCATCAGCGCAGAATATTTCACTGGCGCCCGCCACAGCGGCGGGTATGGCCCAACTGCCCACTTCGCTGTAGACAGACAGCACCCGTTGTCCTGTGCAGTATTTTGCCGCGCTGCGTCGATTATCACGCTGATCATAATTCCAACCTAAGAGGCGTCTTTGTAGCAGTGGTGCGTTGTACAGCAAGTCATTTTCCGAAAGCTGCACCCACTCAGGTACTTCACCGTAGGCGACCTCTAAATAGCGTTCTAAACCTTCTGCGTCACGCAGGTTAGAATCATTGCGCCACAGCACACCGCTGGGTTTGCAGACTTGCAGTAAGGCTTCCAGAATAATGTCTTTATGAGGTTCCATGCAGGCTGCAGTGATTTGTACCACGAGAATATCGCCAAAACGGTCTATTTCTAAGCCGGGCAGTAAGTCGCCTTCGCCATGCACTAAACGGTAGAAGGGTGCGTTGAACAAGCGTTCTCGTAGTGAGAGTGCAATATTCAAGCGGTGCACCAGTAAAGACTTATCCAGACGGTGCTGAGTATCGCGGGACACTAAACGGGCGCAGACCAAGGTTTGTGGACTCATCACCACCACCCCAAGCGGGCGTCCAGCGGCATTTTCGACAATGGCTTGATCACCCACTTGAAAGCTATTTAAGGGTGTTTGTCGGGTATCTATTTCATTGCTATAGACCCATAAGTGACCGCCACGCAAACGGCGATCAGCATTGGACTTTAAACGTAAAGAAGGCAGTGACATGGAAAACTCCAAAATAACGATGTGTAGAGTATAACGATTGTCTAAATTGTGGGTCTGATTTTCGCAGTACGATGTTAAGTTGAGCAACAGCAGGCTGCCTCAAATTAAGGATGATGCGCTTAAGCGTATCTTTGCCGAATTAAATAATAAGGGTGTGAGTATGTTAAAAATGTTTAGGTTGCGCTTGAAAGGTTGGCTGCTGGTGATTGCTGGGCTGGGTTTAGTCTTTTCGCTGTTGCATTATTTACACTGGGATGATCGCTTGCTGTTTCTGTGGCAAGAGCATAATACCAGCCTCACTCAACAAGCAGACAGTATCTGGCTGCCGGGTTATCGAGCGGTGATTCAGGCCAAGCCGTTAACTGGACTGGAAAAATCTGAAACCTCGGGGCTCAGTTGGAGTCCGCTCAGTAATACGCTATTTACGGTTACCGGGCGCATACCCAAACTGGTTGAGTTATCTTTAGACGGCGAAGTGCTGCGCGTGGTGGAGTTGCGCGGATTTTCAGATCCTGAAGGAGTGGAAGTACTGAGTGATGGGCGGATCATTATAATTGATGAACGCCGTGCGCAAATGAGCGTGTTTTATTTACCCTTGGACGCGCAGTTTATCGATGCTGACAGCGTGCCATCGATCAGTTTGGGTCGCTCCCGGGCGCACAATAAGGGGTTTGAAGGGGTGGCTTGGGATGGCCGCCAGCAGCGTATGTTGTTAGCCAAGGAGCGCAGCCCCTTTGGTTTATTTAGCTTGCCATTTCCTGAAGCGGGTCACGTGCCCGTTGCTACTTTAGAGCCCTTGCAAGAGCTGTCGTCAAAGCAGATTTTTATGCGTGATTTTTCTTCATTAGCCGTTGATCAGCGTACCGGGCACTTATTGGTGTTATCTGATGAATCACGCATGCTGCTAGAGCTGGATGAAGCAGGCAATCCTGTCAGCTTTATCAGTTTGGCCATGGGTTTTAATAGTTTAACTCGTAGTATTAAACAAGCTGAAGGGGTGGCGATGGATGGCGAGGGCACTATTTATATAGTGAGCGAACCCAACTTGTTTTATGTGTTTAAAAAGGCTGCTCAATAGCTCACTCTGAGCTGAGCACTCTTGCTCGGCAGTAAGCGTAGCAGCCACAGTGTGAAAAATTACAGACTATTCAGGCACATAAATCATACTGCCATCTTCCATTTTATAAGTGATGCCAGCTTTGCTGCCTTGGCCTTCGCCGACTTCTCCAGTGGACTGGTAATGTTTTAGCTCGGTACCCTCTTTAATCAGCATTTCCATATTGGGCTTACCGGGATTTTTTATTACGATAATCTCTTCATCTGTGGAAAATGGATTGATGGGGTTGGACATTAAAATAACCAGTAGTACCGCAATCACCACTAAAAAGACATCAATGATATTCACGGTGCTGGCAATAGGATCGTCATCTTCGTCTTCTAGGATATTGAGTTTTAAGCGACTCATAATACTAATTCCCCTGTTCAACAATAGGCACGAGCTGTTTTAATTCCTCTAGCAGCCAGCGACGTCGCACGCAAAGGATCCAGAACACTATTGAGGCCACTATTAAGGCAATAATCACCGCAGAGAAGGCAGCGGATAAGTTTTCCGCGACGCTCATAAAATCACCTGAAGCCACCCCCATGAGTGCTGGCCCCATGGGGATCATGGTGGCGATCAAACCCAGCATGGGCGAAACGCGACTAACGATCCGCAATGGTTCTAGCTTTTTTAGAACCTGCAGCTCTAAGTGTTCTAGGTCTGCTTGGGGATGCTGACGGTAATAGCAGGTTAATGGTTTAGAAATATTTGCACTAAAGCGACGTTGCATAATTTCAAACAAAAACCGTCCTAGTTCAAACAACGCATAGGCAAACAGCACGGCAAGTACGGTAAACACCGGCAACAAAAACATGCCAGCAATTTGAGACATGGTTAATTCAATAAAACCCATTTTATTCCCCTATCAACATACGTTGTCGACGCCACAGCATGGCTTGGTAAGCCGCACCTAAGCTGATTAAAATAACTAAAGTCCACAGCCACCAAAGATCAGTCTCAACGGGTTCTGCTGGGGTTATTTCAGCCATTTCTTGCCCTTTAACCTGCTCTAAAGGTGAGTTGCTGGTTTCTGCTTCGGTAGGGTCTGTTGGCTGCGGATTTGACGCTGCTTCGGCCACAGCAGGTGCTACACCGGAGAGGCCGTAACCTGCTGCCAGTTCGGCCACATAGGCCTTAAAGGTTTCATTGCTGGTATACACATCATGCTGCTCGGCTAACTCTTGATACAGCTCGACCAGCTCTTGCTTAGTTTGTTCGCTGGCTTGCCAGTAGTCTTTGCGAACAGCTTCCAGCATACGCTCAGTAATTTGCGCCATGGCGGCTGGGTTGCTCTGTTCAAACCACTCTTTAAGGGATAAATCGTATTTATCCTTGATATAGGTCTGATGAAACTCTTCCCACTGGTCATCACGTGCCATACGTTCATCCATCACCTGCCAGCCCCAAAAATTGTTGATGGTATTGAGCAGTTCTAGGGTGCCGGCATAGCCTTCTTTTTGCATTTCTGCCAGCCAGTTGGGATGCTGGTAGACAGCACGTAATTCGTTAGCGAGAAAGCGCTCAGCCGTTTGTAACTTAGCGCGATTGGGGTCACGCAAATTGGAAATATACAGCTGAGGTGCAGCGCCATCTAAATGCTGTACGGCTAAGGAAATACCACCCAGGAACTCAAAAGGGTGATCAGTATCCAGCAGGCCGTGAAGGTTAGATGAGCGTGAAAAAACCGCTGCTTGAGTGCCTTTCAGTTGCTCGGCATACAAGTTGAGCGCTTTACCATCAATGGCTGCAGGCTTTTGACTCCATTGCGAAGTGTCTGGCCCGTAGCCCCATGACATGCGTGACAAGTAAAGCTCAGCAAGCTGGCTATCATCAGCTTCCCACTGGTCTGAAGCCAATGTGGCTTCCGGCAGCTGAGTACCATAATCACCGGACTCGGTGCCAAACACACGGGTGAGCGCGAGGTTTTGTGCCTGATCTTCTGGATAGCCTAACTCCAACAATCGTTGCAGCACGTGCTGTGTATTGGCGCGAATGGGGTTCATGGCGGCTGGTTCGTCTTGCTCGGCAACCATTACAATGGCCTGATTGAATCGCTCAATTAAATTGGGAAACTGATCGCGATACAGGCCGGTCAGTGAGATCAC
>DASROA010000116.1:0-41139 GCA_035647115.1 Thiopseudomonas sp. | reverse complement strand
AGTCCACAGGCAATATTAAAGACTGTGACTTGATCGGGTTCGACTTCCCTGACCAAACAGCATTGTCCGCAGCCATCGCAAAGGGCTTCCCATTCCTCATCGGTTAGCTCATCGAGCTGGTAATGTTTCCAAAACTCTTCGCGCATTGTGCACCTCTCAATCTATTGGCTCACAAACCATTAGGCGGCAAACAATCCGGTTCGTCTAGGATTAGCGTGTTAAGTTCTGTGTGATGCTGAAACTGCGGCGCTTGCAAACTGATGAAACGGGATCAAATAGCCTTGGTTTTTATGATGTGTTGATTTCTTCTGCGCCGTGGTACTTCTTGAGCCGGCACTGCCAGGGTGGAAATTGTAATACCTTTTTTATGCATGCGCTGGCGCGAACCGACCAACAGCGGGTGCCATTTAGGTAAAGGCTCACCGCGGTGGATACGTCGATAAGTGCAGGACTCAGGCAACCAGTTATATTTTGGGATGTTTTCTGGCGTCAGTTGATGGCAGTTTGGCGCTTTGCTAAAGCGGTTTTTATAATCACTGCAGCGGCTTTTTTCGATATCCAGTAGCTCACAGGCAATATTAAATACAGTGACTTGATTATCATTCACTTCACGCACCAAGCAGCATTGCCCACAGCCGTCACAGAGCGCTTCCCATTCTTTGGCATTTAATTCCCCAAGCGAATAATGCTCCCAAAAATTTTCCCGCACGTTACTACTCTCGTAATTGTTAATTAATCCGCCTATTAGACGACAATTGCCTCGTTTAGTCCATTTTACCGTTTTTTATAAGAACTTGGCCTTGGCTTAAGATTGCTGTAACGACTACTTTTAGTCTGAGTAGGATTAATCCAGCTCGAGAGGCGAAGCGTGGCAGTAGTGTTAAACTCTACTTATGTCTACCAGCTAAAGGTTAGGCTACTCTGTTATTAAGGGGTTGATAGCCAGTGCTGCTGTTCAAACACTGTTGGCTAAAAGCTTAGCCATATTGCATTTGCTCGCTCCGTAAATAGGGGGTTAGTAATGATAACTGTACTGAGCTTGTTAACTAAATAAGGAGCAATACTATGAAAAGAATGTCATTGGCCATGTTGATGGTGTTGGGTTTATCAACCAGCGCATTTGCTAGCTGGGAGTTGCTGAACGATGAGTCTTCTTTGCACTACATCTCAATTAAAGACTTAAATAAAGGAGAGCTGAACACCTTTAAGGAACTGAGCGGTTCTGTGAGTGACAGTGGCGCTGTTTCGCTGAGTGTCAACTTGCGTAGTGTCGACACGAAAATTCCAATTCGGGATGAGCGGATGCAGAATGAGCTGTTTGAAGTGGAGCAGTTCGCTGCAGCCACCATCAGTGGCAATGTTGATCTTGAGACTGCAGCGCAGCTGGCAGTGGGCGAAACCTACACCGACACACTGGAGCTAACGCTCTCATTGCATGGTGTCTCTAAAGAGGTCAGCAGTGCTGTACGGATCACCAGACTCTCGGCTGGTCGAGTGCTGGTCAGCTCCTTAGAACCGGTGATTATCAACGCCGATGAGTACGGCTTAGCGCAAGGCATCGAAAAACTGCGTAATCTCGCTAGTCTGCCCACCATCAGCTGGGTGGTTCCTGTGACCTATAGTTTAGTGTTCCAAGAGTGAGCTGCTGATGGCGCAGTGATGCACGGGCTTAATGTGAGTGTTGACCATGTCTAAAACCAGCGCTAAGGCGGATGGTTATAAGCATGGCCAGCGCTTTTTGATTGGGCTCTTTAAATGGAATGTTTAAGACAGGAGCGCAAGAGTTGATTATGGCAACAAAAATACGAGCTATATGCGGTGATATAACAGGCCTGCATGTGGATGCCATTGTTAACGCTGCCAATACTTCGCTGTTGGGTGGTGGTGGCGTGGATGGTGCCATTCATCGTGCGGCTGGCCCAGAATTGTTAGAAGAGTGCCGGGCCTTACAGGGTTGTGAGACCGGTGAAGCGAAAATCACTCAAGGCTATCGTTTGCCAGCCAAATATGTCATTCATACTGTGGGGCCAGTATGGCAAGGGGGCGATAATAATGAGTCCCAGCTATTGGCAGCGTGCTACAGCAATAGCTTGCAGTTAGCCGCTCAGGCAGGCGTACGCTCCATTGCTTTTCCTTGTATCAGTACCGGGGTGTATGGTTTTCCCATGGAGTTAGCGACTCGTATCGCGGTGCAAAGGGTGCGTGAGTTTGTCCATGCCAATGCAGGCTTAACAGAGGTGGTGTTTTGCTGTTTTTCTAAAGCAGACTTACAACTGTATCAACAGCAATTGGCTCTGTCTGAAGACTAAGGAAAAGCCAAGTTGGCGTGATTGTTAGTTAATTGTTATGCATAGATATTCATATTCCGCTGTCAGGTATTAGGTGCTAAGTTCCTTGTACTGCTGTATTAGAATAAAAACAGGTAGGAACTATTCCAAAATAAACTGGGTATCGA
This sequence comes from Thiopseudomonas sp., assembly GCA_035647115.1. Classification (GTDB taxonomy): domain Bacteria; phylum Pseudomonadota; class Gammaproteobacteria; order Pseudomonadales; family Pseudomonadaceae; genus Denitrificimonas. The sequence goes on along the minus strand of DASROA010000116.1, from coordinate 38,684 downwards.
TTACCAGCAAACCAGTGCGGATCGTGAATTTACTTTGGCGCCGGTTTTTTGTTTAGGGAACTGCGCCTGTGGGCCGTCAATCCGCGTGGGTAGCGCGGTCTATGGCCGTATGACTGCGCAAAAATTTGATCAGTTGGCCGCCAGGCTTACTACCAGAGTTATCGATTTACAATAAGCACAGGAGCAAACTATGACAATAACAATTGCCTGTGTGCAAGCTTGCCCAACGTCCACGTTGATGGAAAAAACCGTGATTTGTGCTGGAAATTCATCCCAGTGATTAAAATGCTTGAGCAGATTGTGGCCAACAACTTGCACCATGGTGATGAGGCGTAGGTGTCTGCAGTGGCGGCGGAGCATTTGCATAACTTCTGGGCTCGCAGCATGAAGCAGTTGATTATCACTTATGCAGACAATAATCCTGCCGGATTATCCACAATAGCCCAGCAGGCTGTGGCTATGCTGAAGAGCAAATCAGTAGGCTAATGAATTAGCCTTTGACCACCGCCAGTGGCTGCAATTCAATTTGTATCTCAACCAGATCGCGCTGGTTCTCCATCACTTCATCAATATCTTTGTAAGAGCCCGGGGCTTCATCCAAGTCTCTACGGCCACGGATGGCGTGCAGAATGCCGCGCTCTTTAAGGGCCTGCACTTCTTCTCTGACATCCAGTTGTTTGCGTGCTTGGGCGCGGCTCATAATTCTACCGGCACCATGGGCACAGGACTCAAAGGATTGTGGCTCGCCTTTACCTTTGACCAGAAACGAGCGGGTGCCTTGTGAGCCTGGAATCATGCCCCATTCGTCTTTACGGGCACGGGTGGCGCCTTTGCGGTGCACCATCACCAGTTCACCGAAGTGCTCTTCTTCGGCGGCAAAATTATGCGGTTTATTTATAAAATCTAAAAACTCCACCTCAGGAATCACCTCCTGAAAGGCGTGCTTGGCGCGCTCCATCATCAGTTTGCGGTTGGCCAAGGCAAATTCGAGGCAGTAGTTCATCTCATCAAGATACAGCTGGTAGTACTCAGAGGTCTCGGGGATATAGGCCAAATCTTGCGGCACGCGAATTTCAGCTTGCTTATTATGCTTTTTCGCCATCTCGTGGTAATGCTTAGCTACGGTATAGCCAATATTGCGCGAACCCGAATGAATCATAATCCAAATATAGCCATCGGAGCCTTTTTGAATTTCAATAAAGTGGTTGCCGCCACCTAAAGTTCCAATTTGGCATAAGGCATTGTCGTACTCTTGGCGGACTATGGGCAAATTGCCTTCCACCTTGGGCATCCAGCGCTCATCTTGCTGGGTTTTATGGTGATTGAAACCCACTGGGATGGTGTCGCGGATGACTTTCAAAATTTCTCGCAAGTCATCAGTGTCAATCTCAGTCAGATTGGTGCGCAATGAGCACATACCACAGCCAATATCCACACCAACCGCATTAGGAATGATGACACCTTTGGTGGCTAAAATAGCGCCAATGGGCATGCCATAGCCTTGGTGAGTGTCGGGCATAATGGCAATGTGCTTAAAGGCAAAGGGTAGATTGGCAAGGTTACGTGCTTGCTCCAGTGCGCCGTCATCCATTTGCTCTTCTTTAAGCCAGAGTTTGATGGGCAACTTTTCCGTTGTAATAGTCGCTATTCCGTTTGTGCGCATGACATCTCCATGTTGTATTGAAAAATAAGCCGTTGCTTAAAACTAAACTATTGGCTAACTATCACCATACCCTATTCGAGCAGAAAAATTGAATAAACACTGTCCTAGAGGCCTCGCGTTATGTGGCTAGTGCTGCAGTAGGAGCAGTCAACTTGAAATATTTTAAAACACCAAGTGAGCCTGTAAAAACTGAAATGAAGGTCGAACTATTTAGGGTAAGCTGCCGCCCGGTGTGCAAGAAAAGTATGACCAAGGTGTTGAAGTTAGAGGGTCGTACTATTTTGACACAGTGACACGGGTCAGAGCAGGGCCCAACTATGTGCTCAATGAAAGACGTTATGAGCACAGCTCGGCGTTACTGTGCGGCTATGACGAGCTGATTAAAGAGCAAAAGAAGGTGTACTTACTTCACCGGCTATCTCACCGAAATGGCGCGACAAGCTTCTGACTATGCGTTGATGTTCACCATTGATGTGGGGGTGCGGGTACCGCTGTTTGCAGTCAATCGTAAGTTTTGGTTTGCTGAGCACTTTGAGGGCTTTATGTATCAAGAGCAAATCACCGTAGCGGTTCGCGAGAAAACCATTCGCTATGGTCAATCGCTGCAGGACGGTATCGGCAATGCACCGCACCCTGCACAGATAACTGAAGAGCAAGGTCAGCGCCAGATTAGCATCCCCATTGGCACTGCGGCCAATGCGCAGCCAGGCTTTCAGGGGCAGTTGGAGCTCATTATTGACAGTTGGCGCTAAACAGACTGTTCGGTTTTGTCGTCCGGCGAGTGGCCATTGGCAGTTACGGTTAAGCACTTATGCGAGGTGCTGCTTTATTTTCCGCAACTGCCAATCATGTTAAGCGACTGATTATCCCTTGATTACGGCCAAAGGCTGCAATTCAATTTGCACCTCAACCAAGTCTTCTTGGTTGCGCATGACTTCGTCGATATCTTTGTAAGAGCCGGGCGCTTCGTCCAGATCGCTACGGCCGCGAATAGAATGTAAAACACCAAGCTCATCAAGTGCTTTGACTTCTTCTTCTAAGTCCAATTCTTTGCGGGCTTGGGTACGGCTCATAATGCGTCCAGCACCATGTGCGCACGATTCGAAAGATTGTGCCTCACCTTTACCTTTCACAAGAAAAGAACCGGTGCCTTGTGAACCAGGAATCATACCCCACTCGCCTTTGCGAGCACGGGTTGCACCTTTGCGGTGCACCATAACTAGCTCACCAAAATGTTCTTCTTCAGCGGCAAAGTTATGTGGCTTATTGATGAAATGGCTGAATTCCACTTCAGGACAAAACGCTCTAAATGCTGTTTTTACCCGCTCCATCATGAGCTTTCGATTAGCTAGGGCAAACTCAAGGCAGTACTCCATTTCATTTTTGTACAGTTCAAAATACTTAGATGATTCTGGAATGTAGGCCAGTTCAGTGGAGATATCCTCACCGGCGGCCTTATTTAAGGTTTTTGCAATATCATTGTAATGATTGGCCACCGTAAAGCCGATATTGCGCGAACCCGAATGGATCATAATCCAAATGTAGCCATCTGAGCCTTTTTGGATTTCGATAAAATGATTGCCGCCACCCAGTGTGCCAATTTGATATAAAGCGTTTTCGTACTCTCGATTAACGATGGGTAGAATACCTTTTCGTTTGGGCATCCAAGCTTCACTTTGCTTGCTTTTATGGTGATTGAAGCCCACCGGAACGGTCTCACGAATGATCGTCATGATGCCTTTAAGATCATCTGTATCGATATCGGTTAAGTTAGTCCGTAAAGAACACATACCGCAGCCAATATCCACGCCGACCGCGTTGGGAATAATCACCCCTTTGGTGGCTAAAATAGCCCCAATCGGCATTCCAAAACCCTGATGAGTGTCGGGCATTATAGCAATGTGCTTAAAGGCAAAGGGCAGGTTGGCTAGGTTGCGTGCTTGCTCTAGGGCACCTTTTTCCATTTGTTCTTCTTTTAACCAAAGTTTTATGGGTATTCTTTCAGTTTCAATAATTGCTTTTCCGTTAGTGTGCATGACATCTCCACGAGTTTTATTTATCAGTTTTGCGCGAAAGGCCTCGTACTTTTAATGCGGGGATGGATAGTGTGGAAAGCACAGCTTCCCTTGGCTTTAGTATATGATTCTGTATAGCATATGCAGTATGAATAAGCAGACCAAAACATTAAAATCGCGAGTGCGAGACAGGCATTGTGCCTTGCTCAACAGCATGGCTAAAAGTGTTAATTTCGTTTGGAACTATATGAAACGAGTTAAGTCACCGCTCTATTAAAGAGCGTGGCGTGTTTTGAGCGACACCAGCGGCAAGATTCTAAGCAAGACGACATTCATCCATATATTGCTTTTAGCCCATTGGTATGCAGCAATAGGGCTTAATCCGCGAATGGCTTCTTTGGCCGTTGCATAACTGGCGTATTGCTCGAGTCCATTGTTCACTGCTCCCGAACCGAAGCTGATGATAAAGTCACTGAGCTTGGCCAGCTCTGGATACGTCGCTTTTATAAAGTTCGGGTTGCATTAAAGCCGCAACCGAAGGGTAAAGCCCAATTCTTTTACACAGCCTTAATAGGGGCTGTTGTCTAGAAAGAAGGGCGTTATTGACCAAGCCCGTTGCTTTACTAAAGATGGCTATTAGCAATTCGAGGCTTGGCCGAGCAGCCGACTTGCTAGAGACGTCGGCTTTTTAAAAGTAATTCGCGACCATAGGGGGTAAACTTACCCATAACTGTCTAACAATAAACCCAGTTTGTTTGCTGTTTAGCGACCCGTATAAGGGGAGGGTGCCAACTCTCTTTCGCGGATGAGCTGACAGGAAAAACAGCGTTTGGCAGTTGGGTAGGCATCCAGCCGCTTGTAGCGCACAGGCTCCCCGCAATCAGTGCACAGGCCGTATTTTCCGGCTGCAATGCGATCTTCAGCCGCCGCAATATCACGTATTTCACCTATATCGCGAATAACTTCAGCTTCGGTAATGTCGCGCAACAGAGAAGCTGCTGCCTCATCGCCAGAATCACCGGCTCCGCCAATTAGGTCAACATAATACTCGTTACGTGAGCGTGCAAGTACGTGGCGAATTTCATCAAGTAACAGCTTCTTGCGTGCGTCAATTCGTTGCGCAAAAAGAGTGATTTGTTCTTTGCTCAAAGGGGTTTCAGCAGCATTCATAACATTATCCTTAATAGGTTACTGGAATGGGTATCGAAGCCCTATGGTAAAGTGCAGCAGTGAGCTTCTAACGGGTCTTTTAAATATAGCCTCTATAAGGTATTAAAGCGAGGAAGCATGCGAGTATGAGCCTTAGAGAGGCAGCGAGATACTTATTTAGTTCAGATTATAAGTCTGTGCATGCTGCTTTAAGACCACTAGGGGCGTGCCGCAGCTAAGAATGGTGGCTGCCTATGCATGGGTTTAATGCAGCGCGAGGTTCATAATTATTCTAGTCCTTACGCAGCAGAATCAGGCTGTGTATATATCCAGCGGTATGGGTGTCTTTTTTGACTAAGTCCGGCAGTTTTCTCGCATTTGTATCAATCTCTTGTTGTTATTTTGTATAGTGGATGAATACATCAGCTTGCTAAATACTGCTTCGTGTATTATTGCATTTAGCAAGTGGCCACTGGGCGTTGGACTTGGTTAATAAAGCTGTCTATGCTGCTAGTACGCATGGGATGTTGCACTGCGCTTTAGTATAGTCGTAATGGCTTGTTAGTAAAGCTTGGGCTGCATCTTAAGTATGGGTGATATTGATGCACGACCCACTGCGTTTATTTTTAACTGCGTCGACGCTTTTCACACGAGGTGAATTATGCAGATACCTTTGGAAGTTACTTTTAGAAATGCTGAACGTTCTGAACCAATTGAAGAGGCGATACGTGATCGCGTAGATAAGTTAAACCGTTACTTTGAGCACATTATATCGTGCCGAGTGATAGTGGAAGTGCCCAACCGCACGCCACAATATGATGTGTTGAATCACAGGGTGAGTGTTGATATCAGCGTTCCAGGTGAAGAATTAGTGGTATCCCGCGAGCCCAATAAAAATGATAATTTTAATGATATTTATGTCACTATCCGTGATGCATTTGATGCGGCAGAGCAACAGTTGCGCGGCTATGCAGGCCGTATACAAGAGACGCGTGTGCTGCCAACTGATGAAAAACCCACTGCGGTTGTAGAGAAAATGTTCATGGATAAAGGCTATGGCTTTCTTTTAACGACAGATGGGCGTGAGATTTATTTTCATGAGAACAGTGTGTCGCCACCGGGTTTTGATCGGCTAAATATAGGTGACACGGTGCGCTTTGTGGAGTCACGTGGTGACGAAGGCCCACAAGCGAGCTTAGTGAAAAGTTTAGCTCGCGGTTAATGGTAGTTAATCACAGTTGCTAACCGCAGGTGTGAGTCAAGGGTCACCCACAAACTCAATGTTTAGGGTTTGTGGGTGATATCAGCAGTGATTAGGTATCAGTTAAACTCATCTTATACTTCACATCCCGAGTTCCTTCCTTATTAAGACAGGTATTGCTGATAGGCTGCTCGTAACCTGCTTTATAAATAAAAATCATTCCAGTGGTGAGCACAGCGTCGGTACGGTGCAGCAAACTGCTGAGTGGAGATAAAACATGAATCGTGGAACCCAAATCAACCTCTGGTACGTTCTTATTGCGGTAATGGGGGTGGTTTTTATACGTGATGTTTGGGTGCAGACGCAAACCGTTGAGTCGATCCCTTATAGTCAGTTTGAAAACTATCTTGAACAGGGTTTGATTGAGAAAATTACCATTGGCAGTGACACCATTAAAGGCACATTTAAGTCAGCACATAATGGTAAAACAGGTTTTATTACCACCCCAGTAGCACCTGAGCTGGCAGAGCGTTTAAGTGCCACAGATGTGACCTATGCTGGCGCCATTGAAAACACTTGGTTCACTACACTGCTATCTTGGGTTTTACCTGCGCTGATTTTTGTAGGCATCTGGATGCTGCTGATTCGTCGCATGGGTTCCAAACAAGGTATGGGCGGGATGATGTCCATCGGCAAGAGTAAGGCTAAGGTGTATATCGAGAGTGACACTAAAGTAACTTTTGATGATGTGGCCGGCGTGGACGAGGCTAAAGCAGAACTGCAGGAGGTGATCGACTTTCTGCAGAACCCTAAAGAATACGGCAGCCTCGGTGCGCGAATGCCCAAAGGTATTCTGTTGGTTGGGCCGCCGGGTACCGGTAAAACCCTGTTGGCACGTGCTGTAGCCGGTGAGGCACAAGTGCCGTTCTTTTCTATATCGGGTTCTGAATTTGTTGAAATGTTTGTGGGTGTGGGTGCTGCGCGGGTGCGGGATTTATTCGAACAGGCCCGAAAAGCAGCACCGGCGATTATTTTTATTGATGAGTTGGATGCCTTAGGACGTGCCCGTGGTGCAGCCACTGTACAGGGTGGTAATGAAGAACGTGAGCAAACGTTGAACCAGCTGTTAGCTGAGCTGGATGGTTTTGACCCAGGTAAGGGTGTGGTGTTGTTGGCTGCAACCAACCGCCCGGAAATATTAGATCCGGCGTTATTGCGCGCTGGACGATTTGACCGGCAAGTGCTGGTGGACCGTCCCGACCGCATCGGCCGAGTACAGATTCTAAAAGTGCATATTAAGAAGATTGTCCTTGCCCCTGATATAGCACTGGATGACATTGCAGCGCTGACCACAGGTTTTTCTGGCGCTGATTTAGCTAACTTGGTCAATGAGGCAGCGCTGCTGGCCACCCGCCGCCGCGCCCAAGTGGTGAGCATGGAGGATTTCACCCATGCTATCGAGCGAATCGTTGCAGGCTTAGAAAAGCGTAACCGTCTGATTAACCCGCGGGAGCGTAAAATTGTTGCCTACCATGAAATGGGCCATGCTTTAGTCAGTATGGCACTGCCCGGTGTTGATAAAGTCCATAAAGTATCGATTATTCCCCGTGGCATTGGTGCTTTGGGGTATACCATTCAGCGGCCCACCGAAGATCGTTTTCTGATGACAGAAACAGAACTGCGTAACAAAATTGCCGTGCTGTTGGGAGGCCGTGCCGCAGAAAAGCTGGTGTTTGACCACCTGTCCACGGGTGCTGCAGATGATCTCGCTAGGGCCACTGATATCGCCCGTTCAATGGTGGCTCGCTACGGTATGGATGCCTCCTTAGGTGGGGTCAGCTATGAGACAGAGCGCAGTAGCTTTCTAGGTGGGGATGGTGCTCCAGCCTATTTTGAGCGCCGTTACAGCGAGGCAACGGCCGAGGCGATGGACATCGCAGTGCGAGATTTGCTGCAAGAAGTCTCGGCGCAGGCGTTGGATATTCTGCGGGAAAACCGCGATATTTTGGAAGAGACAGCAGGGCATCTATTGGAAGTAGAAACCTTAGATGAGGCGGCTTTGTACGAATTGACTCAGGGTTTACGCCCTGCTCAAGTGAATACCTCGCAGCAGGCAATTAATTAGCAACAACCCATATACGGCTCGCCAAACTTGCAGCAGTCGTAAACTGTGCGTTGACAGGATGCTCTATAAACTGACCGCAGTTATTCTAGCCGCTTGCGGCGTGCCTAGCAGCGGGTGAGCTGCATGCTAAAAACACTTCAATTGTAAAGTATCACAGCCTTATTTTAGGTGTCGGATTATCTAAGCACGGAGCGCGGTAGCATGAATATTTTCAAACACTATTTTGAGCGTTATTTAACCGCGCGCAAAAGTAGGCATTTATTTCGTCGGCGTAGCATGCTTGAGTCAATGCCACGGACCAAGCGTCATCAGCGGCCTGCAGACACACTGAACCAGCGTTTGTTGAGCGAGGCTCGGGCTGACCTACCGCAGTTGCTGGCGCAGCTGGGTAGCTCGCCGCAAGGCCTGACCGAGGCTGAGGTTGAGCTGCTGCGTGAACAGCATGGGTTTAACGAGGTTGAGCATGAAAGCGCAGTACGCTGGTGGCGGCACCTTTGGCTGAGCTACAACAACCCATTCAACTTACTATTAACGCTACTGGCGCTGGTGTCACTATTCACTAAAGACCTGCAGGGTGCTGTGGTGATTAGCGTTATGGTGGTGCTGGCAACTCTGCTGCGGTTTTTCCAAGAGCGTCGCTCAAACCGAGCGGCGCAAGCTCTCAAGGAACAAGTGAGCAATACTGCCAGTGTTAGGCGACGCTCCAGTGCGGCCGTTGAACTCACGGGTGGCCACCTGTTGGTGGACACTACTGAAATTCCCATTAATGAGCTTGTGCCTGGGGATATTGTGCATTTGTCGGCCGGCGATATGATTCCGGCGGACTGTCGGCTGTTGACCGCAACTGACCTGTTTTTAAGCCAGTCTGGTATGACTGGGGAATCGTTGCCGATAGAAAAGTTTGCTATTAGCAAAAGTGCGACAGAGTCTGCGTTAGAGATGAGCAATCTGGTGTTTATGGGTACTAACGTTATTTCTGGTACGGCCAGTGCGGTGGTGTTGGCGACCGGTAATAGTACTTATTTTGGCACCTTGGCCAGACGCGTTACCCGCGCCGCCACTGTGGCCGACGTCAACGCATTTCAGTTGGGGGTCAATAAGGTCAGCTGGTTATTGATCCGTTTCGCGCTAATTATGGTGCCGCTGGTGTTGTTTATTAACGGCTTTACCAAAGGTGACTGGCCTGAGGCATTGCTGTTTGCCTTGTCAGTGGCGGTTGGTCTAACCCCTGAAATGCTACCGATGATCGTGACCTCGACCATGGCTCGCGGCGCAGTGATGTTGTCGCGGCAGCAGGTGATCGTTAAACGTTTGGATGCGATCCAGAGTTTTGGCGCAATGGACGTGTTGTGCACTGACAAAACTGGGACGCTCACCCAAGATAAAATTGCCCTAGCGCGACATATCGATGTGGAAGGCCGACAGTGCGATGAAGTGCTGAGGTTTGCTTACTTGAATAGTTACTTTCAAACGGGTTTGAAAAACTTGCTGGATCGTGCGGTATTGGATCATGTCGAACTAAAAACTGAGCTGAAGGTGGTGCGCAACTATCGCAAGGTGGATGAAATCCCGTTCGACTTTGCCCGCCGTCGTATGTCAGTGGTGGTTGCAGAACGGGAAGAACACCACGAATTGATCAGCAAGGGTGCGGCAGAAGAAATGTTTGCTGTGTGCAGCCATGTGCAATACGGTGGCGCAGTGTATCCGCTGGATGATAGCCGCGAGGCGCGCTTGAAAGAGGTTTTGCGTGAGCTCAATGAGAGCGGCTTACGGGTGATTGCAGTGGCCATGAAAGAGATCCCGCCGGATCAAACTGTGTACTCAAAGGCAGATGAGTCAGGCCTAACCTTGATTGGCTACATTGCGTTTCTTGATCCCCCGAAAGAGTCCACCGCACCGGCGCTGCAGGCATTGGCAGCACATGGCGTTGAGGTGAAAATAATCACCGGCGACAATGAGTTGGTCGCGGCAGAAGTCTCACGGCAGGTGGGCTTAGAGGTCAAGGGGTTGGTGCTGGGTGCACAGATCGATGCCATGGACGAGCAGACCTTGGCGCAAGTAGTAGGGAACACCACTATTTTTGCCCGGATGTCGCCGCTCAACAAAGAACGTGTGGTGTACTGTCTGCGTGACCTCGGTCATGTGGTGGGCTTTATGGGGGACGGGGTTAATGATGCACCGGCGTTGCGCGCCGCAGATATCGGTATTTCCGTGGATGGTGCAGTAGATATCGCTAAGGAAGCAGCGGACATTATTCTATTGGAGCGCAGCCTGATGGTGCTCAAAAACGGGGTGATTGAAGGACGTAAAACTTTTAGCAATATGCTCAAGTACATTCGCATGACGGTTAGTTCCAACTTCGGTAACGTCTTTTCAATAGTGGTGGCCAGTATTTTTCTGCCATTTCTGCCTATGCTGCCGTTGCAGTTGCTGGTGCAAAATTTACTTTACGATATTTCGCAGATTGCCATCCCTTTCGATAATGTGGATGAAGAAGAGGTCAGTCAGCCGTTGAAGTGGAATGCCGACGGTATTGGGCGTTTTATGTTGTTTTTTGGGCCGCTCAGCTCGGTTTTTGACATCCTGACTTTCGCGCTGATGTGGTACGTGTTTATGGCCAATACCGTCGCAGAACAAGCGCTGTTTCAGTCGGGTTGGTTTATGGTAGGATTGTTGACCCAGACCATGATCGTGCACATTATTCGCACCCCTAAAATGGCCTTTATTGAAAGCCGCGCTGCTGCATCACTCTTAGTGACAACCTTAGTGATAATGGCGATAGGTATTTTCCTGCCAATGGGGCCGTTAGCCGGCTACTTTAAGATGCAGGCATTGCCCTGGAGCTTTTTTATCTGGCTGGTCGGAATTCTTGCTGGTTACGCGGCACTAACCTCACTGATGAAACGTTATTATATTCGGCGTTTTGGCTGGCACTGATAACCAGCACCGGCAAAGCAGATGTACTACTTATGGGTTGGTCGAGGATGAAAGCACATCAAACAAGAGGGATTTTGTTGTTATGAATGTTGGCGATGCTTAATAAACGTTTAAAACACTCAAGTGTCATTGTTCTTTAAGAAAAAGAGGGGTGCTTAACCTGTAGCACCGCAAGGTAAAAGCACATTTAAAGCAAATCTATCTCGGTAAAGGGAATATAGTTTAATATATAATGAAATGGATAACTCGTTAGAATAAAAAGGTGTAACGAGTATATTTAGTTGATTTTCACTGTATTAGAAATATTATAGCTTTCGATGACCTAGCGCAGCTATGCATCACACCAAGTTCTGGTACAGTCAAGGTTCATTAATTTGCAGGAGATGTTTTATGTATTATGTTGACATGCCTAGCGCCGAAGAGATCGGTGAGATCAATTTAGTGCGCTCTGAAGCGTGCGTTTCTATTTACCTGCCAACTACTCCTGTGAGTCGTGAAACAGAGCAGAGTCGCATTAACCTCGGTAACCTCGTTAAAAAAGCAGTTGCTCAGCTTGAGGAAGCAGGTCTTGATAAAAGGTCAGTTGGGGCTTTACAGGCACAGTTTAATGATTTGTTAGTTGATGATGATTTTTGGAATCATCAGGCTAATAGTTTAGCAATACTGGCTACACCTGATTCAATGCGCACTTACCGTATGGCAAATAAGCTTAAGGACATTGTTGAGGTATCTGATCGTTTTCATTTAAAGCCATTGTTGCGTGCGATCACCTTCCCGCATGCTGCACATGTTTTGGCTATTTCAGAAAAAGCTGTGCGTTTAATTGAAGTGTCGGCTGACTTGCCAGCCCGCGAAGTGGCTGTAAACAATATGCCTACCGATGCGGCCAGTGCAGGTGGTAAAGCTATTGATAAGGGTTATACAGGCACAGGGCATCGTCATGGTTCGCAAGGTGAAAGTGCTTACCTGGTACGCTTTATGCGTAAGGTCGATGCTGCATTGCGTCCTGCTTTGCAAGGCTCAGATTTGCCATTAATTTTGGCCACAACTAAACAGCTGGAGTCTTTATTCCGCTCTGTGAGTGTGGTTCCAGCGCTGTCAGAAATTATTTCAGGCAACCCTGACCACCTTAGTGAAGCAGAGTTGGCCAAAGCCGCACGTCCAGTATTGGATGGGCATTATGCAGAACAAATTAAGGCGTTTCATAAGTTGTTTGATGAGCGTACTGGGCAGCAACGCACCACCACAGACCTCACTGATGCAGCGCGCTTAGCAACCTTTGGTGGCATCGATAGATTGTTGATTGATATTGATAGTGAGGTTGAAGGCACCATTGATGATGAGACAGGTGAAGTGTCGTTTGCTGCTGAAGTCAATGCAGTGGACTATGGCATTATTGATGAAATTACAGGTCGTGCATTACGTACCGGCGCTAAAGTTATGGCCGTACGCAAGGCTGATATCCCTGGTGGCCACGAGCTAGCAGTGATTTCACGTTACCCGATCTAAGGTCGTGTGACGGGTTTAAGTTCTGTTGATAGTGTTGCAGAACTTAAACAAAGTTTTTGCATGTAAAACTAACCAGCTTGCAGTTCTATGCAGGCTGGTTGTTTAGCCCTCCCCAACACGTCCACTAAACATCTCTCATAGTTAAGACAAGTCAAATTCTGAGCCCATCTGGCTGGGCAAGTAGTTTTGTTGCGCCTGAAACACATAAACTTTAGTCCTAATCATTGAGGCGGCTGTGCATTGGCAATCAGCGTTCTGCTAAGCTGTGATAAGCAAAGTTGTCGAGGAGGAGAGCATCATGGCAGCAGTAAAAACATCCCCAGAGCTTGCGGTTTGGCTGGTTGAGCAGGCACCTGATGCAATCATTTATTCAGATAAACAGGGTTTGATTCAGTTTTGGAATGCAGCAGCGGAAAACATGTTTGGAATTTCTGCAGAGCAAGCATTAGGGCAAAGCTTAGATATTATTATTCCGGAAAGTTTGCGCCGAGCCCATTGGCGTGGGTTTGATGCAGCCATTGCAGCAGGGGTCACTAAGCACAGCGGTAAGCCCATGGCGACTAAAGCGCTGCGCGGTGATGGCAGTGAATTTTATACTGAAATGGGTTTTGCTTTGGTATTTAATGCGCAAGGCGAGGTGGTCGGTACAATGGCCCAAGCGCGGGATATGACCGAGCGCTTTGAAAAAGGCCGAGCAGATCGTCAACGCTTGCGAGAGCTGGAAAAGCAGCTGGCTGATAAAAGCTGAAGTGTAGGCTCAGCAACAGCTGCTGCGTCTGTTAAAATCAAATCCGTGAGCCGAGTCTGCGTGCCACCCAGCGATGATACAGCCAAGCAAGAGTGGGGCGGATGATGGGTAAAGCAATGAGCCAAGCCAGCGGCTTTAATATCGGCACCCGCGACATCAGTAAAATATAAGCAGCCATTTCACGGTGCACTTGGCCGTTCGCGTCTTTTACATGCAACTCACGTAACGCTTTGGCAGGGTCAATGCCTTGTTGCAGTAGTTCATCATCACGACCAGTAATATCTAACCACTCAACAGAGTCCTCTGTTTTGCCTTCGAGCTTTTCATACCAGCGCCGGTCACGGACACAAACAGGGCATGCGCCATCATAAAAAACAGTTAATTTTCCTGAGTATTTACTCATAACATTCTCCTCGTGGTGAACGGCACCTAAGCTAGACTTTAGCACAGTGCGGCTGCTGCGGTTTTTATCGCGGTCGAGCAGGCTGTTTAACACTAGGAATCCCTGTCCCTTTAAGGGTAGTGAAGAATTAGACTTGAATTCATTGATCAGGTACAGCATGCAAACTCGGTTGCTTCAGTTGCGAGTCGATCATTAAAAACGCAGTGAGTATAGAGATTGAAAACTTGTCTTAAAGCAATTGTAGCTTTACATTTTCAAAACTCTGCCCGTATCATGCTAGTGGGTATTGTGCTGTCGCTAACTGTCATCAATAACACTCTAAAGTGCTAGAGGGAATGCGCAGCACATTCGTGCAACTATAATTAAGGATAAAATCATGGCTAATCAAAGTCGTCGTAAATTTATGCGTAATAGTTTGTTCGGTATGGCTGCTTTACCGTTAGGTGCGACGCTGCTGTCGAAGCACGCTTTCGCTCAAGAACTTGAGCCGCTGGATCCTGAGAGCCCTCAGGCGCAGGCGCTAAATTACGTTAAAGTGGCTGCAGATGCCAGCGAACATCCCGCTTATAAAGAAGGCAATAACTGTTCAAACTGCATGTTCTTCCAAGAAGCTAATAATGGTTGTCAGTTATTCCCAGGTAAAGCTGTTGAAGTAGCGGGCTGGTGTCAGTCATGGGTACAAAAGCCTTAATACCCCACAGAATCTCAAGAGCTTAAACAGGCCGAGACAGAGCGTTATTTGCTGTGTCTCGGCTTTTTGTCCTTTTCTGGTTGGGAAATGTGCAAACGCTGCATTGCTGAGCTGTATCAAAGCAGTGTGAGCCTAAATTGCCTACGTTAATGGTATTAAGCCTCCCGCAGAGCAAGTCAGGAGTTTGTTATGTTTTCATTGAAAGATCAGGTGGCAATTGTCACTGGTGGTGCCAATGGTATTGGTAAAGGCATCGTCAGTGTTTTAGCTAAAGCAGGTGCACAGGTTGTGATTGCTGATATCGATGCCGAGGCTGGCCAGCGTGCAGCCGAGGAGCATGGTGCGGTTTTTGAAACCTTAGATGTGACCGACCGTGATGCCTGCCAGCGGGTGGTTGACGGGGTTGTTGAGCGTTATGGTCGTTTAGATATTTTATGCTCCAATACCGGCATTTTCCCCCAGGCCAGTTTAGATACCATGACTTTAGAAAACTGGCAGCAAATGATGGATGTTAATCTACGCAGTACTTTCTTTATGGTGCAGGCAGCATTACCCAGCATGCGTCAGCGCAAGTATGGGCGTATTGTGATTACTTCCTCTATTACCGGTGCAGTGACCGGCTATCCAGGTTGGTCACACTATGCAGCCAGCAAGGCAGGGCAGTTAGGTTTTATGCGTTCTGCAGCCCTGGAATGCGCCCGTGAAGGTATTACCATTAATGCGGTGATGCCAGGCAACATCCGCACAGCTGGTCTTGAAGCGCAGGGTGAGGCTTATTTAAAAGAAATGGCCGAGTCGATTCCAGTGAAAAGCTTAGGTGAGCCTGAAGATATTGGTCACGCGGCCTGCTTCCTCGCCTCTCCAGAAGCACGCTTTATCACCGGGCAAACCATTATCGTTGATGGTGGACAAATTCTGCCAGAGTCTTTTGAAGCTATATTGTAAAGCAGTAAGCTTTACTGCAGACCTAGCTTTGTATTGTTTAACAGCTACTGCTTAAAATTGAGCAGTAGCTGTTAATAGAGTGGCTCCGGAGCACAGTAGCTGCATACAGTTACTAGTGCTGACTAATGGCATCAATATCTAGGGCTTCGGCGTAAGTGATGAGCGTTTCCTCATCGATACCTCTGCCATCGAGCTGGATCAAAATATTATTATTGATGAGCATTTGTAGTTCTTGGCTGCGCTCTTCCAGTTTGAACATAGCGGTATGGCCGTTAATGCGTTTTTGCTTATAACCGCTCATACTGGCCATACTTGGATTGCTAAATAACATGCCCACAGCTTGCAGTAAGGGCGAGTCTTTAGTGATGCTGATTGTTAGCCGAGCGCTGTCTTTCTGGTATTCGCGGCTCGCATTAATACCACCACCAAAAAATGCTGTAGAACCTGCTTGGCTGTCGGCTTTTTTAGCTGTCCAGCCGGATAAAGGCTCTGGAAATAAGTTGCCGAGTTCACCTGCTTGTTGCTGACGAATCAAAGTGGCTGCATAGTCAAACTGTGATGCTGCTTGTGAAAGTTGGCCGTTTTCGTAAGCCTGTGTACCCTCGTTAATTGCAGCTGTGATTTCAGCAGCGTCATCAGCGAGTAGCATGCAGGGGACGAGTAAGCTCGCCCATAACCAGTTTTTATTCATTGGATATTCTCCTTGATTGAACCCTCTCCGATTACATTATTAGCGCAAGGGTAAGGAAACAACTAGGAGAAATATAAAATATGCGCCGAATTGATGAGGAAACGTAATTTACTTAAGTGTTCGCAAAACCTATTTAGTAAAAAGAAGCGATTTCCTCTTTTGTAAGCGGGCGATATTCACCGGGTGCGAGGTCGGCATCAAGTTTGAGTGTGCCAACTTGTTCACGATGCAGTTGCTCTACTTTATTACCCACAGCAGCGAACATACGGCGCACTTGATGGTAACGGCCTTCATGCAGATGCACTAGAGCCTCGCGTTCTGCAATAATTTCCAGTTTTGCAGGGGCGGTTAAGGTTGTTTCATTGCGTAATTTTAAACCTTCCGCAAAAGCCGTCACGTCAGCTGGCGTAACAGGATCGGCAAGCCAGGCGCGGTACACCTTTAGGCACTGACGTCTAGGTGAGGTGATTCGATGTGACCATTGGCCATCGTCTGTGATTAAGAGCAGCCCTGAGGTGTCTAGATCTAAACGCCCTACGGTATGCAGTTTGTCGAGATTGGGTTCATCTAAATACGAAAAAACTGTTCTGTGGATGGGATCATCATTGGCGCACACACAACCTGAGGGTTTGTTGAACATCAGATAGGTGGGGCCCGGAATCTCAAGAAGCATGTCATTCCAAATAACTTCTGCGCCTTCAGGTACTTTGAATGCCCCTTTTTTTTGGACAACGCCGTCCACAGTAATGGTTTCTCTTTGCAGTACTCGGGTTGCTTCTTTGCGGCTCATGCCAGTTGTTTGTGATAAAAATCGATCGAGGCGCATGCTCTAGTTCATCTCCTAAGTATGTTTTAGGTGATTGTAGCACCCGAGCTCAGCATATCTAACCGGGTACAGAGATGAATGCAGTGGCAGTGATCAATCTTTGCGTTGAGCGAGGGTTTGATAAATAGCATTGTCTGTGCAGCCAGTAGCGGCTTGTCGCAGTGTTTTTGTAGGTCGATGTGTTAGACTTAATGTTTTTAGCAGGGCTGACGTGTTGTGTTGGCAAGGCTGTCAGTGTGTGAGTTGCGTCTGGCTCGCCAATTTGAGTGGCGAGAGCACAATATATGTCTAACAGTTCGCAGTCAGAAACACGCAAAAAAGTACACAGCAGGATGTTTAACTGAATATCAAGTCGTGTGGCCAATGGCCAAGCACGCATTAATTATAGCTACTCTAGTTACGGCAGCGGATTGACCGACACTGACAGTCTTCGTACAGTGCGGTTATCTTAGCGCTCTGAGTGGGCAGTTTATTTTATTTAACGATGGGGACGATGCAGCGTGAAACCAGTAAAAGTAGGGATCTGTGGATTAGGCACAGTGGGCGGCGGTACTTTTAATGTTCTTAAGCGTAATGCTGAAGAGATTTCACGGCGTGCTGGCCGACAGATTGAGGTGGTGCAAGTTGCTTCACGTAGCTTCAATCCAGACTGTGATACCAGCACCACTGAAGTGGTTGATGATGTATTTACCATCGTTGATAACCCAGAGATTGAAATTGTTATTGAATTGCTTGGCGGCGAGACCTTAGCCAAAGAGGTGGTGCTACGGGCCATTGAAAATGGTAAGCATGTGGTTACCGCCAACAAAGCACTGCTTGCGGTGCACGGTAATGAGATTTTTGAGCGTGCCCGTGAAAGAGGTGTAATGGTGGGCTTTGAAGCCGCTGTGGCAGGTGGCATCCCAGTTATTAAAGCTATTCGCGAAGGTTTGGCGGGTAATCGAATTAACTGGTTAACTGGCATTATTAATGGCACCGGTAACTTTATTCTCAGCGAGATGCGTGAGAAAGGCCGTACTTTTGCAGATGTGTTGCAAGAAGCTCAAGAGCTGGGTTATGCCGAAGCGGACCCCACTTTTGATGTGGAAGGCATTGATGCTGCGCACAAATTGACTATTTTGGCGTCCATCGCCTTTGGTATTCCACTGCAGTTTGAAAAAGCCTACACCGAAGGCATTGCTGAGCTGACCACTGCTGATGTCAATTATGCTGAAGCGCTGGGTTACCGCATTAAGCATTTAGGGCTGGCCCGCCGCACAGATTTAGGTATTGAGTTGCGTGTGCACCCCACGTTGATTCCAGCGGATCGTCTGCTGGCCAACGTCAATGGCGTGATGAACGCAGTGATGGTGCATGGTGATGCAGTGGGCAGTACTTTGTATTACGGTGCAGGTGCAGGTGCAGAACCCACTGCATCAGCGGTGATTGCTGATATTGTTGATGTGGCGCGCTTTATGGCTGCAGCACCGGCAGATCAAGTGCCAGCGCTAGGCTTTCAATCCGATCAATTATCAGACCATCCTATTTTGCCCATTGATCAGTGTGAAACTGCTTATTATTTGCGCATTCAAGCTAAAGACCACCCCGGCGTTTTGGCGCAAGTGGCCAGTATCTTTTCGGTGCGTGGGATTAATATTGAATCCATTATGCAGAAAGAAGCGGAAGAATTGGATGGCTCAATTCCGATGATCTTGCTCACTCACCGCGTTGAAGAGCAGCGTATTAATGATGCAATTATGGCGTTAGAAGCGCTTGATACAGTGCAAACGCCAGTTGTACGAATCCGTGTTGAGCAGTTGAACTAATTTCAGATTAAGCGACTTTATAAAGGTTGTTATTTATGCGTTATATAAGTACCCGTGGCCAAGCGCCGGCGTTAAATTTTGAAGATGTACTGCTTACCGGTTTAGCCAGTGATGGCGGCTTGTATGTACCTGAAAACCTGCCGCGTTTTACCGTGGAAGAGATGTCCTCATGGGCCGACTTGCCTTACCATGAGTTGGCGTTTCGAGTGATGCGTCCCTTTGTGGCAGGCTGTATTGAAGATGCTGATTTTAAAGCCATTCTTAAGGATACCTACGCTGTGTTTGAGCACAGTGCAGTGGCTCCGTTACGCCAGCTCAATGGCAATGAATGGACCCTGGAGTTGTTCCATGGCCCTACCTTAGCCTTTAAAGACTTTGCGTTGCAGTTGTTGGGACGTTTGCTGGATCATGTCCTTACCAAGCGTAATGAGCGTGTGGTGATCATGGGTGCCACTTCTGGGGATACCGGTTCAGCGGCCATTGAAGGTTGCCGTGCTTGTGAAAATGTAGATATTTTTATTTTGCATCCCCATGAGCGTGTGTCAGAGGTGCAGCGCCGACAAATGACCAGTGCACTCAATGACAATATTCACAATATTGCCATTCAAGGTAACTTTGATGACTGTCAGGAGATGGTTAAAGCCAGTTTTGCTGATCAGTCATTCTTGAAGGGCACTCGTTTAGTGGCGGTCAACTCCATTAACTGGGCGCGCATTATGGCGCAGACTGTGTACTACTTCCATGCTGCCTTGCAGTTGGGTGGACCGCAGCGTTCAGTGTCTTTCTCAGTACCCACCGGTAATTTCGGTGATATTTTTGCCGGTTACTTAGCGCGTAATATGGGTCTGCCCATTAATCAGCTGATTGTGGCAACCAACCGTAACGATATCTTACACCGCTTTATGAGTGGTAACCGTTACAACAAAGATGAGCTGCATCCAACCTTGTCACCGTCCATGGACATTATGGTGTCGTCTAACTTTGAGCGCTTGCTGTTTGATATGCATGGCCGTAATGGTGCTAAAGTCGCTGAACTGATGGAGCACTTCCGTGTCACCGGCGAGATGAGCGTGGCGGAAGAACGTTGGACAGAAACCCGTAAGCTGTTTGATTCGTTGGCGGTGGATGACGAACAGACTTGCGCCACCATTGCCGAGGTCTATAAAGAAACCGGTGAACTGCTCGACCCACACACGGCGATTGGTGTGCGTGCGGCCCGTGAGTGCCGTCGCAGCTTAGCAATACCTATGGTGACGCTATCCACCGCGCATCCGGTGAAGTTCCCAGAAGCGGTTGAGAAAGCCGTACCTGGAGCAACTCCGAAGCTGCCAGCGCATATGGCGGATTTATTTGAGCGTGAAGAGCGATGCACTGTATTGGCCAATGATTTGGCTGCGGTGCAAGACTTTGTTAGCCAGCACGGTAATCGCGGTAAACCTTTGTAAAATCACTTTTCAGATGAGTCACTTAAAACCCGGGTCTTGCGCGAAAGGCTCGGGTTTTTTATTGGCTGGTTTTTGGCTAGCGCTGCCAACAAACTGCAGGTTTTAGCTGTTGTATACAGTTGTTTTGCATGTTCTTAATAGCGCACCGCATCCTGTTTAAATACCTGTGTAGTGGCTGTAAATGGTTCATAGCCCTTTGGCGCCAAGCTATTGCTGGACAAAGCCCAGCACATTCCTCTATTTAATGTCAGCGCTATATAAAGTATTAGATTTTTCTCAGGCTGGAGTGTTGTAGGCTAGGGTGATCTATAAGTCATCGTAGTGAGTGAAGCGTTATGGGTGAACGTACTTATCAGGCGGATGTTGTGGTGATTGGTGCGGGACTGGCGGGCATTTGTACAGCCCTGCAACTGCTCGACACTAATCAGTCGGTGTTACTCATGGATGCCGGTCCTGAGCAGCGCTTTGGCGGGCAAGCACAAGATGCCTTTGGCGGCATGCTGTTAAATAATACCCCAGAACAGCGGCGCAACGGCATTACTGATCCTAGCGAGCTGTTCTGGCATGACTGGCAGCAAGCAGCACAATTCACCCCTGATAATCCATGGGCTAAGCGCTGGGCTATGGCCTATTGTGAACATAACCGCAGCGAAATTTATGATTGGTTGCACAAGCGCGGCATTCGTTTCTTTCCAGTGGTGCAGTGGCCTGAGCGTGGCAATTATGGCGATGGCAACTCAGTACCCCGTTACCATATTGCTTGGGGCTGCGGTAAGGGCGTGGTGGGCAGTCTGATTAAACAGCTGCTGGAGCATTCTAAACAGCATCTGTTGCGTTGTTTATTTGAGCATCGGGTTACTGCTTTAGAGTATCGCAATGGTCGGGTGGTGGGTTGTTCTGGTGAGCAGTCAAACGGTGAGTTTAGCGTTCAAGCTGATAACACGGTGATTTGCAGTGGTGGTATCAGTGGCAATCTTGACTTGGTGCGTCAACACTGGGATCCCATTTATGGCCCAGCACCGGACAATTTGTTAGCAGGTGTGCAGCCCAGTGCTGATGGCTCGCTGCACAGTTGCGTGGAAAGCATTGGCGGACAAGTCAGTAATTTGCATTATATGTGGAATTACGCTGCGGGGATTACCCATCCGCAGCCAGAGTATCCGGAGCACGGCTTGAGTTTAATACCACCACGCTCTGCATTATGGGTGGATTGTTATGGTCGTCGGATAGGGCCGCGGCCCATGGTGACAGGCTTTGACACCCATGATCTATGCAAAATCACCGGTCATTTGCCACAGCAGTATACGTGGCAAATTATGAATAAGCGTATTGCTGATAAAGAGTTGGCGATTTCTGGCAGTGATAGCAATCCTTACTTTCGCGATAAGAAGCTGTTTAAAGTGTTGTGGCAAGCCCTGCGCGGCAATGCTCAACAAACTCAGTGGTTGCTTGAAAACTGTCCTGATGTGGTCAGTGGTGAAAGCATAGAAGAACTGGCGGCACAGATGCAGCGCGTGACACCTGAAACACAATTAGATGTAGCAGCTATGCGTGCGGATATTGAACGCTATGATGCCATGCTTAGAGGCGCGCGTGGTTTGCACAACGATGATCAGATTCGCCGTATTCAGCAGTTGCGTCAGTGGCGTGGCGAGCGAGCGCGTACTTGTCATTTGCAGCCGATCGTTGATCGAAAACGACTGCCGTTGATCGCCATACGTCTACGTCTGATCAGTCGTAAAAGTATGGGTGGAATGTTAACGGATGTGCATTCTCGAGTGCTTGACCGGCAAGGCTGTGTTATTGATGGCCTGTATGCGGCGGGTGAGGCAGCAGGCTTTGGTGGTGCTGGGATTGCGGGCATACGTTCTTTAGAAGGTACGTTTTTATCCAGCTGCGTGATGAATGCAGGTCGCGCTGCACAAAGCATCAGCGCCGGCTAGCGGATTGATTGACTCAATAAAACCAATAAGAGAGTTGGAGGCAGATAGCATGAAGAAAACAGGTGCAGCATTAGCGCGCTTTGCTTTAGAGCAAATCGGTGTGAGTCATACTTTTGGTATCCCCGGTGTGCATAACACTGAGCTGTATGACGAGTTAAATAGCTCATCACAAATCAAGCCTGTATTGGTGACCCATGAGGTTGGTGGCGCTTTTATGGCGGATGCCATGAGTCGCACTGGCAATACGATCGGCACGTTATTGATTGTACCTGGGGCTGGAGTGACCCATGCTTCCAGCGGAATAGGTGAGGCGTACTTAGCTGGTATCCCCATGTTAATTGTCTCCGGTGGTATTCATACGCAAAGCGGCCATAAGTACCAACTGCATGATATCGATCAACACAGTTTGCTGGCGCCCATTACTAAGGGCAGCTTCCATATTAAGTCTCACGCAGAAGTGATTCCTGCACTCTATGCTGCTTATCAATTGGCGATGAGCGGTGAGCCGGGGCCGGTGTTTGTGGAGTTGCCTTACAATATCGGTAATTTTTTAGGCGAAGTGGACAGTATGCCGCCTTTTGCCGGTCTAGACGCAGCACCAACTTTCGATGTCGCTCAGGTTCAGCAGGCTGCCCAGTTATTAATTGAAGCGCAGCAAGTGGGTTTTTTTGTGGGTTGGGGAGCAGTGGATTGTGAGGCAGAGCTGATTGATTTGGCTGAGTATTTAAATGCACCGGTGGCTACAACCTTACAAGGATTAAGCGCTTTTCCCGGCAATCATCCTTTGCATACAGGGATGGGGTTTGGTGATTATTCAGTGCCCGCGGCGCAAAATGCGCTGGCCAAATGCGATGTACTGTTGGCAGTTGGAACACGTTTTGCTGAGATTCCCACCGGCAGTTTCAGTATGCAGGTGCCTGAAAATCTCATTCATATTGATATTAATCCTGAAGTATTTAATGCCAATTACCCAGCAAAAATCGCTATTGAGGGGGATGCTGCACAGGTGATTCCTGCGCTATTGAGGGAAGTGCGAAGGCTGCAGGCAACGGCGAAGCAAGGGCACATTGCTGAGCAGATTAAACAGGATAAAAAAGCCTATCAACAGCAATGGTTGAGTCATAAAAATACTGGGCGGATCAATCCTGCGCAGTTTTTCCAAGCGCTGCGTAAGCAAATGAGTGATGACACTATAGTGGTCGCCGATGATGGTAATCACACCTATTTAGTGGCCGAGCTGTTACCCATTTTAGGTGCACGACGCTATATTTCACCCACGGATTTTAATGCCATGGGTTACTGCGTGCCGGCCACTATAGGTGCAAAATTGGCCAACCCAGATACGCCGGTGGTGGGTATTGTTGGTGATGGCGCGCTGTTAATGACAGGTTTGGAAATGCTCACCGCGGTACAGCATCAGTTAGGTGTTGTGGTGTTTATTTTTAATGACGGTGAATTATCGCAAATTGCCCAAGCACAAGAGATTCCTTATAACCGCAAAACCTGTACAGTGCTGCACCGCATTGATATGCAGGCGTTGGCGGCTACGGTGGGTGCTGAGTTTATTAGCATTGCCAGCGAGGCTGATATTGACAAGGGTATTACCCAGGCATTGAAGTTTGCGACAAATAATCAGCCGGTTTATGTGGATGTGCACATTGATTATTCAAAGCGCACTCGTTTTACCAAAGGCATTGTTAAGGCAACCGTTAAACGTTTTGCACCGCGGGATAAATTACGGGTGATCAGTCGCGCTTTGATTCGCAAAATAACAGGTTAGATTGATCGCTAGGCTGGCATGCTGGGTGTAAAAGTGTTGTTTGCTTTTATGGACAAGACAGTGACGGGTTGGGGTAGGTTGGGGTTGCTTATAAAGAGGTTCAATTTTACTGAGATCACAGGCAATAAAAAACCGGCTGCGTGGCCGGTTTTTTATTGAACATGCTGTTGCTATTAAGCAGCTGCTTGAGCCATTGCTTTGATGCGTTGGTTCAGGCGGCTCTTGTTGCGAGCAGCTTTGTTCTTGTGAATGATACCTTTGTCGGCCATACGGTCGATAACAGGTACAGCTGCTTTGTAGGCCGCTTGAGCTTTTTCTAAATCGTTAGCTTCGATGGCTTTAACTACATTCTTGATGTAGGTACGCACCATAGAACGCATACCTGCGTTTTGGTTGCTACGCTTCGCAGCCTGTTTAGCGCGTTTGATGGCAGAAGGGCTGTTGGCCACGTCGTACTCCTCGAAAACTTTAAGTGAAATGTATCAAAATAGGTCGCGAATAATGCAGCCTATTGAATAGTTTGTCAAGTTATTTTAATAGAATTGGTCACGAATCACACGAGTGAGTGCCGTAGTATTCTCAATAACAAATCATCCCGCGCAGTATACGCAAAAGATCTATAGAATGCATGCTTTCTTTGCAGTCCTTAATAACCACTCTCGTCCGTGCTTAAAAGCGCGTGCGTTGAAATGAACAAGTAGATCCCGCAGATGAGTGATATCGATAATAAACAAGCTAAGTTGAAAGTGTCCAGTTTGTTGCGCTCCAGTGCTGTGGTGAGCGTAATGACATTGCTGTCGCGGGTGCTGGGTATGCTGCGCGATATGGTGTTGGCAAATTACTTTGGCTCGGGCTCTGCCGCGGATGCGTTTTTTATCGCTTTTAAAATCCCCAACTTTTTACGGCGTTTGTTTGCTGAAGGTGCTTTTGCGCAGGCTTTTGTGCCCGTATTGTCCGAGTATCGTGAGAAGCGTTCTTTCGCCGATGTTAAACAGCTGGTAGACCGTACAGCCGGAATGTTGGGCTTAATTTTAACCGCACTTACAGCTTTGGGTGTGGTGATGTCGCCGTACTTGATTGTGCTGTTTGCACCGGGCTTTCATAATGAGCCTGCTAAAATGCAGCTGGCCGGTGAACTGCTGCGGATTACCTTTCCATATTTATTACTGATTTCATTAACAGCCTTTTGTGGCGCCATTCTAAACAGTTATGGTCGCTTTGCAGTGCCTGCCTTTACCCCAGTGCTGCTTAATTTATCAATGATTGGCAGCACGTTGTTTTTAACTCCGTACTTCACTGAGCCAGTGATGGCTTTAGCTTGGGGGGTGTTTATTGCCGGTGTGGCGCAGCTGTTATTTCAAATGCCGTTTTTATGGAAGATGCGTCTGTTGCCACGGCCAAGGTTGGCGGCCAAAGATCCAGGGGTGAAGCGCATTATGGTTTTGATGGCACCGGCATTATTTGGCGTGTCAGTGAGTCAGATAAACCTACTGTTGGATACTGTGTTAGCGTCTTTCTTACAGACGGGTAGTGTCTCCTGGCTATATTATGCTGACCGCTTGTCGGAGCTGCCGCTAGGTGCTTTTGGGATCGCTATTGGTACTGTAATTTTACCGGCCTTGTCGCGTAACCATGCAGCAGATAAACCGGAAGACTTTTCCAATACCATTGATTGGGCGGTGCGCATGGTATTGTTGGTTGGTGTGCCAGCAGCCTTAGCTTTGGCGATCTTGTCTGAACCGTTGATTGCCACCCTGTTTTTATACGGTGCGATGACTGCTGCGGATGTTGAGCAGGCTGCTGCGGCATTGCAGGCCTATTCTTTGGGTGTGCTGACTTTTATGTTGATTAAGGTTTTAGCACCGGGTTTCTTTGCCCGTCAGGATTTAAAAACTCCAGTGCGCATCGCCATTATATGTATGGTGGCCAATATGGGCATGAATTTGCTGTTGATTTGGCCGTTACAACATGTGGGGCTCGCGCTAGCCACGTCGTTGTCCAGCATGTTAAATGCTGGATTGTTGCTGTGGGGACTGTATCGCGCTGGGGTGTATCGGCCTGCACCGGGTTGGTGGTTGTTTGGTTTACGTTTATTGACAGCGTGCGCAGCTATGCTTGCGCTGGTGATGTGGCTCAACGCTCCGAGCAGTGAGTGGTTCGCTTGGGGTTGGCAGCGCCGAGCTTGGCAGGTGACAGTTTTAGTGAGTGGCGGCCTTGTAGTCTTTGCTGGGGTGTTGTTTGCTAGCGGCATCAGAATGCGACATTTACGCCGTTAAATCAGCTAAAGGTGCGCCAAGGCCTCGGCTATGGTTATAATCAGAGTCTTTGCAAGCAAGATAAATAGATATGCAGTTGGTTCGCGGTTTGCACAATGTGCGCCCTATGCATCATGGGTGCGTTGCCACTATAGGCAATTTTGATGGTGTTCATTTAGGGCATCAGGCGATATTGTCACGCCTGCGCAACAGTGCCAGACAGTTTAATGTGCCCAGCTGCGTTATCGTGTTTGAGCCGCAGCCACGGGAGTATTTTAACCCTGAAAGCGCACCGGTACGCTTAACTCGTTTACGAGATAAGTTGGAACTGTTTGCTCAGGCCGGTGTGGATCAAGTCTTGTGCATTGCTTTTAATAAACGTTTTCAGCACCTGAGTGCGGAAGACTTTGTTCAGCAAGTGTTGATCAATGCGTTGGGTGTTAAACACCTGAAAGTCGGTGATGACTTTCGCTTTGGTTGCGATCGCGCTGGTGATTATGAGTTTCTACAAGATGCTGGTTTGCGTTGTGGGTTCAGTGTAGAGCCCACTGCGACCATAGAGATTGATGGGCGGCGGGTGAGCAGTACCTGGCTGCGGACGGCTTTGCAGGAAGCAGATTTTACTTTAGCGCAGCGTTTGTTGGGTCGTCCTTACAGTATTGCCGGCCGGGTAATGCACGGTAAGAAATTGGGCCGTAAACTTAATGCACCCACAGCCAATATACAGCTTAAACGTCACCGCGCGCCTTTGCATGGTGTGTACTTAGTCTCTGTTCGTCTGCACAATGGGCGACAATTACCCGGTGTTGCTAATATAGGCACACGACCTACTGTTGACAGTGGCCAGCGTGCACACTTGGAAGTACATTTATTGAATTTTGCTGGTGATTTATATGGCCAGCACATTGCCGTTACTTTTCATCAGAAAATACGTGACGAGCAACGTTTTGAATCTTTGCCTCAGCTACAAGAGGCGATTGCCGCGGATATCGCGCAAGCAAATACATTATGGCAGCACTATCACACCCTTTAATGAGTGACTTGGAATCAACATGACCGACTATAAAGCGACGCTTAACCTGCCGAAAACGGCATTTCCGATGAGGGCAGGCCTCCCCAACCGTGAGCCAAAAATGCTGGAGTATTGGGACAGCATTAACCTGTATCAGAAAATGCGCCAAATTGGCGAAGGTCGGCCGCGTTTTATTCTGCACGACGGCCCTCCATACGCCAACGGTGATATCCATATCGGTCATGCGGTAAACAAAATCATCAAAGATATGATTGTACGCAGT
This sequence comes from Thiopseudomonas sp., assembly GCA_035647115.1. GTDB lineage: Bacteria > Pseudomonadota > Gammaproteobacteria > Pseudomonadales > Pseudomonadaceae > Denitrificimonas. The sequence continues at coordinate 11,258 of DASROA010000116.1, read as the reverse complement.
AAAACCTTGTCAGGTTTTGATGCGCCTTATGTGCCGGGCTGGGACTGTCATGGTTTGCCCATCGAGCACCGCGTTGAAGTTAAACACGGTAAAAACCTGCCCGCAGATAAAGTGCGTGAGTTGTGCCGTGCTTACGCTGAAGAGCAAGTTGAAGGTCAGAAAACTGAATTTATTCGCTTAGGCGTGGTAGGTGATTGGGATAACCCATACAAAACCATGGACTTTGCCAACGAAGCTGGTGAAGTACGTGCCTTGGCTAAAATGGTTGAAGGCGGCTTTGTCTTTAAAGGCTTGCGCCCAGTGAACTGGTGTTTTGACTGCGGTTCGGCTTTAGCGGAAGCTGAAGTTGAATATCAAGACAAGCGCTCTGAAGCCATTGATGTGGGCTTTGAAAGCGTTGATCTGGAAAAGCTGGCCAAAGCCTTTGCTCTGCCAGAGATTACCAAGAGCGTACAAGTGGTGATTTGGACCACTACGCCATGGACCATTCCCGGCAACCAAGCGTTAAATATCCATCCCGATGCCACTTACGCTTTAGTGGATGTGGGCGATAAGATTTTATTGTTAGCCGACAGTTTAGTTGAAGACTGTTTAGCCCGTTACGAGCTGCAAGGTGAAGTGATTGCGCGCAGTCAAGGTGAGGCCTTAGAGCTGTTAGAGTTCCAACACCCGATTTATGACCGTGTTGCGCCCATGTACTTAGCTGACTATGTGGAGCTGGACGCCGGTACCGGTATTGTTCACTCCGCGCCGGCTTATGGTGAGGATGACTTCTATACCTGTAAGCGTTACGGCATGAGCAATGATGAAATTCTCAGCCCAGTGCAAAGCAATGGTGTCTATGTGGACGACCTGCCATTTTTTGGCGGTCAATTTGTCTGGAAAGCCAATGCCAATATCGTTGCCAAGCTGGAAGAGTTAGGCAAGTTATTAAAGTTTGAGTCCATCGAGCACAGCTACATGCATTGCTGGCGCCATAAAACTCCGCTGATTTACCGTGCCACAGCACAATGGTTTGTCGGCATGGACAAACAACCTGAACAGGGTGCACCACTGCGTGAGCGCGCTTTACAAGCCATTGAAGAAACTCACTTTACTCCAGCCTGGGGTAAGGCACGCTTGCACAATATGATCGCTGACCGTCCTGACTGGTGTATTTCCCGCCAACGTAACTGGGGCGTCCCCATTCCTTTCTTCTTACATAAAGCCAGCGGTGAATTACACCCGCGTACTGTTGAGTTAATGGAAGAGGTGGCGCAGCGCATTGAGCAAAATGGCATTGAAGCTTGGTTTAAGCTTGACCCAGCCGAACTGTTGGGAGATGAAGCCGCTGAGTATGACAAAGTCACTGATACCCTGGATGTCTGGTTTGACTCAGGGACGACCCATTGGCATGTGCTCCGGGGTTCTCACCCACTCGGCCATGAGCAAGGTCCCCGTGCCGACTTGTATCTGGAAGGCTCTGATCAGCACCGTGGCTGGTTCCATTCGTCTTTGCTGACGGGTTGTGCCATTGATGGCCATGCACCTTACCGTGGTTTGCTGACCCATGGTTTCACCGTGGATGAGAAGGGCCGCAAAATGTCCAAGTCATTGGGCAATGTGGTTGAGCCGCAAACAGTTAACAACAGCTTGGGTGCGGATATTTTGCGTTTGTGGACTTCTTCGGCGGATTACTCTGGCGAGATGGCGGTGTCCGATACCATTTTGCAGCGCAGTGCTGACGCTTATCGCCGTATCCGCAACACAGCACGTTTTTTATTATCCAATTTGGACGGTTTTGATCCGGCCACCGACTGTGTGCCAGCAGAACAGATGATTGAGCTGGACCGTTGGGTAGTGGATGCAGCAGCGCGTCTGCAAGATGAAGTGATTCAGGCTTATGACGACTACCGTTTCCATAATGTGTACCAAAAAGTACACAACTTCTGCGTTCAGGAGCTGGGTAGTTTCTATTTAGATATTATTAAAGACCGTCAGTACACCACAGGTGCTGACAGCTTACCCCGTCGCTCGTGCCAAACCGCGCTGTACCATATTGCTGAAGCGCTGGTGCGTTGGATCGCGCCGATTTTGGTGTTCACAGCAGATGAAATCTGGCCACTTATTCCAGGCCAGCGCAATGAGTCAGTGATCCTCAATACCTGGTATGAAGGTTTGACGCGCTTACCAGCAGACAGCCAATTAAGCAGCGCGTACTGGTCTGAGCTCATGGCGGTTAAAGACGCGGTTAACAAAGAGTTGGAAAATCAGCGTAATGCGAAAAAGATTGGTGGCAACTTGCAAGCGCAGGTGACCTTATACGCTGATCAGCAAATCGCCGAGCTGTTACAACGGTTAGGTGATGAGTTGCGTTTTGTACTGATTACCTCTACCGCGCAAGTGGCTGATTTAGCGCAGGCACCGGCAGATGCCGTTAGCACCGACTTAAAGGGTCTGAAATTGCAGATTGTTAAGTCAGAAGAGGCCAAGTGTGCCCGTTGCTGGCATCATCGCGCTGATGTGGGCTCAGTAGCTGCGCACCCAGAAGCCTGTGCCCGCTGTGCGGACAACTTAGATGGTGAAGGTGAAGTACGCCATTATGCGTAAGCAGATAAAGCACATGATTTTGCGCGCGAAAACCGCATTGTTATACGGCGCGCGCAAACTTGCCTGTGTAGATAAAACGCCTTACGTATTGCATGCCACGCGTCTTGCTTTTCACAGTGCAGGGCTGACGGCTCAGCGCAGGCCTCGAAATTTGCTGCATGGGAGAGGCATCTGCTGATGGTGAATCGTTTTGGCAAGCTGACTTGGTTGTGGCTCAGTCTATTGGTCATTCTTATTGATCAAGTTACTAAGCATTGGTTTGATGCTCATTTTGACTTGTACCAACAAGTGGTGGTCATTCCAGATGTGTTCAGTTGGACGCTAGCCTACAATCGTGGCGCAGCCTTTAGCTTCTTAGCGAATGAAGCAGGTTGGCAGCGTTGGTTTTTTGCAGTGATCGCCTTATCAGTCAGCGTGGTGCTGGTGGTATGGTTAAAACGGTTAAAAAATAATGAAACCTGGTTAGCCGTTGCTCTAGCGTTAGTGTTAGGCGGCGCCATTGGTAATTTGTATGACCGCGTGGTGTTAGGCCATGTGGTTGATTTTATTTTAGTGCATTGGAAAAACCAGTGGTATTTCCCTGCCTTTAACATTGCGGACAGTGCCATTACCGTGGGCGCTGTGATGTTGGCGCTGGATATGTTTCGCGGTAATCAACACCCAAGTAGTCGTGCATCTGGAGCGCAGAACAATGAATGAACAACGAATTGGACATAACAGTACGGTGAGCCTGCACTTTGCTTTGAAGTTTGACACAGGCGAAGTTGTCGACAGTAATTTTGAAAAAGATCCGGCTACTTTTACAGTAGGCGATGGCAGCCTGCTGCCCGGTTTTGAACGAGCACTGTTCGGGCTTAAGGCTGGCGATAAACGCAGCTTTGAAATTCCGCCAGAACAAGGTTTTGGCACGCCAAATGAGCAAAACTTACAAGTGATGCCGCGTGATCAGTTTGATAGCATGGAACTGGATTATGGTGTGCTGGTGATCTTTAAGGATGCCGCTGGCGGTGAAATGCCCGGTGTGATTAAAGAATTTAATGATAAACAGGTCACCGTTGACTTTAACCATCCCTTGGCGGGCAAAGTCATTACTTTTGAAGTCGAAATTTTTACGGTGCAAAACAGCACTGAGTAAATGTATTAAGAGGCGGTATTGATGCGCATTAAACTAGCCAATCCACGTGGCTTTTGTGCCGGTGTTGATCGTGCAATTGAAATAGTCAACCGTGCACTGGAGGTGTTTCAGCCGCCGATCTATGTGCGTCATGAAGTGGTGCACAATAAGTTTGTGGTTGAGGATTTGCGCGAACGTGGTGCAGTTTTTGTTGAAGAATTGCACCAAGTGCCCGATGACAATATTGTTATTTTCAGTGCTCATGGGGTTTCCAAAGCAGTTCGTGATGAGGCTGATCGACGGGGTTTAAAGGTCTTTGATGCGACTTGCCCATTGGTAACAAAAGTGCACCTCGAAGTGGTGCGTTATAGCAACCAAGGTCGTGAATGTGTACTTATTGGTCATGCTGGACACCCCGAAGTGGAAGGCACCATGGGGCAGTATGACGACAGCCAAGGCGGGCATATTTACTTGGTGGAAGACGAAGCTGATGTGGCCACTCTGCAAGTGGAAAACCCTGATACCTTGGCATTTGTGACGCAGACGACTTTATCTATGGATGATACCAGTCGGGTGATTGATGCTTTAAAAGAGCGTTTTCCAGCGATCAGCGGTCCACGTAAAGATGATATTTGCTATGCCACGCAAAACCGCCAAGATGCGGTTAAACAGCTGGCTGGCGATTGTGATGTGGTGTTGGTGGTTGGTAGTCCAAACAGTTCTAACTCCAATCGGTTACGCGAGCTGGCTGACCGTATGGGCACTCCAGCATACTTGATTGATGGCGCGGAAGATTTAAAAACCGAGTGGTTTAATGAAGATTCAGTGATAGGTGTGACAGCTGGAGCATCGGCACCGGAGGTTTTGGTGCAAGGGGTGATTGATTGCTTGCAAGATTGGGGCGCACAGATTGTTGAAGAGCTGGATGGGCGAGCTGAGAATGTCACCTTCTCCATGCCTAAAGAATTGCGAGTGGTCGCTGTCGATTAGTTAGATCATAAAACCTTAGTGCAGGTTGCAAGCTGCAGGTCGAAGAGCGCAGTGAGTTTAAAGCTTGGTGGCTTAAGCAACTTGAAGCCGAATTGGCAAACCTGTATTAAGTACTCAATGTTTTCAAGTGTTGCCTGCACTTTTAAGGCAGCGTCAACACCGCCGCACGGCGCGGCGAATATAGAGGAATGACCGTGAAAAAAGTCGTAATCAGTGGTACAGGCCTGTTTACTCCAGCGCAAAGTATTTCCAATGATGAGCTGGTGGAAGCCTTTAACGCCTGGGTTCAGCAATACAATGCTGAGCATGCGGATGCTATTGCCAGTGGGGAAATAGACGCCAAACTAGAATCCAGCTCTGCTTTTATTGAAAAAGCATCGGGCATTAAAAGCCGTTTTGTGATTGATAAAGACGGCATTTTGGATCCACAGCGAATGAAGCCACGTATCCCTGAGCGTAGTAATGATGAGTGGGGCATTCTCTGTGAAATGGCCATGGAAGCAGCCGGGGAAGCCTTACAACGCTCTGGTCGCACTGCGGCTGATATTGATGGGGTGATTGTTGCCTGCTCCAATCTGCAGCGAGCTTATCCGGCGGTGGCCATTGAAGTGCAAGCTGCGCTGGGCATTGAAGGTTTTGCCTATGACATGAATGTGGCCTGCTCTTCAGCAACTTTTGGCATTCAAGCGGCTGCGAACGCCATTCAAGCCAGTCAAGCTCGCGCCATTTTAATGGTCAACCCAGAAATCTGCACAGGCCACTTAAACTTCCGTGACCGTGACAGCCATTTTATTTTTGGTGATGCTTGTACTGCAGTGATTTTAGAAGATGCAGAACGTGCAACCTCGCAACACCAGTGGGAAGTGGTGGGCACTAAGTTAGTGACCCAATTTTCCAACAATATTCGCAATAATTTTGGTTATCTAAACCGCTGCGCAGAAGAGGGTGAAGGCGCTGAGGATAAATTATTTGTCCAAGAAGGCCGTAAAGTTTTTCGCGATGTGTGCCCAATGGTTGCCAGCTTAATTGGCGAGCATCTAGAGAGTCAGCAAATTGATGTGCAAGATGTGCAGCGTTTTTGGTTGCATCAGGCCAACTTGAATATGAATTTATTGATCACCCGTCGCTTGCTAGGGCGTGATGCCACTGCCAGTGAGGCGCCGGTGATTTTGGATACTTATGCCAACACCAGCTCAGCAGGCTCAGTGATTGCCATGCACTTGCATCAAGATGATTTGAGCACAGGTGCCATTGGCGTATTGAGCTCTTTTGGAGCAGGCTATTCAATCGGCAGTGTTATTTTACGCAAGTTATAAGCTGATTGGCAGGGTACAGGTAGGCGTTTAGCGCAGTACCTGTACCCTGTTTGCTGTGCTTAAGAGTCAGCCTTAATTCGTGCCGCAACAAATTTTTGGAGCCGCGGAGCACCCAGTATTATCAGTATAAAAGCGACGGGCCAAGCAATATAAAAGGCTCTAAACCAGCGTAGAGTAAAGCCTTCGGTCATGCCTGTGTTGACCCAGGTAATTACAAAAGTCATTACTGTGACCATATAAATGGACATTAAAATTGCAAAAACCAATTGTGCAAAACGCGGTGCAATCACAAATCTATTCCTCCGTTTTTAATTAAATTAATTATAGAGTATTTTTCTCAAACGATCATCGTTAGCGTTTGGTCTCGCTGTGGAGAGTGTTATGTATACTTTATTTTTCTTTGTTCCCGACAGTCACCTCGAGTCGGTAAAAGAGGCGGTTTTTGCTGCGGGGGCAGGTGCGATTGGTGATTACCAAAATTGTTGTTGGCAAGTTTTAGGGCAAGGTCAATTTAAACCGATGGCCGGTAGCCAGCCTTTTACTGGCGAACATGGGCAGCTAAAAAAAGTTCAAGAATGGCGTGTGGAACTGGTGGTTGATGCCGAGCACATTAAACCAGCGGTTGCCGCATTAAAAGCAGCCCACCCATATGAAGAAGTGGCTTATGGTGTGTACGCTTTGTTGGATTTTTAAGCGCCAGACATAGAGTAGGCTGGCTTAAGTCGTTGTTAAGCGTAAAATTAGGCCCTAAGTTGTATTGAAATCTTTAGTAGCTGGGTTAGATAATGTGGGGTTGATTAAAATACTCTGCTAAGTAAGCTGTTTTGCATGAAATAACTGACTTTTACTGCAAAACGAGGCATATTAATTTTAAATTTCCAAGGTCTAGGTTATCGATGGCTTCTTTTTTAGTGTTACATGGGCCAAATTTAAATTTATTGGGTACCCGTGAGCCAGATGTATATGGAGCGGTGACCCTTGAGCAGATCAACCAGGGGTTGGTTAAGCAAGCGCAAGCTGCCGGTCACCAATTGGCTTATTTACAGAGCAATGCCGAGCATGAGTTGATTGAACGAATCCATGCCGCCCAACTTGAAAAAGTCGACTGTATTATCATTAATCCGGCGGCTTTTACTCATACCAGTGTCGCATTGCGTGACGCCTTGCTCGCTGTGAGCATCCCATTCTTTGAAGTGCACTTGTCTAACGTGCATAAACGAGAACAGTTTCGTCATCACTCCTACTTTTCAGATGTGGCAGTAGGGGTGATTTGCGGTCTAGGCGCTAGCGGTTACCGTTTCGCTTTAGACGCAGCATTTGAATACATTAACTAAATTAACCACGTACTTTGGAGTCACGGTTTATGGATATTCGTAAAGTTAAAAAGCTCATCGAGCTGTTAGAAGAGTCTGATATTGATGAGCTAGAGATCCACGAAGGTGAAGAGTCCGTTCGTATTAGCCGTCACAGCAGCACGTCAGCAGTTGCACAGCAGCCTGTGTATGCCGCTGCACCAGCGCCTGCACCAGCAGCTCCAGCACCAGCAGCTGCCGAGGAAGAAGCACCTGCTTGCCCAAGATACACGGGCACTGTTGCACGCTCACCCATGGTCGGTACGTTCTATCGCGCCGGCTCACCCACCGCAGAAAGCTTTGTTGAAGTGGGTCAAACAGTGAAGAAAGGTGATGTGCTGTGCATCGTTGAAGCAATGAAGATGATGAACCACATTGAAGCTGAAGTCGGTGGAGTGATTGATTCTATCCTAGTCGATAATGGCCAGCCGGTTGAGTATGACCAACCTCTATTCACCATTGTCTAACTGACTTAGGAGTTTCACAATGTTGGAAAAAGTCCTGATTGCTAACCGCGGTGAAATTGCCTTGCGCATTATCCGCGCGTGTAAAGAGTTAGGTATCAAAACAGTGGCGGTGCACTCAACGGTTGACCGCGAACTGATGCACTTGTCTTTAGCCGATGAGTCAGTATGTATTGGTCCTGCACCAGGTGCAGACTCATACTTAAATATCCCAGCTATTATTGCTGCTGCTGAGTTGACTGGCGCAACAGCTATTCATCCAGGCTACGGTTTCTTAGCGGAAAATGCGGATTTTGCTGAGCAGGTGGAAAACTCAGGCTTTGCCTTTGTTGGTCCCAGTGCTTCGGTAATCCGTCGCATGGGCGATAAGGTCTCGGCAAAAGAAGCGATGAAGGCTGCTGGTGTACCCATTGTTCCTGGCTCGGACGGTGCGCTGCCTGAAGATCCAGAACAAGCCTTAGCCATTGCCCGTGAAGTGGGTTACCCGGTCATCATTAAAGCCTCCGGTGGCGGTGGTGGGCGCGGCATGCGTGTGGTTGAAAAAGAAGAAGACCTGCTGCGTGCGGCAAAGCTGACCCGTAACGAAGGCGCGCAAATCTTCGGTAACCCTATGGTGTATTTGGAAAAATACCTGGCTAATCCACGTCACGTGGAGGTGCAAGTGTTGGCCGACGGTCAGGGTAATGCGATTCATTTAGGTGATCGTGATTGCTCATTGCAACGTCGCCACCAGAAGGTCATTGAAGAAGCGCCAGCGCCTTATATCGATGAAGAAGCCCGTCAGCGCGTCTATGCGCGTTGTATTAAGGCTTGTCACGATATTGGTTACCGTGGTGCAGGAACGTTTGAGTTCCTTTATGAAGACGGTCGTTTCTACTTCATTGAAATGAACACCCGTATTCAGGTTGAGCATCCCATCACTGAGATGATCACCGGAATTGATATTGTTAAAGAAATGCTCAGCATTGCAGCAGGCAATAAGCTGTCAATTAAGCAAGAAGACGTTAAGTTCTCAGGTCACTCCATTGAGTGTCGAATTAACGCTGAAGACCCTGATAACTTTATGCCCAGCCCAGGCCTGGTGAAGCACTTTCATGCACCGGGTGGCAATGGCGTGCGCATGGATACCCACTTATACAGTGGCTATACGGTGCCGCCCAACTATGACTCGCTGATTGGTAAGGTCATTACTTGGGGTGCAAATCGTGAAGAATCCATGGCGCGGATGCGTAACGCTTTAGATGAAATCATTATTGATGGCATCAAAAGTAATGTGCCGTTACACCGTGACTTGTTAAGGGATAAAGGCTTCTGCGAAGGTGGCGTGAATATTCACTACCTCGAGAAAAAGCTTGGCATGAGCTGAGACTAGCCTGCAAGAATACAAAAAAGCCGATCCTACTGATCGGCTTTTTTGTGCTTGATTGTTGGGTGTGAGTTTAACGGTATTGGCTTTGGTGAGCACCACTATCATGCGGTGGCTCGGAGCAGAATTAACTAGCGGCCACGTAAAAACAGCTTATCCAGCTCATCCATACCCAACTGTGTCCAAGTGGGGCGTCCATGGTTGCAATGGCCACTGCGCTCAGTCACTTCCATATCGCGCAATAACGCGTTCATTTCCACCGGCGTTAAACGGCGGTTGGCGCGCACTGCACCATGACAGGACATGGTGGCAAGTAGTTCATTGGTGTGCGCTTGAATGCGGTCACTGCTGCCGTACTCCATTAAGTCGGCTAGTACATCGCGCACCAGCTCTGCTGCATCAGCTTGCTTAAGCAGGGCAGGGATCTGGCGAATGGCAATGCTTTCTGGGCTTAAACTTTGTAATTCAAAGCCAAGTTGAGAAAACCATGATGCGTTTTGTTCGGCGCAATCCACTTCGCTGGCGCTAAGGGCTAGGGTTTCCGGCACCAGCAGCGGTTGGCCACGCAAACCTTCCTCAGCCATAGCTTGCTTTAAACGCTCATACATAACCCGTTCGTGGGCGGCGTGCATGTCCACCAAAACCAGACCGTGCTGGTTCTCGGCCAGGATATAAATGCCTTTGAGCTGCGCAATGGCAAAACCCAGTGGTGGAATCTCTTGTTGCTGCGGCTCAGCCAAGTTATCCAAGGGTTGCGCAAAAGCTTGATAGGCTGCTTGATAGTTTTTAGTGGGCCGCGAGCCTGCTGTTGCTGCGTGGCCAAAGTTGCTGCTTTTACTGAAACTGTTACGTGGCACACTGGATGACTGAAATGCAGGTTCTGTGCTGCGCGGCGTATTGCTCAGCGGAATATGTTCTTGGGGGCCAAACTCTCCAGCGTCCAAGCCGCTCACCGTAGAGGGGCTGTGCAAGCTTAAGGTGCTGGCAGGAGGCTCTATATTGTCTTCAGGACGTATATCAGCCAGGGCTTGATGCAGGGTGCTGTATAAAAAATTATGCACATCGCGGTTTTCACGAAAACGCACTTCATGCTTGGTGGGGTGCACATTGACGTCAACAGCGTTGGGATCCAGCTCTAAAAACAATACAAAGGCTGGATGGCGGCCACCATACATCACGTCACGGTAGGCTTGGCGTACTGCGTGACTGACTAAGCGATCGCTGACGATGCGGCCATTAACAAAAAAGTGCTGCATATCCGCTCGGCTGCGGGTAAAAGTGGGTAAACCCACCCAGCCCCATAGGTGTAAGCCGTTGCGCTCTACATTAATGGGTAAGGCTTGCTCGAGAAACTCATCACCACAGACCGCAGCAATGCGCCGTGCTTGTGACACTTCATCATGGGCAGGGTGCAGGCTAAGGACAGATCGGCCGTTATGGCGCAGGTGAAAAGCCACATCGAAACGGGCCAGCGCCATGCGTTTGATGACATCTTGTAGATGATCAAATTCGGTTTTTTCAGTACGTAAAAACTTACGCCGTGCCGGAGTGTTAAAAAATAAATCCAACACTTCAACAGTGGTGCCCACGGGGTGCGCTGCGGGCTGTACCCGTGGCTGCATTTCCCGACCTTCAGCCTCCACTTGCCAAGCTTGCTCAGCGTCTGCAGTGCGTGAAGTTAGGGTTAAGCGTGATACTGAGCTGATTGAGGCCAATGCTTCACCGCGGAAGCCTAAACTGGCCACGCCTTCGAGGTCTTGCAGTTCAGTAATTTTACTGGTGGCATGCCGCGCAAGGGAGAGTGGCAGCTGATCAGCGGGGATACCATGGCCGTCATCACGGACTTGCAGGCGTTTAATGCCAGCCTGTTCCACATCAATATCAATGCGTTTAGCACCGGCATCGAGGCAGTTTTCAAGAAGCTCTTTGGCCACCGAAGAGGGTCGTTCAACCACTTCTCCAGCGGCAATTTGGTTGGCTAATCGAGGGCTGAGAAGATGAATGGCGCGTGCGTCAGTCATTATTGTCCTGCTAAAGTTGTCGCTGGTATGGTAAGAACCTGACCTA
>DASROA010000115.1:0-16602 GCA_035647115.1 Thiopseudomonas sp. | reverse complement strand
GGAATACCCACGTACTCCACCATTAAAAAGGCCGCGGCACCCATTACTGGCGGCATGATTTGTCCATTCACAGAGGAGGCAACTTCCACTGCGCCGGCTTTTTCTGCAGAAAAGCCGACTTTTTTCATCATTGGAATAGTGAAAGTCCCTGTGGTGACGACGTTGGCAATGGATGAACCAGAAATCATTCCAGTCAGTCCTGAAGCAACCACAGCTGCTTTAGCCGGGCCACCGCGCATATGGCCGAGCAAGCTAAAGGCCAGTTGAATAAAATAATTACCTGCACCGGCCCGTTCTAATAAAGCACCAAATAAGACAAATAAGAACACAAAGCTGGTGGAGACACCCAAGGCAATCCCGAATACACCTTCGGTGGTGATCCATTGGTGATTGGCCAGCGCAGTAAAACTTACCCCGCGGTGAGCCAGCATATCTGGCATATAAGGACCGGCAATACTGTAGGCTAAAAATAGTAGAGCGATAATGGCTAGCGGTGGGCCTAAGGTACGGCGGGTGGCTTCCAATAGCATAGGAATACCGACACAGGCCGTCACTAAGTCAGCAGTGGTTAAACTACCCGGACGTAAGGCGAGATCCTGATAGAAAATAAATAAGTAGGCGGCACTGGCTGCGGCAACTAAGCCCAGCGCAATGTCTAGCAGTGGCACATAATTGCGCGGCGATTTTTTAAATGCAGGGTAGGCTAAAAAAGCCAGCAACAATGCAAATGTCAGGTGAATGGAGCGGGTTTCTGTGTCATTAAACACACCGATGCGAAAAATAAATGGCAGGGGTGAAGCAATCCAGAGTTGAAACAGTGACCAGAGTAAAGCCAAGCCGGCAATAACCTGCGCCATAATGCCATCAGGCATACGTGCGCCTGAGTCCTGGGCAATAAGTTCTTCAGCGGAGAGGTGTTTATCGGACATGGCAGCTAACCTGCAGAATAGTTTAAGAATCACTGTTTCAGCGCGCGGTCAGGCGCTGAAACAGTGGGAGAGTAGAGCGAGTTGACTGGTTAACTGTTATAACCAACCACGCTCTTTGTAGTAACGCACTGCACCTTCATGCAAGGGCGCTGATAAGCCGACCTTAATCATATCTTCAGCTTTTAGGTCACTAAAGGCTGGGTGCAAACGCTTGAAGCGGTCAAGGTTGTCAAAGACAGATTTGACCATTTGGTAAACCAGCTCAGGGCTGGTGCTGCTGCTGGTTGAGACCACTGCTTTACCACCAATAGATGGTGTTGGCAGGTCATTACCAGTGTACATACCGCCCGGAATTTCAGCAGTGGTGTAGTAACTCTTTTCAGCCAGAAGCTCATCAATCTCTGGGCCAGTCACTGGTATTAACACAGCGTCTACTGTGGTGGTGGCTTCTTGAATCGCCCCATTGGGGTGACCAACAAAGTAAGTCATGGCATCAATGTTGTTGTCATTGAGTGCGCTGGCTTGTTCTGCGGCTTTAAGTTCAGAAGCTAAAGAGAAACTGCTGCGGTCCCAGCCTTTTTTCTGCATGATTTCTTCAAGGGTATCGCGCTGCCCAGAGCCTGGGTTACCAATGTTAACGCGCTTGCCTTTTAGGTCATCAAAGTTAGCAATGTGTGAGTCACGGCGGGCCAGTACGGTGAAGACTTCACTTTGCAGTGAGAACAGTGCACGGATATCTTCCATAGCACCTTCAGCTTCAAAAGGCGCTAAACCTTTCATGGCTTTATATTGATGGTCAGATTGCATCACACCGAAGTTGAATTCGCCACTGCGGATGCCATTCACGTTGGCTACGCCACCGCCACTGGCAGGCGCATTACAACGAATACCGGTCTCTTTACTGTCACGGTTAACAAAACGGCAGATGGATTGCCCTGCCACGTAATACACACCGGTTTGTCCGCCGGTACCGATAGTAATGTACTTCTCTTCGGCTTGTGCCACACCGCCCATAGTCATGCCTGCAAGGGTCATGGACAGGGCCCATGCTAGAGTTTTACCTTTTATCATGGGGTTTCTCCTTAATTATTTTAAACGCAACAGCAGTATCGATGCGCTCTATTATCGGTTGCTAAGCAGCAATAGTGCAGAGCAACATACAAGCACTTTAATCGCTTTTTTTGCTAAAGACTATTAGCTTAAGGTTTTTTGAAAGACCTTAGAGTTGCGCTGGAAGTTATATAAAGACGCTTTGCTGCTTGGGAGCTGTTCGAGGCTGCTGGCTTGGAAGCCGCGCTCCTGAAACCAATGTGCGGTACGCGTGGTTAATACAAACAGCGACTTGAGCTGTAGGGCTTTTGCTCGCCGTTCAATACGTGCCAATAAAATATCGCCCCGACTACCATCGCGGTAATCTGGATGCACTGCAAGACAGGCCAGCTCACCGGTGGACTGTTCTGGGAAAGGATAAAGTGCTGCACAGGCAATAATTAACCCATCACGTTCGACAACACTGAACTGATTGATCTCCCGTTCAATTAAGTCGCGCGAGCGGCGCACCAAGACGCCTTGTTCTTCTAAAGGACGAATCAACTCCAGCAAACCACCGACATCTTCAATCTGTGCTTCACGAACCTGTTCAAAGAGGCCTTTATCAAGCAGAGTGCCGCCACCATCGCGGGTGAATAACTCGGTAAGTAATGCTCCGTCGAGCTGGTAACTAATGATATGACAGCGGGGTACACCGCCCTGGCAAGCATTGACTGCTGCCTGTAAGAGCTCTGCCTGCTCGAGCTGTTGATGGGCTTTAAAACGTTGTAAATGCTCGGCAGCTTGCTGAGTATGCAGTTCGCGAATCAGTTGCCCAGAAGCATCTAACAGGCCATGCTCAGCGCTAAACAACAGTAGTTTGTCTGCTTTTAAATCAATGGCAGCGCGGGTGGCAATATCTTCACTGGCTAAATTAAAGGTTTCCCCGGTGGGTGAATATCCTATAGGTGGTAATAGCACGATAGTACGGTCATCCAGCAAGCGTTGAATACCTTTGCTATCAATACGTCGCACCTCACCAGTGTGCTGATAATCAACACCATCGATCACACCGAGCGGGCGTGCGGTGACGAAGTTACCACCAGCGACCCTTAATCGTGCACCTCGCATGGGTGAAGCGGCCATATCCATGGATAAGCGTGCTTCTATACCTGCACGTAACTGACCCACTGCATCCAGTACACAGCTTAAAGTGTCAGCATCAGTGACACGCAAGTCTTGATGGTAGTGAGACGTTATGCCTAAGCGTGCTAAACGCCCTTCAATTTGTGGGCGGGAGCCGAAAGCCAATACCAAACGTACACCTAGACTGTGCAGTAATACGAGGTCGTGCACGGTATTGCCAAAATTTTCATGGGCAATACTTTCACCCGGCAGCATAACCACAAAAGTACGCTCACGGTGAGCGTTGATATAGGGTAAAGAGTGGCGCAGTGAATTAACATAATTATGCATAAGTGCATCCAGCCATGAAAACTGCTCAATAAAGAGTTTAGGGTATTAAAATACTAAGCTATGACTGAGTAGACAATACAGGATTTCCAGCACTGCAGGCTGTACAGTGCTGGAAAACTAATCTGTCAGATTATAAAAAGATGAGTTTTAAAATACTAAAGAACACAATGGAGAGGAATGCGCCGGCTGGCAAGGTAATCAGCCAAGACATAAAGATTGAGCCGATTACCCGCAGGTTTAGAGCGCTGATACCACGTGCTAGGCCAATCCCTAATACGGCGCCGACTAGGGTGTGGGTGGTGGAAACAGGTAAACCAATGGCTGATGCACCTACTACAGTAGAGGCTGTGGCCAGTTCAGCAGCAAAACCACGACTGGGGGTCAGTTCAGTGATACCACGACCCACGGTAGCAATGATTTTGTAACCATAGGTTGCCAGACCAACGACAATACCCACAGCGCCTAATAACAGCACCCAAGTGGGTACTGCAGATTTAGTGGCCAGCTCACCAACACCGTGACTTTGAATGACACCAGCAATAGCGGCCAGTGGGCCGACTGCGTTGGCGACATCGTTAGCACCGTGGGCAAAAGCCATGGCGCAGGCGGTGAATATCATAAGGGTGGCAAAAACTTTTTCTACGCTGGCAAAGTAAGTGCTGCGATTAGCATTGGGATCAATTTTAATACGACGCAGTAAAATGATGCCCATTAGCATGACCAAAATTCCCACGCAGACTGCCAGTAAAATGCTTTGTTCTTCATTAATGTTTAAACCGACATGCTTGAGACCCTTAGACAAAGTCATGAGGGCAACCATAAAGCCGGTTAAAAACATATAAAAGGGTACATAGCGCTTGGCGTTATCGAAGGGACTATCAGTATTGATAATTAGCTTTTGGACACTGACGAAGAGTCCAAAAGCGACCATACCGGATAATAAAGGGCTGACAACCCAACTGGCCACAATTGGCAGAATTGCACTCCAATGCACTGAGTCAAAGGAGACACCAAATGCAGCGAAGCCAACCACCGCACCAATGATGGTATGGGTGGTGGATACTGGCCAGCCTTGATGGGTGGCAATCAGTAGCCAAGTACCAGAGGCAAGGAGGGCTGACATCATCCCTAATACCAGAAGGTCAGCGGTCATTACATCGATGTCAACGATGCCATTTTTAATGGTATCGGTCACCTCACCGCCAGCTAAATAAGCTCCGCAGAACTCAAAGATCATCGCCACAATAATGGCTTGCTTGATGGTTAGGGCACGTGAGCCAACTGAAGTCCCCATAGCATTGGCAACATCATTAGCACCAACACCCCAGGCCATAAAAAAACCAAAAAGACAGGCCAGTACTAAAAGTATAAAGCCGTAGTCTGTTAATAGTTCCATAAAAAACCCGCTAGTTTCAGGTGAGGCACGCTAAAGGTAGGTTAGCGTGCTAGCAATTGTTCTAGTCGGTTACCGATGCGTTCAGCACGGTCGGCGACATCACCGATCCACTCGAGGATGGTGTAGAGAAATATGACATCAACAGGTGGCAGGTCTTTCTCTATTTTGAAAAGCGCACGTCGCGCTTCGATTTGCATGCGGTCGGTATCCTGCTCGATATCTTCCAAAACTTCAATCATGGCAGTTACGCGATTGACTTCACGGTTGCCGAAGCCAGTTTCAAGGATCTCATCCAGCTCATTCATCGCGGTTAACGCTTGTTCACTGGCATCAACCACGCGCTGTACAAAAGCCAGGATCATGGGTTGCAGGGGTTGCGGGATGGTCATTTGTCGGCCAAGCATTAAACCAGCAATGTCTTTTGCACGGTTGGCGACTTTGTCCTGTACACTGAGCAGCTCAAGTAAATCAGAGCGTGGTACTGGTAGAAACAGGCTTTTAGGTAGATGAATACGCACATTACGCTTGAGTTTGTCGGCTTCATTTTCCAGCCGAGTCATCTCTTTCTGCACCTGTTCAACACGTTCCCAGTCTTCCATTATGACAGCTTGAAAGAAAGGCACTAGATTTGCCGCACACTCGTGTGCTTTGGCAATGTGCTGCTGCATTGGCCCTATGGGCGAACGACCAAATAAACTAACAAACGGGTTTATCGACATAGTAGAGCTGCGCTCGAATTGGTAATGACAACTGATGATTATACGATGGAGTGATAGGGTTCGACCAGTGTCGCGATAAATTAGCAACAATTTGAAATGAGAAGAGTATGTCGAAAGAAACCGAAATCAAGCTGAAAGTCAGCCCTGAGAGCTTAGTTAAACTGCGTGAGCACCCCGTGCTAGAGCAGCGCAGTACTGCTCAATGGCAGACCCGAGAGTTACTTAATAAATATTACGATACCAGTGAATTTGCTTTAGCCGATGCTCAAGTGGCGCTGCGAATTCGTCGTGATGGTGAGCAATTTATTCAAACCTTAAAGAGTAAAGGTGCCAGTGTTGCTGGTTTATCTGTGCGCAATGAGTGGGATTGGTACTTAAAAAGTAATCGTTTGGTGCTCAGTCACTTGGATGATAACTGCTGGCCAGAAAGTTTGCGTGAGCTGGATAAGAAGCAATTGAAGACTATTTTTAATACTGACTTCAAACGTGAATTTATAGAGTTACGTTGGCAGCGCGAGGGTGTTGAAACTGTTGTTGAAGTGGCTTTGGATCAAGGCTTAGTGATTGCTGGTAAGCAGCAAGACGAGATTTGTGAAATGGAGCTTGAATTACGTGCCGGTGAGCCCATTGCGCTCTTTGAGTTGGCTTTAGAGTTGGCGGCCGATGTACCTTTAATGCCCAGTGATATTAGCAAGGCAGAGCGCGGTTACCGTTTGTTGGATGCCAACAGCTATAAGGTCAGCGCAGCAGCGGCACAGTTCACTGCTGATCAGCCATTGGACGAGGCATTTTCTGCACTGGCTTGGCAGTTGTTAGGTAATAGCCAGCGTTTAGCAGAACAGTACTGCTTCAGTGGCCATTGGAAATTATTGGAGCAATGGTTGCAACAATTACTCAGCTTGCGAGCCGTGTTAGCCAGTTTAGGTCAGGCTGCACCACGGGCGTCCAGCAGTTCTTTACGGGAGCAGCTGGATGCTTTACTGGAGGATTGGCGTGGAGTGATTCAAAGCGGCAGTACCGAGCAAAGTGTCCGGGAAGCCATGCCAGAGCAGTTTGCCAATGAACTTAAGAACACTCGTTGGGGCCAGTTTTCTTTGCATATGGCATTGTGGTTGCAGAGCAGACAATGGCAAGAAAAACGTAGCGCTCGAGGTGTTCGTCAAGGTGCTGTAAGTTTGCAGAAATGGTTGTTGCAATACCTTAAAACTGAAGCAGAAGCATTGCAGGTGTCACGTTATATTCGCCAACCAGAAGACCTCGCTGAACAAGCGCCACGGCTTGAGCGCATGTTAATTTGGTTGCAGGCAGCCCGCCAGGTTACTGAGCTCGTCGAGGTTGATCGTTTATTTGGTGCGCTACGCGAGCTGTACCAGCTTGCTTTACAGCCATTAACCACAGAGTTGTTGCAGGCGCGTCGTGAGTCTTTAACCACACTGCAGAGCGGCCATGCTTGGAAACAGCTGGTACGTTAAACTGAGCCTGTCGAGAACGTGTGCATGGTGGCCAGGTAAAGGGCATCATGCATACATCAGTTAAATGATTAAACAGGGAAAAACCCATGCCATCTTCTTTAGCCAATGCACCCGACCGACTTTTGGATTTAAATGAAGTTTTGGCCGAGCTGGTTAGACAAGGGCGTATTGATCAAGATGCAGCGGAGCGCTGTTTAAGCGCACGGCGTGGTGACGTAGCCACAGTGCAAATGCACCCGCTGGAGTATATTGCAAGCCAAAAACTGGTTGATAAGCTCAAGCCAGAGCGCACCCTAGATCTAGAAACTCTTACCTTATGGTTAGCCAAATGGGCGCAGCAGCCTTATTTGCGTATTGATCCGTTAAAAATTGATGCCACAGCAATCACTGCAGTGATGTCTTATGCCTTCGCACAACGTCATAAAATACTTGCCGTTGAAGTGACCAGTAATTATGTGACCATTGCCAGCGCCCAGCCGTTTAGTCGTAGCTGGGAAGATAATTTAGCCCATGTGTTGCGCCGGCCCATTAAACGTGTGGTGGCTAACCCCGTCGATATTCAACGTTTCACTACTGAGTTTTATCGCTTAGCCCGTTCAGTGTCAGGAGCTTCTGCAACAGACCAGTTCAGTAGTGGCGTGGGTAATTTTGAGCAGCTGCTCAATTTAGGCGCCAGTGATCAAGAGCCCGATGCCAATGATGCGCACATTGTTAATATAGTGGATTGGTTGTTTCAGTATGCTTTTCAGCAGCGTGCCAGTGATATTCATATTGAACCGCGTCGTGAGCAAGGGGCAGTGCGTTTTCGCATTGATGGGGTATTACATACGGTGTATCAGTTCCCAGCGCAAGTCACTATGGCGGTGGTCAGCCGTTTAAAATCGCTGGGCCGTATGAATGTGGCAGAGAAACGTAAGCCGCAAGATGGTCGAGTAAAAACCAAAACCCCTGATAATCATGAGGTCGAGCTGCGTCTGTCCACCTTGCCCACGGCATTTGGTGAAAAAATGGTGATGCGTATTTTTGACCCTGAAGTTCTTACCAAGTCGTTTGAGCAGCTGGGTTTTTCCGGTGATGATTTACAACGCTGGCGCAGCATGACTGCACAGCCCAATGGGATTATTTTAGTTACCGGTCCCACTGGCTCAGGAAAAACCACCACCCTATATAGCACCCTTAAACAGTTGGCCACTGAAGAAGTGAATGTGTGCACCATTGAAGACCCCATCGAAATGATTGAGCCGTCATTTAATCAAATGCAGGTGCAGCACAATATTGATTTAACCTTTGCCAGTGGGGTGCGTGCCTTGATGCGCCAAGACCCCGATATCATTATGGTGGGTGAAATTCGTGATTTGGAAACGGCGGAAATGGCCATTCAAGCTGCTTTAACCGGCCACCTCGTATTGTCCACTTTGCATACCAATGATGCGGCCAGTGCGATTACCCGTTTATTGGAGTTGGGCGTTCCTTATTACTTGCTTAAAGCCACCGTGCTGGGGGTAATGGCGCAGCGTTTAGTACGCACTCTATGTTCAAACTGTAAGCAGCCAGTTGAAATCAATGCGGCGGATTGGCAAGCGTTGACTCAGCCCTGGAGTGCGCCGCTGCCGAAAGCCGCACAGCAAGCTGTGGGCTGCTTAGAATGCCGAGATACCGGTTATCGAGGGCGTACTGGTGTGTATGAAATTATGTTGCTTAATGATGCCATTAAGCCCTTAATCATGGCTGATACGGACTTGGTTAAACTAAAGAATCAAGCATTTCGGGATGGCATGCGCAGCTTGCGCCTGTCTGGGGCGCAGAAAGTTGCTGCGGGGCAAACCACGCTGGAAGAAATTCTTCGCGTGACTCCACAAAGCCAACAAAAATAGGGTGATGCTTATTGCATAGGCGAATGGACTTAGTTTCTCTGTTGAGCGATAAGTTAAAGTGGCTGCTCAGTAGAGCACAGTGTTACAGGTCGAACTTGGAACAGAGGCGTCCAACTGTAGGCTGATAAATGATGGCCTTAATAAATCTTTAAAATAGAGTGGACTATGTGTTTAGTGGTTTTTTCTTGGCAACCTGGTAGCCCACAGCCATTGTTGCTGTTGGCTAACCGTGATGAAGTGCATCAGCGGCCCAGTGCGCCGCTGGCGCAATGGTCAGATCAGCCTAGTGTCTATGCAGGGCGAGACCTTGAAGCCGGTGGAACTTGGCTGGGTATGGCTGAGCAGGGGCGTTTTGCCACCTTAACGAATATCCGTGATGTATCCATACCCTTAGGGGAGCACTCCCGCGGGGCGTTAGTCAGTGATTATTTAGCAACACAGCAAACACCAGAAGCCTACTTAAAAGCAGTGGCCCATGATTTACCATTGTACAGTGGTTTTAACCTGTTGGTGGGCGACACTCAGTCGTTGTGGTTTATCGGAACCAGCGCGCCGCGGCCGGTACGTTTAGCAGCTGGGGTGTATGGTTTGTGTAATGGCAGTCTGGACACGCCTTGGCCCAAATTGGTACGCGCTCGCAGTCGGTTTGCAGAGGCTTTAAATGAGCCCGATCAGGTGTTGTTTGAGTTGATGCTGGATGAACAGCGTGCCGCAGATGATCAATTACCCGATACAGGGGTTGGTTTGGCTATGGAGCGGATGCTGTCCAGTATTTTTATTCGCGGTGAGCGCTATGGTACGCGGGCCACGAGTTTATTGCGTTGCTTGGCTGATGGTTCAAGCACATTAACTGAACGCAGTTATGGCAGTAATGGGGTGTTTTTAGGTGAAGCACAAGTTAAGTTATCTGCTAGTGGTGGCCTGGTTCGTGGCAAGGCTAAAGAAACCTTTACAAGCGAATGCAGGGGGAGTCATTACAGACTTAAACCGAGTGTCAGCAACTAGGTTTGTACACTGGAAGCTGGGTTGAGTACCTTGCTTAAGCCTAGGTTACTCATCGCTAAGTTAAGGATGCTGTGAATAATTTCTGGGTTGTCGACTGCTGAGACTTCAGCAAGTAATTCCTGCGCATACTGTAAGGTCATTTTTCGCAGTAACCACTTCACTTTAGGTAGGTGTGTGGAGTTCATTGATAAACTATCAAAGCCCATGGCCATGAGTAATACAGCGGCCACCGGGTCGCCGGCCATTTCACCACAGATACTCACATGCTTGCCTTTTTCATGTGCCGCCTCGACCACTTCTTGCAAAGCGGTGAGTACTGCTGGGTGTAGGTAGTCATAAAGGGTTGAAACCCGCGCATTGTTGCGGTCTACCGCCAGTAAGTACTGCGTCAGATCATTGGAGCCTACCGATAAAAAATCAGCCATTTGCGCTAATTCTCGCGCTTGATACACCGCTGAAGGGACTTCAATCATGACCCCAATTTGCGGCATTTGTACCTCAAGGCCTTCGCTGGTGAGTTCACCCCAAGCGCGGTGGATCAAGTATTGCGAATCATCCAGTTCGTGTACGCCGGAAATCATTGGCAGCAAAATACGTAAATTATCTAAACCAGCACTGGCTTTGATCATTGCGCGTACTTGCACTAAAAAAATCTCTGGATGATCTAAAGTAATACGAATACCACGCCAACCTAAATAAGGATTGGTTTCTTTAATGGGAAAGTAGCTCAGCGGCTTATCCCCACCAATATCCAAGGTGCGCATGGTCACCGGCATCGGGTGGAAAGCCTCCAGTTGCTCGCGGTACATTTGTACTTGTTCGCTTTCACTGGGAAAGCGTGAAGTGCCCATAAAAGCTACTTCAGAGCGGTATAGGCCAACACCTTCAGCACCGCGCTGCTGTGCACGCTTAATATCCGCTAATAAGCCCGTGTTGACCCATAATGCTAGTCGATGACCGTCTAAAGTGGTGCAGGGTTGTTCACGCAAGGTACCAAGATCACGGTTAATCAGGCGTTCTTCTTTAACCACTTCAGCATATTGTTGGCGCAGTAAAGTGCTGGGGTTAGTGAATACATCGCCATGGTAACCATCAACAATTAACTCAATACCATCCAGTCGCGTATAAGGCAGGTCGACTGCTGCGACCACGGTGGGAATACCCATAGCACGCGCTAAAATAGCCACATGGGAGTTGCGTGAGCCCAGTACTGAAACTAAACCTTGTAGTTTTTCAGGAGGCACTTCGCCGAGCATGGCTGGGGACAGTTCTTCACTGACTAAAATGGTGTTATCTGGATAGATGAGCGTTTGTTGTTGCGCCTCTTGCAGGTAGGAGAGTAAGCGTCGGCCTAGGTCTTTAACATCGGAGGCGCGCTCACGTAAATAATCATCATCCATTTGCTCAAAACGCTGCACATGCTGATTAACTACTTGGCGTAATGCACCTTGGGCCCACTGACCGCTACGAATCACCTGAATGACATCGCCCGCCAAGGCGGTGTGTTCGAGCATCATCAAGTACACATCAAATAAGGCGCGTTCTTGCGAGCGTAATTGACTGGCCAAGCGCGCAGAAAGCTTACGAATATCGGCACGGACAGATTCCAAGGCTAACGCAAAGAGTTCCAGTTGGCCGCTGATATCGGTGATGGTTTTGTCCGGTACCACATCCAAGTCTGCTAACGGTAACACCACCACCGCAGTACCCAAAGCCGCCCCAGGTGCACCGGGTACACCAATAAAACGTGCTTCTTGAATGCCTTTGCCTTGCTTGCCTAAGCCGCGAATAGAACCTGTGGCTTCAGCGTGGGCAATTACTCCAGACAGTTGGGCGCTCATGGTGATTAAAAAAGCTTCATCGCCCTCGTCAAATTGGCGGCGTTCAATTTGCTGGACGACCAGTACACCAACCACTTGGCGGTGATGAATAATGGGTGTGCCTAGAAAAGAAGCGTAACGTTCTTCACCTGTTTCTGGAAAGTATAAAAAGCGTGGGTGGCTTTTGGCATCTTCCAAGGAAATGGTTTCTGCACGGCTGCCAACCAAGCCCACTAAACCCTCATTGGAAGCCATGCTGACTTTATTTACCGCCGCCTTATTAAGCCCTTCGCTGGCCATCAACACATAGCGGTCACTATCGGCATCATATAAATATACCGAGCAGACGTGGCTGTTCATGGCGACCCGCACCTGTTTAACGATAATCGCCAGCGACGCTGGTAAATCCTTAGCAGCGTTTACTTCTTGGGAGATCGTTCGCAGCATATTTAGCATGCTGCTATCGGTGCGATTGGGGTCTGACAACTTTAGTTTAATCTCGTTTGGGAAGTTGGTAAGCCAGCTCTTTTAAAGCTCGCCGATACACATCGCGTTTAAATGCCACCACTTGGCCTAAAGGGTACCAGTAACTGACCCAGCGCCAACCATCAAATTCAGGTTTTTCGCAGAGGTCCATTCGCACACGCTCATCACTGCTGCGTAAGTGCAACAAAAACCACTTTTGCTTTTGGCCGATACACAGGGGTTGGCTGTGGGTACGTACCAAGCGTTGTGGTAAGCGGTAACGCAACCAGCCGCGGGTGCAGGCCAGCACCTCGACATCCTGCTCTTGCAGCCCTACCTCTTCATGTAATTCACGATAAAGCGCCTCTTCGGTGCTTTCGTTAGGGTTGATACCACCCTGTGGGAATTGCCAGGCATTTTGGTTAATGCGCCGTGCCCAAAGAACTTGTCCGTAGTCGTTGGTCAAAATGATGCCGACGTTCGGACGAAACCCATCTGAATCAATCATGTCCGCATCCATTGTAAGTAATCATGCTAACCATTGTTCCATAAAGGACGTGAAGGCAGCAATGTGCTTTATGCGATGAATGGGCAGATGCTCATAAAATCGTTATGCTTAGACTCTTTTTATTATTGGATAGGGTATCTGCCGTGCGTTTGGCTATTTTTGATTTGGATAACACCTTATTAGCCGGTGATAGTGATCACCAGTGGGGCGAATATTTATGTGCGCAAGGCTTAGTGGATGCTGATGCTTATCGTGCAAAAAACGATAAATTTTATGCCGACTATTTGGCAGGTCAGTTAGATGTCTTGGCTTATCAGAATTTTTGCCAAGAAGTGTTGGGGCGTACCGATAAAGCACAGCTTGATGAGTGGCATGCGGGCTTTATGCGTGATTGCATTGAGCCAATTATTCTTGCCAAAGGCGAAGCGCTGTTGGCTCAGCATCGTGAGGCCGGTGATCTGGTGATGATTATTACCGCCACTAACCGTTTTATCACTGAGCCCATTGCCCAGCGTTTAGGTGTGGAGCATCTTATTGCCACTGAGTGTGGCATGCAGAACGGTCAGTACACCGGCCAGCTGGTGGGTGTGCCCAGTTTTCAAGAAGGCAAGATCACCCGTTTGAATACATGGCTAGCAGAGCATCAAGCGTCTTTAGAAAACAGTTTCTTTTATAGTGATTCACATAATGACTTGCCTCTCTTAGAGCAAGTGACGCATCCGGTTGCGGTGGACCCGGATGACACTTTACGCGCTATTGCTCAGCAACGTGGCTGGCAAATTATGAGCTTGCGCGACTGATAAAGCGAGCTGCCGCTAATCAGACTGCACTGCACAATGAAGCAATTGCCGATAGTTCTCTACAATAGTGTATTATATGAGTATTGAGTTTATTGAGAGGTAGGTTATGACACTTATTAAAAAGCTCATCAGTGCTGTGTTGTTATCCTGTGCAGTGTTTTCTGTGCAAGCGGTGGAGTTAGGCATTAGTGCGCAAGAGGCTTATGCGAAAACTCAACAAACTGAGCAGCCTGTATTGCTGGTTGATGTGCGTGACCCAGTAGAAATTATGTTTGTTGGTTTTGCTGATGCGGTGGATACCAATATTCCTTTTTTACTGGTGGATCGTAGCCAGTGGGATGCAGAGCGTAATATTTTTCCAATTAACCGTAACCCTAACTTTGTTGAGCAAATTAAAGCGGAGCTGGCCAAACGTGGTTTAGATGAAAACACCGAGGTCATTACCATGTGCCGTTCCGGCAGTGAGCGTGGCGAGCCAAGCGCAAAAGTGTTGCGCGAAGCCGGTTTAGTCAATGCACGTTTTGTGATCAATGGTTTTCAGGGTGATGCCTTAAAAGACGGCCCGCAAGCAGGTATGCGTTTAAAAAATGGCTGGCAGAATTCAGGCTTGCCTTGGAGTCGCAGCTTAAATGCAGACAAAATCTATCGCCTCGATCGCTAGGTTGGCTTGCACTCGGCATACGCATCCAGTATGTTGATCACATTGTAAGGAGTAGAGTTATGTTGCATCGAACACTTAATACGGCATTAGTAACACAGCAATTAGCTGTGGCATTGGACCGTGGGTGTTCAGTAAACAACTCCGTTGCGTATTATTTTTATGGGTATTGGTTTAGCCAAAGGCGCGCCTGATACCTATACAGGCGAGCCTCT
Organism: Thiopseudomonas sp.; assembly: GCA_035647115.1. Taxonomy (GTDB): domain Bacteria; phylum Pseudomonadota; class Gammaproteobacteria; order Pseudomonadales; family Pseudomonadaceae; genus Denitrificimonas. The sequence goes on along the minus strand of DASROA010000115.1, from coordinate 2,236 downwards.
TTTACAGGGTCGCCTACCACAGCTTTAGATAAACCCCGGTTGGCTTCCCACCCGGGGTTTTTTGTTTTTAGAATTTACGAATTAACTATTGAGAGGACAGAGCAATGGCAATGTATGCACTTTATCCAGAGCGTTTTGATGATTTGAACTGGCGATTTAGTAACCACACTCTCGCACTTTTACATTCTTTAAAACGACTTTCTAGATAAAGGTGCAGCGCAGTTGTTGCGCTCACCTAAGGACTACATATGAACTCTTTAAATACTGCTCTTGCTTTAGATCACCAAGTGAATGAACAAGGTGTTGTGACAACACTGACTCAATCGGGTCGTACCACTCGAGCGTTACTCAGCCCGCAACAGCTGCGTAAACAGCTGCCATTAAGCGCTCAGTTAGCTCAACGAGTACAGCAACAGCGTGAACACATCCGTGCGATTATTAACGGTGAAGATCATCGTTTGTTGGTGGTCATAGGCCCATGCTCCATTCATAATATTGAAGAAGCGATTGAATATGCCGAACGTTTAGCGGTGCTTTCGGAGCAGGTGTCAGATCAAATACTGCTCGCCATGCGAGTGTATATTGAAAAGCCACGCACCACAGTGGGTTGGAAAGGTTTGCTGTATGACCCGCATCTCGATGGCAGTGCGGATATGGCGAAGGGTCTACAGTTATCGCGGCAGTTAATGCTCCATACTTTAGAGTTAAATTTACCTGTTACTACAGAACTGTTACAGCCACTTACCGCCAGCTACTTTGATGACTTGCTGAGCTGGGCAGCGATTGGTGCAAGAACCAGTGAATCGCAAATTCATCGCGAAATGGTCAGTGGCTTGCAATTACCGGTGGGTTTTAAAAATGGTACAGATGGCAGCGTAGGTATTGCGTTAGACGCCATGCGTTCAGCAGCTCATACTCATCAGCATTTTGGTTTGGATATGGATGGGCGCGCAGCCTTAGTAGAAACCCGTGGCAATCCAGATACACATTTAGTGCTGCGTGGTGGGCATCAAGGCCCGAATTATGATGCGCAAAGTATAGCCCAAGCTTGTTCAGCGATGCGTGAGGCGGGCTTAGAGGCATCGCTAATGGTGGATTGTAGTCACGCCAATAGTGGTAAAAATCCTCAATTGCAACCGCAAGTTCTACAGTCTGTTTTACAGCAGCGGGTGGCAGGAGAGCGCAGCCTGCGAGCCGTTATGCTGGAAAGCAATCTGATGGATGGTCAGCAAGCGCTGTGTGACAATTTACAATATGGTGTCTCTATTACTGACGGCTGTTTAGGTTGGAATAAAACCGAGCACATGTTACTCAATGCTGCACAAACACTGAGAGAAAAAGCCTAAAGTTGCTTAGTTTGCTTGGTAGAGTTTGGGCTAAGTAACCACACTGGAATTCAGTAGACTGGTGTTTGAAACTAGTGTGGTTAAGTGCTTGAAGAGCTATGCTGCTGCTTAATTAATAGCTTAGCGAGCTGTTCCACAGCCTGGTTACGACTGTGTTCTGCTCGCGGCGCTTGACCGTTGAGGCTTGACCAGCTGGGATAGGCGCGTGCCGTGACCAGCGGTGCTGCCAATTCACCACTGCGCCAGTGCTGTTCCAGTGGTGTGCTCAGCTCAATACGTTCTTGCGCCGCATGACCACGTAACTCCAAGGCATTTAATAAGCGTTGTTGTCGAATGGCCAATAAACGCAAGGTGTTGTCATTAACAGTCAGCTCCCGCTCACCGCGCCACTTGCCCTTAAGACGTTCACCATAGTTGCGAAAGGTTTGGGTTAAGCCGCCCACAGCAGCCCCCATTACTGTGGCCACCCCTAAACTTAAACCGCCAGTCATTAGATCAATACCGGCTCCAGTTGCTGCACCGGCGGCCATACCACCACCGACTTTAACGCCCAACTGCTTCATAGTGGCAGGGTTGAATAAGTCATCAGCCCAGCGCCCTTCAGTAAGGGGGAGGGCATCGGCATGGGCATCATCCTCACGAAAAGCATAGAGTTTTAACAGTGCGGTAACACATTGCTGCTCACGCACTCGCACGTCGTGATGCAGGGTTGGCACTGCTTCATCGACATGTTCAGGGTGTACGCTACGTCGGCAAGCGCTGACATCAATCAGCAATTCAGCAATTAATCGATAGGCTGCTTGGCGCCGCAGTTCGGCTTGCTTTTGGTTGTATTCGATTAAGCGTAATAAACGTGGGCGCTGGCTATCGAGGACGAGACTTAAGTTTTC
>DASROA010000114.1:0-7196 GCA_035647115.1 Thiopseudomonas sp. | reverse complement strand
CTCTTGGCAGCGAGTCAGGATTTTTTGCCGTTGGTTTTCCAGCATTTCTGGCACCAGCTCGCGCAGTATGCTGGTTTCATTGTGAATACTGTCGAGACGTTCACTGATCAAGCGGGCTAGATCACTGCCTTCGCGACCACGGCTGGCTTTCAGCTCTTGCAGGGCTTGTTTAAAAAGACTGATCGCCACACTGTTGAGTTCTTGGCTGTCGATTGATTGGGTGCTGAGTACCCCGGGCCAAGCTAAAACCTCCAGGGGATTAACTGCAGCCGGCTGTTTAATTTGCTGGGCAATTTGTTCTGCAGCGTTAATCAGTTGCTGAGCTCGGGCATGGTCGACCTGCAGTGCAGCTTCGCTGGTGGGTTCGGTGAGACGCAAGGTGCATTCGACTTTGCCCCGCGATAGACCGTTACGTAATGCCTCGCGAATCGCACCTTCCACATCACGCAGACTTTCAGGTAAGCGTAAATGCGGCTCTAAGTAACGGTGGTTTACCGAGCGCAATTCCCAGCTGAGCGTACCATAAGCACCGTTTTGCTCGACGCGAGCGAATGCGGTCATGCTATGTACCATGAAAAACTCCAAAATAACGAGGGGAAGAAGAATGCGTCAATTGTAGCGAATATTTCGTGAGGTTGTGTTTACAATACTGTGAGCAGGGTGTTCGATCCCTATATATTTTGATTTACATTTAATAACAGGAAAATTTAATGACTCGTCCCAGTGGTCGCGAACTTGATCAATTGCGCGCAGTGCGCATCACCCGTAATTACACCTGCCATGCCGAAGGCTCTGTATTAGTTGAGTTTGGTGACACCAAAGTGATTTGCACGGTGAGTGTGGAAAATGGTGTGCCCCGTTTCTTAAAAGGCCAAGGTCAAGGCTGGTTGACCGCAGAGTACGGGATGTTGCCCCGGGCCACCGGCAGCCGTACCCGCCGTGAAGCCAGTAGCGGTCGACAAGGTGGACGCACTTTAGAGATTCAACGCTTAATTGGTCGCTCACTGCGTGCCGCCTTGGATATGAGCAAGATGGGTGAGCATACCTTGTATGTGGATTGTGATGTTATTCAGGCGGACGGTGGTACCCGTACTGCTGCGATTACCGGTGCAATGGTTGCGCTGGTTGATGCTTTGACAGTCATGGAAGAGCGTGAGATGTTGAGTAACGGATCACCGTTAAAGCAAATGATCGCCGCAGTGTCGGTTGGTATTTATCAAGATAAGCCTGTGTTAGATTTGGACTATCCAGAAGATTCAACAGCTGAAACAGATCTAAATGTGGTGATGACGGATGCGGGCGGCTTTATTGAAGTGCAGGGTACAGCTGAAGGTGCGCCATTTAGCTCAGAGCAATTGAGCGAAATGTTAGCCTTGGCCGATAAGGGCGTGCGCGAGCTGTTTGCTTTGCAACAAGCCGCCTTGCAGAGCGACTAGTTCATAACTGCCCATTAAAGAGGAGTGCGGTGATGGATGAGCATGAGCAAATGACTATTACCCCAGAGAAACCGGAATTAAGTCAGGAGGCTAAGCAGTGGGCCATGTTGTCTCATCTGGCAGCTTTCGCGGTTTTTGTGTTTCCTTTTGGCAATATTATAGGTCCACTGCTGGTTTGGCAGCTGAAAAAAGACCTTGATCCCTACGTTGAGCAAAACGGCAAAGAAGCGGTTAATTTTCAGATTACTGTGGCTATAGTGATGCTGGCTTGCATGCTGTTGATGTTTTATTGGATCGGTTTTTTATTGTTGCTGGTGGTGGGTCTGTACTGGTTAGTACTCACCATTGTGGCCGGTATTAAAGCCAATGATGGGGTGAGTTATCGCTATCCATGGGCTATTCGCTTTATTAAGTAAGGCATTTGGTGCAGTGCTGAATAACCCAAGGGGCAGGTGCTTGTGTTATTCAGTCTGTGCTTAAACAGTCAACACCCAATCGTAATCAACGCTGAAGGGGGCATGCTGGGAAAAGCGTGGCTGTTTACTGAACCTGGCACTGCGCACTGTGCGCCGGAGTCCAGGGGAGAGCAGTTGATAATCAAACCGCCAGCCGAGATTAAGCAGTGTGGCCTGTTCACTGTCTGCCCACCAACTGTATAGATCACCTTCGCGGTTAACCTCACGCAGGGCATCAATAAAGCCCATGCTGCCTATGACTTCATCCATCCATGCGCGTTCTGCGGGTAAGAAACCAGCCTCCTGTTGGCAGTCACGCCAATGTTTAACATCGAGCTTGTTATGGGCAATAAATAAAGAAGCGCAATAAATATAGTCTCGACGTTTCCGGTGCTGTTTATCCAAGTGGCGACCAAAGTCTTCCATAAATTTGAATTTTTGATTGAGTTCCACATCGCCGTTGCGGCCCGAGGGCATAAACACACTGGCCACACTGACTTTGTCGAAGTCTGCTTGAATATAGCGACCAAAGCGATCAGCCGCCTCGAAACCTAAGTAGGTGATAATGGCTTTGGGTTGTAACCGAGTGTAAATCGCCACACCGCCTTGTGTGGGTTGCTCGGCGTCGCAGGCATAGCAGTAATAACCATGCAGCTGCAGGTCAGGGCCTTCCATTTCGTAGGCGCTGACCTGGGTATCCTGCAAGCAAATCACATCAGCATTTTGCTGTTGCAGCCAATCAAATAACCCTTGTTCAATTGCATTGTGAATCCCGTTCACATTGATACTGATAACCCGCATGAATAGCCCCTTGCAAAAATTAGAGTGTATTATACCTATAACGTTATTTAAATTGGCTAAACCCAGCGTGTTAAGGACCATTATGCAAGCATATCAACGGGAATTTATTGAATTCGCAGTTCAGCGTGGTGTTTTGCGCTTCGGTGAGTTTACTCTAAAGTCGGGACGGGTCAGTCCCTATTTTTTTAATGCAGGGCTGTTCGATTCCGGTTTAGCGTTGGCGAAATTAGGGCGTTTTTATGCGCAAGCATTAGTGGAGCAAGGCGTGTCCTATGATCTGCTGTTTGGCCCAGCTTATAAAGGAATTCCCCTAGCAGCAGCTACTGCAGTGGCTTTAGCAGAACACCATCAGCGCGATGTGCCTTGGTGCTTTAACCGTAAAGAAGCGAAAGAACATGGTGAAGGTGGCAGCTTGGTGGGTGCGCCATTAGCGGGCAATGTAGTGATTGTTGATGATGTAATCACTGCCGGCACAGCCATTCGCGAAGTGATGCAGATTATTCAAGCTCAAGGTGCGCAGGCAGCAGCTGTGTTGATTGCTTTAGATCGCCAAGAAAGAGGCACCGGCGCTTTGTCGGCGATCCAAGAAGTTGAGCGCGATTTCAAAATGCCAGTAATAAGTATTGTGTCTTTGCAGCAAGTATTAGAGTATTTAGCACAGAGCACTGAGCTTAAGCAGCATTTGCCGGCGGTAGAGCGTTACCGTGAAGAGTATGGCATCCAATAGCTTGTAAGCGTGACGGTGCTGTTAAGGAGATAGCTCATGGGATTACGCGGCCTTATATATTTAGCCTTAGTGCTGAGTGCAGTGACCAGTAATGCAGCCTTTGCTGTGGAGTACTACCGCTATACGGATGAGCGCGGGGTTACCGTGATTAATCGATTGGGTGTGCCGCCGCATTTAATTGGCAAGGGTTATGAGGTGCTGAGCGAACAAGGCCGTGTAGTGCGTGTGGTACCTCGCGTACCAACTCCTGAAGAGTACCGTATCCAGCAAGAGGAAAAAGAGCAGGCGCGCAAGGATCGACAACTGCTGTTACTCTATACGCGCTTGGAAGACATTGATCGGGCTCGCGAGCGTAAGGTCTCAGACTTGGATGGGCAAATCAGTATTGCCCAAGGTAATTTGTTGTCGGTAAACAGCCTACAAACCGAACTCCGTGAGCAAGCGGCCAGTCAAGAGCGAGCGGGGCGTTCAGTGTCGCCACAATTGCTGCAGCAGATTAAGCAAACCAGCATTGATCAGCAACGCTTAAACAAGCAAATTGCTGGGTATTTGCGCAGTAAAGAGCAGCTTGAAAGCACCTATCAAAAGAATAGAGCGCGCTTAGTGGAGCTGCTAAAACAAGAATAAAATAGAAATAAGTCGTTTTTTATAATTGAGTACCATCAATAAATGCCGTAGTCTTAGCCCTCTTTTAGTAGGTGTCATCCTTTTTTGGGTTAATCCCAACATTTCGAGAAGTTAAGTATTCTCGCCAAATATGCAGACTAAGCATGTGTTTAAAAGCCTAGTCGCAACTATACTGCTACTGAGCGTAGCTGTCTTTTCCCTAATGGGGTGCCCCAACAAACGGTTCCAGTACTCAGCCTAGTGGCAGTATTGAGTGTTGAAACTGCGTCGAGTGGAGAGTAATTATGACTCAAACAATAAATATAATGCCTTTAAGTAATGAAGGTTTTACAGAAAACACCCAATTTCAGGTGTATACCGATCGTCAGCTGGACAAGATTGAGCCGCTGAAAAAGCTATCTGCAGAGCAGCGCTTTGAAATGCGTGTGGTGGCCAGTGTGTTGCCCTTTCGCGTTAACCAGTATGTGATTGATGAGCTGATCGATTGGGACGATGTACCCAATGATCCTATTTTTCAGCTGACTTTCCCGCAGCGCGGCATGCTAGAGCCAGCCGATTATGACTTAATGGCGCAAGCCTTACGTGATGAGTTGCCACGGGCAGAAATCACTCAGTTGGCTCGTGAGATTCAAGCGCGTTTGAATCCACACCCAGCGGGTCAGCAAGAAATGAACGTACCTATGCTGGATGACGAGCCGTTGGACGGTATGCAGCATAAGTACCGCGAAACGGTACTGTTTTTCCCCAGTCAAGGTCAGGTCTGTCACAGTTACTGCACCTTCTGCTTCCGTTGGGCACAGTTTGTTGGCAATAAAGAGCTGCGCTTTGCCAGTAACGAAGCAGAATCTTTGCACCGCTACTTAGAACAAGATAAAAACATCACCGACTTGCTGATTACCGGTGGTGATCCTATGGTGATGAAAACCCGTCATGTGGAAAATTACCTTGAGCCATTACTCAAGCCCGAGCTGGACCATTTACAAACCGTACGTATTGGTACTAAAGCACTGACCTTCTGGCCGCAGCGTTTTGTTACTGATGATGATGCAGAAGACTTGCTCAAGCTGTTTAAGAAGCTGGTGGATGCCGGTAAGCATGTGGCAATCATGGCGCACTTTAACCACTGGCGTGAGATGGAAACTCCAATCGTCCGTGAAGCCATTCGCCGTTTGCGTGCAACAGGCGCGGTGATTCGTGGGCAGGCACCTTTAGTGCAGCACATTAATGATGATCCTGAAGTGTGGAAGCGTTTATGGCGTACCCAGGTTCGCTTAGGCATTATCCCTTACTACATGTTTGTGGAGCGTGATACTGGTGCTAAGCGCTACTTTGAAGTGCCTTTGGTGCGTGCTTATGAAGTGTACCGTGAAGCTATTCAGAACGTTTCTGGACTGGCCCGTACCGCCCGTGGTCCCTCAATGAGTGCTGGCCCAGGTAAAGTTGAGATTCAAGGTATTGTTGAGCTTAATGGCGAGAAAGTATTTGCCTTGCGCTTTATCCAAGGCCGTAACCCTGAGTGGGTACAGCAGATTTTCTTTGCTAAGTATGATGAAGAAGCCACTTGGTACGATGACTTAGTGCCTGCTTTTGGTGAAGAGAAGTTCTTCTTTAGCGATGAATATGAGGAAATGTGTAAAGCTGACGGCTAAGCATTTGACAGCCTAATAGAGAAATAGAAAACGCCCGCCTGCTGATGCAGTGCGGGCGTTTTTTATCTGGTTCGTCTTTTAATGACTTGCTGCTCTGAGCGGGAGCGAGATGATTGCAATTATTCCTTATGCGCCAAGTCTCTTAAAAATTAAAAGTGTAGTTTGCAATGATTCGGTTCTCATCGATATCAGTGGTGTGTGAGCCACGGTACATGACGTTACGTACCATTAAGCTCAGATCTTTTAACGGGCCAGACTGAATGGTATAGCCGATATCAATATCGCGTTCCCACTCTTTAGCACTATTAAAAGCACCAGCTTTATCTTTGATTTTAAAATTATCGCCGCGGATATAGCGCGCCATAAATTTCAGCCCAGGTAAGCCAAAATCAGCGAAGCTGTAGTCATAGCGGGCTTGCCATGAGTCTTCTTTGGCGCGGATAAAGATATGGTAGGTGGCGATATTGGCAACCCAAGGATCTGTTGCGCCACCAAGAATCGGTAGTCCTGTTTTACCGCTGCTGTTTTGGTAGGTTAAGCCCAACCAATGGTTTTGGTAACCCAGTGCGAAGTTGGCACTGGTTAAACGGTTATCCACATTGGTACTGCCTTTATTTGAGCTATTAAAGTGACGTAAATCAGCTTTAAATTTAACTTCATTGGTGAGGTCAGTTAAGTACTGCAGATTGCTGTGATGCTGTTTGTAATTGTCTTTAAGCTCAGCGTAGAAGTACGTACCGGTTAAGCCTGGAATAAAAGTGTAGCTGGCGCCTGCGAAATTAAAACGGTTGCTGGTGACGCCACCTGTTGAGCCGTCAGAATACATGCTTAGGCGTTGATCGTTAGTCGAGTCACGGGTGCGAGTTTTTTTGAACTGGCCGGCAGTTAAGGTGAGGTTTTCAATAGCCTTAGATTGGATTTGGCCACCTTCAAAGGTTTGTGGCAGTAAGCGTGTGTCATTACGGAAGGCAATAGGTAAGGTTGGCTCATGGGTACCAATAGTGAGCACTGTTTCAGCCAGTTTAGCTTTAGCTGTGAGACCTAAAGAGCCATGCTGATCGGCTGACTTGCCGCTGTGACGGCTGCGCACTAAGCTGCCAGTACCACCTGTGCCGCCGCCTGAATCCAGTTTAAAACCGGCTAAGCCAATGGCGTCGACCCCTAAACCAATAGTGCCTTCGGTGTAGCCTGACTTGAGACGCAGCATAAAGGCTTGGCCCCAGTCTTCCGACTTAGACTGTTGTTGACCTTTATGCATTGGTGCTCCTGGTAAACCAGTGTCGCGATAGTCACGGTTCATATAGAAGTTGCGTAAGCTTAAGGAGCCTTCGCTGTCTTCAATAAAGGCTGCTTGGGTTACGCTGGGAATTGCAATTGCGGTTACTAAGGCGCTAGTTAGAAAAGCTTTGTTAATATTAACTTGCATTGTAAGTCTCTCTTTTTATTATTAACGACTTTTTATAGTTGTTCAGTATTTAGTGTTTTATTAACTATTATAAAT
>DASROA010000113.1:0-6887 GCA_035647115.1 Thiopseudomonas sp. | reverse complement strand
AACTTTAGCCTGTCAAGCCTCTTTTTAAGAATAACTCCTTAAAAATCAACTTGTTACGTTAAGCGCTGTTACTTTGTTTGCCTAACGAGGAGCGCATTCTACAGACTTTAAATGTGATGTAAAGGCCTATTTTGAAAATAGTGTATCTTTCTGCAGAATATTCAATATTGTGACCCACAACGTATCGAGTTACTTTCAATGAGTCGCTGACCTTCAGCATTATATAGCCACGCCCTAACCGTCCAGCCTTTGGCTAATGCGCGAATACTGTAACGCTGACCTGCTTGAAAGTCGTCGTAAGCAATGTCGACTAAACAGCGGCGCTGGCTATCACCGATGAGGCTCCCACCCTGCTCATAGGTTAAACGGACTTGTAATTGATGCGCACCAGGGTTGACCTGAAAGTATCGTGCATCATCAACCTTCTTCCTATTCAAGCGCTGTGCAGACAACTGATGCCCTGCTTGAGTACGTACATCAATCCAAGCCATACCCAGATCATGTTCAGGCAACGGAGCTGCGCAAGCGCTGCTGGTTATAACTAACAGTGCAACAGCTAGTGGTCTCCAATTCATAACACACCTCTTTATATAGCTATCAACCGAAAAACCAGTAGCAGACATATATAGCAGCAACCACACCAGCCAGCTCAGCTAATAATGCACAACCCACCGCATGTCTAGCCCGCTGAATACCCACTGCACCAAAATACACGGCTAACACATAAAATGTGGTTTCGGTACTGCCTTGAATTGTGGCTGCAGCCAACGCTGCAAAACTATCCACACCTTGGCTTTGCATGGTTTCAATTAACATTGCCCGCGCGGCACTGCCGGAAAAGGGTTTAACCATGGCTGTCGGCAGTGCATCGACAAAACGCGTATCCCATTGTAGCCACTCTACAATCCAGCGAATACCATCGAGAGCAAATTCCAAAGCACCGGAGGCACGCAATACGCCTATTGCACAGAGCATAGCGATTAAGTACGGCAGTAATTCTTTGGCAACCTGAAACCCTTCTTTAGCGCCTTCCACAAAAGTTTCATAAACGGGAATTTTGCGAACCATGCCTAGCGCTAGAAAGCACATAATAATACTAAATAAAGTCAGGTTGCCTAACAATGATGACAAGCTGGCTAGAGCAGTGGCACTTAAGGTTGCTAACAGCGCCATAAAAGCACCCAGCAATAAGGCACAAGGAATCAAGTAGGCTAAAACCACCGGGTGCCAAATACGCAAACGCTGCATAAAGGCTACGGATAGCAAACCCACTAAACTGGACGCGCTGGTGGCCAGCAAAATCGGTAAAAACACTAAAGTAGGATCGGCTGCACCCTGTTGAGCTCGGTACATAAAGATCGTTACCGGTAACAAGGTCAAGGACGACGCATTTAAAACAAGAAACAATATTTGCGCATTACTGGCAGTGCTGTCCGAAGGATTAATATCTTGCAGTGCCCGCATTGCTTTTAAGCCAATGGGGGTAGCAGCATTATCCAGACCCAAACCATTGGCCGCAAAGTTCAGGGTAATTAAACCTAGTGCTGGATGACCACGGGGTACCTCCGGCATCAATTTGGCAAATAAAGGGCCCAACAGTCTCGCCAGTAAATCCACCAAACCTGCCTTTTCGGCGATTTTCAAAAAGCCCAACCATAAGGTTAAAGTGCCAAACAACAACAGCATCACATCCACAGAAAGTTTTGCCATGCTAAACAGGCTTTCCACCATGGCAGCCCAAACACCAGGATCACCACCAAACCAACGTACTAAACCAGCTACGCTGGCAACAATAAAGAAACTCAACCATAAACCATTTAACATACGGTGCGCTCCTAAGGTTGGCTGCTCATTTGCGTCATTAGCGCTAATAGCATTGCCGCTGTTTGCGCATCGGGCTCACCATCGTAGCGTTGAGGTCGGTATTTCATTTGAAAAGCGGCCAGCACATTGCGTGTTGCCTCATCCAGCTTACCGTGCTGTGGAACAGCATAACCCACTTCAGCTAAGCCCTCTTGAAACCACATAATAGAAGGGAGCTGCTGGTTAAAAATCTGCAAATGCTCTGCAACCGCCTGAGAATTTGGCCAATAAATGAGCCCTTCTTGCGCTAAACGCTGCCACGGAAAGGCCGGGCCAGGATCCACTTTACGCTGCGGGGCAATATCACTGTGCCCCACCACACTGGCTGGAGTTAAGTTGTGACGCTGCATAATATCTTTTAGAAGCACTATTAATGCATCAATTTGCTGCTCGCTCCAAGGTTGCCACTCCTTTTGACCGTCAGCAGTGGTGGTATAACCTCGATTGACCATTTCAATACCAATCGATGGTGAGTTAAGCCAAGTTCGCCCATTCCATTGGCTATCTCCGGCGTGCCAAGCGCGGCGATTTTCATCCACTAAGCGATAGATTGTTGCTGGTTGCTCAGCGATTAAATAATGACTGCTGACCTGATTACCTGTTAATAACTGCAAAGAACGGGGTAAATCACTGGCGGTGTAGTGCAGCACAATAAACTGTACACGGCTATCGTGCCCGACCGATTGATAGCTGTCATCAAACTTCAATCCACTACAACCTGCGAGCAGCAAAACCAATGGCAGCATTATTCGATACAACATTTACAACCCCTTCTTAAACACTTCGTAGCTGATGAGCGTGCGTCAACTACTAAGACAAAAATAAACAATAAGATAAAACGCAACTAATTTAAGTTCCCTGAGTCATATAGCAAGAATACACATCTAGGACAGTTCTATGCACTACAACAGCGATAGCCATACACCTGTAATGGGCTACTTACTGTGGATTTTTGGGTTTTTGGGTTCACATCGGTTTTATTATGGAAAACCCATTACTGGTACGCTTTGGTTTTTTACCCTAGGTCTATTTTTTATTGGCTGGATTATTGATCTTTTTTTAATACCTAGCATGGACCGTCAAGCTAACATGCGCTTTATTACCGGTCGCATTGATTACAACATTGCTTGGATACTTTTAACCTTTCTAGGCGTGTTTGGTGTGCACCGTATGTACCAAGGTAAGTGGATAACTGGGATTCTATACTTGCTTACCGGTGGCTTCTTTTTGCTGGGCGTTTTGTATGATTTTTGGACAATGAACCAGCAGATTTCTACCCGCAACCAGATTTTCTTTTAATTTCTCAATTTAAAAAGCTGCTTAAAATCAATTCTAAGCAGCTTCATCTACCTTTCCAGAACTAGCGCTTTTGCGGGCGTGGCCAGTTTTCAATATTGCGTTGACGACCTCTGCCTAAAGCTAGAGCATTAGCGGGTACATCTTGAGTAATCGTCGAGCCAGCCCCTGTAGTGGAGCAATCACCTAAACTTAACGGTGCAACCAAGGAACTGTTAGAACCAATAAAAACATCTTCACCCATAATGGTTTTTGATTTATTGGCACCATCATAATTACAAGTAATGGTGCCAGCACCAATATTAGTCCGCGCACCAATTTCACTATCACCTAAATAACTGAGATGCCCTGCTTTGGCATCCTCCCCCATCCGAGTGTTTTTCAGCTCAACAAAATTACCCACATGAGCACCAGCTGACAGTACAGTGCCTGGCCGCAAACGGGCAAATGGGCCGCAATCAGCATTTTCACCGACTTCTGCACCATCTAAATGGCTGTTAGCTTTGATCACTGCCCCAGCATGCAGTACCGAATCTTTAATAACGCAGTTCGGCCCTATACTTACATTGTCTGCGATCTTAACCTGACCTTCTAAAATCACATTAATATCAATAACGACATCACGACCTACACTCACATCGCCGCGCTGATCAAAACGAGCTGGATCCAGTAATGTGACACCTTGTGCCATTAAATTCTGTGCTGCACGTTGCTGATAATGACGTTCAAGCTCTGCAAGCTGTAAGCGGTCGTTAGCCCCTTGTACTTCCATTGCATCGTTGGCTGTTTCTGTAGCAACAGTTAAACCGTCATCCACAGCCATGGCAATAATATCGGTTAAATAATATTCGCCCTGTGCATTACTATTAGAAAGACGTCCTAACCAGTTTTTCATATGTTCAAGCGGAGCTGCCAAAATACCTGTATTGCCCTCACAAATTTCTAACTGCTCAGGGCTAGCATCTTTATGCTCAACAATGGCTTGCACAACACCTTGAGCATTACGCACGATGCGACCATAGCCTGCTGGGTTTGCTAAGTTCACTGTGAGCAATGCCATACTTTTAGCACTGAGTTTTTTGAGCAAGCTTTGTAATGTACTTGCTTGTATTAAAGGCACATCAGCATATAACACCAAGGTGTTCTCTGCTTTTAACTGTGGCAAGGCTTGAGCAACTGCATGTCCGGTACCTAATTGCTCACTTTGCACTACAAAATTAACATCATCCGCTGCCAATTGTTCACGCACCGTTTCTGCACCATGACCAATGACCACTTGAATACTTTGCGGTTTTAATTGTCGTGCTGTTTGTAAAACATGAGCTAGCATGGATTGACCAGCAATGGGGTGCAACACTTTAGGTAAGGCTGAGCGCATACGCGTACCCTGACCTGCGGCGAGAATAACGATATCCAGCGACATACAATGACTCCTAAATGAGCTGTATTGGTGGTTTAATCAATAAAAAACAAGCAATAAAAAAGGGTAAGCCTAGGCTACCCTTTTTTAGTGTTGCAATGAAGCAAGATCGACTTATCGACGGATATTTTTGCGCAGTTCGGAAATCGTACGCAATTGCGCTGCTGCTTCCGCTAAGCGGGCTGCTGCAGCTGCATAGTCAAAGTCAGCACTGCTCTGCTGAATAGCTTGTAATGCAGCTTTTTTCGCTTCCTCAGCGGCAGCTTCATCAAGGTCAGCGGCACGGATTCCCGTATCAGCTAAGACCTTAACCGCCGTAGGTTGCACCTCAATAAAGCCACCCGAGATGTAATACACCTCTTCGTTACCATCTTGCTTAATCACCCGAACTGGACCGGGCTTGATTGTAGACATTAAAGGGGTATGACCAGGTAAAATACCCAAATCACCCATGTGACCATGGACGATGACCATTTCGACCCGACCGGAATATAACTCTTCTTCCGCACTAACAATGTCACACTGGATTGTTCTGTTGGCCATATAAATCGCCTCAGTTTTAGGCTGAGCGGATACTTAAGTATCCGCCGCCAAATTGCTCACCGGCTAGGTGGGCAAGTTACATTTTGCTCGCTTTCTCAATGGCTTCGTCGATGCTACCTACCATGTAGAACGCTTGTTCCGGCATGTCATCGTACTCACCATCTAAGATACCTTGGAAACCACGGATGGTTTCTTTCAGTGATACGTACTTACCTGGCGCACCAGTAAAGACTTCAGCAACAAAGAAAGGTTGCGACAAGAAGCGCTGGATCTTACGTGCGCGAGATACCAACAACTTATCTTCCTCAGACAGCTCGTCCATACCTAGAATTGCAATGATATCTCTGAGTTCAGTGTAACGTTGCAAAACATACTGAACACCGCGTGCACAGTCATAGTGCTCTTGACCAATCACTGCAGCATCCAACTGACGTGAAGTTGAATCCAGTGGGTCAATTGCTGGGTAAATACCCAAAGAAGCAATATCACGGGACAGAACAACAGTGGCATCCAAGTGCGCAAACGTAGTTGCTGGAGATGGGTCAGTTAAGTCATCCGCAGGTACGTATACCGCTTGAATTGAAGTAATGGAACCTGTGTGCGTTGAAGTAATACGCTCCTGCAGAACACCCATTTCTTCAGCCAAAGTTGGTTGATAACCTACTGCTGATGGCATACGACCTAGCAATGCTGATACTTCAGTACCGGCCAAGGTGTAACGATAAATGTTGTCAATAAACAACAGTACGTCTAAACCATCGTCACGGAACTTTTCAGCCATGGTCAAGCCGGTCAAAGCAACACGTAAACGGTTACCTGGTGGCTCGTTCATCTGACCATAAACTAGAGCTACTTTATCCAGTACATCAGAGTCTTTCATCTCGTGATAGAAGTCGTTACCTTCACGAGTACGCTCACCAACACCAGCGAATACTGAATAACCACTGTGCTCGATTGCAATGTTACGGATCAGTTCCATCATGTTTACGGTTTTACCAACACCGGCACCACCGAACAGACCAACTTTACCACCCTTAGAGAACGGGCAAATCAGGTCAATAACCTTAATACCAGTTTCTAATATTTCACTGCCGCCCGCTTGCTCCGCATAGGAAGGTGCAGCGCGGTGAATTCCCCAACGCTCTTCTTCACCAATTGGGCCCGCTTCGTCAATGGGGTTACCCAGCACGTCCATAATACGGCCGAGGGTTTTTTCACCCACAGGAACAGTAATTGGACCACCAGTGTTAATCACATCCAAACCACGTTTTAGACCTTCGGTCGAACCCATGGCAATAGTACGTACTACACCGTCACCCAACTGCTGTTGAACTTCAAGTGTAGTTTCAACGCCTTGCACTTGCAGTGCGTCATAAATGTTCGGTACCTGCTCGCGTGGAAATTCCACGTCGATAACGGCGCCGATAATTTGAACGATACGTCCGCTACTCATATCTGGTTCCTCTGAATATTTGAACCGTTCTTAAACCGCGGCAGCGCCGCCGACGATTTCTGAAATTTCTTGAGTGATTGCTGCTTGACGAGCCTTGTTGTAAACCAACTGTAGGTTATCAATAAGATCGCCAGCGTTATCTGTTGCATTTTTCATCGCAATCATTCGAGCTGCTTGTTCGCATGCTGTATTCTCAACAACCGCTTGGTAGACCTGAGATTCGATATAACGAACAATCAGTGAGTCCAGCAACTGCTGGGCACCGGGCTCATAAATATAATCCCAAGAACCTATGGCTTTACGATCCGTCTT
>DASROA010000112.1:0-2995 GCA_035647115.1 Thiopseudomonas sp. | reverse complement strand
TGCCTTGGGCAATATCGTTTTTTAGTGCGTTCGCTTGAGTACGCGCATCAGCCACTGATAAAGCTGGGTAGTAGCCAAGCACATACCGGCGCTTGAGCCATTTAGCACCACTCTTTACGTTATAAGATAAAGACCACGCCGTCCGTACACCAATGCGCAACTCTAAGCCGCCGGTACGGTCGCAGGTGAACACTGTCCTGATACCGGCGAACTGCTCAGGATCTTTACGGCGCTCAACTAAGTGCTTTTCAATTACCTTGGTCGCAGTCTCAGCGCTGCTTGCTCTACCTGTCGAAAATACCAATCTTAGGTCTTTCATTTTATATGCCTCATAGCTGTTTGCTGGCGCTGGGTACTAAATGGGTACTAAATCCCTAGTAATACGCGCTGTTACGCTATGATACATACAAACTGGCCAAACTCAACGAATACGCGGCCTTGAGCATGGTTTTAGGTGCTATAGATCAGCTCACAATAACGCCGTTTTACACCTAAACACGCGCATGGGGTGCAAGGGGTCGAGTGTTCGAATCACTCCGTCCCGACCATATAATCAAAGGGTTACAGTTAATAGCTGTAACCCTTTTTTATTGCCTGCCAATTTTACCCCATTTTTTACCCCATAGATAAAACTCATAATTGCCGAGCTTTTTAAAACCACTATTATCCTTACGTAAATTTGCCAGTTTTTTTCCTATGCTGGATTCGCGCTTATTTTATTTTACTTAATCGTAAAAAGTGCTCTACTGCATGCTGACCGCGCACTGTATCAAGCCAAAAAATCTGGGCGCAACCCTGTGTGCTTGTACGAACACATCGAGTGACAACCTTTGCTATTCCCTTTAGCGATGCTCTGCTCGCTGCTACAGGAAGCCTAAATACGCGCTGTAATTGTTCAGCCAAGGCATAAAGGGACGCTCACTCTGCCCTCATTTCAAGAACAGAGTGTTGCTGCCTTGTTAATTACTTATCGTAATGAATCACAGTACGGATGCTTTTGCCTTCCGTCATCAGGTCAAAGGCATCGTTGATCTGATCCAGCCCCATGGTGTGGGTAATGAAGTCATCCAGCTTGAACTCGCCGGCGAGGTAACGGTTTACGTACTCAGGCAGCTCGGTGCGGCCTTTGACGCCACCAAATGCAGAGCCTTTCCAGACCCGGCCAGTAACCAACTGGAACGGACGGGTGGAGATTTCTTGACCGGCACCGGCAACACCGATGATGATCGACTCACCCCAACCTCTGTGGCAGCACTCAAGTGCAGAGCGCATCACTTCGACGTTACCGATGCACTCAAAGGAAAAGTCAACGCCGCCATCGGTCATCTCAATGATCACATCCTGAATAGGCTTGTCGTAGTCGTTCGGGTTGATGCACTCGGTGGCACCCAACTTCTTGGCCAATTCAAACTTACTTTCGTTGATGTCGATACCAATGATGCGACTGGCTTTGGCCATCTTGGCGCCAATAATGGTTGCCAAACCGATGCCGCCCAAGCCAAATACAGCAACGGTATCACCTTCCTGAACATCAGCGGTGTTGCTAACCGCCCCCATACCTGTGGTTACGCCACAGCCCAGCAGGCAGATTTCTTCCAGAGGGGCGTCTTTGCTGACCTTGGCCAGGGAGATTTCCGGCAGAACGGTGTACTCAGAGAAGGTTGAGCATCCCATGTAGTGATAGATGGGCTTACCATTAATGGAGAAACGGGTGGTGCCGTCCGGCATCAGGCCTTTACCCTGGGTGGCACGGATTTTAGTGCACAGGTTGGTTTTTCCGGACAGGCACGACTTACACTCACCACACTCAGGTGTGTACAGCGGAATGACGTGGTCACCCACTTCCACACTGGTAACGCCCTCACCGATAGACTCGACAATACCACCGCCTTCGTGCCCCAGAATCGCCGGGAAGACGCCTTCAGGATCTTCACCGGACAGGGTGAACAGGTCAGTGTGACACACGCCAGTGGCTAGGATGCGCACGCGCACCTCCCCTTTTTGCGGCGGCATGACATCAATTTCTTCAATGCTCAGTGGCTGGCCTGGGCCCCATGCTACAGCTGCTCTGGACTTGATTGTTTGGGTCATCCGGTGTTCTCCTCAGTTTTAAATATCGCATATGTACCCAGTTCTATGGGCGATCGTTGTAAGGCATAACAGCTCTACACGAAATAATCTCTAAGCAGGCATGGCATACCCTTTACCTTTGATCCAGCCAGTATAGTTGTTAACTTAAGGAAGACAATCCGCTTGCTTTGCAACTTACCTTTACCCGCTGTTGACATCCTCCCCACCCTTTAGATAACTAAAGGGTGGGGATTCCTACTACTAGACGGCCATGCCCGACCGCGAGAATGTTCTTTGCCGCATTAACATCGCGGTCATCGTGCGTGACACCACACTCACAAGTCCATCCTCTTATTCCAAGCCCTGCGATACCTTTCGGCCTGCTGTCGGGCAAAGCGCCGCAACTGCTACAGGTTTGGGTGGTGTATGCCTCGTTAACTTCCTTAAAAACAATGCCTGCGTGAGCGCATTTGTATTCCAGCATTGTTTTTAATTGCCCCCAGCCAGCATCCAGCACTGACTTGGCCATCTTGGTTTTAACGAGTTTTAAACTACTGACATTGCCCACATAGATTTCACCGCAGCGGTTGACCAGCGTGCAGCTGAACTTATGCAATGCGTCTTTTCTACGGTTAGCGATTTTCGCGTGAATGGTTTTGACTTGGGTTTTATTCCTAGCCCGTTGTGCTATAGCTAATTTTTCCTCAAGCCCACGGTAGAAGCGACCAGCTTCCAGCTTTGTACCGTCCGAGCAGGTGGCGGTATCGGCCAAACCAAGGTCAATGCCGATACGGTCTTGGCCTTTGGTTGGCTCGACCTCGACATCCACCACCACATTGAAGTACCAGCGGCCACGGGCATCTTCATTGAAGCTGGCTGAGCGGAATTTGTATTGGCTCAAGCCGTAACTGTCCCACACTTTAAA
>DASROA010000111.1:0-10409 GCA_035647115.1 Thiopseudomonas sp. | reverse complement strand
GACAGACCGCGGGCTTCAATGATTGCAGCGCCACGCTTACCAACTGTGGGTAGGAAGACGTTAGCATTCCACTCTTGGTCGTTGATCATATCTTTAACGCTTTCGCCGCCAATGGTAGCGAAACGGTAGTCAGCGTACATGGTTGGGCTGTGGTTACCCCAAACACAAAGCTGCTGGATGTCTTTAACATCTTTACCGGTTTTCTCAGCAATTTGGCTCAGCGCACGGTTGTGGTCTAGGCGCAGCATAGCGGTAAAGTTTTTGGGGTTGAGGTCAGGTGCAGACTTCATCGCAATGTATGCGTTGGTGTTGGCTGGGTTACCAACGACCAATACTTTAACGTCACGGTCAGCAACTTTGTTCAGCGCGCGGCCTTGTACGGTAAAGATTTCTGCGTTAGCGGCTAATAAGTCAGCACGCTCCATACCTTTTGAACGTGGGCGTGCACCGACCAGAATAGCAACTTGAGTGTCTTTGAAAGCCACTTCTGGGTCATCGGACGCTACCATGCCAGCCAGCAATGGGAAGGCACAGTCTTGCAACTCCATCATCACGCCTTTTAGCGCATCTTGGGCCTGGGGTAAATCCAGTAGTTGCAAAATAACAGGCTGATCCTTACCTAGCATTTCACCGCTGGCAATACGGAATAATAAAGCATAGCCAATTTGACCAGCTGCGCCTGTTACAGCAACACGTACGGGGGCTTTCATTATGCGTCTCCAAGTTTTACAAACAAAAAATCGCTAAAATTAAGGGCCTGAATATTCAGCCCCAAAAAATATGAAAAGGAACTTTAACAAAGCTAGCGAATTAAGTACAAGCATACTAATGGGTATGCAGCAATTAAATAGCACTTAGGTCAGTCAGCACAGAGGGCATAGGAGTCCTGTTAACGGCCTACATTCAGCCAGCTGTTTCAGTGCTGTGCGCTATATTAACACTGCGGCGGTCCGTCGAATTGAAAGGGCTTTGCCTTTGCTGCTAGAGCTTGGCGTTGCCGGCGGTCTTGCCGCCTTTGTAACGGGGTTGCTGATTTGGCCCAGCGAAGCCGTCACCAGTTCACCCATGGGACGCAATAAGTTATTAATGGCCGCATGGCGCATGTAATGCGGCCCTTGTTTCACTATAACTATATATATAATCCTTAAATGTATAGAGCTAGAGTTTGCGCCACTGGTTTTGTACACTCTCGCTTTTGTCACCTTAAACGAGTACACAGCGAGTCATGATCGATTTACACAGCCATTTACTCCCCGGCATTGATGACGGTGCGCCTGATTTGGCCACTGCGTTGCAGCTGGCTAGGGTTGCTGTGCAAGATGGCATCACCCATATGGTGTGCACCCCGCATATTCATCCAGGCCGTTATGACAACACCATCGAGAGTATTCAGCAGGCGCTCGCTGAGCTGCAGCAAGGCTTAATCGACGAACAGATCCAGCTGACCATCAATGCCGCCGCAGAAGTGCGTTTTGGCATGGAGCTGATGGTCTCCGTCAAACAGCAGCAGATCCCCTTTCTGGGGGAGTGGCAGGGCCAGCCAGTGCTGTTATTAGAATTTCCCCATGGCGAAATCCCCTTTGCTGCCGAGCGGCTCACCGCTTGGTTAATCCAGCAAGGCATTCAGCCGCTGATTGCGCACCCTGAACGTAATAAAGGCCTGATGCGTGCGCCCGGTAAAATTAAGCCTTTTTTAGAACAAGGCTGTTTGTTACAGGTCACTGCAGGTTCAGTGGCCGGACGTTTTGGTGAACCGGCGCAAGAGCTGGCGCATGCGCTGCTCAAAGAAGGCGTGGTGACTATTTTGGCGAGCGATGCACACAACCTTGAGCACCGTCCACCGGTATTAAGCGAGGGGCGTGCGGCGGCCATAGAGCTGATCGGGGAAGCCGAGGCGCAGCGCTTAGTATTAGACAATCCGTGGCGCATTGCCCAGAGCAAGTTGAGTTAACCCATGCACTACCAAAAACATCGACACGCGCTCAGCCAGCCCATGCAATTGATCCTGTGCCTGCTAGCGCTGCTGCTGGGTGGCAGTGTAGTGGTCTTAGGCAGCCGTTTATTAATGGCTGATTTAAACCAATACCGCGCCAGTCATTTTCTCAGTGATTGGGAAGGCAAGCGCCAAGTGCCCAGCGACAGAGCTTGGCAAGTGGCCGAGCAGGCCATGCAAGACGCCATCGCCTGGTATCCAGGTGAAAACGCAGCCTATGCTGAACAGCTGGGCTATATGTGGCAATGGCGTGCCTACAGTGCCAACACCTCAGACGAACAACGCCAGCTCAGCCAGCAGCAGGCCATTGCCGCCTTTCGCCAAGCCACTGCGCAACGTCCTGTTTGGCCCTATGCATGGAGCGGGTTGGCCTATGCGAAAATGAGTGCTGCCGAATATGACCAAGAGTTTCGCCACGCCATGCAGCAAGCGGTGCACTATGGTCCAACGCGGATTGGCATCAATAAGCGCATTGCCGAAATTGGTTTATACAGCTGGCCGTACTTGGATTTGGAGCTGCGTGAATTAGTACTCAGCCAAGCCGCTTATGCAGCCCGTTACAGTCGCGGCAGTCGTCGCGAGCTGTTTGCCTGGGCCACAGAAGCAGGGCGCGAGCAAATGCTTTGCCAGTACCTGCAAGATGGCCTGCAACCCTGTGCGCCCCTACCTAAAGAAGAAGCCGCAGCGGCGTCTTCATCAACAGCAAAATAAGAAAACATCATGTCCGGATTAGCCAGCAACCGTTATGAGCGCAACCTAATCATTGCGCTATTGATTTTTTTAGTGCTTATACCCTTGCCACTGGGCTCCAACCGTTTATGGGCAATGGGCATGCTTGCCATAGCAGTGGGGGCCATGAGCGGCCTTTGGGGGCTGGGCGTATGGTTGGGTAAAATCACCCCCTCCAAAGCTTTAAAAGCCGGTTTGCCCTTGTTTTTTGTATTGCTGGCCCTGCAGTTGTGGGTGGCGTTGCAGTATGTGTTTGGCATCACCGCCGACCCCGCAGCAACCGCCCTTGCGCTGGTGTTAGGGGTGTCGTACAGCCTGTTGTTCTTGCTGATTATCAGCTTGTTCGGCAATCGTGCGCGTTTACTGTGGTTATTGGCAGCGCTGGTGATTAGCGGTACCTTGCAGGCGTTTTACGGCACCTTTATGGCGTTGTCAGGCTTTGAATGGAGCTTATTTGGCGAGACCATCAAACACAGCAGTGTGGCAACCGGCACCTTTGTCAACCGTAACCACTTTGCGGGCTATATAGAAATGACCCTAGCCTGTGGGATTGGCTTAATGATGGCCCTGCGTAGCGCAGAGCAGTGGAGTTGGGCTTCTGCTATTGAGCTGGTAATGGGGCCCAAGGCGCGTTTGCGCATAGCTTTAGTGATTTTAGTGATTGCCTTGGTGATGACCCGCTCCCGTGGCGGCAATGTGGCGTTTTTTACGGCCATGCTGGCCATGAGCTTTTTATTTATTGTGCGTAATAAAGAAAACCGCCGCCGCAACAGTATTATTTTAGTCAGTTTGATCCTGATCGACACCCTGGTCATCAGCCAGTACTTTGGTCTGGAGCGCTTAAAAGACCGCCTACTGGACACCCGCTTAGTGGATCGGGTGGAAACCGTAGTGGTTAATGACGTACCGGTGCAAGTGCTGCAAGAAGCCAATGAGATTCGTGGTCAAGTGTTTAAAGACGTTGTGCCGCTGGCTCAAGAAAACCCCATAGTGGGGCAGGGCGCCGGTGCATTTGAGGCCACCTATTCGTACTATGCTGATCAGAGCGTGCGGCTGCACTTTGATCACGCCCACAATGACTACTTGCAGTTTTTCATTGAGTATGGCGCCATAGGTTCACTGTTATTAGCGGTGTTTGTCGGTTGGGCGTTGTATTTCAGTTTGGCGGCGCTGTGGCAAACCCGTTCCATGTTTAGAAACGGCCTTGGACTGGGGGTGAGTATGGGCATAGTCTCGATAATGATTCACTCCTTTAGTGACTTTAATCTGCAAATCCCCGCTAACGCCGCCACCTTTGTGAGCCTTTGTGCCATTGCGGTAATCGCGCAAAACCACAGTCGGCGTGGGGTTAAAGCCCGAGGGTAGAGCGCTTTGGCAGCCAGCATGGTGATTTTCAAAAGAAAAGTAAAAGACTAAGACTGTCAAGGCGCAGTTGAATGCAGTGTGAAGTGGGTGGTACAGTTCTTTTGGATTAGTAGTAATTTAACGTTAGAGAAGTGAGCAGCAGCTAAAAATAACTGGCAGTATGCTAGTGGCTAAAGTGCCGTGGTCGTTGTAAGATACGCCAACGTTTAATCAAAAATCACCTCGAATGACATAATTGTAAATAGCCTGATAAGTAATTACTCAAGCTGTTTACCCTTAGGCATGCTCTAAGACTTGACGATAAAAAAGAGAGTACAACTATGCGCAAAACATTTATGACACTTTCCGTAGCTGCAGCATTGTTTGCAGGCCAAGCCGTTGCTGACCAAGCCACGCTTGATAAGCTGGTTGCTGCTGGCGTTGTTTTAACTGAAGAGCAAGCCGCGGTAATTGGCGCTGCAGAAGGTCAAGCATTGTTGGATGCGATTGCCGCACTCGTTGCCGCCTCACCAGAACAGGCAGCAGCCATTGTGCAAGCTGCAGTTGCAGCAAACCCAGGCTTAGCCAGCGCAATCGAAACTGTAGCCACTCAAGCTGCACCCGCTCAAGCTGATGCCATTGCGGAAGCAGTGAGCCTTGGCCAAGCCGCCGCAGCAACAGGCGGTGTATCCGCAGCGGGTGATCAAGGCGCAGCGACAACCAGCAGTGCACCAAGCGTTTCTGGCGGTGGTAGCGGCAGCACCACTACAGCAAGCCCTAACTAAGTCAATCAGGAGCTCGATCAGCAACGAGCGGCAATACACTATGTTGCCAGTGCAGTGTTGCTCTCTATAATTGCTCAACACTGCATGGGCGAATAGATTGATCAGTTAAACCAATCAGGTTTGGAAAGGACGATAAAAAGTAATGCGTATTAAATTAACTCGACTGGCTGTAGTAGTAGCAGCCAGTGTCGGTGCAAGTAGCGCAGCCTTTGCGCTGGACCCACAAAGTATTCGCGTTAGCGATGGTGTAATGTTCACCCCAACGCTAAAGCTGGAACACGGTCACAATAACAACCTGTACGGCACCAAAAACAGCACCAAGTCAACCCGTTTTACCGTTGCTGAGCCAAGCTTCACGCTGGGTTTAGACCGCGCTAAGAGTGCGTATCAGCTCAAATATGTCATGAGCAGTAAAAACTACCACTCAGCCAACGACAACAGTCATATTGACCACCACCTCACCGCTAAAAGTGGTTTTGAGTTTAACGCGCGCAACCGTCTAATGTTGGAAGCGGGTTATCACAAACTGCAAAGCACCACCTCCGACAGCTCGAAAAACACCGGTAAAAACGATAAGTGGAACACCAAAAATATTGGTGGTGTCTACACCTTTGGTGCCCGTGAAGCCCGTACCCAAGTCGACTTCGGCTTGAAATACGATGAGCTGCGCTATGACAACAGCCGTAAAGACGGTAACGGCGTGCGCTTAAACAAAGGCAGTGAGCGTGATGCGACCGCAGGGGTGATTACCGGTTACTACGCCGTAGCACCCAAAACCAAACTATTGCTGGAAGGTCGTTACACCGACTACGACTACACAAGCAATGATAACCGCGACAGTAAAAACAAAGCACTGTTAGCCGGTGTAACCTGGGAAGCCACAGCAAAAACCACAGGTACAGTAAAAATCGGTCGTGAGAAAAAAGACTATAAAAAGTCCGCTTACTCTGACAAAAGCACTGGCATGTGGGAAGCCGGCATTACTTGGGCACCACGCACTTATTCAACGTTCAGCCTAAACACCCGTCGCGCCTTTGATGAAGGTAACACCTACACAGTGGCCGATGGTGGTATCTATGATGGCGAGCACATCAGTAGCAGCATTAAAACAGCCAGCCACACCCTAGGCTGGAATCACGCTTGGATGGACCGTCTATCCTCCAACGTAAGCTTTAACTACACCGATCGTGACTACCAGGGCGACCAGGCCGGTCGTGAAGACACCCTCAAGCGTTACAGCTTAGGGCTCACCTACGAAGTACGCCGCTGGTTAGATATTGGTGTGGGCTATACCTACGCGGATAACGATTCCAACCGCAATAACCACGACTACAAGCGTAATGTGTATTCAGTAACCTTTAACGCCAGCCTCTAATACCGGTGTTAAGTAGTAGCGTATGTAAAGTGGAGAGTTCTCTTTGCTTTACATGCGCTTGGTTATATCAAAAGAGAACTATTCCATGGTAATCCGTTATATTTCAGCAGCGCTGCTCGGCTTAGTAGTGTCCCTATTAAGTGTAACCGTCAGTGCGCAAATGAGTGCAGTGGGCGATAGCTCCACCTATCGACTGTCCTCCGGTGACGTGATTAAAGTGACAGTGTTTGGCGAGCCGGATCTAAGCATTGACGAAGTGCGCTTAACCGATGCTGGAACCTTTTCCTACCCATTTGTGGGGGAAGTGCGCGCCCGTGATAAAACCGTTGCCCAGCTGGAACGTGATTTAACCGCCGCACTAAAAGGTGATTACCTGGTTGACCCCCGTGTCTCTATTAGTGTGTTAGAGTACCGCGAATTTTATATCAGTGGTGAGGTCAACTCCCCAGGTGGTTATCGCTATCAACCCGGTTTAAACCTACGCCGCGCCATAGCTTTAGCCGGCGGCTTAACCGAGCGTGCTTCCACCAATCGCATCACTATTGTGCGCGATCAAGACCCAGGGCGTAAGCCCGAGCGCGTCAGCCTGGATTCACCGGTCATGCCTGGCGATACCATTAATATTGATCAAGGGTTCTTTTAACAGCACCCCGACCTTTCCAATGACTGGCGTGAGCTGAGGCTGACGCCAAACACTACTGTTGTTTTGAGTGACCCTGTATGGAAACTAACGCTTTATCCAGCCGCAACCAGCAACTGCCGCCTGCTGTTCAGCACGCAGACGATGACGAAATTGATCTGCTTAAGCTGTGGAACGTCATTTGGCGTCGCAAGTGGAGCATTATTGCCCTGACCCTAGTGGTGGCCATGATCACAGTACTGATAGTGCTGAGCCTTACCCCGATTTATCGCGCCGCGGCCACCTTACTGATCGAGCAGAAAAAAGCCAATGTGGTATCCATTGAGCAGGTCTACGGCCTCGAAGGCAGCGGCAGTGAATACCTGCAAACCCAATTTGAATTGCTCAAATCCCGCTCATTGGCGGAACGGGTAGTCAGAGAACTGGGCTTAACCACACACCCTGAATTTGACCCCCGCCAGCAAGAAGCCCCGCTAATCGATATCAAAGGCTGGATCAGCAACCTCGATTTACAGCGCTTTATTCCAGGCGAATTTCCCGATGATCTAGAACAAGACATGGGGCCAACTGAAGAAGAAATCTTCGCTGGAGTGGTTAACCGCTTTATGGGCCGCATCAGCATTGAACCCCAGGGCAAAAGCCAGCTGGTCAATGTGCAAGTGGATATGGCAGATCCCCGTATGGCCGCCAGAGCAGCCAATCGCCTGGCGCAAGGCTTTATTGAAAGCCAGATGGAAGCCAGCATGTCCATGTCCGCCGATGCCAGCGCCTGGATGAACAGCCGTTTAGGCGAGTTGCGCGAAAAGTTACAAACCGCTGAACAGCAGCTACAAAACTTCCGTGAACAAGAAAACTTAGTGGACATTGATGGGGTATCCACCATCAGTGCTGCAGAGTTGGCCGCCACCAGTAACCGCATGGTGGATGCACGCAGCAAACGCGCTGAAGCAGAAAGCTTGTATCGCCAAGTACAGTCCATGAAAAGCGGCGGCTGGCGAAAACTGGCCACGGTTTCAGCAGTGCTGGGCGATCCATTGATTCAGCAATTTAAAAGCAATGAAGCCCAAGCCCGCTCCAAAGTTGAAGAACTGTCCAAACGCTACGGTGCCCGCCACCCAGCTATGGAAGCAGCGCGTACTGAATTGTCCGCCGCCGAAGCCAGCTTGCGTGGCCAAGTGGAACAAGTGGTGGCTGCCATTGAGCGCAACTACCGTGTAGCAGTGGCGAACGAACAATCCTTGCGCCGTTCAGTGGATGAAAACCGTGCGCAAATTCAAGATATTTCCCGCAAAGAATACCAATTGCGTGAATACCAGCGCGAAGTGGACACCAACCGCGCCCTGTACGATACCTTCTTAACCCGCCTTAAAGAAACCGCAGCCACCAGCGACATGGACTCCGTGAATGCCCGGGTGGTGGACACCGCCACAGTACCAAGAGCGCCGATTAAGCCGAAAAAAGCATTAATCGTAGTACTGGCGACATTCCTAGCGGGCTTAGTGGGGGTCGGCTTAACCCTATTGTTAGAAATGCTCAACAACACCTTTAAAAGCATTGACGATGTGGAAAACAAACTCAATTTACCGGTGCTGGGCATTTTGCCGCTGATTAAGAAAAAAGACCGCCAGCAAATGGCGCACTTATTTGAGAGCGATACGGATAAGTCCTTTTCAGAATCGATTCGTACCATACGCACCAGTGTGGTGCTGTCGGGCATGGACAACCCACATAAAGTCATAGTGGTCACCTCATCGGTACCCGGTGAAGGTAAATCCACAGTGGCCACCAACTTATCCCTGGCCTTAGGGCAAATGGAAAAAGTCTTGCTGATTGATGCGGACATGCGCCGCCCAACCCTGGCCAAAAACTTTGACTTCCCAGTGGGCACCCCAGGCTTAGCCAACGTCATTGCCGGCACCGCCACCTTTGGGGAAAGCATTAAAAAGACCCACGGCGTGGATATGCTCAGCGCCGGTGCAGTACCGCCCAACCCATTGGAGTTGCTGTCATCACCGCGCTTTGTGGAACTGATTGAAAAGCTCAAAGAGCATTACGACCGCATCGTGATTGACTCACCACCCACCCAAGCGGTGAGTGATGCGCTGATGCTGGGCACTTTAGCCAATGCGCTGATTTACGTGATCAAATCCGACGACACAGCCATTCCCTTGGCAGTCAAAGGCGTGGGCCAACTGCTGCAAAGCAACGCCCCAGTCACCGGCGTAGTACTCAACCAAGTGGACGTCAACAAAGCCAAAAAACACGGCTACAACTATGGCGGCTACTACGACTACTACGGTTACAGCAAAGGCGCTCAAGCTTAATAGTGTACGTCGTCCATTTATGGGCGACGTACAAATTACAACGCAACTCAACCCATTTGGAAAAACGTCATGCTCACCCCCACATCCATCAAACTCGCCGTAATCGGCCTTGGCTACGTCGGCCTACCACTGGCCGTAGAGTTCGGTAAAAAGCGCTCAGTGATAGGCTTTGATATCAATCAGCCGCGTATTGATGCATTGCAGGGGGGGCACGACTCGACATTAGAAGTGAGCGATGCAGAGTTAGCCGAAGCCACACACTTAAGCTACACCAGCCAACTGGATGACCTTAAAGCCTGCAACGTCTACATCGTCACCGTGCCCACACCAATCAATGAGCACAAACAGCCTGATTTAACCCCGCTGATCAAAGCCTCGGAAACCATTGGTCAAGTGCTGAAAAAAGGCGACATCGTTATTTACGAATCCACCGTCTACCCAGGCGCCACCGAAGACGATTGCGTGCCCGTATTAGAACGGGTTTCAGGGTTAACCTATAACCAAGATTTCTACGCCGGTTACAGCCCCGAGCGCATTAACCCTGGCGATAAACAGCGCCGCGTAACCAATATCACCAAGGTCACCTCAGGCTCCACCCCAGAAGTGGCTGATCTCATTGATGAGCTCTACCAAGAGATCATCACCGTGGGCACCCACAAAGCCAGCAGCATTAAAGTCGCCGAAGCCGCCAAAGTGATTGAAAACACCCAGCGTGATGTGAATATTGCCCTGATCAACGAACTGGCGATGATTTTTAACAAACTGGGCATCGACACCGAAGCGGTATTAGAAGCCGCCGGCACCAAGTGGAACTTTTTACCCTTTCGCCCCGGTTTAGTGGGCGGCCACTGCATTGGTGTTGACCCCTACTACCTGACCCATAAAGCACAAAGCATCGGTTACCAGCCAGAAATCATTCTTTCCGGCCGCCGCCTGAACGATGGCATGGGCGCCTATGTGGTGAGCCAACTGGTCAAAGCCATGCTGCAAAAACGCATTCACGTACAAGGTGCACGGGTGCTGATTATGGGCTTAACCTTTAAAGAAAACTGCCCCGACTTACGCAACACTCGTGTAGTGGATATCGTCAAAGAACTGAAAGAATACGGCATCCAGCCCGATGTCTACGACCCTTGGGTCAACCCGCAAGAAGCCCAGCAGGAATACGCCATCAGCCCAGTCAGCGAACTGCAGCAGGGCGCCTACGACGGCATAATTC
>DASROA010000110.1:0-8893 GCA_035647115.1 Thiopseudomonas sp. | reverse complement strand
GTTTTGTCTAGTTAGGGTGTGATTAAATAATTTGGTATCGGGCTTATATGTCTTTTTGTTTAGTAGTTTAGACATATTGCGTGTTCGCTGATTCAAATCAATAATGCGCTGGGTTGTACATACTAAAATAAATTATTACTTGGTTCTTTGGCAGTTGGTTCATTTTATATTCGGTTTATAAGTAGATGAATTAATTGCTGTGTAAAACAGCTCAGTCGCCTAGTAGGGAAGAGTATGCAGGGTACAGCTCTGCAATTATTTAAAATGTATGGAGAAAGTGGTAATGAATAGCAAGCTAACCATAGTGCTGGCTGGATTGTTGATTGTAGCTGCGCTAGTTGCTGGTTATTGGGGGATTAAGCTCAGCGCTTCTGATCCGGTCCCCGCATTAGATACGGTCGAGCAATCAGAAGCTGTACAGCAGGCATTGCAGCGCTTGGAGCAAGTCGCTCATTTCGAAAATGAGAATACAGTTCCTGTGGTTGTGTTGGCGCGTACCCTTAAGCCTTATACAGCGCTAACCGAATCGGATTTGGCCATTGAGCGCTTGAGTATTGCTCCGCCTGGTAGTTTTCGTAGCGCTCAAGAGTTGTTGGATAAGTATAAAACTGTGTGGCGTGAGGTGCCCAAAGGCAGCATTTTAACAGCAGCCCATTTTGAAATGGGTGGGCCGTTGAGCCGCATGATTCGCCCCCATGAGCGGGCCATCGCTTTAGATGTTGACCCAGCAGTAGCTGGTGGTGGGCATTTAATGCCCGGTGATTATGTGGATGTGCTGTTGTACTTACGACAAGATGAGAAAAATATAGATCAAACCGCTCAGGTGGTCATACCGGCGGTGCGCTTGCTCACTATAGGCGACACCTTTGGGGTGACCACTCAAGGGGAACCTGCTGTGGTTGAGGAGGAACTGAGTGAGGAGGAGGCTCAGCGCCAATCTGCAAGACGTCAGGAGACAGTTCGAAATGTGGTGTTGGCTATACCTGCTAGTTTAGTAAATCGTTTTTTATTGGCGACACAGGTTCAGGGCGGTAAGGTTCGCCTGGCTGCACGCAGTGCAGATGAAAAACTGCTGGCTAAATATTTAAGCGCAACTGAAGTGGAAACAAATAAAACAGATGAAGAGCTTAAAGAAGAGCAGGAAAAGGAATTGACTGAGCTGAAGCAGCAATTGTTTCAGTTTGAACAGTTAGCTTTAAGTAAAGCAAATAAAAACACCCGAACTGCCACTCGCAGAGGGGCTGCGCCATTAACAGCGCCTACAATTGAAATTATGCGTGGCGCCCAAGTCACCCGTCAGACCCTTTAAGCTTGGAGTGAGCCTTGCATGGCAAAAAACACAATGAAGACAATCGTAAAAAAAGTAGTAATGCTTCTCAGCTTGAGCAGTATGGCAGTCACATTAAATGCTCATGCCAAGAGTTGTACCCAATTAGAAGCTCTGCCAACGTTGATTGAGTTGCAGCCGGGCGTGCAGGAAACGATCCAGCTCCCCGTCAGTATTACGCGCTTGGCGGTGGGGGATCCAGAAACCGTTGATATACATTTGGCATCTAAAGACAGCTATGTATTAACGACCAAGCAGCCAGGCGTCACCAATGTTTCGGTGTGGACTCGGTGTGCGCGAGAGCCACGGCAAAGTACCGTCTATGTTTTAGGTGAAAGCACTAGCGCTATTGCCGCACCGGTATTGCCATTGATGCATAACGCGCAATTGTCGAATCAGGTGCAAACGGATATTCGTTTTGTGGAGGTTAATCGCAGCAAGTTAAAAGAAGTGGGGGTCTCTTTGTTTGGTGGCCCAAAATCAAAAAACTTCTTATTTGGCGCGCCGGGTATCGGTGGTTCTGTGGGTGTCGGTCAAGTTGCTGAGGCAGTGAGCGAGGGCAGTGTACCTTTATCTGACAATGGTTTTAATATTGTTTTTGGTGGGGGCAGTCGTCGTGTATTAGGTGCTTTAAAAGCGCTTGAGAGCAGTGGTTTTGCCTACACTTTGTCGCAGCCCAGTTTGGTGTCGATGAGTGGTCAAACTGCGAGTTTTTTAGCAGGTGGTGAGTTCCCTGTACCTATTCCGAGCAGCGGCAGTGACTCTATCTCCATTGAGTATAAAGAGTTTGGGGTGCGTTTAAATTTAACGCCCACTGTCATCAGTGAGCAGCGTATTAATTTAAAAGTGGCGCCTGAGGTTAGTGAGCTTGACTTCAATAATGGCATTGTGATGGATGGCGTTGAAGTGCCTTCGTTAAGTGTACGACGTACCGATACGACAGTCTCTTTGGCCGATGGTGAAAGCTTTGTTATCAGCGGTTTAATTAATACACGCAATACGTCAGCGGTAGATAAACTGCCTTTGTTGGGAGACATTCCAGTGTTAGGTGCTTTGTTTAGATCTTCGCGGATTGACAGCGAGGAGCGTGAGTTGTTGATGATTGTGACACCACGCTTAGTTCAGCCGATGGCAGCTGATGCAAATTTACCACGCTTGCCGGGCGAAGACGTGCGTAATTATGATCCGAGTGTATTGGATTTACTGCTGTTTGAAGATGGCAGCTTTACTCATAATAACGGTCTGTCATGGTAAGGGAAGACACGATGGAACAAGTATATTTAGCCGTCTCTGAAAACACTGAAGATTTAGCTTGGTTGCAAGAAACATTGGCGCCTATGGGGCAAGTATTACAAGCCTCTGATCAGCTCGAGGAGTTATTGAGTTTATTGGATGTGGTCAATACTCATATTGTGTTTTTGGGTATTGATACAGAAAACACAGTGCAGCAATGTGCTTTACTGGAAAGCTTGCTGGCAGCGCGTCCTTTAGTGGTTGTGGTATGCATCGGTGACGGGCTTAACAATCAGTTAGTGTTATCTGCTATGCGTGCTGGTGCTCGAGACTTTATTTCATATGGCTTACGTAGCAGTGAGGTGCAAGGTTTAGTGCGGCGCATTATGGAGCGTTTGCCGCGGCTTCCGGTGCGCCAAGAGCAAGGTGAGTTAATTAGTATCTGTGGCTCTGAGGCCGATCACAATGCCAGTTTTGTTGCTGCGCATTTAGCTTTATCCCTACACAAGCAGGTTGGGGGTACTTTGTTTATTGATTTGGGCATACCAGAGGCAGAGAGCAGCACTTTGTTGGGTGTTGAGCCTAGCTTTACCTTTAGCGATACCTTGCGAAATTTACGCCGCTTAGACAATAACTTGATCTCTAGTGCTTTTGCCACCCACAGTTCTGGACTGAAAGTGTTGCCAGGCCTGCTCAATCGTATGGTCTTGGAGCAGGCGTCATCTGCTGAACTGTTCTTGTTATTAGGTACTTTGCGGCAAAATTTTTCTTTGGTGGTGATTAATACCTGTGGTCTTGAGGACAGTAGTGCGCTGCGTACCTTGATTAATAATAGTGCGCAACTGGTGTGGTACGTCAATCAGGGGGTGGGCAGTTGTAAGCGTAACTTGCAGTACCATCGCAAGTGGGAGGAACAGAACGTTAAGCTTGATGCGATTAAGGTTCTGGTCGATTGCTATCAGCCGAGTATTGCACCTGACGCGGTCACTTTAGCGCGCTCTTTTCAAGCGCCTTTATTGGGCTGTATCGCGCATTCACCTAAATTGCGGTTGCAAGCATTAAATTTAGCTAGGCCTGTGTTTGAACTGCGTTCTCGTGATCCCTTGAGCAAAGATTTAACGCAGGTAGCACAGCAGCTTATTAACAAGCAAAAGCCGCATAAAAACACAAGTTTCTTTAGACAACTATTGAGTAAATTGTAATGAGCTATGGCAGTGTATTTGGCGCATCGTCTCGCCGGCTCGATGTCAACTCTCTAAAGCTGGCGCTGCATCGCTATATTATTGATAAATTAAATGATCAAGATGAAGATTTTCTTGAAAGCTCGCGTAATTTACTTGTAAGTTTTGTCAGTGAGCATGTGCAGCAGTATATTCGGGAAAGACAATTAGCTGTTTCTCGTTACGAGTCTGATCAGGTCACTGATGAGCTGGTCGATGAATTAATTGGTTTTGGTCCCTTAGAAGTCTTGCTGCGTGACCCTAACATCAGTGAAATTCTGGTGAACGGTCCAGAGCATATCTTTGTTGAGCGTAATGGTACGTTGCAACAAGTGGATTTATGCTTTATTGACAATAAGCATTTGCAGCGAGTGATTCAGCGTATATTGGCTCCAATTGGCCGGCGTTTAGATGAGTCATCGCCCATGGTTGATGCGCGAATGCCCGATGGCAGCCGGCTGAATGCGGTGATTCCACCCATTGCTTTAGATGGGGCAGCTTTATCGATTCGTAAGTTTCGTAAGGATATGCTGTGCAGTAAGGACTTAATTATATCTCGCAGCTTAAATGAGGAAATGCTGGCGTTTATCGAAGAAGCGGTACGCAAGCGTTGTAATATTCTGGTTAGTGGTGGTACCGGTACGGGAAAGACCACACTGTTAAATATTTTAAGCCAAATAATCAGCCCTAATGAGCGCATCGTTACCATTGAGGATACTGCAGAATTGCAATTGAACCACACGCATGTGGTGCGCCTAGAAACACGTCCACCGAATGCCGACGGCTATGGTGAAGTGAGTGCGCGAGCATTAGTGCGTAATGCCTTGCGGATGCGGCCTGACCGAATAGTGCTTGGTGAGATTCGGGGCGTAGAAGTACTGGATGTGCTAACTGCGATGAACACAGGTCACGATGGGTCTATGACAACGCTGCATGCGAATACTGCCAATGATGCTTTGTTCCGCCTAGAAACCCTAGTGGGTTTTAGCGGCATACAAATTTCTAATAAAACACTGCGTCAAACGATTTGCTCGGCGGTTGATATCATTATTCAATTAACACGCTTACCTGATGGGCGCCGCTGTGTGAGTGAGATCTTAGAGCTGGTTGGTTTACGTGACGATAGTTACTACGTAACTAATACGCTATTTAAGTTGGATCGTGGGGCGGGCGATGTGTTTCGTCGTGAAGCAGTGAATCCAGCAACGGATAAACTCAAGCGTAACGCACTTTAATTCATCGACCCTTTTTATCAGGGGCATACAATAGGATAGCAACAAGTGTTTAGATTCTTGATGTTATTGATAAGCTTGATGCTACTGATTGCAGGCGTGTATATGCTGTTAAAAGGCATTTTCCGTATTAAATCAGAAAAAGTATTGAGTCGGTTTGAACACTATGAAGTGGCTCAAGTCAAAACTACACAGCAAAGTAATTTTGTAATCAATGAGATGCAGCGTTTAGGGGTGGATTTAAGCCCAGCAAAAGTTGCCGCCTTAGTGTTAATGATTGCTTTACTGGCTTACTTAGTGTCGCTTTTCTTAAGTACAGTGGGAGCGTTGTTTGTCATTGTATTTTCTCCTGCTCTGCTCTATCTGTTCACTAAAATTAGGTATCAGAAACGTCTTGCTCGGATGGTGCAACAATTACCTATTTTTTTAGATCACAGTGTGCGCAGTTTAGCATCGGGGCGTAGCTTAACTAGTGCCATTATTTCGGCAATGGACAGCGCCCCAGTCCCTTTGGGTGAAGCATTTGTAAAAACTCGGCGTCAAGTGGAGCACGGTATCACGATTCAAGATGCCATGACGGACTTTGCAGACTTTTATAAGCGGGAAGAGTTTCGTATTTTAGCGTTAGGTTTGCGAGTCAATGCGCAGTATGGGGGAAATGCTAGTGACCTGTTAAAAAGCCTAATTGTACTCATTCGTGACAAAGACAAAATGGTGCGTTCGCTGCGAGCGATGACAGGTGAAACAAGGCTTTCTGCCATTGTTTTAGCATCGATGCCAGCAGGCCTAGCCATCTATTTGCTGCTGACCAATCCGAGTTTTTTTATGGGGTTATGGAACGATAGTTTCGGGAAAGTATTGTTGTTTGTGGCCTTTGGATTGCAGGTTATTGGCAGTTTCATCATGTGGAGAATGCTTAGGAGTATCAAATGAATTTACTCTTAATCAGTGCAGTCTTATTGTTGCTTGCAGCAGGCGTAACTGTATTTTACCGCTTTGAAATGCATCGTCGTAACCGCTTGATTGTTCAGCGCATAGGTAATACAACCGGGTTGGCGCGTCGTGAGTTGTTAAAGCGTGTTGAGCAAGGCAGTTTAGCAACACGGTTTAAGGGGCTGGATGCTGAGGTTACCCAATATTTAGATATTCTGGGCTGGCGGCGCGCCAAACAACGCTCAAGATTTTATCTGGGGCAGTTTATTTTTACCGTGATAAGTCTCGGTGCTGCTGTAGTTTTCGTGAGCTCTAAAGGTGAGGGCAGTTTGCTGTTAGCAGTCTTTGTCGCCCTGGCTGTGGGTTTCCTATTACCCAAGGCATGGTTACGTAAAAAAGCAGAAACGCGGCAGGCTGACCTAGTGCTAGAAATCTCTACACTGATTCCATTATTGCGCAGCCTATTTGAAGTGGGACTTACAGTTGAGCAAGGGCTACGTGTCTTAACGCGTGAAGCAAAGGATATTTTGCCTGAAACTGTATTAGAGCTTGAATGGATATTAGCTCGAGTGGATGCAGGGCTTGAGCTTGGTGATGAACTACGGGCAAGTGCAGAGCTTTTAGATATTGAAGAGGTAACGGATACGTTTGGGATTTTAGAGCAACTCATTACCCAAGGAGGTGGCGGAATGGACTCGTTGTTAAAACTTAAAGAGTTAATTGATGAGCGCCGCTTAACCGCTTTAGAGGAAGTGGTTTCTAAATTATCTGCGAAACTGTCGATTGTTATGCTTACTTTTTTATTCCCAGCATTGTTGATTGTGTTAGCTGGGCCAGGATTTGTCGCAATAATGAAAGCGTTGGGAGACATGGGATGAGAAAGATTGGATTGTTGTGCTTGGCGGTGAGTATGGTTGCAGGCTGTAGTAGCGTGGCTGAGCAGCAGCACTCTTCATGGTTGATGAGTAATGAGGGTAATCAACCTGCGTTGTGTACACCTTTAAATGATGAGCATGAGCTGATCTTAAACACTTCTGAGGAGATGTTAGCAGATCGTCGTTTACATGCAGCGTTAGCTAATCTAGAGCGTCTTCCCGATAACATCCCAGAAGCTCGCTTAGGTAAGGCTAAAATTTTAAGAATTTTAGGACGTCCTGAAGCATACAGTTTGTATCAAAGTTTGCTTAACACGTGTTTAGAGGCTGATGGTCAGCAGGGCATAGGACAGTTGCTGGTGGCTCAAAAGCGCTATGAAGAAGGGTTGCCGTTTCTGCGTCGTGCTGTGTATTTAGAGCCGACCAATGATTATATGCGCAATGATTTGGGCGTTGTCTATTTAAATTTATTTAAAGAGCAAGAAGCGCAATTTGAATTTACTACGGCGATTGAGTTAAACGATAGAAATACCCCAGCCGCTGGAAATTTATTAACTTTACTGCTTTTTCAGAAGCGTGAGCAAGCTGCGCAAACACTCATTGAGCGCCGTGGACTCACAGCTCAACAAGTCGATCAAGCTCGACAGCGGGCGCAGGGGCTATTAGCACGTAAGGCTCAATTAGAGGCGGAAGAAAACAAGCGTCGCGGCAAGGCTGAAGTAAAGCAAGTGAGTGATTCAGCGGCTCTGCCTAAGCAAGCAGCTGCATTTGCTGCACCTGCAATACCAGCACCGCTAAAAACAGCACCTGTGCTACAAAACAATGTGACTCAGCCTGTAAAAGCTAAACAATAGCCTTGCAGGATGAGTTTCCAGCGAGTTTAAATGCACTCCGAGATTAAAATGAAGTGAAGGAACATGGTCATGAAATATAAGCTGTTAGTTGCTCTAGTTGGGTTGCTTGCTGCATCACCAATTCTAGCGGAAAAGTACGAATATAATGATTATGAGCGCATTCGTAAAGAAACTAAAGCAACCGCAAATAGCCAGGTGAATGTATGGCTAAATGCCCAGCGTGATGGACGCTATGCATCCAAGCATATCCAAAATGCTACGCCGTTAGAGTATGAAATGACTCTAAAACGTTGGACAGAGAGTTATACACACCCCATTCCAGAATATTATGAGCAGGATTCCGGCGGCTCTTTTAAACAATAAAATATCAGTGAAATTTGATCAGCGTGTTTAGCGTTAGCTTTAGCGCTGCCGGTTAATAAGTAAGGATAGTTGCGTACGGTTTGCTAGAGATGTGCTTTTAAGTATTTGAGAAATATACAACTTTACTGTGTTTTCTTGAATATTAAGAGCACTGGCAATTTGTTTGTTGGTTAAACCATCTGCAGCTAAGTATGCGACTTCTTTTTGTCTAGGTGTTAGGTTTTCGAGTGCTGCAGCAGATTCTTTAGAAATTGGCTGTTTATGATCAGGTTGCTGAGTTAACATCGTTTGCAGTGTTTCCAGTTGTTTAGACAACTGATTTATATTTTGGTTAATATTTTTTGCTTCATTACGTGCTAAATACTGCTGTTGCTTTAAGTAAAGTTGCTTAACCCTTTTTAAGACGGCTGAAAAATCAAGCGGTTTAGGGTAATAGTCTGTGAAACCAGTGCGTAAGGCTTCAATAATGTCATCTTTTTCTGAGCGAGCTGTAAAAAGAATTGCTTTGAATTCTCTACTAGCAGGACTTTCTTCTTTTAGTTGATCAATAAGGTCTATGCCATTTAAGTCAGGCATATGTAAATCAGTTAAAACAATGCCAATGGATGGGTGTTTGTGAAAAATTGTTTTGGCTTCTTGGGCGCTGTGTGCAGTAAAGCATCGAAAGCCATGCAGTGAAAAAAACTCGTTAAGCTCATCGGTAATTTCAGGCTCGTCATCAACTATAAGTAGCGCGATGACTGTCATTTCATCTGAAGACATGGTTGTTGTTCCTTAATACCTTAAGTTTGTACAATAGAAAAACACTATCAATTGTAGCAGCAAAAGCAACTGTCGACTGTGAATGCTAAGTGTA
>DASROA010000109.1:0-29547 GCA_035647115.1 Thiopseudomonas sp. | reverse complement strand
TTCATCATGTGGGTACCACTGACATGGGTGGAGTTAACGTTACCGTAGATGTCGACTTCCAGCGCAGTGTTAAAAGAAATCACCCCCAAACGACGGATTAGCTCTGGGTGGTTAGAGATCTCCTGTGGACGGAACATGATCTTATCGGCATACTTTTCTAAGTCTTCAGCCAAGCTGTCGACACGCTTCTTGGACAAGGACAGAGCAGTACCTGCGGCAAACTTAACTACACCCGCATCAATCAGGTCAAACACACCGTCCTGAAGCACTTCAGAGGCCACAATGACGTCCTTGAAGCCAGACTCTTGCATACCGTTAAGAACGGCGTTGGCTACCGAGCCCACACCAGACTGCAGAGGCGCAAGGTTATTGGGCAGACGACCAGCGGACACTTCTTCCTTTAGGAAGTGCAGCAGATTGTCAGCGATTTGCTGGGTTTCCTCGTTCGGTTCGAACAGCGGAGATGGAATATCGGGCTCGCTGGAAATGATAACACCGCGCACTTTGGCCGGATCAACTTTGATACCTTTGGTGCCGATACGCTGGCTGACTTCACACAGCGGAATATCGCAACGGGCATTTTCGCCGGCAGGGCCTGGAATGTAAATATCGTGCAAACCTTCGTAGGCAGCAGGTGCAGACACGTTCACCTCAATAATGACGTGCTTGGCCGTCTCCACGTAGATGGGAGAGTTACCCACGGAACCGGTCGGAATAATATCGCCCTCTTCGGTAATCGCTGCAGCCTCGATAATCGCGTAATCAATCTGGGGCAACACACCCTGACGCACATACTCGGCGTTGTGGGACAGATGCTGGTCGATGTAGAACGCCTTGCCCTCGTTAATTTGCTTACGCAGAATCGGGTTGGCGTTATAAGGGAAGCGTAGGTTAATAATACCGGCTTCAGCCATGGAGCCATCGGCAGCCGGACCCATCGAAGCACCGGTAAACAGGTTAACTTTGAATTTCTCTTTTTTACCGCGCTCAGCTAAGGCTTGTGGGAAGAGTTTCGGCTCACCAAACAAAGTAAAGCCACTCATGCCTAAGGTCATACCATCGTCAATCCATGTAGCTGCTTCTTCTGCAGTAACGACTTTATCGAGAAACGCTTTATTGCGTATAAACTTGCTTAAATCAGTGCTCATGCAACCACCTTTAAAAAAAGTTATTGTTTGAAATATGTCTGATAACCACACCGTGCGGCCTTGCTAGATATTAGTGCAACATCTTTTTACGCATCAGTTGTTTTTATCCAATTACCAGCATTCTAGGCTGATATGTTTTTTTAACAGCTATACTTAGGTCGATTTCAACGAATTGATTATAGCACTCAATACAAGCACCCTTCTGCCGCTGCACGACCTCGTTATAATATTAGACCTCAACCTATCAACTCAATTATTCAAGCATTTTTTGAGGCCGCCAGCCATTCAAGTGCAGCCTCTCAATACACTCTTTTCTAGCCCGGATTACCATCCACTCTGGCCTGCCACAGCATGGGCGCATAATTCCACACATACATAGCAAAGCTTAGGCTCCAGCAGATCGCTGCAATCCATAACCCTGGGAAGTACGCCCAGTCCACTATAAACACGCGAGCTAATGCACCAAAATTAAAGAGCATAAAAGCCCAGGTCATTGAGCGGGGAGGCTGCAATGGTCGCCCCGTATGACCTAGGGTTACTCGGGCAATCATGGCTAAAATCAAACCACCCATGGCGCCAACGGTCAACGCATGTACAGCAATGCTGATGTTGGCCAGAATCGAAAAGCTCCAGAACGCCATTGCGATATAAGCCACAGCCATCCATGCATAAGCCACATGCAAAGACCACAGTAAAGGAACTTGCCAAATACCTGCGTCATACCAGCGTACAACGCGAATGAACTGTCCTACTCCTAAAGCTAAAAAAGCAATACCAAGCAAAAATTTCGGCTGCATACCCCAGCCTTGCAACAAAGCAACGGAAATCAAGATGGTGCCAATCAATAACGACCAATCCAGCTTTGGCCAAGCTGCTACGCCCTCTTTGCGCAATAAACCACGCTGAGTGAAGAATGGAATCACCCGCCCGCCAATCATGCTCATAATGCCGGC
The DNA here is from genome assembly GCA_035647115.1 of Thiopseudomonas sp. Classification (GTDB taxonomy): domain Bacteria; phylum Pseudomonadota; class Gammaproteobacteria; order Pseudomonadales; family Pseudomonadaceae; genus Denitrificimonas. Next base: position 27,446 of record DASROA010000109.1, on the reverse strand, counting down.
AACAAACCAAAGTCCGCCAACAGTTGCTTGACGCTGCAACTGATCATTGCCTGTCACCACTCCGTACAGGGTAACCGCATTGGCAATGGCCATTAGAGTCAACATAATCACCAACGGATAATTACGCTGCTGACGCACCGGCCAAACACTACGTGCCATCTGCGCAGCCACCAAGGGTAAAAATAAGACATCCAATAAGACCACCAGCCAAACCGGTGCGCCCACCAGCCAAGCAAGCCGCGCCGCAACCCAAATACCAGTTAATACCGCCAATGAGCGACCTGATAAGCCAGGTATACCTGTCCAAGTTTGCACTGCAGTGAGCAAGAAGCCAGCAATAATAGCCGCTGCAAAACCGAATAGTAGTTCATGTCGATGCCAAGCCAACCAACCACCAGTTGGCTGCCAATCAGCAAGCCAGCCGTTTAATGCCATGATCCACAAAGGAATCGCCAGCATAGCTAAAACACTGCCTAGCAAGAAAAAAGGTCGAAAACCTAAACGAAAAAAAGGTGTGATAGTCAAGGCTTTACGCCGATCAAGTAATTGCACAGTCATTCTCCTTAACCCGTCCAACAAGCACTTGCCTACTGGTAAGCATATTATTTGCTTAATGACCAACAGCATAGACCCATCAAGCAGAATTACCCCTAGACTAAAATCAAGAAGAACAAACTTTCCGAAGCAAACGGTGAATTAGCAAATTGCAGATATAAAAAAACCGTCGAGTAGTTTCCCACTGGACGGTTTTTAGAAACGACTCTAACGCTTAATTTAAGCCTTCGATATAGCTGGACAGCGCTTTGATGTCCTTATTGCTCAGTTTGGCAGCAATGCTACGCATGATCATTGCTTCACCATCATTATCTCGATCGCCTTCACGGAAAGCAGTGAGCTGCTTAGCTGTGTAGCTGGCGTGTTGACCATTGAGCTTTGGATACACGGCCAAGTCCAAACCTTCACCATTGGGTAAGTGACAACCAATACACGCAGGCATGCCATCTTCCATTTTGCCGCCGCGGAATAAAGCTTCACCACGCTCAACCAGCTCAGGATCAGCTGCACCAATGGTACCTGTTTGACTTGCATACCAAGCTGCAATATCTGCTAAATCTTGATCATCCAGTGCATCTAGCATACCTGTCATTTCAACCACAGGACGCGCACCTGACTTAATATCTTGCATTTGCTTGAGCAAATAGCGCTCGCCTTGACCAGCCAACTTGGGGAAATCCGGTAACAAGCTATTACCATCAGGGTTGTGACAGGCCGAACACATAACAATTTTGCCTTGACCAGCAGCTGCATCACCTGCGGCATGGGCTAAACCACTAATGCCTAAGGCCAACAACAGACTTACAACGAGTTTGTTCATCAGTTCTTCCAACTACGCCTAAAGAGTATTTTCCCAAGTTGAACCAGTCAATATTTGACCTTGCCCAGCTTGGAGCTTATAAATTATGCAAACATTACCACAATTTGTCGCGCAGACAACCTTTTTACAGATACATCTACAGCATTACGCACATACAATCCTAAGCATTATATACTGCTCGGACTAAAACGGAAACGAACCTTCTGTTGCACATTTAAATTCGGATACCTTAATGCAGCCTAAAAACCCTATTATTGGTCTTTGCCAGCAAGCCAGTTTTCTCACCAGTGCGGCTCGTGTTGAGCAATGCCCGGACGATCAAGGCTATGAAGTTGCCTTTGCTGGTCGCTCGAACTCGGGCAAATCCAGTGCTATCAACGCTTTAACCCGCGCTAATTTAGCACGCACCTCAAAAACCCCTGGGCGCACGCAGTTACTCAATTTTTTTAGTTTAGATGAAGAGCGCCGCTTGGTTGACTTACCTGGCTACGGTTACGCCAAGGTACCTGTACCGCTAAAGTTACACTGGCAGCAGCACTTGGAAGCCTACTTAAGCAGTCGTACCAGCCTAGTTGGTTTAATTTTAATGATGGACATTCGCCACCCACTAACGCCGTTCGATTGCTTAATGCTGGATTGGGCGGCGAGCAGTCAAATGCCAATGCACATTTTATTAACCAAAGCTGACAAACTTACCTTTGGCGCTGGTAAAGCAGCATTGCTAAAAACAGAACGAGAGATCATCAGTAAATGGGGCGCCATAGCCAGCATCCAGCTGTTTTCTTCCACTAAACGTATCGGTGTTACAGAAGCACAGCAACTATTAGCCAACTGGCTACAACTGGCAGACTAAAAGCTACGTCCTAAATTGAGATAAAATGCACTTTCCTTCTCATCATTGGCCCCATAACTGATATTTAATGGCCCTAGTGGAGTATCCACTGCAAGAAACACACTCATTGCATTGATATAGCCACTGTCTAACTCATTAGCGTGATTCCAGACCCTGCCGCGCTCTAAGGACAGACCGGCATAAACCGGTAAGCCAAAAGAGAAGTCATGCTCTGGAGTCAGGCGACGATAATAAATCAACCGACCGATACTTACATTTTGTCCAGCCAAGGCATTTTCCCGATAACCTGATAGTTGCTGCGCACCACCAATTTGATAGCTTGAGCTGACCACTTCTTTGCCCTTTAAAGTGCGTGCATAACGCCCACCTACTACCCAAGTGTGCGCTCTCCAGCTGAGCGGCTTATTAAGCTCCACTAGCCACTGTCGGTAACGGGCATCAGAACCCAGCTCGGCGGCATGCTGCAATGCAGACACGCGCAACTCTTCACCTTGACGTGGAAAATCCACATTATCTAAACTGTCGAATGCGTATTGCAGTTGGTAGTAACCTTCTTTAAAGCTGTACTCTGGCAAATTGGGTTCACCAACACGCACCTTGGCATCACCCCAACCAGACCCTAAACCAAAACGTATTTCAGCACTGGTACTTATTTGTCGGCCTAAATTGACGCCATAGCGCATCCGCTGCAGACGATACTCAGCGATCGGATCACTGCCCTGCATAAACTTAATATTGCGCACCTCACCATGCAGCCATGGCGACACAAAATAACGTGACCCCACATCCAATGGCTGGTAAAACTCAGTGTACAACTCTTGATGATCACCCAGTTGCAGACGGCTCAACCACTCTGCACCTAAGCGATTAATACCATTCATACGAAAACTGGCACCGAGATTAAAAACGCTATCGCCACGCAAGTCATCGGATAAATTCAAACCTAAGCGTAAGAAATCTGTTCCAGTACGCCTGCCAGTGGCATTAACCACCAGTGCTTGACCGGTACCTTCTGACTGCAATCGATACTCAACCCGGTCAAAATATTCTAGGCCATACAGTGTGCCCATATCTTTTTGTAACTGCTCCACATCCAATGGCTCCCCAGGTTGCTGGCGAATGTAATAACGGATCACCTCATCACCGACCTTGGAAGTGTTTTGAATATGTACGCTGCTAATCAATGGTGCAGTCAGGCGTTTCTTTTTCTGACCTTGCTGTTTAACTTGCTCCACAGGTTGCGCCAGCCCAGCAAAGCGCGGCTGCAAACGGTGAGTAGCACGATAGCCAGCATCAATCATGTCTTGCGCAAGCGCAAAATCTGTAACACCAAACCCAGTCAAATCCGGCTGCACTAAAATATCATCAGCCTGCAAGGTGGCTAATTGCGCTTCAGAGTTACCCCGCGTCAGCAAAGCTACTGACTGGTTCAAAATATTAAACACCGTTTGCAGTGATTCAGTACTGGCTAAGGGCGAGCCTATATCCACTACAATCACACGGTCTACACCCATTTGTCTGGCGATATCCACCGGGATATTATTGGCGATGCCACCATCCACCAATAAGCGACCATCCACTTCAACGGGGGTGAGCAGTGCTGGGATCGACATGCTGGCCCGCACAGCTAGCGCAAGATGCCCCTCTGAAAAGACCACCGCCTCACCGCTGGAAATATCTGCCGCCACAGCACGAAAAGGTATGGGCAGCTCATCAAAGTGCTCAACCGCACCAGCGCGCGCAAATAACGCCTCCAATAAAAGCACCAGGTTTTGCCCTTGCAAGACGCCTAAAGGCAAGCCTAAACGGCCATCATCACGGATGCTGATTTGTTGTTTAACTAAAAAATCACGGTCATCTTGTTTGCGCCGAAAAGGAATGTTTTTACGGGCTGGTGCATCACTGAGTGCCTGTTGCCAATCCAACTCAATGGCCAGTTGCTCCAGCTCTGCCACGCTATAACCTGCAGCGTATAAGCCACCCACTACAGCGCCCATACTGGTACCGGCAATGGCATCTATAACAATGCCCTGCTCTTCTAAAGCGCGCAGCACACCAATATGGGTAAGGCCACGGGCGGCGCCACCGGACAACACCAGCCCCACCCGCTCCCGTTCAGCATTTACTGGCAGCTGCGCCCATGCACTGCCCAGCAGGCAGCAAACAATCACACAGGCACACCACTTAACAAGTCGCTTCATCAATGACATCTCTTCGCCAGCATCGTTCGCTGCAATACTCACCTTAGTAGAGTCGCATACAGCAGTTAAGTTAAAAACCGACACCTTTATTATTTTAAATGTTTAGGCTGTTTAACCCCAACGCTGGCATTGTGCACTGCACAAGTCTGCTCACAACCGAGCTGACAAGGCATGCCAGCCGCTGTTAAGGGCTGCGATAACTCCTGTAAAATACCGCACTCCATTGCCGCTTGTTCGGTTGTGCAGCGCTCACGCAAGCGTAACAAATGACCTTCTAATGCCTGCAATTCTTGAATACGCTCTTGCACATCGACAATGTGCCGATCCAGCAAGCGATTCACTTCCCCGCAAGCTTGCTCTGGCGCGGCTTTGTAGCCTAATAGCACACGAATTTCTGCGAGGGATAAGTCTAACAACCGACACTGACGAATAAAGGCCAGCTGCTCTACATGCTGCGCAGTATAGACGCGGTAATTAGCCGCGCTACGAGCAGGTTTGGCCAATAAGCCCTGCTGTTCATAGTAACGTAAAGTCTCTACTGCTACCCCAGATTGTTGCGCCAATTCACCGATTCGCATGCTTTAACCCTCCTCGCAGCTTATTGCATAACGCTTATCTACAGCTTAACAGTTGCACGATTAAGTAACGGTTAATCAGCAATCCTAAAAACTGATAACAGCTAGGCTTGAGTTTATTTTCAGTCACAAAACACTTAATCCATACATTTCACCCTTGACTCTGTAGCCACTACAGGGTTTTAAATCAACACATGACTACTTTGGTTTTGGAGCACCTATGAAATCTTGCCGAACAGACTGTGGTCTAAACGATGCGCAAGATGCACCTGCAACAGCCGCAACAAAAGACCCCAACCATATCAGCAGTACCTTTATTATTAACGAAATGGACTGCCCCACTGAAGAGCAAATGATTCGCAGTAAACTCGACAGCTTAGCTGACATCAGTGCTGTGGAATTTAATCTTATGCGTCGTCAGCTCACTGTGAGTCATGCTGAGCATGCATTCGACACCTTGCTTAAAGCTTTGCAAAGTTTAGGTTTTAACCCCGAACTCCAACAAGGCGAGCACAGCAGTGTGCTGCCCGAGCAGCAGTCAGTTTGGCCGCTGGTGGTTGCTGGTATTGCCGCCACTGGCGCAGAAATACTCGAATGGACACACTATGGCTCACGCTGGGGCGTGATCTTGCTCACCTTAGTGGTGCTGGCCACGGTTGGTTTGCCCGTATTGAAAAAAGGTTGGATAGCCATTCGTAATGGCAATCTGAATATCAATGCACTAATGACCATTGCAGTCATCGGCGCCTTGTTTATTGGCCATTGGCCTGAGGCAGCAATGGTGACTTTTCTATTTGCCTTGGCTGAATGGATTGAAGGCAAGTCACTCGACCGCGCCCGCTATGCCATTCACAGTGTCTTAGAGCTGGCTCCAGAAACAGCACAGGTATTGCTTGACGGCACATGGCAGGCCAGCCCTGCAAAAGACGTCAGCATCGGCAGTCGTGTGCGCTTACAGCCCGGTGAGCGTGTGCCCCTTGACGGTACAGTGGTCAGCGGCAGCTCCTTTGTCAACCAAGCACCCATCACTGGGGAAAGCCTGCCGGTTGAAAAAAACATCGACAGTCCCTTATTTGCAGGCACCATCAATATGCAGGGGGCATTGGAATATGTCACCACGGCCACCCGTGATAACTCGACTCTGGCACAGATTATTCATGCTGTAGAAGAAGCCCAAGCCAGCCGTGCCCCAACCCAGCGTTTTATTGACCGTTTTGCCAAAATTTATACACCCATTGTGGTGGCGATTGCCTGCTTAGTGGCTGTTATACCGCCACTGATCTTCGGCGGGCTGTGGACGGACTGGATTTATAAAGCCTTGGTCCTACTGGTTATTGCCTGCCCTTGCGCCCTGGTGATTTCCACCCCAGTTGCTGTGGTCAGCGCACTCACCCAAGCCGCACGGCAAGGTATCTTGATTAAAGGCGGAGTATTTTTAGAGCAAGGCAAAGACCTAACCACCTTAGCCTTTGATAAAACCGGCACACTCACCCGTGGTACGCCAGTGCTCACGCAAACCTTGCTATTCAATGCTGCAGAAAATAACGCTCAGCACCTAGCCGCCAGTCTAGCAACCCGTTCTGACCACCCAGTGTCTTTAGCAATTGAGCAGGCATTTCTCGACCAGCAAGCACATTGGTATGAGGTCAGTAATTTTGAAGCCTTACTGGGTCGCGGCAGCAGTGGAGTTATCAATGGCACACGCTATTTTTTAGGTAATCACCGTCTGATTGAAGAGCTTAATATATGTTCAGACGAACTAGAGGCTCAGCTTGAAACTCTCGAAAAACAAGGGCAGAGCGTGGTAATGTTGGCCAACGAGCACAGTGTACTCGCCTGTTTCGCCGTTGCCGACAGTCTCCGCGAACACGCCATTGAAGCCATTACACAGCTGCATCAACTCGGCGTACACACTTTAATGCTCAGCGGCGATAATCAACACACCGCTAACGCCATTGCTGCACAAGTAGGTATCGAGCAGGCCAGCGGAGAAATGCTACCTGAAGATAAACTTAAACAGGTGCAACAGCTACAAAGCGACCCTAAACAACGGGTGGGTATGGTGGGCGATGGCATTAATGATGCGCCAGCACTGGCCCAAGCCAATATCAGCTTTGCCATGGCCGCGGCCGGTTCAGACACTGCGGTGGAAGCTGCCAACATTGCCTTAATGGATGCTGACTTACGTAAAATCCCGCAGTTTATTCGCTTATCTCAGCGCACTGCGGCTGTTCTGAAACAGAACATCAGCTTTGCCATTGCAATTAAAGTGTTATTTTTAATTTTAGCCATTGCCGGGCAGGCCACCATGTGGATGGCCGTGTTTGCTGACTTGGGCGCCAGCTTATTAGTAATACTCAATAGCCTGCGCTTGTTAAAACAGCGCACTTAACAAATCAACCTACAGCGCGCTGACTTCTTTACCAGCGCGCTTAAAGTGGACTATAAAGAGCCCAGTGAGCTGACTGACAAGTTCACTACACTGGCTACAAAAATAGCCTGTACTTTAATTTTCCAACATAAACGTAACAGGCCCATCATTGGTCAGCTGCACTTGCATATCCGCAGCAAACTGCCCTGTCTGCACATTGGGGTGACGTTCTTGCGCCATTGTCACCAGTTGCTCGAACAGCGCTTCGGCTTGCTCTGGTGCGGCAGCAGTTGAAAACCCTGGGCGCAAACCGCTGCGGGTATCAGCGGCCAAGGTAAATTGCGAAACCAGTAACAAACCGCCCTGAATATCCGTTAAGGATTTATTCATGCGCCCCTGCTCATCAGCGAAAACCCGATAATTGAGCACTTTGTTAAGCAGTTTTTCTGCACTTTGCAGGGTATCGTGGGGCTCAACACCGATTAAAACCAAAAGCCCTTGCCCAATACCTGCAACTTTAGCGCCCGCAATGGTTACGCTTGCTTCACTGACCCGCTGCAATAATGCCTTCACACTCTCCTCCCTTGCCTGGATTTCTGATTGAGACCAGCACCCTGTGGACGCGGCTCCGTTTAAGTACGCTGTTTATGCTAGCGGCCAGTTTACTGGCTTGCCACGTTCCGCCTAAGCGTACAGTGCTCCTGCAACTATTACCCATGCGCATTGTCTAACATTATAATGCGAGCATTAATAAAATCGCTTTTCAGTTTCAATATACTGCAAAGCAAATCAATGCCGTGAAGCACATGAAGCAATTTCTCAGGCCTGCATTTATGAGCGCCCGATTTTGCATAAACAGTCACCCACCACAACTTAACTTGATAACACAACCAGAGATCCGTACTGGATGATTAAAGTTCAGAGTTGCTTAGCACCAGCCTACTGAACCAGCGCACGGCACCTCGCTGCACTTAGCAATGAGTGATTGTTGTCTCAAACTACTCCTATCAAAAAGGTACTTAAAATGAAGACATTACAACGTACATTTCTTGCATTCATGGTTGCGGCAGTTGCCACAATTTCAATGAGTTCGATTAATTTAGCCACTGCAGCCACTGCTGAGAACTTGGACAGAGACTCTAAACAGGCGCTACAAACCCTGTATAAAACGGAGCCTGTTGCCAAGACTCTTTCACAAAGCGCCAAAGGGATTTTAGTTTTCCCTAATATGATTAAGGCAGGGTTGGTTTTCGGTGGTAGTTACGGTGAAGGTGTATTGCTGAAAGGCTCACAAGTCATCGAATACTACAATTCAGTTGCCGGTTCTTGGGGCCTGCAAATCGGCGCGCAGTCATATGGCTATGCTGTGTTTCTGATGACTGATGATGCTGTAAGTTATATTGAAAAGACCAAGGGCTGGGAAATTGGCGTAGGCCCTACCGTGGTCGTGGTTGATGCGGGCGTTGCTAGAAACATTTCATCCTCCTCGCTAAAGAATGATGCCTATGCATTTATCTTTAGCCAGCAAGGGTTGATGGCAGGCGTAAGCATTGAAGGGACTAAAATCTCGCAAATCAAACGCTAAACACACAGCTTAGCAGCCGCGCTGATAACACCACTTTGGTGCTTTATTCAGCGCGGCTTTTAGCGTTATTACAACTGCAGTATCGCTCGCAGCTCAGCCTATGATTATTACTGCACTATGGGCTCTACTGTGCGAGCACGCCGCGCGTGGCTGAGCAGTGCAGCAGTGGTCTTAAATGCCGATAGCTCTTCCAGTGTACTCAGGGTCGGTGGCGATACCGGTAGAATGCCACGCCTGCTCTGTTCCAGCGCCTCTGCTGGGGTAATCCACAACTGGTCAATGGCTTCCTGTCCATCAGGCACAGCTAGTTGTCGCTCCGGTGCGGCAGCCACAAAAAACCACGTATCGTAACGACGGGGATAGCCCACTGGAGTAATCCAGCGGCTAAATAAAGCCAGCTCGTCCACAGCGGCACGCAAGCCTTGGTAACGAAACACATCCGCAAAGGTGAGCTGCTCTGTATTTAACCGCTCACGCAATCCCGCATAGTACTCGACGTCACCTGGTTCTGCGATTTCAATATAATCACCCTGAGGATCATAGGCCAGCAGCAAGCCGACTTCCTCAAAGCTTTCGCGAATGGCTGCCACTAGATACGCCAAGCCGCCTTGCTCAACCCCTAGCATACGGCTGGCCTCCAAATCATCGCGTCCATGACACAACGATTGCATGGTTTCACTGGCATCCATGGGGTCCACCACGCCACCTGGGAACACAAAAACGCCGGGCATAAAGACCGCTTGATGGCTGCGCTGCATTAAGAACACCTGCAAACCAGCAGAGGTGTCCCGCGTCAGAATTAGTGTAGATGCTGGGCGGGGAATCACTTTTAAGTTAGACATCGTATGAGCTCATACTCTAATCCAGTTGCTAGGGCCCAATTTTGCACTCTCCCCGCATAAGGTCAAGAACGGATGATTAGCTCACTTAGCGGCTGTTCTGTACTCAACAGACATGGCAGCTTAACAATAGACTCTCCCAGTCACGTATAGCACGATAATTGCCCAAGCCTGTTAACAGGCTTGGCGCTGCCCTTAAAAGAAAAAGCTTAGCGGCTATACTAACCAGATAAGCAACGAGATCGACTACTCTTCCACTGACAAGTCCATTGCAGGCGCATGTTCATCTGCATGCTCATCAACACCGTGCTCTTGACGTAAATGCTCGGCATGTTGTGCTGCATGCTCATGGCCTGCCATAGCTAACTCTTGCAACACGTTCATGTCCAGCTCCTCCCAGCTCAGCACCCGCCCACCTTTTTCGGTAGCCACTGATTCAGCCACTGCTCGGTCACTGTAAGACGCTAAAGAAGGTCCCATTGCGCCTTGCAGGCTGGAGCCGACCACATACCAAGCGCTACGGGCATCAATTAAATACTCGTCTTGCGGCTGCTCCCAGGGTGTTTTAGCAATATCATGCACATAGATTTCTGCTTTAAGGTGCTGATTTTCTGGCTGTAACCACCAGCTCAGCATATCTTGCGTAGAGCAAAACTTATGCACCGCTTGATCACGGTTGATCATGATTTGTCCTTTAGCACCGGGGTACTCTGTGATGATCATCCCGCACACATGACACTCTTCACCGGACTCAAACGCGACCGGCCCCTGTACTTCCTCTACAGCGGTAGGGCCTTTATCATCACTGCAGGCCGTTAGCCACACACTGACCAATAGTAATACCAGCCAACGCATTGAAACGCTCTGTAAATTCATTATCACTTACCTCTTCAATCCCATTAATTTAAGCTGTTCGACGGGAAAACATCCAATGCGCCAAAGCCAATGAAGCGCCGACCCAAGCCACTAAACATCCCCACAACACTGTACTGCTTACCGGTAAATCACCTGCTAACGCCATTACACCCACCGTGCTTGAGCTTGACTCAAAGCCCGCTAAGTTAATCAAACGATAAATATCTGCTGGGTTAAGCAACAATAACCACGGCAAGGCATCAGGATTAAATGAGCCTTCGCTAATCACTAAAATCGCCAACAAGGCCAAATCAAACACCAGCACAAATAAGAACCACAAGCCCAAAGCTAAGCCCGCCGCGGTGGATTTCTCATTAGCACTACTGCTCAATACATACGCTAAGGCTAAAAACACTAGGCCAAGCAAAGTGGACGAAATAATAAAACGAGTAAACGCCCACGTTAGGGTGCCCAACTCAATATCCGGAACCAAAACAGCAATGGCCAGCGCCGCACAACCAAAACCTATCAAGGTGGCTAAGCCTAAAATCATCCCATGGCCAACAAACTTACCCAATAAGATTTGTCCGCGGCTTAGCGGATAGGTCAGCAGTAACATTAAAGTACCGCCCTCTTCTTCACCGACAATGGCATCATAAGCCAGTAACAAGGCGATTAATGGCATTAAGAAAGTGGCTAGGCTGGCTAAGCTGGCAATGGTGGCGGGAATTGATGTGAAGCCCACCTGACCTGAGGCTGCCGCACCAAACCAAGCAATACCCACTGCTAATAGGGCAAACACTAAACTGATCGCCAACATCCAGCGGTTACGTAAACCATCACTGAGTTCTTTGCGGGCAATATTCCATACCTGATTCATTGTTGTACTCCTGCAACACCTAAAGCACCCGCTTTTTCCATGTAGTAACCGTACAGGTCTTCTAAAGTAGCGGCCTGCACCTCGATATCCTGTGGCTGTAATTGCAGCACCCGTTGCAGGGTGGATAATTTATCATCAGGCGCAACAAACAGCTCATGCCAATCAGCATGCAAGGTGCGGATTTCTTGCACTTCAGGAGCAGACAGCTGCTCCGCTTTGAGGCCAGCAACGCGAATACGTACCGGCAACTTAGCCTGAGTTCGCAGCTCGTGCAAACTGCCCACCGCTTCCATGCGTCCGAGCGCCAACACCGCAGCACGATCAATATAGGGCTCAACCCCCGGCAGCACATGGGAACAAATGACGATACTGGTCCCTTCATTACGCAAACGACCAATCACCTGATACAGCTCTTGGGTGGCAATGGGATCCAACCCTACTGTAGGCTCATCCAGTAGCAGCAAACGTGGCCGACCCAGCAGGGCTTGGGCCAGTCCCAGTCGTTGCCGCATCCCTTTAGAGTAGGTTTTAACTCGTTTTGAGCTGGCCGCCACTAAACCCACTTGTTCAAGCAGCTCATCCACTTGTTGCTTAGAGGCACTTTTTAGACGGGCAAAATGCTCTAGGGTTTCACGCCCAGTGAGTTGCGGATAAAACATTACGTTTTCAGGTAAAAAACCAATTTTCCGACGTACATCGCTGTCCCCGGGGGTACCACCCAACACCCGCACCTCGCCACTGGTGGCCTGTAACAGACCAAGAATCAAGCGTACTGTGGTGGTTTTCCCAGCACCGTTATGGCCAAACAGGCCCATAACTTCGCCTTCAGCCAAGGTTAAACTTATATTATCCAGTACAGCCATAGCGCCATACTGCTGATAGACATTGTGCAGTTCTACAGCATTCATTCTGTTGCTCCTGAAGAAAGAGGGGCAGTGGGCGCAATGGGCCGCATTAAAGGGAAACTGTCTTGCACGCCGGGGTATTTCACCACTGGAAAAGCCCGCTGCACTAAACGTAATAATTCAATACTTGGACTGTGCATCAACAAGCGCACTTGTGGGTACATCCACAGTAAGCGGTCCACATTATCATTGGGCTCATAAGCGACATCACCCACGCCGTCGCTATCGCGGTCCCAGCCTAAGTAATCACTCCAGTAATTACCTTTGCCTTCATGGGACCATTCCTGATGACGAATGGCGACATATTTCACTTGCTGCTGGTTACCCACAAAAGAGTTGTGATAAATACGGTTATCTTCTGAACCTGCGGTTAAGTGAATACCGAGCGCACTGCGTTCAAAATGATTGCGCGCTAAGCTATTAAATAAAGAGTTGTAAATAAACAGCGCCTTCCCTTCTGCACCGCTGATATGCACACCATCACCTGAACCGGGCTGCACCGCCGTAACAAAATTGTCTTCTATGGTTGAGTAGGTGATGTAATTCATCAAGATGCCATAGTTTTGATCGTGATCAGAACTGTTATTCGTCACCGTAAGCTGGCGACTTTGCATCAACGCATAACCTGTTCGGGTACGCGTTGTGCGATTGTTAGTAACTTGATTACGGTTGGAAAACATATAGTGAATGCCATAACGCAAATCACGAATGTCATTATCATGGATAATATTGTCATTGGCCGCTTCAATGTACACGCCATCGCGGGTATGCCAGATTTCATTACCACTGACCGTAGCAAAGCGCACCGCAAATAAATGAATCCCATTGCCTCGATCTTGGTTACGTAAATTTACATCGCCTTGCACTCTATTATTTACAATAGATACATTGTGGGTGGCATCAACCCACACACCAAAACCTTGGCCATGTAAATAGTTATTTTCTATACGTGCATTTTTCGCAGTACGCTCAACAAAAACACCTGCATCCATCTGTGTCAGGTTACTGCCCCACTCACTGATATCACAGCCTTTAAGGGTGACATCTGGTGCTCGAATATTCAGTGTGTTGCCCAGCCCAACACCACGTAAAAAAGCACCACTTGCACACTCTAAGGTCATGGGTTGATCAATAACAAAAGACCCTACATAGTCACCCGCAGGTAAGCGCCAATGTGTTGCGGATACTTTTTCAAGAGGAAGTTGGTTAATTGACTGTAGGTTTAAATCCGCGTCGGGCGCGGCTTGAATCTCATGCAGTTGCACATTTCTTAATGATTCAGGCACCTGTTCATCCGCATAAGCGGGGGCTATTAAACACAGTGCCAGTGTGTAAAGTATGACCTGAGTCGTCGCTTTAAGCGTTCTCACCATCGAGTTTCCCGTTGTCTAAACTGCATATGTCGCTCCCTTTTAGAAAGCCCAAACGGTGCCCAATACAGGGCACCGTTGGCTGTTTTACTCCCGGAGTTATGCAGGTTTAACCAGCATACGACCGACCATTTCCATATGTAGCGCGTGGCAGAACCAGTTGCAGTAGTACCAGAACACACCAGGCTTATCCGCAGTAAAGGTCACTGAGGACGTTTGCTGTGGACTGATTTCCATACTGATACCATGGTTTACCATACAGAAACCGTGGGTCACGTCTTCAATCATATCCAAGTTGGTGACCGTTACAGTCACTTCATCACCTTGGTTGACAGTGAACTCGCTCATGCCAAAGGACGGAGCAATCGAAGTCATGTAGACACGAACCTTATTACCTTCACGGATAACCTTGTTGTCCGTCTCTAAAGTAATACCGTCGGCCTTAGCGCGTGCCACTGTTTCAGCAAAGAATGGATCATCACGCTCCCAAATTTTCTTGGTTTTGATCTGATCACGGCGCGCCATAATGGCATCATGTGGCTCAGCGAATGAAGGTCCATCATGGACAATCTCCATCACGTCACCCGAGATATCAATCAGCTGATCATTTTCTGGACGCAGTGGACCAACCGGTAGGAAGCGGTCTTTAGAGAACTTACTCAGTACCAGCAACCATTTACCATCGGCATCTTTAGTTTCAGTTAAAGAAGCGTGGTTATGGCCAGGCTGATAGTGCACATCAAGCTTTTGCTTAATGTAGTTCACATCTTCGCCATTGTAGTGACGAACGGCTTCTTCCATATTCCACTTCACCACTTGGCTGTCAATAAACAGTGTGGTGTAGGCATTACCGCGACCATCAAAAGTGGTGTGCAATGGCCCTAGACCCAGCTCGGGCTCACCCACCACCACATCACGCTCATCGGCATACTTGTCATCAAACAAGTCATCGAGTCGATCAATGGCAATCATTGTGCAAGTTGGTGACAACTTACCATTGGCAATGAAGTACTTACCGTCCGGTGAAGTGTTTAAACCGTGTGGGTTTTTGGGTACCGGTACATAACGAGTCACGCGGCTATTTTTGCCATCTTTTTTACGGCCATCGACCACAGGTACTTTGGAATCACCTAAGGTAATAAAGTTACCCTTCTTAATTTCTTCCTCAATGCGAGGAATATTAAAGATAGTGACCCAGTCACGCTCATTACGCATCATGCCGGCGATATCAGTGGCACCTTCTGAGTTATAGCAAGTTGCTGCAGCAAAGCGACCTGTGTAGCAGGCGTCGGTGTTATCCAAGTTACCATCGACAATTACTTGCCAAGCCACTTCCATGGTTTCCGCATCTAGGGCGTTATACATGGTGAATTTTTCAGCAGCATCGAGGTTATCAATCAGCTTGCCGTCGTTGGGGTGCGGAATAATAAACTCGGCGTTACAGAACACATACTTAGTATGAGGGACTTTCTGGAGACGCAAACCGTGAATGGCTTGCACGTTTGGAATGGTGGTGATTTTATCGCACTTCATAATGTCTAAACGAATCCGCGCAACACGGGTGTTGGCTTTATCGTTAATAAACAAGTACTTACCATCGTAACTACCATCCGTCATAGAAATATGCGGGTGGTGACAGTCACCATTAAGGTACTTAGCGCTGTCGCCTAAGATGGCCTTACTTTCGTTGGTAATACCCCAACCAGTAGCACTGTCCACGTTAAACACTGGAATACGCATGATTTCACGCATGGACGGCAAGCCCAATACGCGTACTTCACCTTGGTGACCACCACTTAAAAAGCAGTAGTAATCATCCAGTTCACCGGGAGCAACGTGGGTTTTATTTTTCGCTTCTTTAACTGCGGCAGCCCAGGTTTCACGGCTCATCACTGAAGAACCTATTGCTGTGGCACCGGCTAAAGTAGCACCAGTAACGGCTGTGGCGCCAAGAAACCCGCGCCGACTTAAACCCGTTTTCTCTTTTTCTAGCTCTGTTGTAGTTTTTTTATCACTCATGACAGATACATCTCCTTGGTTAGGTGTCTTAATTTGGACGGAATTAAGACGAAGTTTCCAGCTGGACGGCCGGAATAATTTGCGGCTCTTGAGTGGGCGCAGGTTTATTGCGCTCGCGCCGTTTTTTGCGAGCCACTAAAGGAGGACAACGGTCCTCATTGTAGTAGGTCACCTGGCAATCGAGGCAGTGGTGACACTCGTTGGCATTGATGGTGCCATCCGGATGAATCGCCTGCACTTCACACTCAACAGCACATAACTGACAGGGGGTGCCGCATTCTTTGCGACGCTTGAGCCAGTCAAATAAACGTAACTTAGTTGGAATTGCTAAGGCTGCACCCAGTGGGCAGATATAGCGGCAATAGACTTTGCGGGTAAAGATATTAATCACCAACAAAATCACCGCATAAAGAACAAACCACCACTCACGGCCAAACTTCAAAGTGATCGCAGTTTTAAACGGCTCGACTTCTGCATACTGTTCCGCAGCAGTCATGGACTCTAGGGATATACCAAACAGCGCCAACAAAATGATGTATTTAATGGCCCAGAGTCGTTCGTGCAAAGCAAAAGGTAGCTCGTATTGAGGGATTTTTATCTTGCGAGCTATTTCGTTGATGATCTCTTGCAAGGCACCAAACGGACATAACCAACCGCAAAACACCCCTCGTCCCCACAGCAAAATACTGGCTGCAGTGAAGCCCCACAGAATAAAGATCACTGGATCGCTTAAAAACAGCTGCCAACTGAAGTCGTGCATAATCGACTGGGTAAAAGTCAACACGTTAACGATGGACAGCTGACCTAAGGCATACCAACCGATAAACACCACGGTAAAGGCTAAATAGCTCATGCGAATCCACTTTAATAACTTAGGCCGGCGGGCCAGGTAATCTTGGAAGAACAAGATAGCCACCAGCACCACCAAAGCCACCGCCAGCACGCTGATCTGGAAAGTTTTCTGATACCAAATATTGAGCCACAACGGACGATTGGCTTCATCAATGGCTGCTTGTTCAGAGGCGGTTAAGGGTGGTCGCTCAATATAGGCTTCGGGGATCTGGTAGTTCAGCTCAAAACTGGTAAAGATACCGCTGACTGGGCCGGTTTGACGGCGCACCAGCAGCTCTAAACTCCAGTCTGAACCTGAGTCAAAGGCATATTGTGGGCGCACAATAAAAATACCCATTTCGCTAAATTCAGGCATCCCTTCTGCGTACACATCATTGAGACGGGTGTAATCTAAATCTCGGAAGCTGATGATATCGCCAAACTGGCGCAACTGGATGCGGTCAAAAATACCACCACGTACATAACCTGAACCCTTAAATGAATACTCACCATTGCCCATCACGACAATGGCATGTTCGTCAGGTTTGAGTTGATCCATTAAGTTTTGATACTGAGTGTCACCCAATAGATTGCGACCAATGGTTGGCGGATTGAGCTCAGCAACATAAAGATCTATAAAAGTGTCATCACGCTGCTCAGGGCTGGCCACATCAACACCTTCAGCTTCGCTACCAATAAAGGCGTCATCCACTGTGCCACGACTGAGCAACAAACGACGAATCGAGCCATCACCAGTAAGTGTGGTCCAACTGGCTTTTTCATAGTGATCCATTAAGACGATGGCTGGCTTACTTTTAATCTGCGCGTGTGCCTTAACCAAGCCCAAGGAGACGGCAACACGGTGCGCAGAGCGCATAATGGCTTCGTTGACCACCATCACAGTAACCGTAGCGCCGGTCACTGCATCAATGGTGATTGCAGCTTCATCTCTGGAACGGCCAATCACCACCCGCTGTTCCACCTGAATGCCTTCGTATTCGGCGGCAAAGTCATGTAGCTTTTGTTCAGGGATACCAATTAACAGAATAGGTTCTTCGTGCTTGAGAACATAGGCATCTTTAATGACCCCTTGCGGGTCGAGCAGGACTTGTAAATTAATCGGCTTGCCCGAATAAGCAGGAATATCCACTACACTGATGGTTTGATAAGCATAGCCAAGCAGCTCATCACCGGAATAGATTTCTCTGACTTGGTACTCGCCTTCGGGCTCAGTAATGGTGCCTGCTTGCGGGAAAGCAATGGCAATTCGCCCTTTCTCTAGCGCAGTTAAAGTGTTGGCTTGTGCTGTGGATAAGCCCATCCATAACAGCGCCAGCAAAACCAATAACCAAGAGACGGATGTTTTAAACTTTTGCTGAAAGTTGCCGTAATGTTCCTGCATAGCCTCGCCTTTAATGCTTGATAAACTATCATCGAGCATAACAAAGCTGCGGCATTCTGCCTCTTGACCAAAGTCATGGCTAAAATTTTAATTTTTCTTTACATACTGCTATATATAAGAAAGCGCATGGGAAAGCGGGAGATACAGCGTTATTTTCGGCCTTGTGACTCTTCCACAAAAGCGCAAAAAATAGAGGAAAGATTGATGTAGATCAGTGCTGCACAGCCAGCCTTCATGCACTAAAGACTGGCTGCGAGATTTTTAGATTTTATTCTGCATGGTATGCAGTGGCGCGCTCGACTTCTTCTTTGGAGCCTAAAAAGACCGCCACTCGCTCGTGCAAGGAGCTGGGCTCAATCTCCATAATGCGCTGATGGCCATTGGTGGCAATACCTCCAGCTTGCTCAACAATAAAGGACATGGGATTGGCTTCATACATTAAGCGTAACTTGCCGGGCAGCTCTGGCTCGCGGGCATCACGGGGGTACATAAAGATACCGCCACGGGTCAGAATACGATGCACATCAGCCACCATCGAAGCAATCCAGCGCATGTTGTAGTTTTTCTCTAGCGGACCGTCCTCGCCCTGCAGTAACTCACTCACATAGCGTTGCACCGGTGCTTCCCAGTGCCGTTGGTTGGACATATTGATGGCGAACTCTGCGGTTTGCTCAGGTATTTGAATATCATCATGGGTCAAAATAAACGAACCCATCTCAGAATCCAAAGTAAAGCCTTTCACTCCATTACCTAAGGTCAACACCAACATGGTTTGTGGACCGTAAATGGCATAACCTGCAGCAACTTGCTCAGTGCCAGGCTGCAAAAAGGCGTCCTCGCCCAGATCACCCTCCTCACCATTACGATCAGGACAGCGTAACACTGAAAAAATAGTACCCACAGAGACGTTAACGTCGATATTGCTCGATCCATCTAAAGGATCAAAGACCAGCAAATACGAACCTTTTGGGTATTTACCGGGGATCTGGTAGGCATTATCCATTTCTTCAGAAGCCATACCAGCCAAGTGGCCGCCCCATTCATTGGCTTCCAAAAGAATTTCATTGGACAGCACATCCAATTTCTTTTGTACTTCACCCTGTACGTTCTCAGTGCCCATACTGCCCAAGACACCGCCTAAGGCGCCTTTCGACACATGGTGGTTGATCATTTTACAAGCACGCGCCACCACTTCGATTAAAAAGCGTAGCTCTGCTGGGGTTTGATGTGAACGTGTTTGTTCAATAAGAAAACGACTTAAACTCGTGCGTGACATGAAACGCTCCAACGGAGTAAGAGAAAATATGCCGGCAAGTCTACCGCTTTGTGAGATTAAATGCTGCAGTGGATTGCATTTATCCTCTGTACTGCGACAAATTCGCACTGTTAGCTGGATTTTTATGCGCTTTTCTCTGCGCCCAGCAACTGAAAAGCTTTACATCTGTACACTCTGTCAGGCTTCCCCTGCTTACCCCTCACGACATGACTAAGTTTCAGCAACTACAACCTTTGTTGACCTGCATCAAAATGCGATTTGTTTCCTTCCGTAACATCGCTGTTACCAATATAAAAATCTTACCAACACTCAAGTGTTACATTCAATGGAGCATATTATGCGCACAACTTTATTTGCAGCGTCAGCCTTGGCATTAGCCATTGCCGCACCTTCAGTTCAAGCCCACCAAGCCGGCGATATTATCGTCCGAGCCGGTGCTGTGACTGTTCAGACTCATGAAAGTACCTCTAATGTAAAGCTCGACCGTCCAGTTGCTGCTAACTTAGGCGGCAAGGCTACATTGAACAATGATACTCAATTAGGTTTAAACTTTGCCTATATGATTACCGATCAGTGGGGTGTTGAACTATTAGCAGCCACACCTTTTAAACATGATGTTAGAATCAAAGGGACGAGCGGAGGTATTGCAGATGGCAAACTAGGTAGCCTTAAGCACTTACCACCTACTTTAAGCGCAGTGTACTACCCGCTGAAAAACAACTCTGCATTCAAACCTTATGTGGGTGCTGGTATTAACTACACTTGGTTTTTTGACGAAAGCGTAAGTAGCGGTGCTAAAGCTGGCGGCTTTAACAACCTACGTGTCAACAACTCTTGGGGCTGGGCTGCACAAGTGGGTGCTGACTACATGTTGACTGATAACATTATGCTCAACGGCCAAGTTCGTTATATTGACATTGATACTACAGCATATGTTAACAACAGCGCTTTAGGTGTACGCGCCAAAGTTAACGTTGACGTTAAGCCATGGGTCTACATGCTCGGCTTAGGCTACAAGTTCTAATTTTAGAACTCGCAATACGAAACAGGCGCTTAATGCGCCTGTTTTTATTTGTACTTTAAAAAGAATTTTCAGTTTATTCTAAGCAGCAATTCAGAAGCGAGTTCAACGCAAGCCACCTGCTGTATACCCTGCAACTAACAGCCCTCCGTTGCTTAAAAGCACAATCAGCTACACATTCCGATAGTAACTGTCCAACAGGTCCGCCAAGCCAGTACGCCAAGCCCGCGGTTTGATGCCGAAGGTATGGGTAATTTTGCGGTTATCCAGCACACCGTGTTGCGGCTCAATCACCGCATCTTCAAAGCTGGCATGGGCGCGCGCCACCACGGTTTGGCTCATTTCTGGCCGCCAGGCTTTAGCTTCCGCCAAAATCGCTTCTGCCACCGATAGTGCGGTGGCTGCCTCCTGACCACCGTAATGGTAAGTGCCCCATAAAGGCGCGGCACAATCCAGTTGCTTTAAAATGGCCAAGATAACCCGCGCAGCATCTTCCACCGGGGTGGGATTACCGCGCCGATCATCGGCCATTTCCAGTAGTTCATGGTCTTGTGCACGCTGTAAAACACGACCCAACACACTGTCCGGGCTGTCATCCAGCAACCAACCAAACCGCAGCAGAATATGCTTGGAGCACAGCGCGCGAACACTTTGCTCCATGCGCAATAAGGCTTGGCCACGGGGACTGAGCGGCTTGCATTCACTGGTTTCGTTATAGTCGGTGGCTCTGACCCCATCAAACACCCGGTAACTGGACGGATGCAAGAGAATGCAGTCGTGGTGTTTACACAATTGTGCTAAGCGCTCCACCGCTCGCTCTTGTGGAGCAAAGCGCTCAGGATCAACTCGCCCTGCCTGAAACCAATCATAGTAATAAGCCAGATTAATGACCGCATCAGGTCGCACTTCATCCATTAAGCTGGTTAAGCTGGCAGCATCCCACGCACCCTGCTCTGGCCGAGGCGCAAGAAAAGAAATGTCGTCCTCTGCTCCCAAGCGCACCAAAGCTTTCCCCAGTGCATTACCACCACCCAGCAAAACCAAGCGTAATTGCATATCAGCCCCTAAGCGTTATTTTTATAAGCCTGTGTTGTAACAACGTAAGATCGCAATACTAATAAAGCTAACCGCCCTTAGCCGCTATCCCCTAAAACGGAATATCATCATCAAAGCTATCGTAATCCGGTGCAGGCTGCGCATCATGTTGCACGCTCGGCGCCGGACGCTGCTGTTGCTGAAGCTGCTGGGCAGGCTGTTGCGGTTGTGACTGGGTTGGCGCTTGCTGCCCGCCAGCAAAAGGTGCACGCTCACCACCACCCCCACGGCTATCCAGCATCTGCATGGTGCCGCCCATATCGACAATCACTTCCGTGGTATAACGCTTAATACCGTCTTTTTCCCACTCACGGGTTTGCAAGCGGCCTTCCACATATACTTTTGAGCCTTTGCGCAAGTACTGGCCAGCAATCTCAGCAATCTTCCCGAAAAAGGTCACACGGTGCCACTCGGTACGCTCTTGCATTTGTCCAGTCTGACGATCACGCCAACTGTCACTGGTTGCTAAGGTTATATTAGTGACCGCATTACCATTCGGTAAAAAACGCGTATCTGGATCGCTGCCTAAGTTTCCAATTAAAATTACTTTGTTAATTCCACGTGACATATCATTCTCCAAACGGTCTGCGCATCAGGTTACTTTAAATAATTTTCAACCGCTGCGCGATCTATAATTTGCGTGTCAAACTTCACATATACAGCAGCTTCCTCTGCCACTACGACAGCTTCCAGAACACCCGCTTGTGAGCTTAACGCTGTTAACCACTGTGTTTCTTGTAACGCTTTTTGGGGTACAGACAAACGCAGGCTGGTGACATAAGGCGGCTCTTGCATACTAGCAGCAAATACTAACCAGAGTGCTGCCAGCCCCGCACAGCCGGCAAAAACCAATGGCACACCGCCTAAGCTAAACAACCAACCACCGAGCATGCCACCTAAGGCTGCACCTAAAAACTGGCTGGTGGAGTACACCCCCATTGCCGTTCCCTTGGCCCCTGCTGGAGCAATTTTGCTGACCAACGACGGTAAGGTGGCTTCCAGTAAGTTAAAGGCGGTGAAAAAGATCACGGTACCAATCACTAACAGCGTTAGGTTGTGTCCAAACCACCAAAAGAATAATTCACTGAGCAATAAAACAACGATTGCCCCAACAAACACTCGCTTCATCTGACGTTGTTTTTCACCATAGATAATAAATGGCAACATGGCAAAAAAACCGATAAACAAGGCGATTAAATACACCCACCAATGCTCTTCTTTGGGCAACCCTCCTTGCTCTATAAGCGCTAAGGGCAAAGCGATAAAGCTGGCCATAAGTAAAGCATGGAGCACAAAAATGCCTAAATCCAAGCGCAGCAGGGCCCTGTTACGTAGGGTTTCTGTAAATGCCTCAGGCACCACGCCAGACTCTCGGTGCTGCAGCTGTACAGCTGGCTTAGGTACCGCAAAAGCAATAATGAATATTCCTAAGATTGCCATCGCTGCAGTAAACCAAAACAGCCCTGATAAACCAAAGGCTCGGGTCACCAGGGGCCCAACCACCATCGCCACGGCAAATGAAATGCCAATACTGATGCCAATCAAAGCCATGGCTTTAGTGCGGTGTTGTTCACGGGTCAAATCCGATAACAGTGCCATCACTGCTGCTGAAATCGCTCCAGCTCCCTGCAGTACCCGTCCAGCAATCACCCCCCACACTGAGTCAGACATTCCCGCAAGTACACTACCAGCGGCAAAAATCAGTAAACCAATATATATAACCGGCAAACGGCCAACTCGATCCGATAGCATTCCAAAAGGAATTTGCAACACCGCTTGAGTTAAACCATAGGCGCCAATCGCCAAACCGAGTAAAAAAGGCGTGGCTCCAGATAAGTCTTGCCCATAAGTAACAAGCACTGGCAACACCATAAACATGCCCAGCATGCGAAACGCAAACACCAATGATAAAGCACCGGTCGCTCGACGCTCGTGGGCATTCATTGCATCACTATTAGGCTCGTGCATGACACCTCCAAAAACAAGATAGCTAATTCTATCAGGCAGAAGACTTTGCCGCAGCCTCCCTCTAACCCGTATACTTAGCTGATTAAGCTCGTAACGCTAGGAATTCAGTGGATAGCATAGTTGTTCGTGGGGTTCGTACCCATAATTTAAAAAATATTGATCTCGATTTACCCAGAAATAAGCTGATTGTTATTACCGGCTTATCTGGCTCTGGTAAATCATCACTCGCCTTCGATACGTTGTATGCAGAAGGACAACGCCGTTATGTGGAGTCATTATCGGCGTATGCGCGGCAATTTTTGTCGATGATGGAAAAACCCGATGTGGATACCATCGAAGGGTTATCGCCGGCGATTTCTATTGAACAGAAATCCACTTCGCATAACCCCCGATCTACCGTGGGTACCATTACTGAAATTTATGATTACTTGCGCCTGCTCTACGCCCGCGCAGGGGTGCCCCATTGTCCCGATCATCATGTGCCCCTTGAAGCACAAACCGTCAGCCAAATGGTTGATATCGTGCTCAATCAAGATGCTGAAAAGCGCTTAATGCTGCTGGCCCCGGTGATCCGTGAACGCAGAGGCGAACACGTCTCAGTCATTGAAGAAATGCGCGCACAAGGTTTTGTGCGTTTACGCATCAATGGCGTGGTTTGCGATATCGATGACTTACCCAAACTGGATAAGAATAAAAAACACTCCATTGATGTGGTGGTGGACCGCTTTAAAGTCCGTGATGATTTAGCACAACGCTTAGCTGAGTCCTTTGAAACCGCTCTGCGACTCACCGACGGCATCGCCTTAGTTGCTTCCATGGATGATGACGGCAGCGAAGAGCTGGTCTTTTCAGCCCGTTTCGCCTGCCCACATTGCGGGCATGCCATCAGTGAGCTGGAACCTAAGCTGTTCTCTTTTAATAATCCAGCCGGTGCCTGCCCCAGTTGTGATGGTTTAGGTAATAAACAGTTCTTTGACACTAAGCGCTTGGTGAATGGCGAGCTGACCCTCGCTGAAGGCGCAATTCGTGGCTGGGATAGACGCAATGTCTATTACTTCCAAATGCTCAACTCTTTGGCTGACCAATATGGATTCAGTCTTGACGTTCCTTTTGCCGAACTTGAGCAAGATATCCAGCAGATAGTTTTGCAAGGTAGTGGCAAAACCGCTGTAGAGTTTCGTTACCTCAATGATCGCGGTGATATTGTTAAACGCTCACACCCCTTTGAAGGCATAGTGCCGAATTTAGAGCGCCGCTACCGTGAGACTGAGTCCAATACCGTCCGTGAAGACTTGGCCAAATACTTAAGCACTCAAGCCTGCCCTGATTGTTCAGGAGCGCGTTTGCGTCGTGAAGCCCGTCACGTTTGGGTCGGTGAAAATACTTTACCTACCATTACTAAAATGCCTATTGGTGAAGCCTACGAGTATTTCAACACCCTCAAACTGCCCGGTAAGCGTGGTGAAATCGCTGAAAAAATTCTTAATGAAATCAGTGCACGCCTCAAGTTTTTAGTCAACGTGGGGTTAAATTACCTGACCCTCAACCGCAGCGCCGACACCTTATCGGGCGGTGAAGCACAACGTATTCGGCTGGCCAGTCAAATTGGTGCGGGTTTGGTGGGGGTGATGTATATCCTCGATGAACCCTCCATTGGTTTGCACCAGCGCGATAATGAACGTTTGCTTAACACCCTGGATCACCTGCGCAAAATCGGCAACACGGTGATTGTGGTTGAGCATGATGAGGATGCCATTCGCATGGCAGACTATGTGGTGGATATAGGCCCAGGTGCTGGCGTGCATGGCGGTGAAATTGTTGCCCAAGGCACCCCAGAAGAAGTTATGGCCAACCCTGCCTCACTCACTGGGCAATATCTGTCTGGCAAAGTACAAATTACTTACCCAGCCAAGCGCACCCCCGTCGACCCAGAAAAAATACTGCGTTTAAATGGCGCACGGGGCAACAACTTAAAGCATGTCAATCTTGAACTGCCTTTAGGCTTGCTCACATGCATCACCGGTGTTTCAGGATCAGGCAAGTCCACTTTAATCAATAACACCCTATACCCATTAGCAGCCACCGAGCTGAACAAAGCCACCACACTCGAAGCTGCGCCTTACGATTCATTAGAAGGCTTAGAACTGCTCGATAAAGTGGTGGATATTGATCAAAGCCCCATTGGCCGCACACCGCGCTCTAACCCGGCCACTTACACTGGAATCTTCACACCCATACGGGAACTGTTTGCTGGTGTCGCTGAATCCCGTGCTCGTGGCTACAGCCCAGGGCGTTTTTCCTTTAACGTCAAAGGTGGTCGCTGCGAGGCGTGCCAAGGCGATGGGGTAATTAAAGTCGAAATGCACTTCTTGGCCGATATTTATGTGGCCTGTGATACCTGTAAAGGTAAGCGTTATAACCGTGAAACCTTGGATATTCGCTATAAGGGCAAAAACATCCATGAAGTTTTGGACATGACCATCGAAGAGGCGCGAGAGTTTTTCGATCCCATTCCAGCACTGGCCCGTCGCTTACAAACTTTAATGGATGTGGGTTTATCCTATATTCGTCTTGGGCAAAGCGCGACCACCCTGTCCGGTGGTGAAGCGCAGCGGGTGAAATTATCGCGCGAACTATCAAAACGCGATACCGGACAAACCCTGTATATCCTTGATGAGCCGACAACAGGCTTACACTTTGCTGATATTCAACAGCTGTTGGATGTGCTGCATCGGCTACGCGATCGTGGTAATACCGTAGTGGTGATTGAGCATAACTTGGATGTGATTAAAACTGCTGACTGGATTATCGACTTGGGCCCTGAAGGCGGCTCTGGGGGCGGTGAAATTATTGCAACAGGTACTCCAGAACAAATTGCAGCATTAGACTACTCTCACACCGGTCGTTTCTTAAAAGATAAACTCTAAGCGCACTTCACAGCACAGGGCTTTTTAAAACCCTGTGCTGTAATGCTGTGTAGCAGTTTTAAGAGTTACTTAGGCAGTTCCAGGCCCAATGCCTTAGCAACGCCCTCACCGTACGCTGGGTCGGCCTGCATGCAATGACAGACGTGTTTAAGCTTGATCGCATCGGGCACGCCAGTCATATTGCGTGCTGTATTCTCAAACAGCACCTGTTGCTGTTCAGGCGTCATTAAACGGAATAAGTTACCCGGCTGAGTAAAATAATCCGGCTCATCCTGCCAATAATCAAAACGATCCGCAGCACCTTCTAACGCCAAAGGCGGTTCAGAGAAGTCAGGCTGCTCTTGCCACTCTTTCTGACTATTTGGCTCATAATGCAAACGGCTACCTTGGTTGCCATCCACACGCATCGCACCGTCACGATGATAATTGTGATATGGACAGCGTGGCGTGTTCACTGGTATTTGATAATGGTTAACACCTAAGCGATAGCGCTGGGCATCACCATAGGAGAACAAACGGCCCTGCAGCATGCGGTCTGGGGAAAAACCAATGCCCGGCACAATGTGCGCAGGGTTAAACGCAGCTTGCTCAACATCGGCAAAATAGTTCTCTGGATTTTTATTCAGCTCAAAATAGCCCACTTCAATCAGCGGGTAATCCCCTTTTGGCCAAACCTTAGTTAGATCAAACGGGTGATACGGGACTTTAGCGACATCGGCTTCCGGCATGATTTGTACATACATAGTCCAGCGTGGGAAGTCTCCGCCTTCAATGGCTTCATATAAATCACGCTGTGAGCTCTCGCGGTCCTTGCCCACCAACTCAGCCGCTTCTTGGTCAGTGAGGTTTTTAATCCCCTGCTGAGTTTTAAAGTGGAACTTGACCCAATAGCGTTCGTTATCCGCATTAATAAAACTAAAGGTATGCGAACCAAAACCGTGCATATGGCGATAAGACGCAGGGATACCGCGGTCACTCATCAAAATAGTAACCTGGTGTAATGCTTCAGGGATGCCAGTCCAGAAGTCCCAGTTATTAGTCGCACTGCGCATATTGGTGCGCGGGTCACGTTTAACAGCATGGTTAAGATCGGGAAAC
>DASROA010000108.1:0-33562 GCA_035647115.1 Thiopseudomonas sp. | reverse complement strand
ATCCATCACCGCCACCGCCCAAGTTAGTCCTTGCCATTCAATGTGGTCACCGAGCACCGCTTCACCGGCCACCGCTTCAGTAATCATTTCCGCCAAAGTAACTTTAGGGTCCATATCACCCAGCTTGAGACCATACACGTCCGCCACCGCGCCCATTTGCGCACTGCCTTCGAGGACAAAATCACCAAAGAAGCGTAAGTCTGCACCGCGCTGCGGGGCTTGGCTAAACAAACGACCGAGTGCCGGCAAGTCTTCTTCATGGCCGATTACGCAGAGAATATCACCGGCTTTTAAACGGGTGCTACCACTGGGGTGCAGCAATTGTTGGTTACGGAATAAAGCCGCAATGCGCGTGCCTTTAGGCATTTTAAGTTCACGCAATTGTGCATCAATACACCATTTTTGACTGCCTAAACTGTACACAAACAGCTCCCACTGGCTGGTGGGGTGAATTTCTAAACCTACCCGCGAAATGGGTGAGGGTTCTGGCGGTAAATCCACTTTGGCTTTACGGGCCGCCCAGGATAGAGTCGAACCTTGCAGGATCAGTGACACCAGAACAATAAAGAACGCCACATTAAAAAACAGTTGGGCATTGGGTAAACCGGCGACCAGCGGAAACACCGCTAAAATCACTGGTACCGCGCCACGCAAGCCAATCCAAGAAATAAATACCCGCTCACGCAGGTTAAACCCACGGAAGGGTAATAAGCCCAAAAACACCGACAATGGACGGGCAAATAAAATCATCCACAGTGATAACAACAAAGCTGGCACCGCAATCGGCAGCAACTCATGGGGGGTTAACAATAAGCCCAGCACTAAGAACATACCGATTTGACTGAGCCAAGCCAGCCCATCAAACATATGCAAAATGCCATGTCGACTGCGAATCGGTCGATTCCCCAATACCATGCCGCAGATATACACAGCTAAAATACCACTACCGCCCACTTCCCCAGCAAAAGCATAAATCATAATACTGCCGCTGACCGCGAGCAGCGGGTAGAGTCCATCCACCACCTGAATACGGTTAATAATCTGCAGCAATAACCAACCACCACCCACGCCCAAGAGAGTACCTAGGCCAAACTGGCGAATTAAACTGCCAAAAAAGTCCAAACTAAAGCTGGTTTCCCCAGCCACTAACATGGCAATTAAGGTGACGGTGAGGAACATCGCCATGGGATCATTACTGCCCGACTCAATTTCTAGGGTGGAGCCGACCCGCTCGTTGAGTCCCTTACCATTAAGCAGGTTAAACACCGCAGCCGCATCGGTGGAGCCGACAATGGAGCCAATCAGCAGGCCTTCTAGTAGAGTTAAATCAAACAGCCAGGCTGCCGCAAAGCCTGTTAAGCCTGCGGTTAGAATCACCCCAAAAGTAGCCAGCGATAAGGCGGGCCACAGCGCCACGCGGAAAGTGGCGACGCGGGTGCGCATGCCCCCATCGAGCAATATAACCGCCAGGGCCAAGTTACTGACCAGATAGGTGAGAGAGTAATCATTAAACACGATACCGCCGACCCCATCGGTACCGGCCATCATGCCGACACCCATAAAGATCACTAAGATGGGGATGCCGATACGTGAGGATACTGAGCTGACCAGAATACTGATAGCAACTAACAATCCACCAACAAAAAATATACTATTGGTTGCTACAGAATCCACAAGCAGTTCTCCTTTTGTTCAAAAATAGTATTCCACATAAATGAGTTTTTAATTCTAACCTGTAGACGGCAAGTATTTTTAAAATCTTCACTTTTATTCAGTGAATATGTTCGTAAATGCGCATTATTGTGCTGTTTTGCTTCCATTGCATGATGCTGTGTGCTGTTTAGAGTTGAGTGGCTATGACCGTCATATAGTATGAGCGAGGTTTTTTATGCACAGTTCCCCCAGCGTTGACGCTTGCCAACATCTTCAGCAGGTTTTTGCGCGTGATATTCCACTGACCGCTGCACTGGCCATTGAGGTGCGCAGCTGGCAGGATTTCTGCCTGCACTTGCATTTACCTTTGGCTGACAACCATAACCATCACCAGACGATGTTCGGTGGTAGTTTATACTGCGCTGCTGTGTTGGCGAGCTGGGGTTGGTTACATTTACGTTTACGCGAGGTAGCTATAAATACCACAGATATCGTTGTACAGGCAGGGGAAATTGATTATCCGTTACCTGTTGCTGCTGATGCGTTGGTGGTCTGTGATGCCCCTGATGAACAGGTTTGGTCGCGTTTTCTTAAGATGTATCAACGCCACGGCAAGGCGCGGATTGCTTTAACCAGCCGAGTTTTGACCGATGATGGCCGAGACGGTGCAGTGTTCACTGGGCAGTTTGTTTTACACAGCTGAGCATTATAGACCTGTGCGCTTAACCTGATAAGTGAATGGCTGTGGTTAATCGTACTGCAATCTCACAGACCTTACTGATGATCACAAGTACTGTGGGGTGGGTGTGACAAGCGGAGCCAAGGATGGCGTAGCGCCGGAGTTGAGCCCCGGATGGGCTCAGCGACGGAAAAACACCCGCTCCACAGTACGCCATACCTCGCTTTTACTGACAGCATAAGCTCATGCTTGCCTAGTTTTGTGCCCGTGCACCTCGCTGGTACTACTTTTCCCTCAACGGGTCATCCTAACCCGCATTCGGGCACTGCGCCACCCATGGCTTCGCTCGCCGCAGTACCAACGAGGCACTACCAAACCATTGCTGTGGTTTGCTCGTTTTCTGTACGCCTCATTCCTCAATGCAGCATTGGTGTTACTTTCAACACTTGTGATTATTCCCTACCCAGCTGCTAAAACCGTTAAACTTCATGTTTAGTGTTTAACTTTTAGGTATCGAACTGTGCAAGTTGTGGATGTGGTCATTATTGGTGCCGGTGCGGCGGGTTTGATGTGTGCTTTAACTGCTGCGCAACGGGGACGTGAGGTTTTAGTAATTGATCATGCCAATAAAGCCGGTAAGAAAATCCTCATGTCCGGCGGTGGCCGCTGCAACTTCACCAATATGTACACCGAACCGGATAATTTTATCTCCAGCAATCCACATTTTTGTAAGTCCGCACTGGCCCGTTACACCCCCTGGGACTTCCTGGACATGGTGCAACGCCATCAAGTGCCTTATCACGAGAAAAAACTCGGTCAATTATTTTGTGATAATAAAGCCAATGATATTCTCCAGATGCTACTCAAAGAGTGTGCTGAGGCTGGAGCAACTATTCAGCTCAATACTGCAGTCGACACCATTCAAGCAGAAACCACAGGCTTTATTCTGCAATGTGCAACCAGCACTTTACAGTGCCAATCCTTAGTTATTGCCAGCGGCGGCCTATCCATACCCACTTTAGGCGCCAGCGGTTATGGTTATCAAGTAGCAGAGCAGTTTGGTCATAGCATTTTGCCGACCCGCGCCGGTCTAGTGCCTTTTACGATTACTGATCCACAGCTCAAAGCTTTTTGCAGCGCTTTATCCGGCACTTCAGTCAATGATTGTGTAGTGGCCTGTAATGGCCAAAGTTTTAAAGAAGATTTGCTCTTTACACACCGCGGCTTAAGTGGCCCAGTGATTTTGCAAATTTCATCCTATTGGCAACCCGGTGACAGCATCAGCATTGATTTAATCAGTGATCGTGATGCCGGCGCATGGTTAATTGAGCAGCAAGCACAACACCCCAATATGGAATTGAGAACAGTGCTGAGCCAATGTTTTACCCGCAAAATGGCCCAATTGCTCTGCGAACAGTGGTTTAACAGCACGCCGCTGAAGCAATATAGCAGCAAACAACTGGCAGACATTGGCCAGCAATTAAACAGCTGGCAGCTCACCCCTGCCGGTACTGAAGGCTACCGCACCGCAGAAGTCACCCTTGGCGGTATTGATACCCACGAAGTGTCCTCCAGAACCATGGAATCGAAAAAGCAACAAGGCTTGTATTTTATTGGTGAAGTTTTGGATGTCAGTGGTCATTTGGGCGGCTTCAACTTCCAATGGGCTTGGGCCAGTGGTCATGCAGCAGGGGAAGTGGTTTAGCTCGTGCTGTTCGAGTCGACTCATCCAATCAGCAGCGCAATCAATGTGCAGCTCATTCAAATAAAATAATACCTGAGCTAATAAGTTGGTTAAGAATTGTTTCAGGCACTACGCATGTGGGGGGATGGCTGATAGAATGGCGGGATATTTACACTTCCTTGAGTTTTACTATGTCGAGCCTTTTTCGTCCCGAGCTGTTGTCACCTGCTGGCACTTTAAAAAATATGCGTTATGCGTTTGCCTATGGTGCAGACGCAGTGTACGCCGGTCAGCCCCGCTACAGCTTGCGCGTGCGTAATAACGAATTCAACCATGCCAACCTGGCCTTGGGTATTAATGAAGCCCATGCCCAAGGAAAGCAGTTTTATGTGGTGGTTAATATCGCCCCCCATAACGCCAAGCTAAAAACCTTTATTAAAGACCTAGAGCCTGTGGTCGCCATGGGCCCTGATGCACTGATTATGTCTGACCCAGGTTTAATCATGCTGGTGCGTGAGCACTTCCCGCAGATGAACATTCACTTGTCAGTACAAGCCAACGCGGTGAACTGGGCCAGTGTGAAGTTCTGGCATGATATGGGCTTAACCCGTGCGATTTTATCCCGTGAATTGTCGCTGGATGAAATTGAAGAAATCCGTCATAAAGTGCCAGAAATGGAGCTGGAAGTTTTTGTGCACGGTGCTTTATGCATGGCCTATTCAGGCCGTTGCTTGCTGTCTGGTTATATTAACAAGCGTGACCCTAACCAAGGCACGTGCACCAATGCTTGCCGCTGGGAATATAAAACCCACGAAGCCAAAGAAAACGAAGTGGGCGATATTGTGCATAAATACGAGCCCATCGCTGCGGTGCAGCAGACGGAACCAACTTTAGGTGTGGGTGCCCCCACTAAAGAAGTGTTCTTGCTAGAAGAAGCGGGACGCCCTGGTGAATATATGTCTGCTTACGAAGATGAGCATGGCACCTACATTATGAATTCCAAAGATTTACGTGCCGTACAGCACGTGGAACGCATGGTGAAAATGGGGCTGCACTCATTAAAAATCGAAGGCCGTACTAAATCCCATTACTATGTGGCGCGCACTGCTCAGGTGTACCGTAAAGCCATTGATGATGCAGTGGCTGGTCGCCCTTTTGATAAGTCACTGATGGACACCTTAGAATCATTGGCCCACCGTGGTTATACCGAAGGCTTTTTACGTCGCCACGTACACGATGAATACCAAAACTACGAGTACGGCCACTCTATATCTGACCGCCAGCAGTTTGTTGGCGAGATGACCGGAGAGCGTCGTGGTGATTTAGCCGAAGTAATCGTCAAAAATCGCTTTGCGCTAGATGATTCCATTGAGCTGATGACTCCGCAAGGCAACCTCACTTTTGATCTAAAGCACATTGAAGATCAAAAAGGAAAAGGTCGCAATGATGCACCGGGCGATGGCCATGTGCTGTTTATTCCCGTACCTGAAGGGGTTGACCTCGAGCACGCGCTACTGATGCGCAACTTAGAAAACAGCACTACCCGCGGTGCTTAAGCTATAGACCGCTTTAGCGTTGAGCCTTAGTGATATTCATTAACTAAGGCTCAATTCCGTTTGGGCTTGCTTATGATAGGACTTTAAAAACTCCGCAAATTGATCCGCGGGAATCGGTCGGCAAATCAAATAGCCTTGCACTTCATCACACTCATTGGCGATTAAAAAGTCCAATTGCTCCTGCGTTTCCACCCCTTCCGCAATGACGTTTAAGTTTAAACTGTGCGCCATGGCAATAATCGCTCGGGTAATGGCTGCATCCTCGTCATCAGTAACAACATCATCGATGAAACTTTGATCAATTTTTAAGGTGTTAACTGGGAAGCGTTTTAAGTAACTCAGTGATGAATAACCTGTGCCAAAATCATCAATGGCCAAATGCACACCTAAACCGCTGAGCTGGGTAAAAGTCACCATATTGCTTTCAGCATTTTCTAACATCTGGGTTTCGGTTAACTCAAGCTCGAGCAAATACGCCGGCAAACCCGTTTCTTGTAACACCTGCTCCACCAATGCAACTAAATTTCCTTGGCGAATATGACTCATCGAGATATTCACCGAGACCCGAATGGGCATACCTTGTTCAAGCCAATGCAATGCTTGCTGACAAGCTTTTAACAACATCAGCTCACTAATTACAGCAATCAAACCCGTTTCTTCTGCCAAACCAATAAACTCACCCGGTGCTACTAAATCGCGCTGCGGATGATTCCAGCGCACTAAAGCCTCTGCCGAACGTATTGAGCCATCCGCCAAAGTCATTTTGGGTTGATAATAGGGCTCTAGCTGCCCTTCTTCGATGGCGCGCCTTAATTGCTGTTCCAACTGCAAACTGCTTAAGCTGCTGCTTTGTAAGTGGCTGCTGTAAAACTGCACATTGTCACCACCCAAATGCTTGGCGTGCTGCATGGCCATACCTGCTTGGGTAATTAGCGTGGCGGGCTCTCGAACATCAGCGGACGTTTTGCTAATTCCCAAGGACGCACTGATCACCAGCTCGTCATCGGCTAGCTCAATGGGTCGTCGGATTTCTGCTAAAATACGTGCTGCCAATTGCTCCAGTTGGGTAATGGAATCACAGTTTTCAACGATCACTGCAAACTCATTACCCCCTAAACGCGCTAAAGTATCGACATTGGGTAACAATTTAGTTAAACGGCGACTGACTCGGCGCAGTACCTGATCTGCGGCCTCAAAGCCAAGACTGTCATTGAGTACCTTAAAACGATCTAAATCAATGTGCATTAAAGCAATACAACCGTCAGTTTGCGCTGCACGCTCCACTGCTGACTGTAAGCGCTGTTGAAACAGGGCGCGGTTGGATAATTCGGTTAACTCATCATATTGCGCTAGATAGTTTAAACGCTCCTCAGTTTGCCGGTGCGCGGTGAGATCACTAAAGAAGCCAACAATGTGCGTCAAAGTGTTGTCTTCATCACGTACGGTATGAATTTTCAAACACTGAGGAAAAACCTCACCATTTTTGCGTACCCCAAGCGTTTCACCCTGCCAGCTGCCATCCTGTTCAACATGCTTACGAATATCTTGGTACTGTTGAAAAATCCTCTCTGGCAAACGCTCATGAATGATTGGCTGTCCGAGTATTTCCTCCTGCGTGTACTGAGTCACCGCACTATAGGCTTTGTTCACAGCTAAAATATTGTATTGAGGATCAACAATCACAATACTTTCAGTGCCTGCATCAAACACGCTGGATGCTAAGCGCAACTCTTCATCACGGCGTTTACTCAAAGTAATATCACGACGTGTACCCAGCATACGCAACACACGACCATCAGCATTACGCTTCACAGCGCGACCACGGTCTTCAATCCAGACCCAATGCCCATCATTGTGTCTGATACGGTATTCAACAATATAGCTGTTGGTGCGCTGTTTCATATGCTCAATCATAGCATCGCGTAACACAGGCAAATCATCGGGGTGTAATAAAGGACGTAAATCGTTCAAAACATTATGAACGTCATCTTCTTCTAAACCGAAAATATTTTTAACCTGGGTATGGTGTATCTCATCAGTAACCAGATTCCAATCCCAGAGCGCTAACTGACTGGCGTCCAGTGCCAACTCAAGACGCTCCTGAGCTTTTTCTAAGTTGTGTAAGGTTTCTTTTAACTCAATTGTGCGTTCATTGACGCTCTGCTCTAGATGTGCTTGAGCAGTCAATAACTGTTGCTCAGCCTCTTTTTTACTGGCGATTTTTCGGCTCAATTTGGCATTTAAAGCGTTGCTCTTGTGTTGTGCGTCTTGTAAGTTTTGGATCAGCTCTTGTTTACGGGCTTGATGCATTACTGACTGTGAAAGCAATCGATTCACCTGAATCACTGCAATCGTAATCGCCGCAAGGCACATCACCACCAACAAGCCTAAACTACGCAGCATTTCAGAGCTGTCAGTTAAATACACCCAAATAATAGGTACGAAGGCAAAAATCACGTACCAAGCAAACAGTGACAAACTGACTGCGAGGGCAACACTGGTGGATGCCGCCACCAAAGACAGCAAACCTAACAGTAATAGCTGCTGGGTAAACTCTTCCGCTGGGATAAAAAAGACAGCAAAGCTAGATAGCGCAATACCTGAGGCACAGGCCCCGGCGATGAGTAAATGACGCCAAACCGGTGCACTTTGTGCTTTAAAAGACTTGCGCGCAAAGAGGTTTTCAGCACACAAGCGAGCTACCGTTAAACTTGCAACGAACGACATCCAAGCTAGCAGCCCAGCAAGACTAGCAAGATCTTTGAGCAGCCAACCGCAGATAATTGCGCACAATAACAGCAAATACGTAGGTGCCCGTGAGCTACGGTACACTAAACGTACGCTATCAGTATCGACTCCCCACAGAACAGTCCGAAGCTCGCTCATCGGCATCTGTATGTCTTATGGGGCTGGTGTAATCTATTATTTTTATAATTGCCACCCATGACTGATCAACTTTCCTACTTATAAACCCAGGCTCACTTTGACATGAGCTGTCCACTTGCAACAGAAATTTTGAGGCTCAACTTGTAAGAGCTTAGCTTAAAACCATTGCTAACATATAAGCAACCTTAGTTCTACTCCATGATTTGTAGCAACTCAAAGCGCATCTGAGTGTTTGCGCTTACTCAGTCAGCCCACTAGAATGCTCTGATGCATGATGATATTTCACACTTATTAAACTCTCTCAACGAAGCCCAACGTGAAGCGGTTGCTGCACCTATCGGCCAACAACGTGTTTTAGCCGGCGCTGGTTCGGGTAAAACGCGGGTGTTAGTGCACCGCATCGCTTGGTTGATTCAAGTTGAGGGTGCCTCTCCGCACAGTATTTTAGCGGTTACTTTTACCAATAAAGCCGCTGCTGAAATGCGTTTGCGCATTGAAGAACTGCTGGGTATGAACCCGGCAGGCATGTGGGTTGGCACTTTCCATGGCCTTGCCCACCGCCTGCTGCGCGCTCATTGGCAGGAAGCAGGCCTTGCTGAAGGCTTTAGCATTTTAGACAGTGATGATCAGCAGCGCTTACTTAAGCGAGTGTTGCGCGATTTAGGGCTGGATGAAAAGCGTTGGCCGGTGCGTCAAGCGCAGTGGTTTATTAATGGCCAAAAAGACGAAGGCCTGCGTCCACAACATATTCAAGCCGGTGGTGATCTTTTCCTGGCGACCATGCTGAAAATTTATACCGCCTACGAAGAAGCCTGCCAACGCGCTGGAGCCATTGATTTTGCCGAGCTGTTATTGCGCGCTTTAGACTTATGGCGTGACAACCCCGGCCTGCTGCAACATTACCAGCAGCGCTTTAGGCATGTGTTGGTCGATGAATTTCAAGACACCAACGCCGTACAATATGCATGGTTACGCTTACTCGCCCAAGGCGGCAAAAGCCTGATGGTGGTGGGTGATGACGACCAGTCCATTTACGGCTGGCGTGGCGCGAGAATTGAAAACATCCAAGAGTTTGCCGATGACTTTGTTAACGCACAAAGCATTCGTTTGGAGCAAAACTACCGCTCCACTGCCACCATTCTAAAGGCTGCCAATGCTTTAATTGATAACAACCAAGGTCGTTTAGGTAAAGAACTATGGACTGACGGCGACCAAGGCGAACCCATCCTGCTGTATAACGCCTACAACGAGCACGATGAAGCACGCTATATCGTTGAATGTATTGAACAAACCCTGCGCAAAGGCGAACTCAAGCGCAGTGATATGGCAATTCTGTATCGCTCCAATGCTCAGTCACGGGTGCTGGAGGAGGCGCTGCTGCGTGCTGCAGTGCCCTACCGAATTTATGGTGGGCAGCGCTTCTTTGAACGCTTAGAAATTAAAAATGCCTTGGCCTATTTACGCTTATTGCGCAGTCGCCATGATGACGGCGCCATTGAGCGAGTAGTCAATGTACCCACACGCGGCATTGGTGAAAAAACCATTGAAACCGTGCGCCACGCAGCACGGGAGCACAACCTCTCGCTGTGGGCTGCAATGCACTTGTTAATTGAGCAAAAAGCTTTAACCGGACGTGCCAATAATGCTCTACAAGGCTTTATTGATCTCATTGAAGAGCTCGCCGTGCGCACCACTGATTGTGATTTACATGCCATGACGCAAATTGTTATTGAGCAGTCTGGCTTGCTTAAATACCATCAAGAAGAAAAAGGCGAAAAAGGTCAGGCTCGGGTCGAAAACCTTGAAGAACTGGTCAGTGCCGCACGAACGTTCACCCGAGATGGCGACATCAGCGCCACAGAAGCTGAGTTTGGCGAAGATTTACCGCCTCTGGTGGCTTTTTTAGACCACGCCGTGCTGGAAGCAGGTGATACCCAAGCCGATGAGTTCACTGATGCCGTGCAGCTGATGACTTTGCACAGTGCTAAGGGTTTGGAATTTCCCATTGTCTTTATTGCCGGTATGGAAGAAGGCTTGTTCCCCCATAAAATGAGCCTTGAAGAGCCTGGTCGTTTAGAAGAAGAGCGCCGTTTAGCCTATGTGGGCATCACTCGGGCTATGCAACAGCTGTACATCACCTGCGCCGAAACCCGCCGCCTGTATGGTACTGAAACCTACAATAAGCTGTCGCGTTTTGTTCGTGAAATCCCCAGTGAATTAATTCAAGAAGTGCGCATGAACAACAGCGTCAGTCGCCCTTATCACAGCAGTCAGCAACAGCAATCCAGTCGTATGTTCAGCGGCACTGATGTGCCAGAAACAGAATTTAAACTGGGCCAACTGGTACAACATGCGATGTTTGGTGAAGGGGTGATTTTGAACTTTGAAGGTTCAGGGGCGCAAGCGCGAGTACAAGTGAACTTTACCAATGAAGGTATTAAATGGCTGATGGTGGCTTACGCCAAGCTCACGCCACTGTGATGCTTCTAAAGCTTGCCATGCTACCGACTGGCTAGTCTGCGCAAGCACTGTAAATCAACGCGCAATTGCTGTGGGTTTAAAGACCCCCAGCCGTTCTCTTGCAGACACTAGTCACCCTGAGCTGTTCAGCCTAATATTTATACACATTAATTCTATTGCAGGCAGCAACTGGAGGCAGGCATACTGCTGCATTGATTGACTGCATAAACCCACTTCACAAAACGAGAGTATTTCATGCAACGTTTTCTCACTATTGCCTTAGCTTTATTCTTAGGCTTAACTTTTAGCATTGATGCTGACGCCCGTCGCTTTGGTG
This sequence comes from Thiopseudomonas sp., assembly GCA_035647115.1. GTDB lineage: Bacteria > Pseudomonadota > Gammaproteobacteria > Pseudomonadales > Pseudomonadaceae > Denitrificimonas. Next base: position 22,307 of record DASROA010000108.1, on the reverse strand, counting down.
GTGGCAAATCTTTTGGCTCAATGAAACACCGCCAAGCACAGCAACAACAACGCCAACCACAGCAAAAAACTGATCGTCAAACTGGCAAGCAAACCGGCGCGGCTGCTGCACGCCCGGGACTGGGTGGTATGTTAATGGGCTTGGCTGCTGGTGGCCTACTCGCCTCTCTATTTATGGGCGGTGCATTCGAAGGTCTCCAGTTTATGGATATATTGATCTTTGGCCTGATTGGTTTTGTAATCTACAAACTGCTGGCCAGTCGCCGTCGACAAATCCCGCAAGCCGCTGCCGCTGGCGGACCAGCCATGCAACGTGAAGCACACGGCGTACAACAGGATATTTTTGGTAGCGCCGCACCTGCAGCAAGCCAGCCCGTGATCAATGCCCCAGCTTGGTTTAACGAAAGCAATTTTTTACAAGCCGCGGAAAGCCATTTTAATGCCCTGCAAGAGCATTGGGATGCCAATGAAATGGATAAGATTGCTGAGTATGTCACCCCTGAAATGCTGACGTTCTTAACTAACGAGCGCAACAGTCTTGGTGAAGGCATGCAGTCCACCTACATTGATGACCTCAGTGTACAACTCGATGGTGTTGATGATGAGGCTGAACTCACTATTGCCACCTTAACCTTCTATGGCATTGCCAAAACTTCACGTTTTGACCAAGGTGAGTCCTTCAGTGAAAGCTGGCGCATGGAGCGCAAACACGGTGATAATCAACCTTGGTTGATCGCTGGTATTCGTCAAAACGCTTAACACCTCACCCTTTAAGCTGCAGCAGCGCTGTTTGCTACACGCGCTGCTGTGCATCTCTGTCGACCTACCTTCATCTAGAGCACAGCCCTATGGAAGATGTTATTGATGAACTGCGGGAACGTAATGAGCCCGTTCCTGTGCCCCTTGAATTGCCTGACGAAGAAACCTTAGTTGAGATTCAAGAACAAATTTTAATCCACTTACCCCACGACTTACGAGAGTTTCTATTAACCGTCAGTGATGTGGTCTACGGCCACCTTGAACCGGTCACCGCAAGTGATCCTTATTGCCATACTTTTCTGCCGGAAGTCGCCGCAACAGCTTGGGATCTAGGCTTACCCCGTCACTTAGTGGTAGTGTGCTACGCTGAACCTTTGTACTACGCCGCTGATGAAGAAGGCGAAGTCTTTGCTTGGGACAGCGCAACCGCAGAGCTGCTTGAAGAAACTTGGGAGAGCGTTTGGCATTGGGCGCGTGATGTCTGGCTAGAAAGCTAAGCAGACAGCTATTAAACTTACAAAAACTACTAAACATACATTGGCTTCACGCCACAAATAACAATAAGAGAGAATTATGCAACCTGGTTCCCCAACCCTGACCATGACCGTACTAATGACCCCAGATATGGCTAACTTTTCTGGCAATGTGCACGGTGGCACCCTACTTAAATACTTAGATGAAGTGGCTTATGCTTGCGCCAGTCGCTTTGCCGGCTGTTATGTAGTGACTTTGTCAGTAGATCAAGTGACTTTCCGTCAGCCCATCCATGTGGGCGAACTGGTTACTTTTCTAGCCAGTGTCAATTACACCGGGCGCACCTCTATGGAAGTAGGGATTAAAGTGGTCACAGAAAATATTCACAAAAAATTAGTGCGCCATACCAACAGCTGCTTTTTTACCATGGTAGCCATTGATGATGACGGTAAAACCGTTGAGGTTCCTAAACTGGTGCCAAAAACTGAAAATGAAATTAGACGTTTTAGCAATGCAGAAGAGCGCCGTAAGATTCGTCATGAACTGGCTGAACGCTACAATGCTTTAAAAGATTAGCTGACAACTACAAATATTTAATCAACAACGGCCCAGCTTGCTGAGCAAGCTGGGCCGTTTTTTGTAACATAAGTTTGTACTAAAGTTTAAACGTCAATCTTATTGTCAATCTCTTGGACTTTACCGCCGCGCTTCAAAAACTCTTCCATGGCTTTAGCCAGCTCATCACGCTCTTTTTGCTTGGCCTCTACTGAGGGTAGGTCGATAACGCTCGCACTCGCTTTACGCTTTGCTCGCGCAGGAGTGCCTACGGGCTCAGAGTCATCGCCTACGCTGTCGTCGTCCACTACAGCATCGACTTCAAGATCATCGTCATCCACATCAAGGTCATCAACATCATCGATGTCTAATTCTTCTGCTTCGCTGTCGATATCCTCGTCCAGCTCGTCATCTTCCAAGTCTTCATCAAACATAATTAACCTCAAGCTCACCTTCAGCTAGATAGCTTTATCATCTGTTGATATCGAATTTTATTCAACATCCAAATTAAGGGGGTTGCACCATCAAACACTAAGCTCAGTGACCAACAAGCATTTTCTGCTTTAATTAAGCCACATCATAGTCTTTGGCTGTGTGCATGGGCGCGCATTTTAGTGCGAGTAAAAAAAAATAACTATGGTAAATAAAAAGATTTTTATTTTTAGCAAAAACGCTGCCTTGGGCGACACGCAACCCAGCTTAAACTTGGAAAAAAGCAAGGCGCAACCTGAAAAGTTTGCGCCTTAATCCTATAGAAACCCTGAAGTAAAGTTTCAGCTGCTACTGTAGATAAAACACCTGTAGCTTTATCGGTTCAACTGCTTAGATGGCATCTGAGCCTGTTTCACCTGTGCGAATACGCACAGCGTGCTCTAAACTGACTACGAAAATTTTACCGTCACCGATTTTACCAGTATTAGCAGCTTTACTGATGGCTTCGATAACTCGATCGAGCTGAGCAGCAGCAATCGCTACTTCAATTTTTACTTTGGGTAAGAAATCGACTACATACTCTGCGCCACGGTACAGTTCAGTATGGCCTTTTTGTCGACCAAAGCCTTTCACTTCAGTGACTGTAATACCTTGTACACCAATTTCTGACAATGCCTCGCGCACATCGTCGAGCTTAAAAGGTTTGATGATGGCGGTAACTAATTTCATAGGTTTCTCCGGGTTTAATAACTCATTAAGCAAGGCAATTTTAGCACGCTTAACCTCAATATCGATTGCTTAAGATTGGGCATCATGGGGTAACGTGCAACAACTCAATCAGGCATCAGCCGCTCTTTACACTATTTGAGCAGACTCATAAATTCAATACGTCTTTGGCAAATAGAAACACCGCTGTGCACTTGTATTTTTGAATTATACCTAAGGTTAGCCGACAGCACTTAAATTTACTTAATAATCATCTTTGGTTTGACGTGCTAAACTGAACACAACACTGCTAAGGAATACTCTATGTTACCACCCAAATCCTTATTAAATAGTCTCAGCAGCCACGCCGAACGCTTACTGAGCAATGACAACTTGCTACCCCGTGCAGAAATCGAAGCACAATTTAAAGCCCTACTCCAAAGCGCCTTTAGCCAGCTGGATTTAGTCAGTCGTGAAGAGTTTGATAGCCAAATGGTTGTACTGGCACGTACTCGGGCACGCTTAGAAGCGCTAGAGCAGAAAGTTGCTGAGTTGGAAGAACAGTTACAGAGACAAGTTACGGACAGCCAAGCCTAAATATACAAAATGCTAGGCGCTCTCAGATCAAGGAGGATCTATGTCACTCGCCATTATCCACAGCCGCGCACAACTGGGGGTTGAAGCCCCTGCTGTGAGCGTTGAAGTTCATCTCACCAATGGTTTACCTTCACTAACCATTGTCGGCTTACCGGAAACCGCAGTACGGGAAAGCAAAGACCGGGTGCGCAGCGCAATCTTAAATAGCGCGCTGGAGTTTCCTCGTAAACGCATCACCCTTAATTTAGCCCCAGCTGATTTGCCTAAAGAAGGTGGACGTTTTGACTTAGCCATTGCTCTAGGCTTATTAGCAGCCAGCGCACAACTGCCCGGTGGCTGTTTGGATAATTTTGAGTGCGTGGGTGAATTGGCATTATCCGGCCACGTACGGCCTGTACGTGGCGTGCTCCCTGCTGCATTAGCTGCCCGTGATGCAGGCCGTACCCTAGTGGTGGCTTTGGCTAACGCCGAAGAAGCCTGTTTAGCTAGCGGGGTAAAAATCTATGCCATTGAGCACCTGTTAGAGCTGGTCAGCCACTTCAACCAACAACAACCCTTACAACCTTACCGCCCTCAAGGCTTGCGGACACAAACGAACCATTATCCAGACTTACTAGACGTGCAAGGTCAACACGCGGCTAAGCGTGCCTTAGTGGTGGCCGCCGCAGGCATGCATAATTTACTGTTGAGCGGCCCTCCTGGGACCGGAAAAACCTTATTGGCCAGCCGTCTACCGGGCTTATTGCCGCCACTCAGCGAAACAGAAGCCTTAGAGGTGGCCGCAGTGCAGTCTGTGGTGAGCCTTGAGCCATTGACTCGCTGGCCACAACGCCCTTTTCGACAACCCCATCACAGCGCTTCAGGCCCTGCTTTGGTCGGTGGCGGCAGTCGCCCACAACCTGGTGAAATCAGTTTAGCCCACCAAGGGGTTCTATTTTTAGATGAGTTGCCAGAGTTTGATCGAAAAGTGCTCGAGGTGTTGCGCGAGCCTTTAGAGTCAGGTCACATTGTGATCGCTAGGGCACACAGTAAATTACGCTTCCCAGCACGCTTTCAACTGGTCGCCGCCATGAACCCTTGTCCCTGTGGTTATTTAGGTGACCCCTCAGGACGCTGCCGTTGTAGCCCTGAACAAATCGAACGCTACCGCAATAAGCTCTCTGGGCCATTACTGGACCGCATCGACTTACATATCACCGTAGCCCGTGAGCCCACTTCGCTGCAGCAGCCTAAAAACCCAGGTTTGAGTTCTGCAGAGGCCGTGCAGCAGATCTGCGCTGCGCGGCAACGACAAATGGCCCGACAAAACTGCAGCAATGCACAACTGGATTTAAATGCTTTAACTCGATTTTGTGCGCTTTGTGATGATGACCGTACTTGGCTTGAGCAAGCCAGTGAGCGGTTAAACTTGTCTTTGCGAGCAACCCATAGGGTCTTGAAGGTGGCGCGAACTTTGGCTGATTTAGGCGAGAGTTCCGATATTCAGCGCAGTCATTTAGCAGAAGCACTGCAATATAGGTTTAACGAAAGAGTCTAGCTGCTGTGTATTTTAACAGCGCTGAACTCTGTGAGCGGTGCGACTGCTTTAATCAATGCAAGGGCGCAACCACGCGCCCTAAGCGCGGCTTTTATTCTGCTTTGGTTTTCGATTTCTTGGGCATCAAGTGTTTCATTAAGCCTTGAAACCACATCACCATCGCCGTATTGCCTTCAATCTTGATATTTTTATCTTGGATACCCTGCATAAAAGCCAACTGCTTATTTTTAGCCTGCATGGTGGCAAAACCAAAGGCGGCATCTTTAAAACCAATGGAAAATTCTGGGTTTTGCGCTACCCCTGAACGGCTGACTAGGCGGTTATTAGCTACCGTAAAATGACGCGCCACTTTGCCATCTAGGGTATGCAACATAAAAGTTAAATCTTTGCCTTGCAGCTGCTGTTGAAAAGCAGGATTGGAGTGACTGGCCTTGCGCATTAAACGGCCTAACATCCACAGTAAAAAACGAAACTTCATATGATTTTTCCACACTCTAAACTGCAAGCATATTCATGCTCAACAGCACCCATGCGTTATTTTTATTAATTCTTTTAATGTGTTTAAGATGCGCCCTGATATGCGCGATAAGGTTCAGCTATCGCGCATCAGCTCATAAATCAGCGCTTACTGATTCACAGCTTCTCTCAGTTGCTTACCAGGCTTAAATGCAACCGTATTACTGGCCTTAATTTCTAAAGGCTCACCGGTTTGCGGGTTTCTTCCGGTACGTGCGCCACGATGACGCTGCGAGAAAGAACCGAAGCCAATTAAAGTGACAGTGTCATTTTCGGCTAAAGCTGCAGTAATTTCATCCAAGATAGCATTGAGAACCTGACCTGCTTGTTCTTTACTAATATCTGTTTTGTCCGCAACTGCTGCGACCAATTCTGGTTTACGCATATAAAACCTCACTTCATTGTATTAATCTATGACCTATGCTCAGACGCAGCAATGGGTTGTGCGTCCGCTTATGTCTCGATACAGACATGTAAAGCATGGCATGCCAAGGTCGCACTGACCAGCACTTATGCTTTATTCGTGACACTCTTTACAGGTTTAGTCACTTTTTAGGGTATAAAGCTTACCAACCGGGTTTAAAACTACCCAGCACGTGCTGCGCACTGCGCAAAATATCCTTTAAGGCATGCTAGACTGAGCGCTTATTTTTCAGTAATTAAGTGATCTTGTGTCCACCAATACCCTCACCAACCACTGGCACAGCAATCCTACCTCCTGTGCAGCACTCAATGACTGGCTGTTTGCCCAAGGCTCATTAACCCAGCGTTTGACCGCCGTGTGCCGCACTGGATTTCGCGTACAGCTCATTAATGAAGGCTGGCAAACTCTCAGTGATTCTGAATGTGCAGCATTGAACATTATCCATAACAGCCGCGGCTGGGTGCGCGAAGTATTTTTATGCGATGGGCAACAACCTTGGGTATTTGCTCGCAGTGTCGCCAGTCAAACTGCTTTGCACACTGCCAATTTTGATATCAGTCAGCTGGGCACCCGTTCGCTAGGCGAGCTGTTATTCAGTGATCCTGCTTTTAATCGCGGGCCTATGTACATCAGCCAGCTGTCCAGTATGCAGCTACCAGCGCAAGCTCAGCAGCAAATAAAGTCAGAACAACTGCTTTGGGCGCGACGCTCGTGCTTCCAAAAAAACAGTTTAGCTGTGTTAGTTGCTGAGGTTTTCCTCCCGCAATTTTGGCAAGATAACGGTCTGTCCAAACTCAATCTTTAACAGCTGCAGCGACACTTAATTTTCTAAACAGCGCGGAGTTTTTTATGTATATACAACTGCTTAAATCCCTCAATCGCTTGCATCCTAGGGCTTGGGATTTTATTCAGTTAATGCGTTTAGACCGCCCCATTGGTATTTATTTACTGATGTGGCCAACCCTGTGGGCTCTTTGGATTGCCGGTGACGGCTCACCCAGTATTAAAAACGTCTGTATTTTCGTCCTTGGGGTGATTTTTATGCGCTCCGCTGGGTGTGCCATTAATGATTTTGCCGACCGCGGTATTGATGCTGATGTGTGGCGCACTAAAGACCGCCCCATAGTCACTGGCCGAGTCAGCGCTAAGGAAGCTTTGCTAACCTTTGCCAGTTTAGTGGCCATTAGTTTCTGCTTAGTGCTACTGACCAACACACAAACCCTGCTTTGGTCGTTTCTAGCAGTGGGGTTAGCGGCACTCTACCCCTTCACCAAACGCTATACCCATTACCCGCAAGTGGCTTTAGGCGCTGCTTACTCATGCAGCATTATTTTGGCCTTTAGCGCACAGCAAGGCGCCGTGCCCGCTGCGGTCTGGTTAATTTATCTTGCTAACTTTCTCTGGACCATCGCGTATGACACTTACTACGCCATGAGTGACCGCGAAGATGATTTAAAAATCGGCGTTAAATCCACCGCTGTTTTATTTGGCCATGCCGATCGCTTTATTATTCTGACACTGCAAGCCTGTGCTTTGCTGTGCTTGCTATTGGCTGGCCACTATTTTGCCTTAGGTGGTTACTTTCACCTTGGTTTAACAGCTGCTGCAGGCTGCTATATCTGGGAGTTCATCCACACCAAACAACGTGATGCTCAATCTTCATTGGAAGCCTTTTTACACAACCACTGGGCGGGCTTGAGTATTTTCTTAGGCATTCTTGCCCATTACAACTTCGCGACTTAAACGCGCGCTACTCGCCACCCAGCGCATACTTTGGACGGCTACTGACCGGCTGGGCGAAGTCAAAAGGAATTGACTCCACAGCCAAACCTACATTGCGCTGCACCACAAAATGCAAATGCGGTCCAGTGCTGTTGCCGGTATTGCCTGAACGTGCCAACAATGAGCCTTGCTCCACACGCTGCCCTTCACGAACGGTCACTGAACCTTTTTGTAGATGTAAGTACACCCCCATGGTGCCATCATCGTGCAAAATACGTACAAAATTCCCAGCGGGGTTATCACCACGCCCCGCTTGTTGATTTTCTGTTTTAACCACGACCCCAGCTCGCGCAGCGACAATCGGCGTGCCCTCTGGCATGGCAATGTCCAGTGCATAACGGCTTCTCGGAGTGAAGTGACTGTACTTACCGTTGGCGCCTTGGCTTAAGCGAAAAGGACCACCGCGCCAAGGCAGGGGGTATTTGCTGGTAGTGGGTACCAAGCGTGGGTCACCCAAGGCATAGCGTAACTTAGGGGTATAGCCTAAGGGTTGCGCGGGATTTTCTGGAGCCAAAGACAGTAAAGGTATGCTGCTACGCGGCGGTAATACCCAACGCACGGGTCGTTGGACTCCACCAGCGAGATTAGCTTGGTTCTCTAAGCGTAATTCAACCTCCACTGGCGCATATAAATTGTTGCGCACCGATAGAGTTTCACCTGCCGCATGCTTACGGGTCTCCAGTTTCACATCATTTTCCAAGCGTTCTATCACTCGTTCTTGGAAAACAAACACCTGTGCACCTGCCCTAGCTTGATCGGTATAGGTGACCACGCCATTTTCATCGGTATACTTGTACACAGTGAAGGCATAACTTGGCAAACTACACAATGCTAAACACAGTATGCTCAGAATATTTTTATGCATATTAACCACCCCAAGACCACTCTATTAAGTGCAACATAGCTTAAGTGCAACATAGCAACGCGCTGTACTTTATTCGAAGGCTATCCAGTCAAGGTGTGACCGAGTTAACGACACTCTCGCGTCCGTTACTAGGAGTGTGATAATCCCCATGCTGAGCTTTACGCCCATCTACGGTTTCTTCAATCAGCATGCCTGGAAAATGGCTGCGCAATCCTTTCTTAATTAAATCACGAATAAATGAGGCATCATTGACACCCCCCGATTAATTGAACACTTGCGCTTCAATTAATCAGCGCAAGTGTGAGTCAGCATACTACTTAAGCTTGTGTTTCAGCTTCTTGCATGCGCTGCAGCTCTTGCGCATACAATGCATCAAAGTTCACCGGAGCTAACATTAACGCTGGGAAAGAACCTTTTACCACTAAGCTATCCAATGTTTCACGGGCATATGGAAATAAAATATTAGGACAGAAAGCACCCAGTGCGTGGCCTTTTGATGCTTCATCCAAACCCTGAATTAAGAAGATACCTGCTTGCTGAACTTCTGCAATAAAAGCCACTTGTTCACCAGTTTTAACGGTGACCGTTAAGGTCAACACCACTTCATGGAAATCACCTTCTAAAGCACGTTGACGGGTGCTGAGGTCTAACTCAACATCGGGACTCCAATCCTCACGAAAAATTTCTGGGCTTTTCGGTGCCTCAAATGATAAATCTTTAATGTAAATGCGCTGCAAGGAAAACTGGGTGGTGACTTCTTGCTGCGCAGCTGCATTATTATTTTGTTCGGTCATATCTATTTTATCCTTTTTAAGCTATATAAAGTTGAATATGTAACTGAGTAAGTTCATTGCGTGAATGCCTAATGAGCGCTGTGTTAATCCACCAGCAATGGATCTAACTGGCCTGAACGCTCCAAAGCAAACAGCTCATCACAGCCGCCCACATGCAATTCATCAATCCAAATTTGTGGCACTGAAGTGCGCCCTGCCTTCTTGGCCATAGCAGCACGGACTTCTGGTTTGCCATCCACACGAATTTCTTCAAAAGCGATGCCTTTTTTCTCCAGCAAGTTTTTTGCCCGCACACAAAAAGGACACCAATCACTGGAGTAAATCACTACCTTAGCCATTTTATTTCACCACGGGTAGGTTCTCATTGCGCCAGCCGGCAATACCGCCAGATAAGCGCGCAACATTAAAACCAGCTTTCTTCAGCTCGGCACAAGCACTACCGGCGTTAACCCCAGAAGCACAAACCACAATAATAGTTTTATCTTTATGCTTTTCCAGCTCAACCATACGCTTAGCAAGCTGATCACTGGTGATGTTTTCTGAGCCCACAATATGACCACTGGCAAAGTCTTTTTTCGGCCGAATATCCAGCACAAAGGCTTCGTCGCGATTGACCATAGCCGTAAGCTCACGTGTGCTCACATTACGCCCTGAGTTACGTGAACTTTGCATAAGCAGCAAGACGACGATGATCAAAAAAGCGCCACTGAGCATATAGTGCGCAGTGATAAACTCAAAAAACTTGGCAACTGTATCGGCAAACATATTTAGTATCCAAAAACGTTATAATCAGCAAAGTATACACAGACCTGCGCATTCTCTGAACCACTAAGAATGACTCGCAAGGCACATCCAGTTAAACTTAACCTATATTCTAATCTTTATTTGCGAGTTTATTCTTATGCCAGCCACGCCTAAACCTCTCGTCTTAGTTGTTCTCGATGGCTTTGGTCATAGCGACTGCCCTGACTATAATGCCATTCACAGCGCCAATACTCCGGTATATGACCAGTTACGTGCACAATACCCCCACGGACTGATTTCCGGCAGCGGCATGGATGTGGGCTTACCTGATGGACAAATGGGTAACTCTGAGGTGGGTCATATGAACCTCGGGGCTGGCCGAGTGGTGTACCAAGACTTCACTCGAGTCACCAAAGCCATTCAAGATGGTGACTTTTTTAGCAATCCAGCCCTCACCAGTGCGGTGGATAAAGCCGTGGCCGCAAATAAGGCTGTGCATATTTTAGGCTTGCTCTCCCCCGGTGGTGTACACAGTCACCAAGACCATTTAATTGCCATGCTAGAACTGGCCGCACAGCGCGGTGCTGAAAAAATTTATCTGCATGCTTTTCTAGATGGTCGTGATACTCCACCGCGCAGCGCTCAACCCTCCATTGAGGCCATCGAAGCGGCTTGCACAAAGCTAGGTAAGGGGCGGATTGCCAGTTTGGTGGGGCGTTATTATGCAATGGATCGCGACAACCGCTGGGACCGTGTAGAGCAAGCTTGGCAGCTCTTGGTTGATGGTCAGTCCACTTTTCACGCCAACACCGCCAGCGCTGGTTTAGCCGCAGCCTATGCACGCGATGAGTCCGACGAGTTTGTACAAGCCACCAGCATTGGTGAACCTGTGGCCATTGAAGACGGCGACAGTGTGGTCTTTATGAACTTCCGTGCTGACCGTGCCCGCGAGCTGAGCCATGCTTTCTTAGACACTGAGTTCACCGGCTTTACTCGTCAACGGCAACCTAAGCTCAGCGAATTTGTGATGCTCACGCAATACTCTGCCGACCTCCCAGCGCCCTGTGCATTTGGTCCTACCGCACTGGTAAACGTACTGGGTGAATACTTGGCCAACTTGGGAAAAACTCAGTTGCGTATTGCCGAAACTGAAAAGTATGCCCACGTCACTTTCTTCTTCTCCGGTGGCCGTGAAGAACCCTTTGCTGGTGAAGAACGGATTTTAATTCCCTCACCCGATGTTGCCACCTATGACTTACAGCCAGAGATGAGTGCGCCAGAAGTCACTGACCGCATTGTCGAAGCCATTGAACAGCAAGCCTATGACGTGATTATAGTGAACTACGCCAACGGCGATATGGTCGGCCATACTGGAGTGTTCTCTGCCGCAGTACAGGCTGTGGAATGCTTGGATGCCTGCTTGGGTCGAATAGTTAAAGCGTTAGATGCAGTGGGCGGTGAGGCCTTAATTACTGCCGATCACGGTAACGTTGAACAAATGACCGATGAAAGCACAGGGCAAGCACATACTGCCCATACCTGTGAGCCGGTACCCTTTATCTATGTGGGCAAGCGCGCTGCAACTGTGCGTGACAATGGCGTATTGGCCGATATAGCACCCACTATGCTGACCTTAATGGATCTGCCGATTCCCGATGAAATGACTGGCCGCAGTATCTTAGAGTTCAAGTCATAACACCCTAACACTGTGTGCTAACTGTGCTGAGTAGCACACAGTGTGTATAACTGGCTGTGTGCCCTGCGTATTTTAGGCATAATCACTTCTTCATTTTGCTCAGGTTAACATCCACCATGCTGCGCACATTTTTATTGATTTTTTTAAGCTGTGCACTGACTGTTGCAGCTGCCAATGAACAACGCACGCAAACTAAGCAGCAAATTGCTCAAGCAGCTAAAGATATTGCCGAGCTCGAAAAACAAGTCCGCAAAACTCGACAGCAAAAAACCACTGCTGAAAAAGCCCTGCAAACGACTGAGCAACAGATTGCTGAGCTGGAAAAACAGGTTAAAGCACTGCAACAGAAGCAGCAACAAACCACTGAGGAGCTGAGTTTCTTACAGCAAGAACAAGAAAAACTGCACAATTCTCGCCAAGAACAACAGCAACTCATTGCTATTCAAGCCCGCGCTGCCTATCAAGCTGGGCAACAAGAGCCCTTACGCTTACTGCTTAATCAACAACAACCGGAAAAATTTTCTCGCAACCTCACTTATTACCAATACATTGGCCAAGCACGCCAAGCACAAATCAATCACTTTAATGAAACCCTGCGTCAACTGCACGCTATTACTGAGCAAATCACCCTGCAACAAAACAACCTGGCCGAGCAACAAAGCAGTCTCCTTAGCAAACAAGACTCACTACAAAAATTACGCAAGCAACGCCAACAAAAAGTTGCCGCACTCAATCAGCAGCAACGTAAACAAAGTAAGAGCCTAAAAGCCCGACAAGCGGATCAGGCTGAGCTCAATCGAGTACTAAAAACCATTGAAGAGACCTTAGCCCGTCAGGCTAAAGAAGCCGAGCGCCAACGCTTAGCGCAACAACGCCAAGAAGCTAAGCGACTACTCGATAGTGCCCCACCGAGCACTGCGGGCAAACAACCACCAAGCCCGATGGTATCCACTGCGGTCACTCACCAAGGGGGTTCTTTTGCTAAAGTGCGTGGTCAACTGCCCTGGCCAGTCAATGGCCGCTTGATTGCTCACTTTGGTAGTGCCCGTGGTGACACCCGCAGTAAGTGGGATGGTGTTTTAATCAGCTCACAACCTGGCACACAAGTGCGCGCAATCCATTCAGGTCGTGTAGTATTTGCTGACTGGTTACGCGGTGCCGGACTCTTGGTGATTGTTGACCATGGTGATGGCTACCTCAGCTTGTATGGTCACAATCAAAGTTTATTAAGCCGTCCCGGCGATATCGTAAAAACCGGTCAGGCCATCTCAACGGTTGGCAAGAGCGGTGGCCGCGAGCAAGCGGCTCTGTATTTTGCCATACGCAAACAAGGACAACCTGCCGACCCCGCACAATGGTGTCGCACCCAAGGTTAGTAGCATTAGCATATTCACTAGGAGTGACTTCATGCCCTTTATAAAAAAACACTTAGCCTCAGCTGTCTTTAGCACCCTGCTGTTGCTGGGCTTGATGAGCACCGCCACTGCTGCACCCAGCCCCACGCCACGAGCAGAGCCCGTAGGGGTTACGGAGACTTTACCGCTCAATGATTTACGCACTTTTGCTGAAGTGTTGGAGCGTATTAAAACTGCCTATGTGGAGCCCATAGACGATAAAACTTTATTTGAAAATGCCATTAAAGGCATGCTCAGCAATCTGGACCCCCACTCCAGCTATTTAGAACCCGATGCCTTTCGTGACTTACAAGAGAGCACCAGCGGTGAGTTTGGTGGCTTGGGTATTGAAGTGGGTTTAGAGGATGGGGTGTTACAAGTGATTGCCCCTATTGACGACACGCCTGCTGCTGCAGCAGGTCTTGCCGCAAAAGACTTAATTATAAAAATTGATGATCAGCCCACTAAAGGTTTGTCGTTGATGGAAGCTGTGAAGAAAATGCGAGGCAAACCTGGCAGCAGTATTCGCTTAACCATTGTCCGTGATTCCCGCCAGCCTTTTGAAGTGACCATTAAACGCGCCATTATCAAAAGCCAAAGTGTTAAAAGTGAACTACTGGAGCAGGGCTATGGCTTTATTCGTATCAGCCAATTCCAAGTCAATACCGGCAGTGATCTGGCTAAAGCATTCAACAGCCTAAAGAAAGCCAATCAGGGCAAGCCATTAAAAGGCTTGATCTTAGATTTACGCAATAATCCTGGCGGGATTTTGCAAGGGGCTGTGGAAGTCAGTGATCACTTTTTAAGCTCAGGTTTGATTGTTTACACTAAAGGCCGCTTGGCCAACGCTGAGCTGCGTTTTTCAGCCACTGCAGCTAATCCCAGTGGCAATGTACCCATGGTGGTGCTGATTAACGGTGGCAGCGCTTCAGCCTCAGAAATTGTCGCCGGTGCACTGCAAGATCATAAACGTGCAGTGATTATGGGTACTGACAGCTTTGGTAAAGGTTCGGTGCAAACGGTCTTGCCGTTAAACAATGACAGCGCTCTTAAGCTCACCACGGCTCTGTACTACACCCCTAAAGGCCGCTCGATTCAGGCTCAAGGGATTGTTCCTGACATTATTGTCGAGCACGCTAAAATCAGCCAAGAAGATCAGGTATCAGGCTTTAAAGAGGCTGATTTAGCCGGCCATTTAAACAATGTAAATGCTACTAACAAGCAACGCACTGCAAATAAAGATGCTCAGCCGCAACTGCAAGATGAAGACTATCAGGTCAATCAGGCGCTGAATTTGCTTAAAGGTCTGAATGTACTGAGCAGCTCAAGCAGCCAATAAACGGTCTGTACTTGAACCTCCCCCGCTAAAAATGGGGGAGCCTCTACTGTACAACGTCTGTATCAGGCGGCACTAAGGCGCAATAAAAAACGGCATCTGTGTTGTTAAGCCCAGATGCCGTTTTAATACCACTAGCGAGTAATTTGAGTTGCTAGAACGTTAATAATTAACGCACCACAATACCTTGCGCAGCTAAAAACTCTTTAGCTTCTTGAATAGTATATTCACCAAAGTGGAAAATACTGGCCGCCAACACTGCATCAGCTTTACCCAGTAAAATCCCATCAGCTAAGTGCTGTAAATTGCCCACACCGCCAGAGGCTATAACTGGGATATTCACTGCTTCGCTCACTGCTCGGGTAACACCCAAATCAAAACCATTCTTCATACCGTCTTGATCCATGCTGGTCAGTAGAATTTCGCCAGCCCCGTAGCTTTCCATCTTTTTCGCCCACTCCACCGCATCAATACCCGTAGGTTTACGACCACCGTGAGTGAAAATTTCCCAACGCGGCGGCTCACCCACAGCTGAGACTTGCTTGGCATCAATGGCCACTACAATGGATTGCGAACCAAAGTGCTCAGCAGCTTCTTTTACAAACTCTGGATTAAACACAGCTGCTGAGTTAATTGATACTTTATCGGCACCCGCATTGAGCAGGCTACGAATATCGTCCACAGTGCGTACACCACCACCTACGGTGAGCGGAATAAACACCTCACTGGCCATGCGCTCCACTGTCTGCAGCATGGTATCGCGACCTTCAATGGTGGCGGTTATATCAAGAAAAGTGATCTCATCGGCACCTTGCTCGTTATAACGACGGGCGATTTCTACCGGATCACCAGCATCGCGAATGTTTTCAAATTTTACGCCTTTAACCACCCGGCCATTTTCAACGTCAAGGCAAGGAATGATTCGTTTCGCCAGTGCCATACGGTTCTCCACAGATTCAGCCAAATTAAAATTTATTACGTTAACAAATGCACGCCCAAGGTAAGCCATCGTAGGTCGGCCATTTATGGCCGACAAAACCTCTGGCCATACCTATGTATCAGACCATTACCAACGACCCTGTCTACCCTGATAGGATCGACCTACAGGGCTGGCTTAAATACCGCAGATCGGAGGCATTGCCTCCTCTTACAGACAGTCTACAAAACAATTGAACTACTTAAAGTTATCGCACAGCGCCTGTGCTTCAGCAATATCCAAAGTGCCTTCATAAATAGCACGACCAGTGATTGCGCCAACAATTCCAGGAGCACGGGCATCCAGCAACGCCTGTACGTCACCAATATTATGAATACCACCTGAAGCAATCACCGGAATGCTGGTGGCGCGGGACAAAGCAGCAGTAGCTTCAACATTACAACCCTGCATCATGCCGTCTTTAGCAATATCAGTGTAAACAATGGCCGATACACCATCCGCTTCAAAGCGTTTAGCCAGATCCACCACTTGCAGCTCACTGGTCTCTGCCCAACCATCAGTGGCCACAAAACCATCCCGAGCGTCTAGACCTACAATTACCTTACCTGGGAAGGCTTTGCAGGCTTCAGCAACAAACTCAGGCTCTTTTACCGCTTTAGTACCAATGATCACATAACTTACACCAGCGCGGACGTAATGCTCGATGGTGTCTAGAGTGCGGATACCACCGCCAATTTGTATGGGTAGGTCTGGGTAGCGGGCCGCTATAGCAGTCACCACCTCACCGTTAACCGGCTCACCTGCAAAGGCGCCATTTAAGTCAACTAAGTGCAAGCGACGGCAACCTGCCTCAACCCACTTGGCGGCCATTTCCACTGGATCATTTGAAAAAACAGTGGAATCTTCCATACGTCCTTGGCGCAGTCGTACACAAGCACCATCTTTTAAATCAATCGCGGGAATAATCAGCATTCAATCAGCCTGTCTATAAAGTTAAGTCAATTAATCAGCTCAGCATGCAGCACTACCAATGCCCATCCCAAGCCACAAAGTTTTGTAAAAGTTGTAAACCATAGGTATGGCTTTTTTCAGGATGGAACTGCACAGCAAAACGCGCTCCATCGGCTACCGCTGCAGCAAACTCAACGCCATACTGGCAGCTGCCCGCCACTTGCCGTGGATTTTCAGCGTCCACATAATAACTGTGCACAAAGTAAAAGCGGGCCTGGTCTGGAATTCCATGCCACATGGGGTGCGGTAACTGTTGTGTCACCTCATTCCACCCCATATGGGGGACTTTTAAATGTTGTGCACCTTCATACAAGTCCGAGCCAAAAGCACGCACCTGACCTGATAGCAGACCTAAGCCATTAACACCGCCGCTCTCTTCACTGCTATCAAATAAAACTTGCATGCCTACGCAGATACCTAAAAAGGGGCGATCGCTGCTTACTTCACGAATCACCTCCAGTAAGCCATGCTGCGCCATATGCGCCATGCAATCACCAATGGCTCCGACTCCTGGCAGTACCACGCGATCCGCATCACGAATAACTTGCGGATCATTGGTTATTTGCACCCGTACAGAGCCAACATGCTCCAACGCTTTACCCACGGAATGCAGATTGCCCATGCCGTAATCAATGACGGCGATGCTTTGCATCACAAGCTACCTTTAGTTGAAGGCATACGACCTTCCATACGTGGATCAACTTCAAGCGCCATACGCAAAGCACGACCAAAGGCTTTAAATACTGTTTCAATCTGGTGATGGGTATTGGTGCCACGCAGGTTATCAATGTGCAGAGTCACTTGGGCGTGATTAACAAAGCCTTGGAAAAACTCTTGGAATAAATCCACATCAAAGCCACCAACCAATGCGCGGCTAAACGGCACATGCATTTGCAAACCAGGGCGGCCTGAAAAGTCTAAAGCAACCCGTGACAGGGATTCGTCCATTGGCACATAAGAATGACCATAGCGACGCAAACCGCGTTTATCGCCCACTGCTTTGGCAAATGCCTGTCCAAGAGTAATCCCTACGTCTTCTACTGTATGGTGATCATCAATATGGGTATCACCCACACATTCAATATCTAAATCGATCAAACCATGGCGCGCAACTTGATCCAACATGTGTTCCATAAAAGGCACACCAATGGCAAAACGTCCCTCGCCTGTACCATCTAAGTTGATAGTGGCTTTAATTTGCGTTTCAAGGGTATTACGTTCAACACTCACCTTACGTTCGGTCATGATTTGCTCCACCGCTAATAGCCGCTTAAATCGGCAAGTTTGTCTCATTAATTGCTTATTATAAGCCTGCAATGACTATCACCGCTACCGATAGAGGTTTTTGAGCGGTACACTAACCCTCTGTTTAGGAGTTTTTCCATGCCAGTTTATTTTGAAGATGCTGTTGAATTCAGCGCACAAGACCTTGCCGACCTTGAAAAAATTTATGCGGATGCGCCCGACTGGCTGCTGCCCCCTTATGCCGATGCCGCTACACTGATCCAGCAAGGCATCCAACAACAAAATCTGGTTGTTGCACGTTTTAATAGCCGTTTACTGGGTGCGGCCCTATTAAATAAACACGCTAAGGTTTGGACCCTTTCACACTTGTGTGTACGGGCCTTAACTCGCCGGCGTGGCGTTGCCCGTCGGCTGGTTGATGAGGCAAAGCGTTTAGCACAAGAGGCACAAGCCACATTGCAAATAGCTATTCCCAGCGCGCAAACTGAGATGATCCAATTGGCGCAGAGTAAGTCGCTCAAAGTAATTAACACTGACTAACCCGCAGTCGCAGCTGATTTGCAAAATAAGCTGGCATACACTTTAGCTAACGTCATGTTTTTCAAATAAGGAATCAGCCCGTGAAATCTTTAAGTAAGTTAATCGGTCTGTTGCTATTGGGCATACTACTGTTATTGGTAGCCGCCGGATTTGCATTGACCCATTTTTTTGACCCCAATGATTATAAAGAAGAAATCCGTGAGCAAGCCCTCAAACACGCCAATCTTGAACTGGAGCTCAATGGTGATATTGGCTGGAGTTTGTTTCCTTGGCTGGGCATAGAAATCACTGACGCGAAAGTCGCCAGCGCCACAACCCCTAACGATCCATTTGCTGATTTACGCTTGTTGGGCTTATCCGTCAAAGTGCTGCCGCTGCTGCGCAAAGAAATTCAAATGAGCGATATTCGCATCGACGGTTTAAACCTTAACCTGCATCGCGATGCTCAAGGTATCGGAAACTGGGAGCAGATTGGTCAGCCCCACAGCGCTGAAGTATCCACCCGCCCAGCATCACAACCCGCTACCAGCGCTGAGCAAACAGCAAGCCAAGCACCTGCAACTCCTGCCAGCCAAGCACTGCAGATTAATATCAACAGTTTAATTGTTAATGGCGCACGTATTGACTATTTAGATGAACAAAGCGGTCAACAATTTAATTTAGAAAGTGTGCAGTTGACCACAGGTGCAATTCGCGACGCTGAACCCATTGCTATAAAGCTGTCCGGGTTTTTAGCCAATGCCCAACCTTTGCTGCGCGCACGCATTGAACTGACCACTAAAGCCAATATCGATCAGGTGCTGCAACGTTACTTACTGGATGACTTAAGAATCGCAGGCGAGGCCTCCGGTGAACCCTTTAATGGTAAAACGGCCAACTTTAGTGCACGCGGTAATCTTTTGTATGATCAGGCGGCCAGTGTCGCGCGCTGGGACAATCTAAGATTATCTGTTAATCAGCTTAAAGCCTTAGGTGAATTACAAGTCAAACAACTTGACCAAGACCCACAACTCAGCGGTGCCTTATCTGTAGCATCCGTTAATCTGCAAGAGTTCTTGAAAGGTATTGGCATTGAACTGCCCGCTATGGCTGATCAAAAAGCACTCAGCCATTTTGAATTCAATAGCCGCTTGCAAGGCACCAGTAACAGCCTGTTGTTTAATGAAATGGCATTGAGCCTTGATCAAACAGCCTTTACCGGTAGTGCAGGTATCAAAGATTTCCAATCAACCTTAGTGTTCGCACAGTTACAGGGTGATCAACTGGATGCCAATCGCTATCTGCCACCTGCAAAAGAGAAAACCACCAGTCCGCGTCAAGCCGAGGTAAAGCAGCAAGCTCAACAGGCTGGCAAATCCGGTACAACGCCATTACCCAAGGCGCCCTCCAACTCGGCTTGGAGCACTGAGCCGATGCTACCCATTGAGCAATTGGCCGAAATTAATGCTGACTTACAGCTGACCCTCGATGAGTTACGTATCGATGCTTTCGATATTAGCCAGGCCAAACTTAACCTAACTGCCAAGCAAGGCGTCATCACCCTTAACAACTTGCAAGGTAGGCTGTTTAATGGTGAGTTTCAAACCAGCGCCAGCTTAGACAGCACCGCTCAACAACCGCTGCTGACCCTCAAGCACCGTACGCAAAATATACCTGTGGAAAAAGTACTTGCTGCCTTAGACGAAGAGGTCGTAGTCACAGGCTTGCTAGATAACACAATGGATCTGCGTACCCGCGGTAATAGCCAACAAGCTTGGGTGAATAACCTTAATGGTCAACTCAACTTTGCCCTGCATGAAGGCGTTCTGCCAGGCGCTGACCTTGAGCGCCAGCTATGCATAGGCATCGCCACTTTAAACCGTAAGCGCTTGCAACCTAGCACAGGCAGTCAAGACACGCGCTTTAATGACCTCAACGGCAGTTTAAATATCCGTAATGGGGTTGCCCATAACCCTGATCTGCGAGTGACAATTCCTGGCCTAGCAGTGAACGGCAAAGGTGATATTGATTTAAGGGTACTCAGTCTTGATTACTCTTTAGGCATTTTAATTCAAGGCGATACTCAGCCCATGGCTGACCCTGCCTGTCAGGTCAATAAAAACCTAGCCAACATTGAGTGGCCAGTGCGCTGCCGCGGCCCATTAGAGCTAGGCGCCAAAGCCTGTCGCATTGATCAGGATGCGTTAGGCCAAATCGCTGCACAAATGGCTACTAATAAGCTGACCGATAAAATCGACAAAAAGCTCTCTGAGAAACTCGATAAAAACCTAACCCCTGACATAAAAGATGCCATCAAAGGGTTATTTAATCGATGAAACCTGAGGCATTTGCCCCAGCCGTGCTGGCTTGGTACCAAGCGCATGGTCGTAAAGACCTGCCGTGGCAGCAAGATCCCACTCCTTACCGGGTTTGGATTTCAGAAATTATGCTGCAACAAACTCAAGTCAGCACAGTACTGGATTATTTCACCCGTTTTATGCAGCGCATGCCCAGTGTTGAAAAATTGGCGGCAGCGCCATTGGATGAAGTACTGCATCTGTGGACAGGGCTGGGTTACTACACCCGCGCCCGCAATCTACATAAAACTGCGCAAATCATTTGCGACACTTATCAAGGTGAGCTGCCGCGCTGCGCAACAACCCTCGCCACTTTACCTGGCATAGGCCCATCCACTGCGGGGGCCATTGCCAGCCTAAGCATGGGCTTGCGCGCACCTATCCTAGACGGCAACGTTAAACGGGTGCTGGCTCGTTACAGTGCTGAAAGCAGCTTTCCCGGCAGCAGTCAGGCCAGCAAACGCCTTTGGCAGCTTGCAGAACAGCTGACACCATACAGCGAGGTGGCTGCTTATACTCAGGCCATGATGGATTTAGGCGCAACCCTGTGTACCCGTAGGCAGCCTGACTGTGCACGCTGCCCAGTTAGCGCTGGCTGTTTGGCCTATGCCACTGAGCAACAGCATGCTTTACCTGTTCCACGTCCACGCAAAACGCTGCCAGTCAAACAAGTGGCCATGCCTTTGCTAATCAACCAAGATAATGAACTGCTGCTGCAACAACGACCTGCTACTGGAGTCTGGGGCGGTTTATGGAGCCTGCCTGAGCTCAGCGATATCAATGCCCTACCACCTTTGCTCAAGCACTATCAACTCAGTGTCACTCAACAGCAGCGTTTAAAACCCGTTCGCCACACTTTTAGCCACTTTCACTTGGATATCGAACCTTGGCTAATCCATGTGCAAAGCACTACACAGCTTGCCGTAGCCGAAAACAACTGGCTCTGGTATAACCCAACTAATCCACCACGCTTAGGTTTAGCCGCCCCCATCAAGGCGCTGATTGAGCGCGAACTACATTCATTGCAACAGGAGATTTAACATGACCCGTATGGTGATGTGCCGTAAGCATAAAAAAGAACTGCCTGGTTTAGCCCGCCCGCCATTCCCTGGCAGCAAGGGTGATGACATCTACAATAATATTTCCCAACAAGCTTGGGATGAGTGGCAAGCTCACCAAACCATGATCATTAACGAACGTCATTTAAATATGATGGACGCAGAAGATCGTAAATTTATCATGGAAGAAATGAACAAATTTTTCGCTGGTGAGGAGTTTGCACAAGCCGAAGGTTATGTACCACCCAGTGAATAAATAACTATTTTCAGTTAAGTACTTGACAACAATCCAGAAAGTGCGTTTAATAGCGCCCGTTGCCCGGATAGCTCAGTCGGTAGAGCAGAGGATTGAAAATCCTCGTGTCGGCGGTTCGATTCCGTCTCCGGGCACCATATTTAAAACCCCTGATTGCTTAGTGCAACAGGGGTTTTTTTTATTGAGCATCCTTTCACTATCGACGCTACTTCTACTTATCTCCACCCATTCCAAGCTGCTAGCAAGCAACCCATAAAACAATGCTCGCCCTTTATATGAAAGTATTTAAGCCTAAAAGGCTATATCACTCCTAAT
>DASROA010000107.1:0-5446 GCA_035647115.1 Thiopseudomonas sp. | reverse complement strand
AGGTTGTTCGTTATTGAAGTGTCAGAGCCATTGATCCGGAAGTGCAGGATATACGGAGTATGACAGCTTTACATTCAGCAATTAAATCAGGTAAGGCAGCTTGTGTAGATGCACTTCTTGATCACCCTTGCCGTCTTGATCTAATAACGTTTGACGGTCGGACTCCTTTGCATACGGCAAGCTGGACAGCTAATTTGCATGCAGTTAAACGTTTAGTGGCAATGTCCCCTGAGCTTGTTTGGGTGCGTGATGCGCGGGGGATGACGTCTTTAGAGTTAGTAGAGTTTTTTATTGAAAATCCTGAAGAGCTTGAAAAGTTTACAGGTGAGCTTGCTAAGCAAGGAATACGCTGCGCATCAAGAGAGGGTCTTGTTCATGTTCAGAAGATGCTTACTCAGGTGGCTTTTAGTGAGTAGAGTGAATCAACTGTGCATTAGTATATGCGTTTAATAAGGAGTGGCAATTAAAGACAATAACCGCTTAGTTAAAACCTGACGTTCGCCATTGGCACTGACTGGAGTTGAGTAGGTGGTTATTAGGCTGATGATAAGTTATTTACCGAAAAGGGAGATTACTCGCTTAAGAAAGACTCAGATTGTGGATTAAATACCCCACTTTTGTCGGTGTCAATATCGCTAAAATGCTTTAAATTATTTTAAATTAATAAGAGAAATAATTTGGTCATTCTGGCCTGTAAGCCTTTAATATCGGTTGTTGTAGCATAAAGGTATTTAAGGCAGTTTAAGTGGGTGGGCCTTGCTAAGGTTGGGGTTTCCTCAACGGCAATCAGCTCCTTGTGGCCATCGGATAAGTGTTTATCCTTGTGGGTTTACAGCAGCTGTTGTAATTCTGCTTCGACTGCTTGCGTAATGAGCTGTCGAGCTCCGTTACGCAGCAAAGCAGTTAGCACATCCGTGCCAGTTTCATCGGGTGGTGAAAGAATATTTAAGGTAGTAATGGTCATGGCGTATCACTTTACTGTTGGTTATTTCTTGCCGGAAACAATCAACAGGATACGCCACCCAACTTTTTCCCTCATACACTACAAATGACTATAGCTCGTGCTCGTGTTACCACTAAAAATTTGAGTGCTTATTGTGAGATGGTTTAATGTCAAATTTTGACATTTTAGTAGTTACCCTTAAACACGCTCAATAATTAATGCAATACCCTGGCCTACACCTATGCACATCGAGCAAAGCGCATAACGACCTTGACTGGCTTCAAGCTCATTCAGTGCTGTCGTCACTAAACGTGCACCTGAAGCACCCAGCGGGTGACCTATTGAAATAGCACCGCCATTTGGATTTACTTTTGTCGAGTCATCAGACAAACCTAAGTCGCGCGTGACAGCCAAAGCTTGTGCAGAAAACGCTTCGTTAAGCTCAATCACATCAATGTCATCGAGGGTTAAATTGGTTTTTTCCAGCAGTTTTTTAATGGCTGGTGCTGGAGCAAAGCCCATGATACGTGGTTCAACGCCAACCACAGTTGCCGCAATAATTTTCGCCCGTGGCGTTAAACCATGCTCTGCAATGGCGTCATCTGAAGCAATAAGCAATGCACAAGCACCGTCATTAATCCCCGACGCATTCCCAGCGGTAACGGTGCCATCCTGCTTAACAATTGGCTTTAACTTGCTTAGGTTTTCTAACGTGGTTGAGGCCCGTGGATGCTCATCCTGCGCAAAAGTAATGGGATCGCTTCTCCGTTGTGGCACCTCGACTGGCACAATCTCATTGGCAAAAAAACCACGTGCTTGTGCTGCGGCAGTACGCTGTTGGCTTTGCAGGGCAAAAGCGTCTTGATCAGCGCGGCTAATATTAAATTGCTCAGCAACGTTTTCTGCGGTTTGCGGCATGGTCTCTACCCCATACAGCGCCTTGAGCTGCTCATTCACAAAACGCCAGCCCATGGTGGTGTCTTCTATGTGCTGATTTCGCGCATACGGCGCGCTCGCTTTACCCATCACAAATGGCGCACGGGACATCGACTCCACCCCACCAGCAATCAGCAAGTCGGCTTCGCCGGATTTAATGGCGCGCGCCGCAATGGCAATCGCATCTAAAGACGAGCCGCATAGCCTGTTAATTGTTGTGGCTGGAACTTCATAAGGTAAACCAGCCAGCAGTGCGGACATCCGACCAACGTTGCGGTTATCTTCTCCCGCTTGGTTTGCGCAACCATAGATCACATCATCAACCTGTTGCCAATTCACCGAAGGGTTGCGCTCCATAAGGGCTTTGAGTGGCAGTGCTCCCAAATCATCGGCACGAATCGACGCCAAACCGCCGCCATAACGGCCAAAGGGTGTGCGAATGGCGTCCACAATGTATGCATTTTTCATTTAAATAAAATCCTTAAGGGTCTAGTGCGTTTGAGACATGGCTATAACGGACGACATAAAACTCACTTAAATAAAGTCAAAGCCTCTATCCAGTCGCATCGATTAGCGTTGCATCAGTCATGGACTGCAGTTCTGAAAACTCTAAACCTGCAACTTTTTCGATGACCTCAAAGCCTTTATCGGTGACATCGATTACACAGAGGTCGGTATAAATACGATCAACACACTTTAAACCAGTGGCTGGATAGGTTAATTCACTGACCAGTTTAGGGTCGCCGTTTCTGGTCATAAAACTGGTAGTCACAAAGACTTTTTTAGCGCCCACCGCTAGATCCATTGCCCCGCCAACCGCTGGAATGGCGTCAGGTGCGCCGGTATGCCAATTTGCTAAATCACCGTTTTGAGCAATTTGGAATGCACCTAATACGCAGATATCTAAATGGCCGCCGCGCATCATGGCAAAGGAATCACCATGGTGAAAAAAAGCACCACCGGTCAGCATGGTGACGTATTCTTTACCGGCATTAATTAGGTCTGGGTCTTCTTCACCGGGTTCAGGTGTGGGGCCAAATGCCAATAAACCATTTTCCGAATGCAGAAAAATCTCTTTATCTTCCGGTAAGTAACTGGCAATTCGGGTTGGTAAACCAATGCCCAAGTTAACGTAAGAACCTTCAGGGATGTCTTGGGCAACACGCTCAGCAATTTGGTCACGACTTAATTTGGTATAGCTCATTTATTTACTCCAATTCTGATGTAGGTTTGACTTGCACGACGTGCTGCACAAAAATACCCGGAGTAATAATGTGCTCAGGATCCAGCGCGCCCAGTTCCACTACCTCGTTAACTTGAGCAATGGTCACCCCAGCAGCTGTGGCCATAATAGGTCCAAAATTACGCGCTGATTTTCGATAGACTAGATTGCCCCAACGGTCACCCTGGTGCGCTTTAATTAAGGCGAAGTCTGCACGGATAGGGTTTTCTAAAATAAAATCCTTTCCCTCATACTTTAAAACCGGCTTACCTTCAGCCAGCGTGGTACCAAAACCGGTAGGCGTATAAATAGGCCCAAGCCCCATACCTGCGGCTTGAATTCTGCACGCTAAGTTACCTTGTGGCACCAATTCTAGTTCGATTTTTCCAGCACGGTAGAGCTCGTCAAACACCCATGAATCCGCTTGGCGTGGGAAAGAACAAATGATTTTGCGGACTGCACCTGTTTTTAATAATCTGGCTAAGCCATGGTCACCGTTACCCGCATTATTGCTGACAATAATTAAATCTTTAACATCCCGTTCAATCAGGCCATCAATCAGCTCAGCAGGTTGGCCTGCATCGCCAAAGCCGCCAATCATGATTGTGGAACCATCTTTTATATTTGAAAGTGCTTCCATTAAAGTAGCGGACGTTTTATCAATCATAATAATTCCCGTTAAACAAATTTAGTTACGTGTTAGCTTTGAAACTCTGTTTTATTTCTGCGCTGCGCATAATTATTGGTTAGCGCTAGATAAGAATGATATGCGGAATTGCACCAGTACAAATATCAAAAATACAGAGTCAGAGCTTATAGCTAAAAACCCATGACTGATGAAATTGTTAGATAAATAGTTAAAGCATTTCTAGGTTAAACTTTGTCATATCAATATGATTGTTGTATATCAAATAGTTAATTTTTTAATATTTAATCGCCTTTATCGGATATTAATGTAACAGAACCTAGTTAGCTGAATGATGCTACTACAACCTCCTGCAGTTGGGGCTTCAGTGCAGCTTTAAACCGAATGGTTCTACCGTTGCGTAAATAAAACCATGACCTACGATCAAGGGCGTAAAATAGCGCGTCACGACGAGAACACTCAAAAAACAGGTGTAGCTATTTGTTTCTGTGGCCCATACAGCCCTTGGCTGCGTAGTAGCAATGAAAGTATCCTCTATTCTAGGTTTTCATAAGGTAGGCCGACATAGTTCTCTGCGATAGTTCGTCGACCCGCTTCCGAACCTATAAAATATTCCAACTCAGTTTGTTGTATGCGTTGAGTAAAAGGATCATGCTCTGGAAAAGAGTGCAGCATATTAGTCATCCACCAAGAGAAACGCTCAGCCTTCCAGATGCGACGCAAGCAAATTTCAGAATATTTTTCTAATAAGTCTGTGCGGCCATCTTGGTAAACTTTGCACAGAATACGAAACATGGTGTTCACATCGCTGGCAGCGAGGTTTAGACCTTTGGCACCGGTTGGTGGAACTATATGAGCTGCATCACCGAGTAAAAATAAATTACCATACTGCATGGGCTCAACCACAAAACTGCGGAGTGGGGCGATACTTTTTTCAAGAGAGGGCCCTGTTACCAGTTTCTCTGCATGCTCAACTGGGAGACGTTTACGTAGCTCATTCCAAAAACGTTCATCTGACCAATCTTCAACTTTTTCAGTTGTAGGTACTTGCACATAATAACGTGTACGAGTTGGGGAGCGCATGCTGCAGAGAGCAAAGCCGCGCTCGTGACGAGCGTAGATCAACTCATCATGGACGGGTGGAGTGTCAGCTAAGAGGCCAAGCCAGCCAAAGGGGTAGACACGCTCGAATTCGTTCAGCACACCGGCAGGAATTGACTTGCGTGATATACCATGGAAGCCATCACAGCCGGCAATATAATCGCAATCAATACGGTGTATTTGACCGTCTTTTTCATAGGTGACGTAGGGTGCATTGCTTTTAAGTCCATGCAGCTGCACATCATTTGCTTGATAAACTGTTGGTGCAGCACTGGCTTTACGTGCGGCCATTAAATCGCGTGTTATTTCAGTTTGCCCATAGACTAGAACGGTTTTGCCATCAGTCAGTTCTTTTAAATTGATGTGTTCTAAGCGACCATTAAGGGCCAGCTCAAAACCGTCATGGACCAAGCCTTCAGCATCCATACGCTTGCTAACACCGGCTTCACGTAGTAAATCGACCATACCTTGCTCAAGTACGCCTGCTCGAATACGGCTCAGCACATACTCAGGGCTTTGGCGTTCAATGATAATATTTTCAATTCCTGCGTTATGTAGTAGTTGACCTAACAACAGTCCTGAAGGGCCAGCGCCCACA
>DASROA010000106.1:0-4151 GCA_035647115.1 Thiopseudomonas sp. | reverse complement strand
AGCGAACGCACACTTACCATTAATACTGCGGCGATTGGCGGTGACGCCCGTTTGCTTGCTCAGTCAGACGAAGCTAGGCTACCAATAACAGCACAAAAGGAATCTAAGCATGATCGCAAATAACAGTGTCGTGGGATGGAGTTTTATTGTCTATATTGGCGTGATGCTCGTCATCGGCTGGGCTGCTTTTCAACGCACTCAGGATTTAGCCGACTATATTCTAGGCGGCCGTAGTTTAGGGCCTTGGAGTTCTGCATTGTCGGCCAGTGCCTCGGATATGTCCGGTTGGTTATTACTGGGCCTGCCCGGTGCAGCATATGCTTCAGGCTTAAGCGCTAGCTGGATTGCCATAGGCTTGCTGGTGGGTACTTGGCTAAACTGGCTGTTTATGGCGCCAAGATTACGTATCTATACTTTTAAAGCCAATAACTCACTGACCATTCCAGAATTCTTAGAAAAACGTTACCGCGATCAAAGCAATATGCTGCGGGTGGTTTCAGCACTGTTTATTCTTCTATTTTTCCTTTTCTACACTTCTTCTGGCTTGGTTGCCGCAGGTAAACTGTTTGAAACCGTATTTAGCTTGGACTATAAAATCGCAGTACTGCTGGGCACCTTAGCAGTCATGTCCTACACCATGTTCGGTGGGTTCTTGGCGGTATCTTGGACTGACTTACTGCAAGGACTGCTTATGGCTGCAACCTTAGCCATAGTGCCACTGTGGGCCATGGGTGAGCTGTGCGGGGTGAACGCAACCTTTAGCAGTATCCAAGAGCTCAACCCCAATCTACTGACCTGGTTCAGTGATGCTGAAGGCAAAGCGTTAAGCGCCATAGGCATTATTAGCGCCGTGGCTTGGGGTCTGGGTTACTTTGGTCAGCCCCATATTCTGGCACGTTTTGCAGCCATTAAATCCCATAAAAACATCCCCATGGCACGCCGCATTGCAGTGAGCTGGAGTGCCCTCACTCTGACGTGTGCCATGTTAATTGGACTGATAGGCAGTGTCTTTATTGAAGGCGGCTTAGGGGACGGTGAAACCATTTTTATGTATATGGTTAACGCCCTGTTCCACCCCCTAATTGCCGGCATTCTGTTATCCGCCATTCTGGCCGCCATTATGTCCACGGCTGACTCCCAACTACTGGTGTCATCCTCTGCGCTAACCGAGGATTTCTATAAATCGTTATTTCGCAAAGATGCCAGTCAAAAAGAACTGGTACGGGTGGGACGCTTAACTGTAGTGGTGATCGCTTTTGCTGCTATGTTGCTCGCCTTTAATGAAAACAGCACTGTGTTGGATTTAGTGTCCTATGCTTGGGCTGGCTTTGGTGGCACCTTTGGTCCTGTGTTACTGCTGTCGTTATTTTGGAAACGGGCAACTGCATTAGGCGCCATGGCAGGTATTGTGGTGGGCGGTGTCACTGTGGTAGCTTGGGCCAATATGAGCGGTGGAATTTTTGAGCTATACGAAATCGTGCCCAGCTTTATTCTTGCCGGTACCGCAATGATTGTACTGAGCCTACTCAGCCCCGAGCCCAGCGCAGAAATACAGCAAGAGTTTGACGCTGTGGTCGAAGAAGCCCGTAGTTAACTGGCTCCCTTGCTTGATGAGTTGAATCATCGACGCAACGCCATAAGCAAAAAAAGCCCCAATCCACGCACATTGGCTTGGGGCTTCTTACTGAGGCGTTGTGTGAACCTTTACGCTTTCAATTTGGCAGCAATCTGCGCTACATGTTTACCCTGGTGACGGGCAATGCTTAACTCACGCTCGTCCGGTTGCCGTGAACCATCACCGCCGGCAATAGTTGCCGCACCATAAGGTGAACCCGCACTGACCTGCGAAATATCAAACAACTCTGGCGTCGTGTAGCCAATGGGCACAATAACCATGCCGTGGTGGGCTAAGGTGGTCCAAGTGGAGGTAATGGTCATTTCTTCACCGCCACCGGTACCTGTTGAAGTAAATACACTGGCCACTTTACCGGCTAAAGCGCCTTTGGCCCACAGACCACCGGTCTGGTCAAAGAAGTTACGCATCTGTCCGCTCATACTTCCGAAACGGGTCGGCGTACCAACAATAATTGCATCGTAGTCGGCCAACTCTGCGGGCGTCGCCACTGCAGCTGCTTGATCCGTTTTACCGCCGGCTGCTGTAAACGCTTCAGCGTCCATGGTTTCTGGTACTCGCTTGACCGTAACCTCTACGCCGGCAACGCTACGGGCGCCTTCAGCAACGGCATTGGCCATGGTTTCAACATGTCCGTACATGGAGTGATAAAGAACCAATACTTTAGTCATTGTGCTTCCTCTTAGATAAAGTTTATCTGTGTTTAGTATATGCGGGGTTCAGGCGAAACAATCGCTGGATCTCCCAAAGTCAATTTTTAAGCTTGCGCAGCTTAAAACGACGCTCAACGAGTAATTCAGGGCTTATGTCACATCCACCAGCACGATTTCACTGTCTTCTTGTGCACGCACCTGCAGCAGCCGTTCATCACAAATGGCTAAGCCATCACCGGCCGAGGCCAGAACTCCATTGACGTCGATACGACCACTGGCAGGTACCAAGTACAGCTTACGCCCTGCAGCAATTGCATATTCAGCGCTCTGTCCGGCCATTAAGGTTACCGCGGCTAAGCGCGCATCGGCACGGATAGGTAAGGCATCAGTATCACCGGAAAAACCGCTGGCCAGCGTAACAAAAGCGCCGCTGCGTTCAGCCTTAGGAAAGGGTTTAGTGCCCCAAGTCGGTGGCAAGCCCTGCTGATTCGGCATAATCCAGATTTGGAAAATTTGCGTAGTCTCATCCTCTTCATTCATCTCGCTGTGCACTATGCCGGTGCCAGCACTCATCACCTGCACATCGCCGGCTGCAGTGCGGCCGCGATTACCCAAACTGTCCTCATGGGTAATGGCCCCTTTACGCACATAGGTGATGATTTCCATATCGCGGTGCGGGTGGGCTGGAAAACCTGAGTGCGGCGCGATGATGTCATCATTCCACACCCGCAACTGCCCCCAACCCATGCGCCTAGGATCGTAATAATTGGCGAATGAAAAATGGTGGCGGGTCTCTAGCCAGCCATACTGAGCACCGCCGAGCTGTTGATAAGGTCGCAATTCAATCATTGCCGCTACTCCTGCCCATTAAGATTGCCCTGCCATTACTGTCGGCTATGAAAGCATTAAAAACTTTCACGGCCATGGGGGCTATCCAGGTTCAACACAGGCCCTACTGGTACCACACCGGTTGGGTTAATGGTGCCGTGACTGCGGTAATAGTGATCTTTGATATGCTGCATATTGACCGTCCTGGCAATCTGCGGCCACTGATACAGCTCGCGCATATAGCCCGACAGGTTTGGATAGTCTGCGATCCGCTTCAGATTGCACTTAAAGTGACCGTAATAAACCGCATCAAAACGAATCAACGTAGTAAATAAACGCCAGTCAGCCTCGGTGATTTGATCACCCACCAGATAGCGTTGTTTAGACAAGCGATGCTCCAACTCATCCAGCGCCTCAAATAAAGGAAACACTGCTG
This sequence comes from Thiopseudomonas sp., assembly GCA_035647115.1. Taxonomy (GTDB): domain Bacteria; phylum Pseudomonadota; class Gammaproteobacteria; order Pseudomonadales; family Pseudomonadaceae; genus Denitrificimonas. The sequence goes on along the minus strand of DASROA010000106.1, from coordinate 601 downwards.
ATTCATAGGCTTTTTGCGTGGTCGCAAAACCAGCCTTGTAAACGCCGTTGTTAATGTTGTCGTAGACATGCGCGTTGATGCTATCAATCTCCCCACGCAACGCATCTGGATAGTAATCGCCCGGCAGCGCACCAATGCCGTCAAAGGCACTGTTGAACATGCGAATAATTTCCGACGATTCATTACTCACCATGACATTTTGCTGTTTATCCCAGAGCACTGGGATGGTGACCCGACCACTGTATTTTGGGTCTGCGGCGGTATAAATCTGGTGCATATAGTCGGCTTGGAAAACCGGGTCGGCCACCACGCCTTCACCTTCGGCAAAGGTCCAGCCATGCTCAGCCATGAGCGGGTGCACCACTGAAACTGAAATCATCGACTCCAGCCCTTTCAACTTACGAAAGATCAAGGTTCTGTGCGCCCAAGGACAGGCCAAGCACACATATAAGTGGTAGCGGCCTGCTTCAGCCTTAAAGCCTGCCTCTCCGCTTGGGCCCGCACTGCCATCAGCGGTCACCCAGTTGCGAAATTGTGACTCACTGCGCGCGAATTTACCGTCATTTGAATCTGTGTCATACCATTGGTCAACCCATTGACC
>DASROA010000105.1:0-5735 GCA_035647115.1 Thiopseudomonas sp. | reverse complement strand
ATGAATGACCTGTACTTGCTAATAGCAATCCGCTCAGTCCTTCCACATCCCCCAACTCAAACAAGCACTCTGGCTCACTCACCACCTCTTTCGCGCCACCACAATTGGTTGTTATCACCGGCACCCCCGCCGCCATGGCTTCAAGCAGCACCATGCCGAAAGGCTCATGATCTGAAGTGAGCGCAAACAAGTCGAAGGCTTTAAAGTATCGGCGGCCATTGGGCACTTGGCCCAGAAAGCGCACGCTTTCAGCAACATCTAAGTCAACTGCGAGCTGTTTTAACTGTTGTTCTAAGCGGCCGCTGCCCATAATGGCCAGCAGGCTGCCCTCTGGTAAGTTTGGCAATGCTTTGGCGAAGCCTTTAATAAGGGTGGTTTGATCTTTATCGGGATGTAAACGGCCTACGTTACCGACTATCCAAGCATCTAAAGGTAAGTTAAGAAATTCACGCGCCTCTTCGCGGCTGACTTGCTCTGCCTGAACTGCTTCCACATCAATACGGTTGTACAGCGTCTGAATATGTTCTTCTTTAAACTTTGGCAAACTGGCACGCATATCATCGCGCACTGCATTGGACACGCCTAATAAGCGCAAGCGCTTGCGGAAATGATTGGCCAATAGTTGTCTTGAACGGCGTTTGTAGTCACCGAAGGCGTGATGCACACCAATAATAGGCAGCTTCGAGCCAAATAAAGCGATATAGATGGGTTTAAAACGGTGGGCGATGCATAGGGTGAAGTTGCGACTGTTAACGATCTTTTTAAACTCTTTTATTGCAGCAAGTTTAAGCCCGCGCACTTGCTTACTGGTGTAGTTTAAAAAAATCACTTCATCAGAAGCACTGCCCTGCGCCACTTCATCGTTGGGCTCGCCGGTTAAATAAACAGTGCAGACTTTATACTCAGTATCTTTAAACAGCACTGCATACTGACGGGCACAGTCCATAAAGGGCCCGTCATAACCATGCATAAATTGCAGAATCCACTGCTCTGCGGTGTTTTGCTTTGAGTTAGAGACTGCCATCAACGGCCTCTTCTTTAGGCTCTTTCACCACCAATATATCTTCCATAATCAAATACTGCAGATCCGAGCCATAGAACATATCCAGCGCATCTTTGGGTGAGCAGACCATGGCTTCGCCGCGGCGGTTGAGTGAGGTGTTGAGGGACACGCCATTGCCGGTGAGCTTTTCCAGCTCCAGCATTAAGTCGTACCAGCGCGGGTGATGCTGGCGTTCCAGGACTTGTGCGCGAGAGGTGCCGTCTTCATGAACGACTTCGGGCACACGCTCTTTCCATTCGTCGCAGACCTGAAAAGTAAAGGTCATAAAAGGCGATGGGTGGTCCACTTTGAGCATCTGTGGTGCGACAGTGTCGAGCATGGATGGGCAGAAGGGGCGCCAGCGCTCACGGAATTTAATTTGCTCGTTAATGCGGTCAGCCACGCCTTCAATGCTGGGGCAACCAATGATTGAGCGGCCACCTAAAGCGCGGGGGCCAAATTCCATGCGGCCTTGGAACCACGCTACCGGGTTGCCCTCTACCATGATTTTGGCGATATGCTCGGGCACATTATCGATTTTTTGCCACTGTGGTTGGCCAGGGTGTTTGGCACAGGCGGCGATGATTTCTTCGTTGGTGTATTCAGGGCCCAGGTAGACATGCTCCATCTTTTCGACCGGAACGCCTTTACGTTGGGAAATAAAGGCGGCAGCACCTACCGCGGTACCAGCATCACCGGCTGCCGGCTGTACGAACAGTTCTTTAACATCATCGCGCTCGATGATTTTTTGATTGAGTTTTACGTTTAGCGCACTGCCGCCAGCAAAGGCAATGAGTCCGGTTTCTTTAATGATGTCACCGAGGTAGTACTCCATCATTTCCAGAGCCAGCTTCTCAAACAGTGCTTGCACGCTAGCGGCGTAATGAATGTAAGGGTCGTCTGCTATATCGCCTTCGCGCTTAGGCCCGAGCCATTCGATCAGTTTGGGGGTGAAGTAATAGCCTTTGCCTTTCTCTTTATAGCGGCGTAGGCCCACCACATTGGCATATTCAGTGTTGATGATCAGTTCGCCGTTTTCAAACTTGGCCAGGCGGGATAAATCATATAGATCAGGGTCACCGTAGGGTGCCATGCCCATGACTTTAAATTCGCCATCGAGCATTTCAAAACCTAAAAACTCGGTCATCGCGCCGTATAGGCCGCCCAAGGAGTCAGGGTCATAGAATTCTTTTATTTTATGAATCTTGCCGTTTTCACCGTAGCCAAAGAAGGTGGTGGCGTATTCACCTTTACCGTCAATGCCCATGATGGCGGTTTTTTCTTGGAAGCCTGAGCACAGATAGGCGCTGGCAGCGTGAGCTAAGTGGTGTTCGACCGGTTCGATTTTGACTTTCTTTAAATCAAAGCCCAGCTGCACTAAGCACCATTGGATTCTTCTGTAATAACGGTGAAAACGGCGGTTGCCGGAAAAAATGGCATCAATGGAGCGCTCTGGTGCATACCAATAACGTTTAGCGTAATGCCAGCGAGCTTTTTCTAAAATACTGATGGGTGCAAAGGGAATCGCCACCACATCAACATCGTCTGGAGTTATGCCTGCCTGCTCTAAACAAAACTTGGCCGACTCATAGGGCATGCGGTTTTTAGCATGCTTGTCGCGCACTAAACGCTCTTCCTCAACAGCAGCAATTAACTTGCCATCAATATATAGCGCTGCTGATGGGTCGTGGTTGAGTGCACCAGACAGACCTAGAATAGTCAGTGACATGGGTTTTTCGCCTCTTAATCTTTAGCGCTGCGCTTGGGCAGCTGTGGTAAACGCTGATCTAATAATTTGTACAACGGGCTGTTTTGCGGCCAGTTGCGTAATAAACGGGTGCGATCTTTTAAGTATGCACGGGTGAAGCTGCGCATGCTGTGATGCTGCTGCATGGCATCTAAATCAATTAAATAACAACGCTGTTGATGCCATAAAATATTATGACCTTTTAAATCGCCATGGCTGATTTTTTCACGGATTAATGCATTCAACAATTCAATCAGTGCATTTATTTCAGCTTCTGGTGTTTCATCACCCTCTTGATAAGCAGCTAAGCGATCAATTATATCCTGTTCACCACAATATTCACTGATTAACCACGCTCGGCCACGTAATCCACACCAACGGTTTTCAATAACCGCTAAAGGCTGTGGTGTGGCGATACCTAATACACTGAGGCGATGCCCTTCGCGCCAGCTTTGCCAGGCTCGGCTGGGTCGCCAGAAACGCTTCAGCCAATGCAGGGTGTTTTTGATGTTATAGCGTTTAATGACCAAAGTGTGCTGGCCGTGCTCAACCCGCGCTACTGTTGCGGCACCGCCAGTTTTATAAATATGGCCGCTGTCGATTGCTGCATCTAGATCAGTCAAGAGTGGTGTCAGTTCTGCTTCTGCGGCTCGCCACACGGCACGCAAACCAAACCAGCCTCTGGTGACGCTGAATAAGCTGCACTCACGGCCTGCTTTATTTAAGTAGTCTTTTACGCGCCACTGTCGAATTTTGAGGATGTGCTGATGCAGCCTGTCGACAGCAAGTTTATGTTCTGCGTTCACCGCTAAATAGTGAGTCAGCAATTCTGCGAGGTGCGCATCGTAGGCACTGGGCAGTTGAGCAAAAAACACGGCTAAGTTATCCAGCACTTTTGCTTGGGATAGCGGCTGACCGGCCTGTTCACTTTGCACGCCACCCCCATCAATCACATACAGGTTTTCACCCAGCTGCAAGAGGTTGTCCAGATGTAAATCACTTTGCCAAAGACCCCGTGAATGCATGTGCGCAACAGTTTGTAGCGCTTGGCTCAGCACTTGAGTTTGCTGGGCAGTCAATGGCGCTGCAGCAGAGCACACTTGCCAAGCATCCGCTAAGCTCTGAGCTTTATCTATAAAGTCAAAAATCAGATACGCACTGCCATCACTCTGCTGCTGGGCATCCAACAGGTCTGGTGTGTGAATCTTTTGCTCGGCAAGTAATTGCGCGCCAGTGAGCTCACGCTGGTATTGACGTGCCGCTTTATGACCCACTAAAAGTTTGACCAAGACATCACGCCCTTGCCATTGGGCGCGACCCACATAGCGCTGCTCAGGCAAGACCCGCAGCCACTGTTGGAGCTGCACGCTCTGCCCATTATCTAGGCTTAACGTCTGCGGCAGTTGCGGGCTTCGCCCAGTTAATTGGCTGAGTTTCATTTGCGTGCTGCCTTATGTTTACGCCGCGCATCTAAACGTTGCAGCCAATGGGGACTATCTTCTGGGCGCTGCAGGTAACTTTGTAAAAACAACTGCACCTGTTCACGGCCCCAAACATGCTGCGAGCGACGAAATAAAGGTTCTAAATCTTTGATGCGATCACGGCGCCCCAGTAATAAAGGGCGAGTTTTTTCAAGATCAATCAGTTGCGCAGTCATACCTGCGGCCTGCTCTTGCAGAAAAATATGTTTAGGGTAAAAACAGCCATGCAGCTGACCGGCCTCATGCAGTCGTCTCGCCAATTGTGCACAGGCCTGCAATACCCCTTGTTGCTGCTCATTGGACAGCTGTGGCCAGTGCGCTTGCCAGTGGTCTAAATCTTGCCAGCCTTCTAAGGCATAGGTCATGAGGATGGCACGCTGTTCACCGCCCACTTTACGCTGGGCAAAATAAGCGGCGCGCAAGGCGGGGATGCCCAGTTGTTGATAACGCTGAATATTACGCATTTCACGGGCAAAAGTGGGTTCCCCTAAGGGCCGGTGCAAGGTGCGGGTGAGGTGGTTGATTTGCCGCTTCAGGTAGAAACTTTGTTCCCCTAGAGTCAACTTGGCTACACTGCTCCAGCCACCGCGCTCGGTGTTAGGTTCATCCACCGCCTCAAGCTGTAAGTCCCATAGTGCAGTAAAGTTATCCAATTGCTGCTGGGCCAATAGTTGGGCAACGGCTGGATCAGTAAAGTCCTTCATTCGCGCCCCTCAAAAAATCGCACGATTTTCGCAATGTGCTGTTTATCTTGAGCATTGAGCCGCGCCCGCTTTACGTACTGCAAGTAAAAGCGTAAACGCTGCGTATTGCTCAGATGATACTTGCCCACTTTGTCTAAACACGCCAAGTCTTTAATGATGCGGTACTGTAAAAAAGGCCCCCACCAAAAGGTGCCTGTGGGGCAATCAATTAAATACACTTTAACTTGATCATCAACCAAGATATTGCGCCATTTCAAATCGTTATGGGTGAAACGATGCTGATGCATGATCCGTGTGGCACTGGCAATTTGCTCACTGACTTGTTTAACCCAGTGCCGATCTCGTAACAGTGCGCTGTCGTTATTGGCTAAATCAGCCAAATCACGGCTGTTGGGGATTTCTCGGGTGATCATGGCGCCCCGTACAAAAGCACCGGCTTTGCGCTCTAAACCTTGGGCGATCACTTCAGCGGTGGGAATCCCCCATTTAGCAAAACGTTTAAGGTTTTGCCATTCGGCTTTAATCCGCGGACGCGCAGCGTAACGGCGTAACCCTTTACCGGCACTGCGATAACGCTTCACATAATAATACACACCGTTTCGTTTGACGCGAATCAGCTCGGAAATAGGGTCTCGGGTAATGCGCTCACCGGTTAAAGCAAAGATTTTTTCAAGGCTGCCAAAATCAGCCTGCAGCTCTTGGTAGCCTGCTGCTAACTTCCAACTGGACATTACAACGCATCTCCGTAGCGTTGCTTACGC
>DASROA010000104.1:0-2949 GCA_035647115.1 Thiopseudomonas sp. | reverse complement strand
GCTTTCATCAAACTGTCATCAAGCCTGCTTAGTATGCAGTCATCGGATCGCCCAAGCGTCCGTGCTGATGCACATGCATTAGTTCAGCTTGATGAATAAAATCGGAGATAGGTATGACCTCGAAAATGAAAGCACTGGTTGCATCGCTCAGTCTTTGCACTGCATTCGCAACGTTTTCTGCCACAGCTGCAGTGGATGCAGCGTTACCCAACTATGAACGCGCCAGTGGTATCTCAGGCAACCTGACCAGCATCGGCTCGGATACGCTGGCGAACCTGATGACCCTGTGGTCGCAAGAGTTTAAAAAGAACTACCCCAACGTCAACGTACAGATTCAAGCCGCAGGCTCGTCCACTGCGCCACCGGCACTGGCAGAAGGCACCGCTAACATGGGGCCCATGTCACGGATGATGAAAGACAGCGAGATTCAAGCTTTTGAAGCCCGCCACGGCTATCGCCCAACCCCTGTGCCGGTCGCCATCGATGCTTTAGCGGTCTATGTGCACAAAGACAACCCCATTCAAGGGCTGACCATTGAACAAGTGGACGCCATTTTCTCCTCCACCCGTCGTTGTGGTACCGGAGAAGACGTGACCCGCTGGGGTGATTTAGGCTTAACCGATGCTTGGGCCAACCGCCCAATCCAGCTGTATGGCCGCAACTCGGTGTCTGGCACCTACGGTTACTTTAAAGACAACGCCCTGTGTAAAGGCGACTTTAAAAACAGTGTCAATGAACAGCCTGGCTCAGCCTCGGTGGTGCAGTCAGTATCCTCATCGCTGAATGCCATTGGTTACTCAGGGATTGGCTACCGCACCTCATCGGTACGTGCCGTGCCCTTAGCGGCGAAAGCAGGCGGCCCGTACATCGAGGCGACCCCTGAGCAAGCCGCCACCGGCGACTTTCCCCTGTCGCGCTACCTCTATGTGTATGTGAACAAGCGTCCTAACCAAGCTCTAGCTCCTCTGGATCGTGAGTTTGTAAAACTGATGCTGTCCAAGCAAGGACAAGAAGTAGTAAATCGCGATGGCTATGTGCCCTTACCAGCAGCTGTGGTTGAGCGCCTCTATAAAGAGCTTGAGCTGTAATCAACCACACTGACACTACAAATAAAAGGGGCTGCGGCCCCCTTTTTTCTATTTGTCATTTTACTGTCACACAAAAGACTTAAAGTGCAGGCAATATTAATTGCAAGGGTCAGGTTATGCAGGATATATCGTCGCAATTAGAGCAGGAGCTGAACAGCCCGCGCATGCGGACGCGTCGCAAGTTTCGTGCATTAAAAGATACTGTGGCACGGCGCGCCATAGCGCTGGGCGGTTGGAGTGTAATTGTCGCCATTACCCTGATTTTCTTTTACCTCATGTATGAGGTGATGCCGCTGTTTAAAAGCGCAACTATTAAACACGACAGCAGTTTCACACTGCATGAATCAGCGCGCTCCAGTACCGTTTTAAGCATGTTCAGCGAAGAGCAAAATGAGATTGCCGCACTGCTTATTGACGGTGGTCAATTGCTGTTTATTGATGCCCAAAACGGCATGCCCTTATCCCAGCAACAACTGCCATTGGATGACGCACAAATCAGCAGCGTTAAGGTGAAAACCCCTGGCGACGATACATTGCTACTGGGTCTCAGCAACGGTACAGCGATTGCCGCCAGCACCACCTTTAAAGTGAAGTTTAATGAGCAAGGTGAACGTTTAGGGGTTGAACCCAGCGTCACTCAACTGTTTAACGGTAAAGCTATTCAGCTGGACCCACAGCAACGCCCGCTAAATTTCATTACCGAGCAAGCCTCCCCTGACGGCAAGCTACTGGCCGCTTTAGTGGATGGCGGCCATGTGGTCATGAGCTTACTGCGTCAGAAAACCAATTTTATAACCGGTGAAGTGCAAGAAAGCCTCGAGCCCATCCAGTTTCCTAGCAACACCCCCTATCAGCGCATTTTGATTGCCCCTGATCACCACTACACCTTTGCTTTACGCAGTAGCGGCCGCTTGGATGTGTATGACAGCCGCAACTTAAGCAATATTGAACTGCTGCACACCTTGCCTGTGGTTGAGCCGGGACAGCAAGTGACCCAGATGGTGTTTCAGTTGGCGCAACAATCCTTATTGGTGGGCGACTCCCAAGGGCAGATTACTCAGTTTTTTATGGTGCGTGATGCACACAATCAACAGCAACTGACAAAAATTCGGACCTTAAAACTGGGTAATGCGCCGATTAAAATCCTTGAGGCTGAACAGCGTCGCAAGGGCTTTGTTGCCATAGACAATACGGGCCGGGTGGGCGTCTTCAATACCACCGCAGAAAAAACCGCCATTGATGTGCCTTTATTAACGGATGCGCCACGGCTAGCAGCCTTAGCCCCCCGCGCTTCGATGCTCTTGGTGCAAGATGCCCAAGGGGTGTTTCAACGCTATACCATTGATAACCCACACCCCGAAACCTCATTGAAATCACTATGGGGCAAGGTGTGGTACGAAGGCTACAGCGAGCCCGAGTACACTTGGCAGTCGTCCTCGGCCTCCAATGAGTTTGAACCTAAATTCAGCTTAACCCCACTGGCCTTTGGTACTTTAAAGGCAGCCTTTTATGCCATGCTGCTGTCGATTCCACTGGCCGTGTGTGGCGCCATGTACACCGCCTATTTTATGGCGCCGACGGTGCGCAACAAGATCAAACCAGTGATTGAGCTGATGGAAGCCTTACCTACTGTTATTCTTGGTTTCTTTGCCGGCTTATTCCTTGCACCCTTTATGGAATCCCATTTGCCCGGGGTGTTTGCAATCTTACTGATTCTGCCGCTGGGCATTATCAGCTTTGGTTTCCTCTGGGCACAGTTGCCCGCCACTGTCCGTTACCTGATTCCAGACGGCTGGCATGTGGTGCTGTTAGTTCCGCTGGTGGTGCTCTTGGCGTGGCTGTCGTTCAGTTTAAGTCAGCC
>DASROA010000103.1:0-3183 GCA_035647115.1 Thiopseudomonas sp. | reverse complement strand
TTACCCTCTGCCAGAAGATCTCATTTCTAGCATGCTGAAATACACCGAGAGGATGTCAGCCTATTTGCCCAGTATGTACCATGACCACGCTGAGCAACGGCCAATGGAGCTGGAGGCGATCTACAAGGCTCCCTTGCGTGCGGCTAAAGAAGTGGGTTGCGCAATGCCGAAAATCAGTATGCTGCTGCAAACGTTAGAGTATTTGTCAGCTCAATAAGTGTTCTGCGCGCAGCGTATCCATCGCCTGATTGATACGCTGTAAGCGCTTTGTGCAACCGCCACGGTCTGGATGATGCAAACTCACCAGTTTGCGGTACTGGTGGCGTAGTTCAGCAGCAGTGACAGTGGATAAAGGTTGATCTATTCCCAGCTCGAGCAACGCATCGGTGATATTTTGCGGCTGCAGTAAAGTGGCTCGACTGCTGTTGAGCAGCGCTTCTACGTCCGCTCGGTCAGTTACCTGTAAGTGGTTGAGATTTAAATAGTAACTGCGCAATGGATCGTCGCATTCTAGTGCTTGGTTGTTCGTTGGCTGCAGCGTGGTTGCAGCAGCTCGTTTAAGGCGAATCTGTAATGGGCTGATCTGCAAGTCAAACTCGCTGCGGCTACGCAGTCTATCGCGCAACAGATACAAAACATGAAATAACACAAAGTGGGTGCGAAATAAGCTCAACGTATCGCTCAAGTTGGCTTGGGCAAATAACGGGTGCTGCATATCCTTGAGGTGGTTGATCAAGGCGTATTCACTGAATCCTTGTGGGTAGGACTGCAAAATATTGTGCAGCGTGGTCAAAAACTGCTTTTTTAAACTGTGCACAAACGATTAAACTCTGTGTATGAGTGAACTAAAGCTGAAAAAAACTGTTTATAAAGCCTATGTTGAGTGCCTCAGATAGGCAATAAATGGACAATCAAGGGCTGTGAGATGCGTAAATCAATTCGAGCAATTACGGTGATTTTTGGCTGCTTAGCCAGTCAGTGGGCACTGGCTGAAAATGCTGACCATGCATTACAGATGGAGTATCAGTGTGAGCGTGGTGTCATTGTTCCAGCAACCTACTTGAACACTGCCAGCGGTAGCACTTATGCGGTGCTGCACGTTGATGGCCAACAATTATTGATGGAGAGTGTGATCAGTGCCTCAGGTGCTCGTTATACATCCTTGGATGCTAAATACGGCCAATACACTTGGGACACTAAAGGCAATACAGGTGCGTTGTACTGGCAGGCCAATAGTATTGATGATGCAGAAGATGCGTCGAGTGTTCGGCTGTTGAGCGCATGTGTCTCCAATGCCGAGATGGTTGCTAGTCAACAAGAGTAATTCTTCTGTCCAAACTAGGGTTTGTGCAAGGTAACAGGTAAAATAGCTTTTTTTATTTGTTACGGATCATGTTATGAGCAGTTTGTCAGTCGAGTTTAAAAAGCTACAGAAACGTTTACAGCGGATGGCCGGTGCCGCGGTGACTGATTTTAATATGATCGAAGAAGGCGACAAAGTCATGGTGTGCTTGTCGGGTGGTAAGGACAGCTACGCCATGCTAGATGTGCTTTTGCACTTGCAAAAAGTCGCACCGATCCAGTTTTCCCTAGTTGCGGTCAATATGGATCAAAAGCAACCGGGCTTTCCTGAGCATGTCTTACCAGCTTATCTAGATACTGTGGGTATTGAGTACCACATTCTTGAAGAAGATACCTACTCTGTGGTCCAAGAGAAATTAGCCGTAGGTAAGAGCACCTGCTCGCTCTGTTCGCGATTGCGCCGCGGTACTTTGTATACATTTGCCGATGAAATTGGCGCCACCAAGGTGGCGCTTGGTCATCATCGTGACGATATTTTAGAAACGTTTTTCTTAAATATGTTTTTTGGTGGCACCTTGAAAGCTATGCCGCCCAAGCTATTGTCTGATGATGGCCGCAATATAGTCATTCGTCCTTTGGCGTATTGTAAGGAAAGTGATATTGCTGCCTATGCAGAGCAGCGAGCCTTTCCGATTATCCCTTGTAATCTGTGTGGCTCCCAAGAAAATCTGCAGCGTCAAGTGGTGAAAGCTATGCTACAAGAGTGGGAGCAAAAAACGCCGGGACGTTTAGATATTATGTTCCGTGCACTGCAGAATGTATCCCCTTCCCAGCTAGCTGATCGCAACCTGTTTGATTTCGCCAGTTTAGCCATTGATCAACAAGCAGAGCCGCGCTTTTTGGATGTTATGAGCCTATAAAAGGTCAATTTAATGACAAGTAGCACTAAGTTGGCATTACATATACTAGGCAAAGCGCACAGCTAGCTACAGAAAGAGTTGTTGGCTTGAATCTTGCCTTGTATATGCCAGTATTGGTTTATGCTTAGGGCATTTTTATGGCTACCACCGATTTTTTATTACGTCCATCCGTACAGGCTTCGCGCAATCAGCGTGTTGGGCAGGATCATGCTGCGAGTCAGCGCAGTGCAGCAGCGTTATCGGCACAAAGTTTTTCATCTGTTTATTACGCAGCAACAACAACGTATTGAGCAAGCTCAGCAACAGCAAGTGCAACAGGCTAAGCAGCGGCAAACTGCAACTGCGCAAGATCGACAGCAGGCCGCGCGGCAACAGGCTGCTAAAAATTCTGCACAGCCGCGTAAAGAAAGCTCAACAGCAACTTACCGCGTTGGTGGTGGCTTCTATTATTGTGCCCAGCTTATTAGTGGGTTTGTTAGTGGCAATGTTTCAAGCTGCCACGCAAATTAACGAGCAAACCTTGAGCTTTTTGCCACGCTTGCTGGTGAGTTTTATGGCTTTAATTATTCTTGGGCCCTGGCTGGTATCGCAGTGGCTTGAGTTTACCACGCGGATCATTCATAACATTCCCTATGTTATTGGGTAAGCAGGCGATGAATGCTGGAGCTCAGTGATACGCAGATTGCTGGCTGGGTCAGTAGTTTTTTGCTGCCGTTGTTTCGCATTGCTGCAGTACTCATGGTGATGCCCATTATTGGCACTCAGCTGGTTCCACAACGTATTCGTTTGTATATGGCGTTGGCGATAACCTTGTTATTAGTGCCAGTCTTGCCTGCAATGCCGCAGGTCGAAATGCTGAGTTTGCAGAGCATTTTGTTAATTGCCGAGCAAATCATTATTGGCGCCATGCTGGGCTTCTCATTGCAGTTGTTTTTCCATATTTTTGTCTTTGCTGGACAAA
>DASROA010000102.1:0-13926 GCA_035647115.1 Thiopseudomonas sp. | reverse complement strand
GCCTGTAAGTCTTCCAGTGCTTGGCTGTGTCCGCCGCCATAATCAAAAGGTTGGCGCAGCTCAATGGCTTTGGCCAGAGCTTTACAGCCATCACCTTGTTGGCGGAGCAGTCGTAAACAACGAAACAACACATCACTGTGGAAAAAAGTTTCTGCCAGTTGGGAATAAGGGTAGTGGGAGGAACTGGCTCGCTCATGAATATCTTGAGCCAAAAAGTACAGCTTTAAATAGCGTCTGACTTTGCTGTTACTGCGGCCACTGACGCGGTGCAAAATGATATTTTTAGTGTCGTTTAAGGCGGCCACTACACGGCTATTTTGTTTGGCAATGGCTAAACGGTGCCCTTCAATATCCATATTGCGTAAGGGTTCAAATAGCGCTGACTTGGCTTTTAAGTATGCACATTGCTCACGAAATAAGCGTGCGAGGCTGTGTTGCAAAGGCTGCTGAGAAAATACACCGTACCAGATCACTGAGAGCCCTGCGTAAAGGCTAGCGCCGGCCACTAAAAGGATGGGTTGTTGCCAGATTGAGGTCAGCACAATGCTGCTCTGCTCTAAGCCAATCATGCTGTAGATTGAGAGAATTAAAGTGGCAAAGGCTATGCTGGCATAACGCTCACCTAAGGCACCCAGCATGATTAAGCAAAAGGTCGCAATGCTTAATACGCTGATGAACAGCCAAGGTAAAGGGTGCAGTAGCTCTACTGTGAGGGCGGTTAGAAAGAAGCACACTAGGGTAACGCAGCTGGCAAATAAACGGCCTTGCCAGCTGTCATCCGACTCCGCTAAAGCGCTGGCAATGACCCCAAGGAACAGCGGCGTAAGAAGCTCCATTTGCTCACTGTACCAACTCCAAGTCATGCAGATGCTCAAGGCAATAAAAAAGCGCAAACTTGAGCCGAAACGTTCTAACGCCCATAAACGGCGTAAAGAGTGACTTAAAGAGAGGGAGCCCATCAGAACTTGTTCCTTATGCCAGACAGGAGAGCGGTGATGCCCATAAACAAGGTTTTAGGCTGGCATAATAGGCTTAAAACGGCAAGCAATTATCGGGCTAGGCAGATTGTTTCCAGAGCCTTTGGTCTTGCAGGCTGTGGGTGGGCACGTAACGGGGCTGACCGTTTATTGCTTCAAGCTCGGTGGTCCCCGCCAGTTGATGAACGATTCTATAGCGAGTGCCGTGGCGTTGGTCTTGTAAGGGGTAAAGGCGATTAATTTGCTCTGCCAGTGCGCTTGAGGTTTGCATCAAATAACTCCATCTGAGTGACGAATCCAAGTATTAGGGTAGGCGCAGATGATCACGGCGACTAGTATCCTAAAGGGTAATGACACTGTTGTAACACCTGGATGTGACACATTAATGACGGTTGCAGTGAGAGCAGGCAGCTCAGGGTGCAGAGGATCCGTTAATAGTGACGCCTTTATGAAATGATTCTTAGCCTATATCAATTTACATTGATATAGCTGTTGCCGTGCTTCGTATCTCCGTCTAAACTGCTTGCCCTATGAGTACAGCACAGCAATTAGTCGACCCCAGCTCAACGGATGTTTTAGCAGCTTTCTGTAAAGCGGCTGGTGAACCTTTACGTTTGAATATTTTACGTGTCTTGAGCAATGACTCTTTTGGAGTATTGGAGCTGGCGCATATTCTTGCCGTAGGACAATCAGGAGTCAGTCATCATTTGAAAGTGTTGACCCAAGCCGGTTTAGTCACTTCGCGGCGGGAAGGCAATGCGATTTTTTATCGCCGGAGTTTGCCGCACAGTCAGAGCCCTGATGAATTGCTGCACCATGCATTGCTTACTAGTTTAGATGGGCAGGCCATTACAACTGATGTGATGCAGCGTATTGAGCATGTGCACGAACAGCGAGCGCAAGTCAGTCGAGAGTTTTTTGAGCGTATGGCCGGTGACTTTCAGAGTCGCCAAGATTTAATTGCTGGTTTACCACAGTTTCGTGACAGTTTATTAGCGCTATTGGACTCCCTGAGCTTTTCAGCTGAAGCGACTGCTATCGAAGTTGGACCTGGAGACGGTAGTTTTTTGTCTGCATTGGCCAGTCGCTTTAAACAGGTGCAGGCCATTGATAATAGCCCGCAAATGCTCGAGCTGGCGCGACAGACCTGCATGGATCAGGGTTTGCACAATGTACATTTAAAGTTGGCAGATGCCTTACAGGATGATGTGTCTGCTGCTGACTGCGTGGTGGTCAATATGGTACTGCACCATTTTGCCGCACCCGCAGAGGCTGTGCGCTTGTTAACGCGCTTAGTTAAGCCGGCAGGCAGCTTATTGATTACCGAATTATGTCGTCACGACCAAGATTGGGCCAAGCAGGCCTGCGGCGATCTATGGTTAGGCTTTGAACAGGATGAACTGGCCCATTGGGCCAATGCCGCAGGACTCGTACCCAGTGAAAGTCTTTACTTGGGTTTAAAAAATGGCTTTCAGATTCAGCTACGGCATTTTGCCAAGCCGGACTTATGAAGCACTCTCACGCACCGGTAGTTTAAGGAACCGACATGAGCGAATACTCAATTTTTACCTCCGAATCCGTATCTGAAGGGCATCCCGATAAGATTGCGGATCAGATTTCTGATGCAGTACTTGATGCCATTCTCACTGAAGACAAGCAAGCTCGAGTGGCCTGTGAAACCTTGGTGAAAACCGGGGTAGCCATTATCGCCGGTGAAATTACCACCGAGGCTTGGATAGATCTTGAGCAGCTGGTACGTGATGTGATCGTGGATATTGGTTACAACAGCTCTGATGTAGGCTATGACGGCGCCACCTGCGGCATTATTAATATTATTGGTAAGCAATCTTCAGAGATCGCCCAAGGTGTGGATCGCAGTAAGCCGGAAGATCAGGGCGCCGGCGATCAAGGCCTTATGTTTGGTTACGCCAGCAACGAAACTGATGTGTTGATGCCAGCACCCATTACTTATGCGCACCGCCTCATGCAGCGCCAAGCCGATGTGCGTAAAAGTAAGTTATTGCCATGGTTGCGTCCCGATGCCAAAAGCCAAGTCACTTGCCGCTATGCAGACGGTCAAGTAGTCGGCATTGATGCAGTGGTGTTATCCACCCAGCACAATCCTGATGTATCGCAAAAAGATCTGCATGAAGCAGTCATGGAGCTGATCATTAAACAGACCTTGCCTGCTGAACTGCTGCATAAAGACACCCAGTACCATATTAATCCAACCGGTAAATTTGTGATTGGTGGTCCCGTGGGCGACTGCGGCTTAACCGGCCGTAAAATTATTGTTGATACCTATGGTGGCATGGCGCGCCATGGTGGTGGTGCTTTCTCCGGAAAAGACCCATCTAAGGTTGACCGCAGTGCCGCCTATGCAGGCCGCTATGTGGCAAAAAATATTGTCGCAGCAGGCTTGGCTGATCGCTGTGAAATCCAAGTGTCCTATGCCATTGGCGTGGCTGAGCCCACGTCCATTTCTTTGAATACATTTGGCACAGGCAAAGTGAGTGATGAAACTATCATCAAATTGGTGCGTGATATTTTTGATTTGCGCCCCTATGCCATGACGCAAATGTTGGATTTATTACACCCCATGTATCAAGCCACAGCGGCGTATGGCCACTTTGGTCGTTCGCCTTATGAGGTGACCGTGGGTGATGACAGCTTTACTGCCTTCACTTGGGAAAAAACTGATCGTGCTGACGCTTTGCGCGCTGCCGCAGGTTTGTAATAGGTTCTAAACAACAGCTGTGTGGCAAGCATGCAGCTGTTGCTGTTGTTCAGTATCAAGGCTGAAAACAGCTATAAAATTGATGTAAAACATTGTCATTTCACCGCAAAGCTGTTTTTGCGCAGTCATAAATGCCGCATTTTTAGCGGTTATCCGTTATCATGGCTTTTTTTAAATCTTGCAATGTTTGCTCCCTGTACTCAGGTGGGCGAAAATAGCTGCCTTTATTTTATTTATAGCGTCAGGAGATTCAGTAATGCCCAGCCGTCGTGAGCGAGCCAATGCCATTCGCGCCCTCAGCATGGATGCTGTGCAAAAAGCCAACAGTGGACACCCAGGTGCCCCAATGGGCATGGCGGATATCGCCGAAGTTCTGTGGCGGGATCATCTGCAGCACAACCCAAATAATCCAGAGTGGGTTAACCGTGACCGTTTTGTATTGTCGAACGGACATGGTTCTATGCTGATTTATTCATTGCTGCATCTCACCGGTTATGATGTCAGTATTGATGATCTTAAAGCATTTCGTCAGTTAAACAGTCGCACTCCAGGTCATCCCGAGTATGGCTATACTGCAGGCGTGGAAACCACTACAGGTCCTTTAGGGCAAGGTTTGGCTAATGCGGTGGGCTTTGCATTGGCAGAGAAAGTGCTGGCTGCACAGTTCAACCGTCCAGGGCATGAGATCGTGGATCACCAAACCTATGTGTTTTTGGGTGATGGTTGCCTGATGGAAGGTATTTCCCATGAGGTCTGCTCACTGGCTGGCACCTTAGGATTAAACAAACTGACGGTGTTTTATGATGACAATGGCATTTCCATTGATGGTGAAGTGCAGGGCTGGTTCACTGATGACACTCCACGCCGTTTTGAAGCCTACGGCTGGCATGTGATCCGCAATGTTGATGGTCACAATCCTGATGAAATTGAAGTTGCTCTGGAAGCCGCACGGGAAAGCGATAAGCCTACCTTAATTTGCTGTAAAACCGTGATTGGTTTCGGCTCACCCAACCGTGGCGGTAAAGAAACCAGCCATGGTGCGCCACTGGGCGAGGAAGAAATTGCCTTAACCCGCGCTGAACTGAACTGGCCACATGCGCCCTTTGTAGTGCCAGAAGAGATTTACGCTGAGTGGAACGCCGAAGAAGCCGGTGCTAAAGCTGAGGCCGAGTGGGATGCGCGTTTTGCTGCGTATGCTGCTGAGTTTCCAGAGCTGGCGGCTGAATTTAAGCGCCGTATGGCCGGTGACTTACCCGCTGATTTTGCAGAAAAAGCCGCGCAGTATATTGCTGAAGTGGCGGCCAAAGGTGAAAATATCGCCAGCCGTAAAGCCAGCCAGAACAGTTTGAATGCCTACGGCCCCTTGTTGCCTGAGCTACTCGGTGGTTCTGCAGACTTGGCCGGTTCCAACTTAACCTTGTGGGATGGCTGTAAAGGCGTTTCTGAGCTCGATGCATCCGGTAACTATGTCTACTATGGTGTTCGCGAATTCGGTATGAGCGCCATTATGAACGGCGTCGCTTTACATGGCGGCTTGATCCCTTACGGTGCAACCTTCCTGATGTTTATGGAATACGCCCGTAACGCTGTGCGTATGTCGGCATTGATGAAGCAGCGTGTACTCTATGTATTTACCCACGACTCTATCGGGCTGGGTGAAGACGGCCCGACCCACCAGCCTATTGAACAGCTGACCAACTTGCGTACCACGCCCAACTTAGACACCTGGCGTCCCTGTGATGCGGTGGAGTCTGCAGTGTCCTGGAAGTATTCTCTGGAGCGTAAAGAAGGCCCCAGTGCATTGATCTTTAGCCGCCAGAATCTGGATCACCAACAGCGTACTGCCGAACAAATCACCGATATCGAGCGTGGTGGTTATGTTTTGAAGGATTGCGCAGGCGAGCCAGAGTTGATCTTAATTGCCACAGGTTCAGAGGTGGGCTTAGCAGTGCAGGCGTATGCTGCATTGACTGAACAAGGCCGCAAGGTTCGTGTGGTATCCATGCCATGCACCAGCGTGTTTGATGCGCAAGATGCTGAATATAAGCAGTCTGTGCTGCCCATTGAAGTGGGCTCACGGATCGCCATTGAAGCAGGCCACGCTGACTTTTGGTATAAATATGTCGGTCTCGACGGCCGCGTAATCGGTATGCACACCTACGGCGAGTCAGCACCTGCTGGCGAACTATTTGAAATGTTTGGCTTTACTGTAGAAAGCGTATTGAGTGCTGCCGCAGAATTGCTGGACGACGAATAAACGCTGGTTGTGTCAATTTCATACCGTGTAGAGCCGAGCGCTGTACACGGTATCTATCTGTAAAGGATTCACATGTCTGCACGCCCATTTCGAGTTGCACTTAATGGTTACGGCCGTATTGGTCGCTGCGTATTACGTGCATTAAGTGAGCGCCAAGCACAGGGCACAGCTGTATTCGAAATAATTGCTCTAAATGACATTGCTGATCAAGCCAGTATTGAATATTTAACCCGTTTTGATTCCACCCATGGGCGTTTTCCCGGTGAGGTGCGGGTGGATGGCGACTGCTTGCATATCAATGGTGTGTGCGTGCAAGTACTCTGTGCCAGCAGCCCTGAAGAGATTGATTGGGCTGCGTTAGACATTGATTTGTTGCTTGAGTGCTCGGGACAATACGCTACCCGTGAAGATGCGCAGCGTTTTCTTAAGGCAGGTGTACCACGGGTGTTGTTTTCACAGCCCATGGCCAGTGCTGAGGATGTGGATGCCACCATTGTCTATGGGGTTAATCATACGGCATTGAAGGGTACCGAACAGATTGTCTCCAATGCGTCCTGCACCACCAATTGCGGTGTGCCCTTACTGGAGTTGCTGGAGCGCAGTGTCGGTATTGAACATGCTTTTATCACCACAATTCATTCAGCGATGAATGATCAGCCGGTGATTGATGCCTATCACCACCAAGACCTGCGTCGCACCCGTTCTGCTTTCCAGTCGGTGGTACCTGTATCGACGGGATTGGCACGGGGTATTGAGCGTTTACTGCCACAACTTAGCGGCAAGGTGCAGGCCAAAGCGGTGCGTGTACCCACAGTGAATGTATCTTGCTTGGACATCACCGTACAGACCCAACGTGACACCAGTTGCGAAGAAATTAACCAGCTATTTAAACAGGCCGCCGCACAAAGTGTGTTGACTGGCTTGCTGGATTACACTGAATTACCGCACGCCAGTTGCGATTTTAACCATGACCCACATTCAGCCATTTTTGATGCCAGTCAGACTCAGATGAGCGGGCCGCGTATGCTTAATTTTGTAGCTTGGTTTGATAATGAGTGGGGCTTTGCCAATCGCATGCTGGATGTTGCTGAACACTTTTTAAAAGTTTCCAATACCACTTATCGCTCAGTAAAGGACTGAATTCCATGACAGTGTTAAACATGACTGACCTTGACCTCACGAATAAACGTGTATTGATTCGTGAAGACCTTAACGTGCCAGTAAAAAATGGTGTTGTGCAAAGTGATGCACGGATTGTGGCAGCTTTACCCACCATTCGTTTAGCACTGGAAAAAGGTGCTGCGGTGATGGTGTGTTCACACCTGGGTCGTCCTGAAGAAGGACAGTTCAGTGCAGAGAACAGTCTTGCCCCAGTCGCTGCCTACTTAAGCAAAGCTTTGGGCCGTGATGTGCCGCTGTTGCAGGACTATCTGGATGGCGTTGAGGTTGCGCCCGGCGAGATTGTGTTATTAGAAAACGTGCGTTTTAACAAGGGCGAAAAGAACAACACGGATGAACTCGCCAAAAAATATGCTGCACTCTGTGACGTATTTGTCATGGATGCTTTTGGTACCGCACACCGTGCCCAGGGTTCGACCCATGGTGTGGCTAAGTTTGCGAAAAAAGCCTGTGCAGGTCCTTTATTGTCAGCCGAATTGGCGGCGCTGGGTAAAGCATTACGCGCACCAGCAAAACCGATGGCGGCCATTGTTGCCGGCTCGAAAGTCTCCACCAAATTGGATGTCCTGACCCGCCTAGCGGACATCTGCGATCAGCTCATCGTCGGCGGCGGTATTGCTAACACCTTCTTAGCTGCTGCAGGTTTTCCGGTGGGCAAATCACTCTATGAAGCAGAGTTGATGGAGACAGCCAAAGCCATTGCTGAAAAAGTCAGTGTGCCGTTGCCGGTTGATGTGGTGGTAGCCAAAGCCTTTGCTGCCGATGCTGAGGCTACCGTCAAAGCTGTGGCAGACGTGGCTGAAGACGATATGATTTTAGACATTGGTCCTGAAACCGCTAAACAGTTTGCAGAGTTGTTAAAAAACTCACAAACCATCCTCTGGAATGGACCCGTTGGCGTATTTGAATTTGATCAGTTCGCCAACGGCACTAAGGTGTTGGCTGAGGCCATTGCTGACAGCCCAGCATTTTCAATCGCCGGTGGCGGTGATACGCTGGCAGCCATTGATAAATACAATGTGGCTGAGAAGATTTCATATATTTCCACCGGTGGTGGCGCTTTCCTTGAGTTTGTGGAAGGTAAAGTGTTGCCAGCGGTAGCTGTTTTAGAAGAACGCGCAAAAGCCTAATCGGGCTTGTTTGTGCAGAACTGACAATGCCGGCCCACATGAGATGGGCTGGTTAGATTTATTGACCTTGTGGGGAACAATTATGGCTCTTATTAGCATGCGTCAAATGCTTGATCACGCCGCTGAGTTTGAGTATGGCATACCAGCGTTTAACGTGAATAACCTGGAACAAATGCGCGCTATTATGGAAGCGGCAGATCAAACAGATTCACCGGTTATCGTTCAGGCTTCAGCCGGTGCTCGTAAATACGCAGGTGCACCGTTCTTACGCCACTTAATTCTAGCAGCAATTGAAGAATTCCCGCATATTCCGGTGTGCATGCACCAAGACCACGGCACCAGTCCTGACGTTTGTCAGCGTTCCATTCAACTGGGCTTCTCTTCAGTGATGATGGACGGCTCCTTAGGTGAAGACGGTCAAACCCCCATGGATTTTGACTACAACGTTGAAGTTACCCGCCGTACCGTAGAAATGGCCCATGCCTGTGGTGTCTCTGTGGAAGGTGAGCTGGGTTGCTTAGGCAGCTTAGAAACCGGTATGGCCGGTGAAGAAGACGGTATTGGTGCAGCGGGCGTTTTAGATATGTCGCAAATGCTCACTGATCCAGAAGAAGCCGCTGAATTTGTTAAATTAACCAAAGTGGATGCCTTGGCAATTGCCATTGGTACCAGCCACGGTGCTTACAAGTTCACTAAGCCGCCCACCGGCGACACCTTAGACATTGAGCGCATTAAAGCCATCCATCAGCGCATTCCCAACACCCATTTGGTGATGCACGGCTCCAGCTCGGTCCCCCAAGAGTGGCTTGAGATTATTAACCAGTACGGCGGCGACATTAAAGAAACCTACGGTGTGCCTGTTGAAGAAATCGTTGAGGGTATTAAGCACGGCGTGCGTAAGGTCAACATTGATACTGACTTACGTTTGGCATCAACCGGCGCCATGCGTCGCTATATGGCGCACAACCCCAGCGAGTTTGACCCACGTAAGTTCTTTGCAGAGACCGTAGTCGCCATGCGCGATATTTGTATCGCCCGTTACGAAGCCTTCGGTGCAGCTGGCCAAGCGTCCAAAATTAAGCCGATTTCTTTAGAGACGATGTATCAGCGTTACGCCAGTGGCGAGCTGTATCAAGACATCAAGTAATCAGAGTCTCACACTCAAGCAAACCCGTCTGTTTGGTCAACGAGCAGGCGGGTTTTTTATTGCCTGGGGTTTGTGACGTAGAGCTCTATTGGCTTCGCCTGAGCACAGTTTTTTGGCTTTAGATTAAGGCATCTAAAGGGCTGTACGTTCCAGCAAAGTGCTCGCCTAATACGTGGGTATAGATTTGCGTGGTTTTCACATCAGTGTGCCCTAACAGCTCTTGTACGGTACGAATATCCTGCCCCGCTTGTAGTAAATGTGTAGCAAATGAGTGACGAAGAGTGTGACAAGACACGCGTTTGTTCACGATGCCGGCTTTGTAGACGGCTTGCCCCAAAGCCTTACGTATAACCGAGTCGTGCAAGTGATGGCGGCACAGCGTATTGGTGAGTGGGTGGTTACATAAGCCAGATGACGGAAAGACAAACATCCAAGCGGCTTGTCGAAAAGCAGAAGGGTATTTTCGACCCAGTGCAAAGGGCAGTGATGGGCCGACACCTTGCTCATTATCCAATTGCTGAATTTTCACAGCTTGTTCGATCAGTTCTTGAATTGCTGGAATAAGTTTTTGTGGCAGCAAAGTGACTCTACTTTTATTACCTTTACTGTCATGCACGTTAATACTCTGATACTGAAAATCAAAATCCTTAACACGCAAACGTAAGCACTCATTAACTCGCAGCCCGGCACCGTAGAGCAATGAAAAAATAATACGGTTACGTGGGTTATCTACTGCGTTGAGGATTTGCTGAACTTCGGCTATTGATAACACTGTCGGCAACCGCCTAGGTTTGCTGGCAGGAACAAAATCGAGCTGACCCAATGGTTGATTTAAATACTTGTTGTATAAAAACGCCAAGGCATTCAGTGCGATCTTTTGCGTGCCAGTAGCGACATGATGCTGATTAGCAAGGTGAGATAAAAACGCACGAACTTCATCAGCACCCATGTTTTGCGGGTGACGTTTTTCATGAAATAAGATGAAGCGCTTAATCCAGTGCAGGTAGGTTTTTTCAGTTCTTAGTGCATAGCCTTTTTGGCGCATGGCTTGGCTGATAGCACTAAGAAAAGGACTGCTAGACATTCTGATACTCCTTTATCAAAACTTGTTTTCTAGACTTCAATGTAGTTGTTAAAAAGCAAAGCGCACAGTTTCCTGCTGCGGGATGCACGCTTTGCCTCCTTAGAAGCTTAAGAAGAGCCAGTAAAACCTAAGGATAGAGCTGTTAGCTGGATGAATAATACGCATTTTCGAAGAGGGAAATGAGTATGCACGGATTACCATAGGCGGTTGCCTTGCTAAGGGCAGAAAAGCTGCGTATAAACAATGCTTTACGATTAAATAAACTAAGTAGGCTTGGCAGCGAAACGCGCATGCCTACTAATATAATGTTAGCTTCAAGGAAAGTCATGAATTATTCCGAAATTACCATTAATGATCCAAACCCGATAAAGCGGTTCCTGCAAAAAAGCCGTTTTAATAAGGCATTGAGGCTTTATCCATCTAAACATCGAAGCCAGAAGGTGTTGGATTTTGGTGGAGGAGATGGGGAATTATGTCTAAGGTTAGCAGGCCTTGATGCCAGTTCTGAGTATATATGCTATGAACCTTCAATAGCCATGTATCAACAGGCGCAATCTAAGATTTCAAATAGAGAGCAGATATCTCTAATAGACTCCGTAAAATCTATTGCCGAAAACTCCATAGATGTGGTGTATTCGCTGGAGGTTTTTGAGCACTTGCCTGAAAAAGAGTTAAATGATTCGTTAGACAGTATCTTTTCAATTCTAAAGCCTGACGGCATTTTCATTGTGGGTGTGCCTAATGAGCTATTTTTTGCGGCCATTTATAAAGGTTTATTTCGTATGGTGCGTCGATTTGGAGAGTTCGATGCAACTCCAGGAAATATACTAAAATGTTCCCTTGGCCAGCCGCCTACTGCACGACCTATTGGTGAAATATCACCCGGAATGCAATACCATTTTCATCATTTGGGTTTTGATCATCGGCAACTAAGAAAACTTCTAACGCAAAAATTTGAGTGCCAGAAAATAGTTTTCTCTCCCTTCCGGTTCTTGGGGCTTTGGGGCAGCCCTGAAATTTACTATGTACTGCATAAAGCTAACAATCACGTCAATTAGGACGCTCGCAAGCTCGCGCCTATTACGTGGACGTTATATCTCTTGAGGTAGATCTGTGCTAATCGATGAACAGAAGAAATACCGAGACCGCGCTAACCGTGCGCGACGAGAGCTCCTCAAAGAGAAGGAGAAATTCGGCGCGATTTCGGACGGCTCAGGGAAGCGCTACCGGGTGTGCGTTTACTTTGTGCTCAGCGGTGCTCCAGAAAAAGCGGCCGAGTTTTTGGACTGGTTCGAGAAGGAGTTCCCGGATGACGTTGGTGAGCCCACGTTCCTCTTATATGCTGCGTTGGCCTACTACCGGGTGGGCTCCCTGGGAGAAGCGCGGGGATACCTGCTGGATGCGATGTTAAGCAATATTTACCTACTCCCCTATTTGTTTTCGCGGCCAATGCCCAAGCAAGACATGTGGCATTCATCTAACTGGGAGCAGCCAGACTATATTGAGGAAATTGAAGAGCTCCTAGAAGGGCCAACTAGTCAGGAGCGGGAGTGGTTTAAAGAGCAGTTCGACGATAAACTCTTCACGAACGTTCGAAACAAGTACATAGAAACATTTCATGCATTACAGCGTGCAAAAGAGTTGGATTCCCGTCGTCAAATTCTGGGGGAGTGGCGTGACTATATTTCCTATTGTCGTGCAAACGAGATATAACCAGTGGCAGCACGGTGACCGCTTTTCCACCGCGCTGCGGCTCCAAATCGGCACGTGTGCCAAGCGTTAAGTTTCGTCAGCAATAAATACCCGAGTATATTTGTGAGATATTTTAATGATTGAAGTCTTAATTTTGGCAGTAGCACTGAGCATGGACGCATTTGCGGTTTCTATAGGGCTTGGATCAAAGCGTGTCAAGAAGACAAAGTCGCTAGCTATAATTGCTGCAATATATTTCGGGTTATTCCAAGCGCTAATGCCATTTATAGGCTACTTTGGTGGAAAAGGTGTGCTCGGCTGGGTTGAGAATTATGCACATTGGATTGCATTCTTCCTTCTTATAACAGTTGGAGGAAAAATGATTTATGAAGCCATTAGCGAGGGTGTTGAAGAAGATATTGCACAAATCACTCATAAAGTGATGCTTATTTTAGCTATTGCTACGAGTATAGATGCAATGGCTGCTGGGTTTACATTAAATCTACTCGAAGTCAACCCGATAGTTGCTTGCGGAATCATTGGTGTTACGACATTTATATTCAGCTTGGTTGGTGTGTTTATTGGTGCTAGAAGTGGGACATGGCTAGAAAGCAAGGCAGAGCTTTTGGGCGGTATAATACTCATTATAATTGGGTTGAAATTTCTGGTATTTTGAGACTCTGAAGTGAAGCCAAAAACACATAACAATCGCAGTCACAGCGACGGCTTTTTCGTTGCGGCTTCGCCTCCACTACAAAGCCGCGCGTGCTGCGGGCGTTATGCATTAAGGAGAGAACGGTGCTGAAGTCCGTAATACAGGAAGAAACCACAGGGTGCGGAATTGCGTCCGTTGCGAACATTCTTGGCAAGACTTATTCGGAAATGAAAGCAACGGCAAATGCCATGGGTATCTATGCTGAAGATAAGTCGCTTTGGTCTGATACCCAGTATGTAAGGAAAATGTTATTCCATGCTGGAGTCGAGACGTCTTCCGATGAAATTCCTTTTGAATCTTGGGGTGCACTGCCCGATCTAGCATTGCTGTCCATCAAGCACCATCAGGAAGATGGCAAAAATTTCTGGCACTGGGTCGTTTTCAAGCGCGTAGATGGTGAAGGTTTTGTCCTAGACTCAGCAAGTTACCTGCCCTCTAATATTCGAACGGACTTCAATGAAATGCAGCCCAAGTGGTTCATCGAAGTTAAGAATGCATAACAAGGCCATTAAATTCGCTCCCTACGGTCGCCGGACGCTCGTTCCTCGCGCCGTTTATGGCGGGCGTTAAGTAACAATAGGGATTCTCATGGCAGACGGAAACTCAGTGATTAATTTTGGTGGTTTAGCAAAGCCTGCGACTGTATTGATCGAGAAAGTATCGAATGCTGTTGGCGTGTTATATGAACCTCGCAGAATAAGAAAGCGGGCTGAAGCAGAAGCTGACGCGGAAAAGATTAAGGCGATCGCTGGTATTGAGTTATCGGAAATACAGCAACGCGGTATAGAGCGGATGGTTCAGCAGGAAGCTAGAAAGCAGGAGAATATTGAAAATATTACAGCGCAAGCTGCGGCTCAGTTACCACCTGACTCAAAAACAGAAGATCTAGAAGAGGACTGGGTCGCTCACTTTTTTGACAAATGCGAGCATGTCTCTAGTCAAGAAATGCAATCCCTGTGGTCTAGCTTACTTGCGGGGGAAGCAGCTGCTCCTGGAACGTATTCAAAA
>DASROA010000101.1:0-5869 GCA_035647115.1 Thiopseudomonas sp. | reverse complement strand
CGAAGAGTTTTGGAAACATTACCAGCTCGATGAGCTAACCGATGAGGAATGGGAAGCCCTTTGCGATGGCTGCGGACAATGCTGTTTGGTCAGGGAAGTCGAACCCGATCAAGTCACAGTCTTTAATATTGCCTGTGGACTACTCGACATTGAGCAAAGCCGCTGCAGTGACTATGCAAACCGCCTAAGCAAAGTCCCCTATTGCAGCCAGCTGACCCCAGATAATGTTCCTAAGTTTAACTGGCTCCCTGAATCCTGTGCCTACCGTTGCGTCTATAGAGGTGAAGCGCTGCCCGCTTGGCACCCTCTAATCGCCGGTAATCGCGAACAAATGCGTAAAGAGGGAAGACTGGTCAGCCCTACAGCGGTGCATGTGCAACATGTGCCTCGCGCTGAGCGCCCACTGCATATCATCAAAGTTAAGGTGTTAGATTAACAGCCATTTTGACTCTCGCTGCTTGACTCAGCCCGCAGTCCCACAACAGCACAAACTACGAGTAGCTACTTATAAATATTTTCGCCCCTAGAGTTAATCCAATGCAAATCAAGCATTACACCATTCAAGCACTCAGCCGCAGTGATTTGCCGGCGGCAGTTGCAGTGTGCGCGCAGGCCATGAATGACAACCCAATCCATATAAAGGTTTTCGGTGCTGACCCAGTCTTGCGCGAGCGTCGACTCCAGCGTTTATTCCCGACCTTACTTAATTATGTGTACCGTAAAGGCAGCCTGTATGGCACTTTCGTGGATAACCAGCTGATTGGTGTATTGGGCATGTTGCCACCCTCTACCTGCACACCTTCCTTTATGGACTTAGTACGCTTCACGCCTAGATTATTGACCGCGAGCAACCCTTTAGGCAGTTTACGCTTAATCATTTGGCTGGGCACTTGGGCGAAGATTGATCCGGCTACGCCCCACTGGCATTTAGGTCCACTCGCTATTGCACCTAAGTGGCAGCATCAAGGTGTGGGTACGCAAATGATCGATTTTGCCCTCAGCACTTGCACCGAAGGCGCACTTTATTTGGAAACTGACAAACAAAGCAATGTAGAGCTGTACGAACGCTTTGGTTTTACCACTGTGGCGACCCCAGTGATTTTATCCATTCCCAGCTGGGTGATGATGCGTTCCGCAAAAGCTTAACCGAACCAACTAGCCCACGCTCGGTAACAAGCCACTGACGATACCAAGCTGAATTGCAATGATGGCAATACCCAGCATAAATACGATCAACAAGCCCAGCTGACCACCCAACACTCGGTAACCCCCAGCATGTTGTTTACGAGCTTGATGCACCAATAAAGCGGGCAATAACAAAGACAATATGGATAGCGCAATAGCTGCAAAGCCTAAGGCAATGACAAAGCCCTTTGGGTAAAACAGCGCAAACAATAGCGGTGGACAAAAAGTAATAGCACCGGTTTGTACACGGCCTGTTAAGTCGCTTTTCAACTTAAACAAATCAGCCAAAAAATCAAACAAACCCAGAGCCACCCCTAAGAACGAAGTGGCTAATGCTAAAGCTGCAAATAGACGCACAGCCATCTCGACCCGCGCCGTCCCCACCACTGCTTTCACTGCTGCTAGCAAACCATTTAAACCACTTTCATCTGCTAACACACCAATAAATGTATCAGAGCTTATGGTGCCTAAGGTTGCCACCTGCCATAACACATAAACCAGTAATGGAATTGCGCTGCCAATGATAAAAACCTTACGCAGCTTGGCGGTATCACCATCTAAGTAACTGACAATACTGGGTACGCTGCCATGAAAACCAAAAGAGGTAAAGACAATGGGAATGGCTGACAACAGTAACGCCTGCTTCACCGGCATACTCAATAAATTCACTTCCTGCACATGGGGCAGCAGTAAAATCAGCATGGCGGCTAAGAAGAACACTTTTGTCGCAAATAAGAAGCGGTTAATGATATCCACCGAGTGCGTACCAAAACACACCGCGCCACCGCCGACAAGGGTAAACAGCAGCACTCCAGCATAATTCGGTAATTGATAGCCCAGCAAGCTGCTGATGGACTCGCTAATAATCTCACCGCCACCCGCTAAATAGGCGGCAATTAACGAGTAGAGTAAAAAGGGCAGCGCGACACTGATCACCACGCGCCCTGGATTGCCTAAATACTTATAGGCCAGCGTACCCAGGCCCATACTGGGATCGTTGTGCTGATAAACCTCAACCAGCAGCAACGCGGTATAGCTCATAATAAACCACAGACTCAGGAGCAATATCATCGCAGTGGTAAAGCCTATGCCCGTCGTGGCTAACGGCATGGCCAGCATCCCCGCCCCCAGAGCCGTGCCGGCGACAATAAAGGTACTCCCAAACGCACTACTTTTCACACATTCCCCTAGCTCAACTGCTGATCACTTTGCGCTCTGCAGCGCAGGTCACTGTTTAAAAAGGGGTTATTATGCGTGATTTCTAGCGTTTATGCGGTACTGATTTATCACCTAGACGCCAGCAAATATTTTGCGCGTAACACGCTGCTGTTCGTGACACATATGCGCAGTTCACAATCTCACACGCTCAGCTCAAGTGCTTAACGGTTAAAACTTATCAGTGATCGCCCCTTCAGAAGCAGAGCCAACAGTTTTAGCGTATTTGGCTAATACACCACGCTGCACATTGGCTTTAGGCGCGCTCCATGCCTGCAACCGCCGTTGAATCTCCTCATCAGCAATGCCCAGATTAATTTCATTGTTTTCAGCATCAATGGTGATGCAATCGCCGTCTTCAATAATAGCGATCGGACCGCCGACCATGGCTTCAGGGGTAATGTGACCCACTACAAAACCATGGCTGCCGCCGGAAAAACGCCCATCGGTAATAAGTGCCACTGCATTGCCTAAACCACGACCCATAATGGCTGAAGTGGGTGAAAGCATTTCCCGCATGCCGGGGCCACCTTTCGGACCTTCGTAGCGAATCACCACCACATCACCGGCCACCACAGTGCCGCCTAAAATAGCCGCCATAGCATCTTCTTCAGAATCAAACACCCGCGCTTGACCGGTGAACACTGTGCCTTCTTGACCACTGATTTTCGCCACCGCACCCTCTGGGGCAATGCTGCCGCGCAAGATGCGCAAATGACTGTCCGCCTTGAGCGGTTTATCAAATGGCATAATGATGTCTTGGCCAGCGGGGTAATCCGCTACATCAGCTAGGTTTTCTGCAAGGGTCTTACCGTTCACAGTTAAGCAGTCACCGTGCAGCAAGCCCTTATCCAGCAAACGTTTCATCAGCGGGGCAATACCACCAATTGCAATCAGATCGGACATCAGATAGTGGCCAGAGGGACGTAAATCGGCCAATACCGGGACCCGCTTGCCGATTTCGGTAAAGTCATCAATACTCAGCTCAACACCGACCGCATCCGCCATAGCTAATAAATGCAGCACCGCATTGGTGGAACCACCAAAGGCAATCACCACGGTAATGGCGTTTTCAAAAGCTTTGCGGGTCATGATGTCACTGGGTTTAATATCATTGTCCAGCAACCAGCGTATGGCCTTTCCAGCATTGCGGCAGTCGTCATGTTTTGCTTGGGAAATGGCTTCTTGGGCAGAACTGCCAGGCAAGCTCATGCCTAACGCCTCAATGGCTGTGGCCATGGTGTTGGCAGTGTACATGCCGCCACAGGAACCAGGCCCTAGAATGGCTGTCTTTTCAATGGCGATCACTTCCGCCTCGCTCATATCACCACGGGCATTAGCCCCTACCGCTTCAAACACAGAGACAATATCAGTGTGGTTTTTACCGGGCTGAATGGTGCCGCCATAAATAAATAACGCGGGTCGGTTTAAGCGCGCCATGGCCATTAAGCAACCGGGCATATTTTTATCACAGCCACCAATCGCTATCACTGCATCATAACCTTGGCATCCGGCAACGGTTTCAATAGAGTCGGCAATCACTTCACGGGACACCAAGGAATACTTCATCCCCTGATAACCATTGGCAATGCCATCAGAAATGGTAATAGTATTAAAAATAATCGGCTTGGCATCGGCCAAAACCACCCCTTTAGCGACATCGTCCGCTAAGCCGTTGATATGCATATTGCAAGGGGTGACTTGACTGCCGGTGGAAACCACACCCACTTGTGGGCGTTTAAAATCCTCATCTGCAAAACCCACCGCACGCAGCATCGAGCGGGCCGGTGCTTTTTGAATACCGTCAACCAAACCCGCGGAATACTTTCTGCTTGTATCATTATTATTAGACATAGTGACTCCAAAAGTGCCGGATGTTTCAGTCACTATAGGCTTTAAAAAGCACTTAGCCTATGCGCAAGCGACAAGCATGACTTGAACTGTGGATAAATCAGCTGATTTCTAGTGGCAGCACTTAAAAAAGAAGCAGTAAACGCTCTATCAGCTCGGTTCAATTTGCATCGCCGCCCGCTCGTCACGGCACTCAGGGGAGCCCATTGCAAACTCGCGACAAATCCATGGCCGATTAGCATAAATGGTGCACATAAAGGTTTCACGATCGACTGCCGAACACCAGCCGTCTGCTAAACGCCGCATGGTTTCAGCACCCCACTGATCCACGGCAATATGCTTCTCAGGCACCCCAGTATCGCTGATCAGCATCACTTCTAAACGGCAGCAGTAGGCGCGACAATTGGTACAGCTGATTTCAGCTTCTGAAATATTTTTTATAGGGATACAGTGCATTTAGTTTGGCGGCTCGCTGGGAGTTTTGAGAAGAGCTCAATGATACCTTAAAGCGCTCTATTAAGACCTTGCACTGCATAAGCCCATGCCTTTAAAAGGCTGCTTTTCGCTGCCCTTCAGTTCCTTAGAGCAACACTGCATGTGCGATTAACTGTGATTAGGCAAGCTTAGATATCTCTTTAGCCAAGGCAAAATCCTTCTCTGAAAGACCACCGGCATCATGGGTGGTTAAGTCAATCACAACCTTATTGTAGACATTGAACCACTCGGGGTGATGGTTGGCGCGTTCCGCCAGTATGGCCACTTGTGTCATAAACCCAAAGGCAGCAACAAAATTAGGGAATTTAAAGGCTTTATGTAGTTTTCCCTCTTCAATGCACCAAGGTTCTACGGCGTCTTTATTGAGTTCGGTAAGAGCTGCCTCTAGTGCACTTTGGCTTAATTTATCGACCATCTGAACCTCGCTTGATTGATTAAGAAAACCAAGCAGCAACCTGCAGAGTTTTCTAAAATACAGCTATAGAACTACTTAGCCTATAGCTTTCTGTGGCAACAGGTTAACGCACCCGCTGAACAGCTAGACCAGCGCACACTATGTGCGCCAACCTAGCACCGCCTATCAGGCTCATCCATTAGCTGAATAATGCACTGTTTTCTTGCAGAACCACTGCATCGTTATGTGCTTCGTCCTTAGCGCCATAAACCAAGGTGACTTTTCCCTTGCTCAGCTCATCTTTTAAAGCCTCAACCGCTTCGTCATTGGCTTTGAGCTCCTGGAGATAACGCGCCTTAAACTCGTCCCACTTTTCTGGATCATGAGCAAACCATTTGCGCAGCTCGGTGCTGGGTGCAATATCTTTAAGCCACAGGTCGACACAGGCTTTTTCCTTGCTCAAACCCCGCGGCCACAACCGGTCGATGAGAATGCGCTTACCGTCCGCGTCACTGGGCTTAGCATAAACGCGCTTTATGTTAATTTTCATCAAGCACCTCGCAACCCACCTCAGTAACCAAAAAACTCTTCAGTGCGAATATTGTCCTCATCAACGCCAATCATTATCAGCATTTCCAACATGGCACTGACCATGCCTTGCGGCCCCACCAAGTAATAAATCGGCACTGTCAGATCATCAATGTATCTCAACAGCATGTCCTCATCGAT
>DASROA010000100.1:0-77431 GCA_035647115.1 Thiopseudomonas sp. | reverse complement strand
GCTAATGAGTGTGATTTTACCTAGTGTTGAACTTAGGAAAAAATTTAATCATTTAGTAAGTCCGCTACTTAAAGCAATACCGCCAACACTGTTTCAGACTGAGGCGCTAAAAAAAACAAGAGACACACTGCTCCCCAAGCTCCTCTCCGGCGAGCTAGACGTTTCAGCATTAGCCGATGATTCAGCGCCAGCTATTAAAACAAAGGAAACTTTCGATGTTTAGCCTCGACTCGATAGATGACTTTAATCTGTTACGAGAAACATCATCGATTGAGTTTAAACTTGCCGGTGGCCGTGATGGTAAAGGCGAGCTGCCCAATGATTTTTGGCCAACCTACAGCGCCATGGCCAACACGGATGGTGGTGTTGTTGTGCTGGGCGTGCGTGAGCGCAAGGGACGATTTGAGATCGAAGGGGTTGGCAATCTAGAGAAGCTTAAGGCCGAGCTGTTTAATAACTTAAATAACAAGCAAAAAATCAGTGCCAACCTGTTAAGTAATGAGCAAGTTTATGAGCAAGAGTTGGACGGTAAAACCTTGCTTGTGATTGAAATTCCCCGAGCGCCAAGGCAAGCAAAGCCCGTTCACTTAACCAGCAACCCCTTTGGCAACAGCTATTGCCGTTTAAACGAAGGCGATTACGTGCTTAACGATGAGCAGGTTAAGCGGCTATTGGCTGAGCAAGTGAATGACAGTTTGGATACTAAAATACTTAAAGGTTTTAGCTTTGCAGACTTGGACGAGGGCACCTTTCGCTCTTATCGGCAAATTTTCAGTAACCGTGAGCATACACATCCTTGGAATGACCAAAACGACGCAGAGTTTTTGCGCTTAATCGGCGGCTGGCGCAAAGACAGAGAAACCGGTGACGAGGGGCTGACACTGGCCGGCTTGCTCATGTTCGGCAAGATGGACGCAATCCAAGAAGCTTTACCGACCTATATGCTGGACTACCAAGAGCGCCCAGAGCATACCGGTAATCAGCGTTGGCTAGACCGTATAACACTGGATGGCATGTGGTCGGGGAATTTGTTTGATTTTTATCGTAAGGTTTATCTCAAACTTATCGCAGATTTGAAAGTGCCGTTCCAGCTTGAGCAAGGCGAACGTAAAGATGAAACCCCTGTGCATGATGCGCTACGTGAAGCTTTGGCCAATGTCTTAGTGCACGCTGATTATTCTGAGCGTGCTTCAGTTCTAGTTATCAAACAGGCGGATAAGTTCCGTTTTCGTAACCCAGGCTTAATGCGTGTACCGGTTTCTATTGCGATTCAGGGTGGTGAGCCAGACTGCCGTAATCGCACGCTCCACAAAATGTTTCGTTTAGCCGGTGTCGGTGAGCAGGCTGGCTCAGGTATTCCTATTATTTTTCAAGGCTGGAAGTCTCAGCACTGGAGCCCACCTAACCTGTATGAGTTAAGAGAGCCTTACGACCAGACTATTCTTGAGTTACGCATGGTGGATTTATTTCCCAGCGATGTGATGGATGCCTTGCATGGACACTTTGGCTCTAAGTTTGAAGCGTTGGACAGTGATATGCGCTTGATACTCGCCTTGGCAAGCATAGAGGAAACAGTCAGCCATGCTCGCTTGGTGACGGCTTTGTCTGCGCATCCAGTGGAGATTACCCGCATGCTACAACAGCTTTGCCGGTCTGAGATGTTGGTGTCAGATGGTGGCGGTAAAGGCACGGTTTACTTTTTACCCTGGCAGAAGTTACCCACAGCAGAGCAAGTTTTTGGGCCAAACCTACGAAGCAGCTCCGTAGGTTTGGCAGGCAGCTCCGTAGGTTTGAGTGGCAGCTCCGTAGGTTTGAGTGGCAGCTCCTCAGGTTTGGAGGATAGCTCCGTAGGTTTGAGCATTGAGAAAGATGAGCATGGGCGCATTGTCAGCGAGCATCTTGACTTGCCGCTTATTGATAATTTAGAAACCCTGTCGAGTCAGCTTGAAGATGAGCTTAAAAAACTAGCAAAAGAACCGCGTAAGAAAAAGAAAGTGAGTCGTAAAGTCATGGAGGAGACATTATTGGAACTCTGTAGGGGGCATTATATATCGTTGCATGTGTTAGCTGAATTAGTGCAACGTAACTCAGACTTTCTACGCGCCAACTATTTATCTGCACTGATTAAAGCTAAAAAATTAGCCTTGGCTTTTCCAACCACCCCCACCCACGAGCGACAGGCTTACTGCTTAGCTGAATCTTTGCAGGGGTTAGAGCACAGTGATGAATGATAAGGACGTGCAATGAGCAAAACCCGCGTACAAATGATTATCGAAACCCTGCGCGATAATCCGACGCAAAAGTTTACTGCCCGTGATTTGGCAGCTGAGTTTCTAAAGCGTTATCCCGCAGAAATGGCTGAGAAGCAAAGCAATCCGCGCTATGACACTGAAGAGAAACTCTTAGTACAGCTGGCGGCAGAAATTGGCGGCGAGCGCACAGTCGCAGCGAAAAAACGCTGCGCCAATGTAGCGACTCAAGACAAGCCCAGACCGCGCCTGTACTACTGGGATGCTAACCCACAGCAAGCGGCTGAGCTTGATAATGAAGTGGATGCTGAGGAAGATGCGCAAGAGCTCGATTTACCGGTACTGACACCCAATTACAGTGAGCAAGAGCTGTACCCCTTGCTGATTGAGTTTTTGCATAAAGAACATGGTCTTTATTGCCAGCGTATTGATGAAAAAACCTCTAAAAACAGCCATGGCAGCGGCGGTAATCGCTGGTTGCATCCCGATGTGGTTGCGTTAGAGCCGCTTGACCAGCATTGGGATGCCGTGGTGAAAGATTGTGTGCGTCACGGTAACGACAGCTCGGTGCGTCTCTGGTCGTTTGAAGTGAAAAAACAATTGACTAAAGGCAATGTGCGGCAAAGCTTTTTCCAAGCGGTATCTAATTCCACGTGGGCAAGCTTTGGTTACTTGGTCGCCACGGGTTTAAACAACGACGTTGAGCCGGAATTACAAATGCTCGCCAGTCTACATGGCATTGGCGTGCTGCTCTTGAACACCGAGTCTTTATTCGACAGCCAAATACTGACCCCCGCCCGTGAACGCACCAACATTGATTGGCAGTCAGTGAATCGCATTGTCAGTGAAAATACCGACTTTCACCGCTTTATTGAGCAGGTGGGTATTTATAGCCAAACTGGACGCTTGGTGAAAAGCGTGTGGAATAAATAAGGATAGACATGAGAATTTACATTACTTTGGTTTTTGCAGCTTTTTTATTGGTGTGGTTGGTATCTATCGCATTATTTGCAGGTGCTATACCCTATGAATGGTTGCCTGAGTTTTTAACGGAACTGGAACTGCCAAGTAATTTTGCTCACCTAGGTGAAGCAATGGGTACGTTAGATGGCTTGTTTAGTTCGATAGCTATTGTATTGGGTCTTATTGCGATACTTTTTCAAGGTAGGGAGTTAAAAGCGTCCACTGATGCGCAAGCTTTGCAGGCGCAAGCTTTACGCCAACAAATAGCACAGCAGGAAGCATCCAATCTTTTAGGTGCTTACTCTGTACGTTTGAGCTATTTAACAGCTGAAATTGAGCATATGGAAAAGAAGATTCCTGAGATGGTCGAGCGGGCTGATAATCAAAAACAAAACGGCGAGACGCAAAAGGCTGCTGAATTATGGGAAATCATTAAGCGTACCCGAGAGAAACAGCAACGTTATCGTAAGCAAGCTGAAGACATCGATGCGCGTATTCAGCAGCTGTTAGGCTAGACCTGTGTTTGATGCAAACATGAAGTAGAGCGTGCCGTATTTGATGTATTAAAGGAGCCCGGCGGGCAATAAGGATTAAGTGATGACTGAAGACCAACTGGAACAACAGTGTCTTGAATGGTTTGCTGAAGGTGGTTGGGAAGTGGGTTATGGCCCTGACATTGCCCATGATGGCCCAACCCCTGAGCGTACAAGTTATCGGCAGGTGCTACTGCTGGCAGACGTGGAAGCAGCCCTACGCCGTATCAATTCACACCTGCCTGATACCGCCATTGAGCAAGCGCTGGCGGTGGTTAGCAAGCCGGAAAGCCTTGATGTGGTGGTCAGTAACCGTAGCTTCCACCGCCTCTTGCTAGAGGGTGTTCCCGTTGAGTACAAGCGTGATGACAGGGTTATTCACGACCATGCCTTTCTCATTGATTTCAATAAGCTGAGCAGCAACCGTTTTCGTGCTATTAACCAGTTCACCATTGAAGGTAGCAAGCAATTACGCCGCCCCGATGTGATCTGTTTTATCAATGGTTTACCGCTGGCAGTGTTGGAGCTGAAAAACCCCACTTCAGAAAACGTCAGCATCTGGGATGCGTTTAATCAGATTCAAACCTACAAAGACGAAGTGCCTGAATTATTCGCCTACAACGAGGCCGTTGTTATCAGTACCGGTTTTGAGGCGCGTGTAGGCTCACTCACCGCCAACCAAGAGCGTTTTATGCCGTGGCGCACCCTTCGCCATGAAGACGACAAGCCCATTGTAGAGTGGCAGCTGGAAACCATGGTGCGCGGCTTCTTTGACCGTGAGTTGTTCCTTGATTACATCCGCTACTTTGTCATCTTCGAAACCGACTCCGACAAACTCGTTAAAAAGATTGCCGGTTATCACCAGTTTCATGCGGTGCGTGAAGCCGTGAAGGCCACAGTAATCGCCTCCCAAGCCCCTGAGCATTTTGCACAAGCAGAGAAGCGCGCAACCTATGCCGATGAAGTGCGCCCCGGTAGTAAAAAAGCCGGTGTGGTGTGGCATACACAGGGTTCAGGTAAAAGTATTTCCATGTGCTGTTATGCGGGTAAATTGCTTCAGCAGCCAGAAATGAACAACCCAACCTTGGTGGTGGTAACCGACCGCAATGACCTAGACGGTCAGTTATTTGCTACCTTTAGCGCGGCTAAAGAACTTTTAAAGCAAGATCCCGTGCAAGCTGATGACCGTGAAGAATTACGGCAGATGCTGGCTGAGCGTGAGTCCGGTGGGATTATTTTTACCACAGTGCAGAAGTTTGCATTGTTGGCTGCTGAAACAGCACATCCTGTTTTAAATGACCGCCACAATATCGTAGTGATTTCCGATGAAGCGCACCGCAGTCAGTACGGCCTTAAAGCTACCCTCAGCGCAGACGGTACCTATAAGTTTGGTTATGCCAAACACATGCGTGATGCTTTGCCCAATGCTTCTTTTATTGGCTTTACCGGCACGCCCATTGCCAATGAAGATAAAGACACCCGTGCGGTGTTTGGTGATTACGTTTCTATCTATGACATTCAAGATGCGGTGGATGATGGCGCAACGGTGCCGATTTATTACGAGTCGCGTCTGGCTAAGCTGGATATCAACCGCGAGTTGATTGACGAGCTGTCAGATCAGGTTGACGAAGTGGTGGAAGATGAAGAAGACGTTAGCCAGCGGGAAAAAACCAAAGGCGAATGGAGCCGTTTAGAAAAGCTGGTGGGTTCAGGGCCGCGCTTGCAGCAAGTGGCTGCAGACTTGGTAAAACACTTTGAAACCCGTACCTCGCTTATGGAAGGCAAGGCCATGATTGTGGCGATGAGCCGTGATATTTGTGCCCAGCTGTATAACGAAATTGTGGCGCTACGCCCAGATTGGCACGACCCTGACCCAGAAAAAGGGGCGATTAAGGTGGTCATGACCGGTTCTGCTGCGGATAAGGCATTACTGCAACCGCATATCTATAACGCACAAACTAAGAAGCGCCTTGAAGCGCGTTTTAAAGATCCCAATGATCCGCTCAAATTGGTGATTGTGCGCGATATGTGGCTGACCGGCTTCGATGCGCCTGTGTGCCACACCATGTACGTTGATAAGCCCATGAAAGGCCACAACCTGATGCAAGCCATTGCACGGGTTAACCGCGTGTTTAAAAACAAACCCGGCGGTTTGGTGGTGGATTACATCGGTATTGCTAACGAGCTGAAGCAGGCACTGAAAACCTACACTGACTCCAAAGGTCGCGGTGAGCCCACCCATAGTACGGAAGAGGCCTACGCTGTCCTGTTGGAGAAGCTGGATATCATTCATGGCATGTTTGCTAAGACCCCGCAACAAGCTGGCTTTGATTACAGCAGCTATGTCACTAATGCGTTGAAGCTATTACCAGCAGCGGCTAACTATATTTTAAGTCTGGACGATGGGAAGAAGCGCTTTCTTGATACCGTGCTGGCTATGAATAAAGCCTACTCCCTGTGTAGCACCATGGATGAAGCGCGAGCATATCACAAAGAAATCGCTTTCTTGTCTGCGGTTAAGTCAGTGATCAGCAACTCCACCAGCGTGGATAAAAAACTGACGCAAGAAAACAAAAACTCCATTCTCAAACAGATTTTGGATAACGCTGTGATTGCTGATGGCGTGGTCGATATTTTTGCGACCTGTGGCTTGGATAAGCCGGACATTGGTTTGCTGTCCGATGAGTTTCTGGAAGATGTACGCCAGATGCCATACCGAAACTTGGCGGTGGAGCTGTTAGAGAAACTGCTCAAAGACAACATCAAAGCTAAAACCCGCAACAACGTGGTTCAGGAAAAGAAATACAGTGAACGCTTGGAAGCAACCCTGCGCAAGTACAACAACCGCGCCATAGAAGCGGCACAGGTTATTGAAGAGCTGATTGCCATGGCGAAGCAGTTTCAGGACGACTTGGCCCGTGAGGCAGAGCTAGGCCTGACCCCTGATGAGGTGGCGTTCTATGACGCGCTGGCCAACAACGAAAGCGCCGTGCGCGAAATGGGCGATGAGATTCTGAAAAAGATTGCTGTTGAGATTACCGAGCAGCTGCGTAAATCCACCACAGTGGACTGGCAAGTGCGCGAAAGCGTCCGCGCTCGACTACGCATACTGGTGCGCCGAACCTTGCAGAAGTACAAGTATCCGCCGGATCAAGCTGTAGAGGCGGTTGAGCTGATATTGCAGCAGGCAGAGGTGTTGTCGAATGATTGGAGTCGTGCGGCTGGTTAGCGGTGGAGGTACGTTTAAGCGCGCTTTTAGTTCATGCTAAGCGCGCTCTACAGCCAAGTCGAACACGGTAAGAGTGTAGCAAGAGCACTGCAAGGCAGCGCGAACCCCAAGCCCCCATATTCAATATGCTATTGCTGGCGCATAAAATCTGTGCTTGTTGAGGGACGTTGAAGTGGGGCAGGAGCTGCCCGAGGTGGTGGCGGGTTCGCGTTATCAGCAGCGCAGAAACTAACAAAGCTTAATGTTCAAAACCGCGCTTTGGGTGGCGTGCGTGTGCTGGCGCTCAAGAGTATTCATTAAGCACTGTAAACGGATTGCGGGGAACAGAGCGCTGAGGTTACTGGGTACACTGGCACAGGCTAAAACAGAAAATACTGTTACATCCGCCGTTACATACCTATAGAAAACAAAAAGCCGCTTATGAGAAAGCGGCCTAAGTGCTTGATTTATATGGTGGGCCCAGCTGGACTCGAACCAGCGACCAAGGGATTATGAGTCCCCTGCTCTAACCAACTGAGCTATGGGCCCCAGTTGCAGCGAGTGATTATACCTGTGTCTAGCAAAGACGCAAACAAAAACCCCCGATTTATCGAGGGTTTTTTAGTTTTACTCGTCAAGGAATGAGCGTAAATGCTCACTGCGCGACGGATGACGTAATTTGCGCAAAGCTTTGGCTTCAATTTGACGAATCCGCTCACGAGTGACATCAAACTGTTTGCCGACCTCTTCAAGGGTGTGATCGGTGTTCATGTCAATCCCAAAGCGCATACGCAGTACTTTTGCTTCACGCTCAGTGAGGCCACTGAGTACATCTTGGGTGGCTTCTTTGAGGTTTTCGACCGTTGCAATATCAATCGGTGATTGCATGGTTGCGTCCTCGATGAAATCGCCCAAGTGTGAATCTTCATCATCACCAATCGGGGTTTCCATGGAGATGGGCTCTTTGGCAATCTTCAAGACTTTACGTACACGGTCTTCGGTCATTTCCATGCGCTCGCCAAGCTCTTCTGGGGTCGGCTCGCGGCCCATTTCCTGAAGCATTTGACGGGAAATACGATTGAGTTTGTTTATGGTTTCAATCATATGCACCGGAATACGAATGGTGCGCGCTTGGTCAGCAATGGAGCGGGTAATTGCTTGACGAATCCACCAGGTAGCATAAGTAGAGAACTTATAGCCACGACGGTATTCGAACTTATCAACCGCTTTCATCAAACCAATATTACCTTCTTGAATTAAATCCAAGAACTGTAAGCCACGGTTGGTGTACTTTTTAGCAATAGAAATCACCAGGCGTAAGTTGGCTTCGACCATTTCTTTCTTAGCACGACCTGCTTTCGCTTCACCAATCGACATGCGACGGTTGATGTCTTTGATGTCAGCTAAGGTTAAAGAGGTTTCTGCCTCTAAGTCGATTAAGTTTTGCTGGTGACGTTGGATCTCTTCAATAAGTGGCACTAAGTTAGCTGCGTAGCGTGCTTTGCCTTCGCTGAGCTTAACGGCCCACTCTAAATCAGTTTCATTGCCAGGGAAGTGCTTTAAGAAGTCCGCGCGTGGCATACGTGCGTCACGTACGCAGAGCTGCATAATGGCACGCTCTTGAGCGCGCAAGTGATGCAGTTTTTCACGTATATTAATAACTAGCGCGTCATACACTTTAGGGTGCAATTTGAGCGGGGCAAAGAGTTCGCCTAAAGCAAGCAAGGCAGCCACAGCGTTTTTGCTGTCGCGCGGCTCTTCCTGCAGAATTTTTTCAACAGCAGCCAGTTGGGCAGCAACAGCGCCAAAACGCAGCTGAGC
This sequence comes from Thiopseudomonas sp., assembly GCA_035647115.1. GTDB lineage: Bacteria > Pseudomonadota > Gammaproteobacteria > Pseudomonadales > Pseudomonadaceae > Denitrificimonas. The sequence goes on along the minus strand of DASROA010000100.1, from coordinate 68,657 downwards.
CATTTCAGGGTCAGGGCCGGTGTTAGCCGGTTCGTCCTCATCCTCTGCAGCTTCTGCATCCTCTTGCTCTTTTATAGCAGCAGCGGCAATTTTTGCGGCAGCAGCGGGCGCAGGGTGCTGAGTGGGCTCTTCATCCGGATCAATATAACCATTAAATACATCGGTTAAACGCGTACCTTCAGCGATAGCGTTGTTAAAGATATCCAGAACTTCATTAACAGTGCCAGGGAAGTGCGCCATTGCACACATAACATCGCGAATACCTTCCTCGATGCGTTTGGCAATTTCGATTTCACCTTCGCGGGTGAGGAGTTCTACAGTACCCATTTCACGCATGTACATGCGCACTGGGTCTGTGGTGCGACCAATATCGGTTTCAACAGCAGCAAGCGCAGCAGCAGCTTCTTCCGCGGCGGCTTCGTCAGTGTCTGCACCAGCGAGAAGTAAAGCATCAGCGTCAGGAGCAGTTTCAAAGACGTTAATTCCCATGTCATTGATCATGCGAATAATGTCTTCGACCTGTTCTGGATCAGCAATATCCTCAGGAAGATGGTCGTTGACCTCGGCGTAAGTCAGGTATCCCTGCTCACGGCCGCGGGCGATTAATTCTTTTAAACGAGATTGTTGTGATTTTGCGGACATATCACCCTATCCATGAAAGGTCTGGGCCGAACGGCAATTGAGTTAATCATTATACTGTATATATGTGATTAATTGCCAGTTTAGGCGGTATTTGGTGCGCTGTTGTGTTGTGCAAGCAGCGTACGCAAGTGTATTTTCTCTTCGTCAGAAAGTTCGTCGCTGCGAGCTTTGTTAAGTAGTTGCTCAATATGGCGCTCGCGCTGTCGAACTGCTAAACGAGTAATGGTGTCGATAAATTGTTGCTCTAAGTTGTCTGCATCAATAAGCCATTCTTTTTCAGCCAGCGCGCGTAGCAAATGGCCTTGTTCAGTGCCATGCCACCGGGTAATTAATTGTAATGGGCTGAGCTCTGGGCTTTTTTGCAATGCTTCGAGTAATGAGACGAGCAATTGTGCGTAGAGGTCATCTTCTGCAGCAAGTTTATTTGCGCTATCTACTTTGTGCGCTAAATACGGATGATGCAGCAAGGTGCGCAGAGCAGCCAAGTGCGGAGTTTCAACTGCGATTTTAGCACGCTTTGATTGGCGTGCTGGGCCAGCGTGATCAGTGCGGGTATAGCGCTGTCTAGTATAAGGCTGTGCCGCCAGTGGTTGTGAGTCCTCAGAATAACCGCTTATTTCAGCAGGGTCAAAAGCTGTTGAGTATGCAGGTTCTTGAGGGGGCTGATGGCTGTTGTGAGCGTTTGTTAGCCCATGTTGTTGCTCGCTGCTGGTTACCGGCAAGTCAGTGATGCGGGCAAGCTTTTGCTGCATAAGCGCGCGTAAGTTGACGCCAGGAATGCGCTCAAGTAAAGGGGTTGCCAAGGTGGCTAAATGCGCTTTACCTTCCAGCGAGTCAAGGTTAATTGTTTCACTGAGGTGGGTGAAAAAGTACGCTGTGAGGGGGACCGCTTGTTGTGCGATTCGTGCCTGAAAAGCCTCTAGCCCTTCGCTGCGAATCAAACTGTCTGGGTCTTCACCTTCAGGGATAAATAAAAAACGGGCTTGAAGACCATCTTTTAAGTTGCCTAAGGTTGCTTCAAGCGCGCGCCATGCGGCTTTACGGCCGGCATTATCACCATCAAAGCAAAATAAAATATTTGGTACTATGCGAAATAGACGTTTGATGTGTTCTTCGCTGGTGGCTGTACCTAGAGTCGCTACAGCATTGCGTAAGCCTTGTTGGGCCAGGGCAATAACATCCATGTAGCCTTCTACTACAATGATTTCGTTGAGCTGACGATTGTATTTACGTGCTTCATAAAGACCGTAAAGCTCTTGTCCTTTGTGGAACACTGCGGTTTCAGGGGAGTTTAAATATTTAGGCTTATCATCGCCTAAAACACGACCGCCAAAGCCAATAATGCGTCCGCGTGAATCATGAATAGGAAACATAATTCGATCGCGGAAGCGGTCGTAACGGCGCTTGCTTTCAGCGTTCTCAACCAATAATCCAGCTTCAATCAGTGCTTGTTGCTGTAGATTGTCGCCACCGAGCTGTTTGCTGAGATTGTCCCAGCCGGGTGGTGCGAAACCTAAGGCGAAATCGCGCGCAATAATGCCAGAAACCCCGCGTTGCTTGAGGTAGTTGACCGCCGCATCACGCTGCGGATGACTTTTTAAGGCGTTACGATAGTAGTCGCTGGCAGCGCTCAGTAAATCGTACAGTGGTGAGTTGGCCGGTTGGCGTGGTTGCCTAGGAGCACTACTGCTTCTGGTTTCACGCTCGACTTCAACGCCAGCACGGCTAGCCAGCTCTTCCACAGCTTCGGGAAATCCAAGATGGTCGTGGTCCATAATAAAACCAAGGGCGTTGCCACCGGCGCCACAGCCAAAGCAATAATAAAATTGTTTCTCTTGGCTGACTGTGAAAGACGGTGTTTTTTCCTGATGGAAAGGGCAGCAGGCCGTATAGTTTTTGCCGGATTTTTTCAGTTGCACGCGTGAGCTGACCACCTCGACAATGTCGCTGCGGCTGAGCAGGTCGTCAATAAAGCTTTGTGCAATGAGTCCGGCCATGGAGGTCCTAGAGTACTTGTTCAGTGTTGTGCAGTTGTTAGTTTGCTGCGCGGGCTGGTTAAATTGTGAATATAAATAACCGCGCTTACCTTTAAAAGGTCGTGAGCAAAAAGACAATTGAGCAGGTGCTGCTCAATATTTAGATCATATAGAAAAGGTCGTTAAACGACAAAACCCGGACGAGTCCGGGCTTTGTTGAACGCTAAGTTCTGTATAAATTAATACAGACGTTCGTATCTACGCTGCTCGCGCTGCACTTTTTTGGCATGACGCTTTACCGCTGCAGCTGCTTTACGCTTGCGTGCGGCAGTGGGTTTTTCATAAAACTCGCGACTGCGTACATCAGCAAGAACGCCAGCCTTTTCGCAGGAGCGCTTGAAGCGACGCAGAGCAACGTCAAATGGTTCGTTGTCTCTAATTTTGACAGTTGGCATCTGATTCGTACCTTCATCAATAAACGGTTAAAAGATATGCAGTCAAAATGCATATCGGTTTTATAAGAACTCAGTATTATATCTACTTTCTTAGGGCAAAGCAAAGCGATGCTAGAAAAAAGCATAGAACATAATCGTCGAGCCGCTTATCATGCGTGCTAAATCTATTGTTGTAAAGTTGAGCAGGGAAAATAAATGCTGGTGCTGGGTATAGAAACATCGTGTGATGAAACAGGGGTTGCGCTCTATGACAGTGAGCGGGGCTTGCTGGCGGATGCTTTATTTAGTCAGATTGATTTGCATCGGGTTTATGGTGGGGTGGTTCCTGAGTTGGCCTCGCGGGATCACATAAAACGTATGCTGCCATTAATTGAGCAGGTGTTGAGCGATGCGCAATGCTCCGCACACGATATCCAAGGGATTGCTTATACCGCAGGGCCAGGCTTGGTCGGGGCTTTGTTGGTCGGTGCGGCCTGTGCTCAAGCCTTAGCTTTTGCTTGGGAGATACCTGCTGTTGGTGTGCATCATATGGAAGGTCACTTGCTGGCGCCGATGCTGGAGGAAACACCGCCGCAGTTTCCATTTGTGGCGCTACTGGTGTCCGGTGGGCATACCCAGCTAGTACGAGTCGATGGCATTGGTCAGTACCGTTTGTTGGGCGAGTCCATTGATGATGCGGCTGGTGAGGCGTTTGACAAAACCGCCAAGTTGATGGGGCTCAGTTATCCCGGTGGGCCAGAAATCGCGCGTTTAGCGATGCAAGGTCAGCCAGGACGCTTTCGTTTACCGCGGCCCATGACCGATCGGCCGGGTTTGCAGTTTAGCTTCAGTGGTTTGAAAACCGCTGCATTGACTGCTTGGCAGAAATGCTTGGCGGCTGGTGATGACAGCGAGCAAACTCGGGCAGATTTAGCTCATGCATTCCAGACTGCTGTGGTAGCCACTTTAGCCATTAAATGTGAGCGCGCCTTGGATCAAGAAGGTTTGAATAATTTAGTGATTGCCGGTGGGGTGAGTGCTAACCAGGCTTTACGTGAAGAATTGGAAAGCATGCTTGCTGCGCGTCAAGGTCAGGTGTTTTATGCGCGCCCTGAGTTCTGCACCGATAATGGTGCGATGATTGCTTACGCAGGTTGTCAACGCTTACTGGCTGGGCAGCAGGAAGGTTTGAGTATTAATGTGCGTGCACGCTGGCCATTAGAAGAGTTACCGGCATTGGTTTAACAGTTTATTTTTTAAAATGGCGCTCTTTGCCGGCGAGCAAGTCTTTTAAATTACCGCGGTGGCGCCACACCAGTAGTAGACTTAAGACGCTCATGGGCAATAAAGCTTGTGGTTGCTGCCAAGCGAGCAGCGGTAAGCAGAGGGGGACGCTGGCCAGTGCTGCCAATGAACTGATGCGCGTTAAGGCAAATGTTAGCAGCCAAACAGCAATAGATAGCAGTGCAGCGGGTGGGTATAAGCCCAGCAACACTCCGGCCGTGGTTGCCACACCTTTGCCGCCGCGGAAGTTAAAATAGACTGGATACAGATGACCAATAACGGCAAGTAAACCAATCCAAGCTTGCTGCTGTGTCGCTAACCCCAGCTTATGAGCGATGAGTACAGGCAGTAAACCTTTGCTCAGATCGCCAACTAAGGTCAGAATAGCCAGGCGTTTTCCAGCAACCCGCAGCATATTGGTTGCGCCGGGGTTGCCAGAGCCCTGCACACGCGGGTCACTGTTGCCATAATAACGGCTTAACACAATGGCAAATGAAAATGAGCCAATTAAGTATGCACACAGTAGTAAAAATTCAAACATTTAAATGATCCAAGGCTAGAACCTTGATTCTAACGGGGCAGGAGCAAAGTGGACACGGTATTTATCGAAAACCTAGAAGTAGACACCATTATAGGTGCCTATGACTGGGAGCGCACGATTCGTCAGAATCTATTAGTGGATTTGAGCATGGCTTGGGATAACCGTCCGAGCGCCGCAGATGATGCGTTGCATTTAGCCCTGGATTATGCAGCGGTAGCTGAGTGTGTTGAGCAGTTTGCGCAGCACAGCAGTTTTGAGTTGGTGGAAACTTTTGCGGAACGACTGGCGGCGTTATTAATCGCAGAGTTTAAAATTCCATGGCTGCGTTTAAAAGTCACCAAACCCGGCGCAGTGGCAAAAGCGCGGGGTGTGGGTGTGGAGATTGAGCGCGGATGTCGTTAGTAGAGGTGTACCTTGGCTTAGGCAGTAACACTGATCGAAACAAAAATTTATGTGCTGGGCTGGATGCTTTGCAGGCTTTGTTTGGTCAGCTGGACTGCTCGCCAGTGTTTGAAAGTGAGGCAGTGGGTATCCGCAGCGCATGTTTTTATAACATGGTGGTGCGTATTAAAACAACGATGCCGTTACTAGAGTTGGTTCGCCAGCTTAAACACATTGAAAGGCTGAATGGGCGTTTTGCTGCGGCTCGCAAAAGCTTATCGCTGGACATTGATGTGTTGCTGTATGGGCAGCAAGCCGGTGTGTTTGATGGTGTCTGCTTGCCGCGAGCTGAGGTATTAAAAAACGCCTTTGTGTTGTGGCCGTTGGCAATATTGGCGCCAGAGCACTTGCATCCTGTGGCGCAGCGCAGTTTTTTTGAACTTTGGCAGGCGGCGCAGATTGAGCAAAAGTTATGGCCAGTGGCTTTTCATTGGCAAGGGCAGCAGCTCACTCCGCAGGCTATGGTTAAGTCCAGTGTGGTTTGAAAGTTATAGGTTGATTAAAAAGTATAGGCTAGCTGCGGCGCAGTGAGGCGTGGCAAGTAAGGGGGCGGTGATGCGAGTATTGGTATTAGGTGCAGGGGTAGTCGGTGTTAGCACAGCTTATTATTTAGCCAAACAAGGCTATCAGGTGATGGTGGTGGATCGACAATTGAACGTGGCTGATGAGGCCAGCTTTGCCAATGCTGGGCAGATCTCACCAGGCTACGCCTCACCTTGGGCTGCGCCTGGTGTGCCTTTTAAAGCTATAAAGTGGTTGATGCAGCGCCATGCCCCTTTATCAATACGCCTAACCAGTGACCCTTTCCAATATCGCTGGATGCTACAAATGCTGCGTAACTGTACCAAGGCACGTTATGCGGTCAATAAAGAGCGCATGGTGCGCTTGGCTGAGTACAGTCGCGATTGTTTAGATGCGTTGCGTGAGGAAACTGGAATTGAGTATGAAGCTCGCCAGCAAGGAACCACGCAATTATTCCGTAGTCAGAAACAACTGGATAATGCAGCGCAAGATATTGCTGTGCTTGAGCAAAGTGGCGTGCCTTATGAGTTGTTAAGCTCATCAGAAATCGCCCGTGTTGAGCCGGCTTTAGTTGCAGTGGCTGACACTTTGTCCGGTGCTTTGCATTTACCCAATGATCAGACCGGTGATTGTCATATGTTCACCCATAACTTAGCGCGTATGGCTGAGGCGTTGGGGGTGGAGTTTCGTTTTGGTTGCACAGTGGAAAGTCTTTGCAGTAGTGGCGATCGAGTAACGGGTGTCTATATCGATGGTGTTTTAGAGGTTGCTGATCAGTATGTGGTTGCTTTGGGCAGTTACTCTAAGGTTATGCTGGATCAGTTGGCAGTCAAAATCCCAGTGTACCCATTAAAAGGCTATTCGCTCACAGTGCCTATTAGTGAACCGGCAATGGCACCGCAATCAACTATTTTAGATGAAACTTATAAAGTAGCGATTACCCGTTTTGAGGAGCGTATCCGAGTGGGGGGTATGGCGCATATTGGTGGGTTTGATTTATCGCTTAACCCTAAGCACCGAGAGACCTTAGAGTACGTTACCAACTTGTTGTACCCACAAGGTGGTGATGTAACTAAAGCTGAGTTTTGGACGGGCTTGCGACCTGCTACCCCAGATGGAACACCCTTGGTAGGTAAAACGGCATATCGGAATTTATATTTAAATACAGGTCACGGCACTTTAGGTTGGACCATGGCTTGTGGTTCAGCCCGTTATTTAACCGATATTATAAGTCAGCAAAGGCCGCAGATCAGCAGTGAAGGTTTGGATGTGTTTCGCTACTGTTAGTCGCCAGAGCGTTTAAATAGTGTGGTGAAAATTAAATAGGTTGGCAGTGAAATATTGCTTGTTGTTATTTATTAGAGAGAGAACTGAAAGTTATGCGTCCAGCGCGCGCGTTAATTAATTTACAGGCTTTGCGAAGCAACTATCAATTGGCGCGAAAACTCAGCGCAGATAAAGCACTGGCGGTGATCAAAGCAGATGCTTATGGGCATGGCGCTGTGGCCTGTGCGCAAGCGCTGCATGATATTGCAGATGGTTTTGCGGTGGCTTGTCTAGAAGAGGCCTTGGAATTGCGTGCAGCAGGGGTAACTCTGCCGATAGTGCTATTGGAAGGCTTTTTCCATCCGGATGAACTCCCATTGATTGCCCAACATGATTTATGGTGTGTCATACACGCTGCTTGGCAGTTAGAAATGCTACTGAAAGCAGAGTTGTCACAGCCATTAACAGTGTGGTTGAAAATGGATTCTGGGATGCACCGTGTGGGCTTTTTTCCCAGTGAATACCGAGCAGTTTGGCAGCAGTTGCAGGCCAGTAACAATGTTGCAGCTATGGTGCTGATGACTCATTTCGCCCAAGCAGATCAAGCGGAATCGGTGCGTACCATCGAGCAATATAAAGTGTTTTCTGAAACTGTAGCTGGGCTACCAGCAGCGCTGAGTGTTTCTAACTCGCCGGCCATAGTGGCTTGGCCAGAAATTCACAGTCAGTGGTCGCGACCTGGGATTATTTTATATGGTGGTCAACCCATGACCAAGTTTGTACAAGGCAGTCAGCAGTTTCAGGCGGTGATGACATTGCAGTCGCGAGTCATTGCCGTGCGTGAGCTGCCTGCTGGTGAACCGGTGGGTTACGGTGCGCAGTATATTGCTCAGCAGCCAGTGCGGGTAGGTATTGTGGCTTTAGGTTATGCCGATGGTTATCCGCGCCATGCACCCAGTGGCACACCTGTGGCTGTGGACGGTTACAAGTCGCAACTACTAGGGCGTGTCTCCATGGATATGTTAGCAGTTGACTTGACCGGCATAACTCAAGCGGATGTGGGTAGCAGTGTTGAACTGTGGGGTGAAACAATTTCAGTTGATGAAGTGGCGGCGTGTGCCGGTACTATTTCTTATGAGCTGCTGTGTAATGTAAAGCGTGTTCGTTATGAGTATTCAAGCGATTAAACCGATGAAAATCGCATAAGATCTATTGTTCTGTTTGCCTGCGCGCAGGGAGTGGTTATACTGTGCGCAAACTAAATTCGCAAAACGTCTATTGCGAGAGTGTATTGCCAAATATTAGAGGGTGTATCGTGAACCTGATGAAAAAAATTCTGCTGGCACAAGCAACTGTTCTGGCCTTATGGGCGGTGAGTGCGCAAGCCATGACCGACGAAGAAATTGCTCAGCGCATTAAACCAGTAGGTGTTGTATGCGTTAAAGGTGATGAGTGCGATAAAGCCGCTGCAGCTGCAACTGCTGTAGCTAGCACAGATGAAGCAGCGCCTGCAGCAGCCTCATCGGGCCGTAGTGGTGAACAGATTGTTACCAGTCATTGTGCTGTTTGCCATGGAACAGGTCTGCTTGATGCGCCTATTAGCGGTGCAACGGATGTCTGGCAGGCGCGTGCAGACGATAAGGGTGGTTTAGAAGCTTTACTTAAAAACTCGATCACCGGTATTAATGCAATGCCACCTAAGGGTACGTGCAGTGACTGTACCGATGATGAGCTAATGGCAGCAATTAAGTCGATGTCTGGCTTATAAGATGTGCTCAGCCGTTACAACGGCTGTTTTGTATAAACCCCAAAAAGTTGGATGGGCTTTTTGGGGTTTTTATATAGAGTGCTGATAAGCACTTTAACGGCAACTTTGCTGAATCCACATGTGTATTTAGATGCCGTTTTATTGATGGGCTCACTCGGCGCTCAACAGGGCGTCCCCGGTGCTTATGTGTTGAGTGTAGAAACAGGCTTGCCGCCATGGTTTTTGGTTTAGCCGCAGGCTCAGCAAAATTAGCTCTCTATTTAACATGCCCCATAATTGACCTTGTTGTAGCCGTTATGATGCTCAGCGTGGCTGTCCAATTAGTGCTCAAAGACTAAAGCCCTACAGTTACTGCGTAGATAAAAAAGCCGGGCAGTGCTATAGTTAATGGCTTAAAGCAAGTTGCAATTGCTGGCGTTTACAGCAGATTATCATTGTAAACTTGCTGATAATGCCTCATATGATGTAACTGGAGAATTATTATGGCTTTTGAATTACCTGCACTACCTTATGAAAAAAATGCACTAGAACCGTATATTTCAGCTGAAACGCTCGAGTATCACCACGGTAAGCACCACAATGCATATGTAGTTAACTTAAATAACTTGGTGCCAGGTACTGAGTTTGAAGGTAAAACTCTAGAAGAAATCATTAAGACCTCAAGCGGTGGCGTATTTAATAACGCTGCGCAAGTTTGGAACCACACTTTCTACTGGAACTGCTTAGCACCTAATGCCGGTGGTGAGCCAACTGGTGAGTTAGCAGAAGCAATTAATAAAGCATTCGGTTCATTTGAAGCTTTTAAAGAAGAATTCACCAAAACTGCCATTGGTACCTTTGGTTCAGGTTGGGCTTGGTTAGTTAAAAAGGCTGATGGCTCACTCGCATTGGCAAGCACTATTGGTGCGGGTTGCCCATTAACTACGGGTGATACACCACTTTTGACCTGTGACGTTTGGGAGCACGCATACTACATTGACTACCGTAATGCGCGTCCTAAGTATGTTGAAGAGTTTTGGAAGCTGGTTAACTGGGACTTTGTTGCAAAAAACTTTGCAGCATAAGTATCCGCTGAAGTAAAACCTACTTCGAAAAAAAGCCCTCAACCGCTGCTTAGTCAGCTGTGAGGGCTTTTTTATGCGTGATTTTCAATTGGCTCTCTATTTAGCACAAGGCCATCTGTAGCCTAATAAGCCAGTTGAATTTACAATTGACGACAGTCTCCATTTTATTTAATCGTGTTGCGCCCTGTGGACTCAGTGGGCTCAAGTTGTTTGAGATAATGTCCCGCGCCTAACTGTTGCACTTGCTTACGAATCCACTGCGCGCGCTGTATAGTCGCAGCGCTGGGTTGCCTTGGATTGCGTGTCCGAGGGCTGGGTAATACTGCAGCTAGTAAGTACGCCTGTTGATTAGACAAGTAGGACGCACTGACTTGAAAATGATACTGAGCAGCAGCTTCAGCGCCAAAGATACCTGGACCCCACTCAGCACTATTTAAATACACCTCAAGTATGCGCTCTTTACTCCAGAAGAGTTCAATCCAAACAGTAAACCAAGCTTCAAGGGCTTTACGTAACCAGCTGCGTGATGACCAGAGAAAAGTGTTTTTAGCAACCTGTTGCGACAGAGTGCTAGCACCACGAATAGTGCTGGCGTTTTGGTTGTGCATAAAAGCGGCGCGAATGGCGGCAATATCAAAACCGTAATGATGAGCAAAGCGTTGATCTTCAGCAGCAATAACAGCCATTTTTAAATTGTCTGGCAGCTTATGCCAAGCAAGCCAAGTCCGCTGGCTGCGGTAGTGTTGTCCAGCCAGTTTGGCGCTTATGTGTTGCTCTAACATAAGTGCACTAAATGGCGGGTTAATCCAGCGCAAACAGAGTACTGATAGAATACTGAGCGAGGCCAGGACCAATAGTACCAGCGCTGCATAGCGAAATATTCTAAGTGTTTTGAGTCGGATGGTCTTCATAGTGTATTAGGGTACAGCCAGTTTTATAGGTTTTGGAGAATTTTATGCGTTTCGGGGTAGTGGTTGCAGCAGTTTTTGGTGCGCTAGCCGTAGCTATGGGTGCGTTTGCGGCGCATGCCTTAAAAGGCACGTTAAGCGTGGAGTCGCTAGGGGTGTTACAAACAGCAGTGCAATATCAGTTTATCCATGCATTAGCTTTATTGCTGGTGGTCATCTATGGAAAACAGCACTCTTGTGTGGTGCTGCGTTACTCAGCGGTGTTTTTTGGGGTGGGTGTTATTTTGTTTTCGGGTAGTTTATATGCGCTCGTTCTCAGTCCACTTAAGCCAGGTGTGCTAACACCAATTGGTGGCAGCTTATTGATTCTGGGTTGGTTAACTCTGGGTTATTCGGCATGGCGCGCTAAATGAGTATTTTTGGCTAAACGCGATTACTGTGAATAGAGTTTACTAAAAATTCAGGGTGATGTTATGCATATGCAGTTGATTGGCAACCTCCAGCTTTCCCAGTGGGAGTACCCTAGCCGCTTTTGATGGTGAAAATTATGCGCTAAATCAGGCGCGTAATGTCTCAGCTTGACTTGCACCGCTGCGGTGAGTAGGTCGCTGTGTGGCAGTTGAACTTCATCAATAAACTGTACCGCGCAGTATGTATGGAATAATAGCGCTTAACAACGACGATAGCGTTGAGGTGGTGCATGCTCTTGTGGTGGTTACAAGTAGGGTATCCCTCTACAAGAGCTTTATAAGCAGTGCTAGCGGTGCGCAATGCAGATAAGTTTTCACTGGGTGTAGGTTTTATGCAGGGCAGTTAATAGCTAGAGCATTGTTGTAGAATGAGTGAGTTGAGCGCTTGGGTTATTTTGCTCAAGGTGAATCCAGTCATGGGCTAAGCACATTGCTGAGCCGTGAGGTTATTTTGATAGGTTATTTATGACAGAAAGTCGGCAAAGCGAAGTTGCACCTGTGTTGCATCGGCGCGAAATTAAAAGCTATGTGATGCGTGCAGGGCGTATGACCCCAGGACAACAACGGGGCATTGAGCAAGGTATGCCTAAGTTTGGGTTGCAGCTGGCAGATGGCATGCAGGACTTCGATAGTGTTTTTGCGAGACAGGCGCCGCGTTCCTTAGAGATTGGCTTTGGTATGGGGCAGTCTTTATTGGCAATGGCACAAGCGGCACCGGAACATGATTTTATTGGTATTGAAGTCTATCAACCCGGCGTGGGGGCTTTGCTTAATGGCTTATTAGCCAGCAATACTCAAAATGTCAGAGTGTATAACTGCGATGCTATAGATGTATTAAAAAATGCTGTGCCGGATGCGAGTCTGGATCGTGTCATGCTGTTTTTCCCCGATCCATGGCATAAAAGCCGTCACCATAAACGACGTATCGTGCAGCCTGACTTTGCACGTTTAGTGTGCAGTAAACTAAAAGTAGGTGGAATATTTCATTTGGCTACAGACTGGGAGCCTTATGCTGAACATATGCTGGAAGTGCTGAATGCGACCCCAGGCTTTAAAAACCTCTCCGCTGAGCAAACCTGGGTGCCCCGCCCAGCAGAGCGTCCCATAACTAAGTTCGAGCAGCGTGGTGAGCGGCTCGGGCATGGTGTGTGGGATTTAAAGTTTGCGCGCATAGCGGATTAAACCGCCGCATAAAAATAATTGATTGGTGGTTTTTTGTTCCTCAAGCTGTACCTCGAGACAGGTAATAGTTGAAGATTTTTATTGCCTGTCCGCTACAATGCCAACGAGAATAAATATCATCAGTAGCACTGGCGCAAGGGTGAAGTTATTTAAGTGGGACAGGCTATTGGCTATAACAGGGGTTAAGTACACAATCGCTAATCCGTAACCCAGCGCGCACACTAGAATAAAAATAAAGGTGCGTATAAAAAAGTTTAAATGTCCTATTGAACGCCCAACCCAAGCATTGATTAGCGGGCCAATTAAAACCAATGCAGTGGCCATAATTGCCAAGGCAATGTCACGTAAGTGTAAGCGTGACCATTTAGAGAGCGTTACCACTAAATCAACAACGATATCCATTAGGGTCCTTAGTTATATGTGCCTACAAGGGTTAGGTGGATAGGAAAATGTGTAGTAAATCATTTAAGAACAGTTGTCCCTGAGGGCTGGCAGCTAGACGCTCAGAGTGGGCGTGTAGCAAACCACGCTGTTGTGCTTGAGTAAGGCCGGGCTCTAGGGCGTGTAACGGTAAGCCGGTACGCTCACTGAACAGCTTAAGTGGTACACCAGCGCTTAGGCGCAGAGCATTCATTAGAAATTCAAAGGGTAAGTCTGCAGCACGCAGAACTGAGCTGCCTGCTAAGTAGGGCTTGTCAGGATTTAGATAGTCCGTTGGTTGACGGGTCTTCCAAGTGCGTTGAATACGTCCCTGTGGATCGCTGAGCTTGCCATGAGCACCAGCGCCAATTCCAATAAAGTCGCCAAACGACCAATAATTTACGTTGTGTACAGCAATTTGTTCTTGGCGTGCGTAAGCAGAGACTTCATATTGCTTAAAACCCTGTTGTGCGAGTAAAGCTTGGCCGGCTTCTTGAATATCCCACAGCACCTCATCTTCTGGCAGCACGGGCGGCTTGCTCCAAAATACCGTATTGGGCTCCATGGTCAGTTGATACCATGATAAATGACTGGGTGAGAGATCAATGGCGGTCTGTAAGTCAGCTAATGCTTGTTCGGGTGATTGATCAGGTAAGCCGTGCATTAAGTCCAGATTGAAATTATCAAAACCGGCTTGGCGAGCCATCCCCACTGCGGCAATGGCTTCAGCGCCTGAATGCACACGTCCTAAAGCCTGTAGTTTTTCATCGGCAAAACTTTGGATGCCAATCGACAGGCGATTGATCCCCAGTGCGCGATAGTCAGCAAATTTATCTTGCTCAAAAGTGCCAGGATTAGCTTCTAAAGTGATTTCAATATCAGGAGCAAACTGAAGCCGTTGCTTAATGCCTTGCAAAAGTTTATGCAGTGCTTGTGCAGAAAACAAACTGGGTGTGCCGCCACCAATAAAAATAGAACCCAGTGAGCGGTTGTGTGCATGCTGTACATCCAGATCTAAGTCAGCGAGCAGTGCATCTACGTAAGCCTGTTCAGGTAGCTCTGGTGTGGCCGCATGGGAGTTGAAATCACAATAAGGACACTTTCGTATGCACCAAGGAATATGCACGTAGAGTGACAGTGGCGGTAGTTTAAAACCGTTTTCTAGAGAATGATGCGGCGGGCTTTGATCTGATGCAATAAGGCTCATGCAGTCAACCGTTGTTTAAGTAGCTGCATGGCTTGAGCGCGGTGGCTGAGCTGGTTTTTCAGAGCGCTAGGCATTTGCGCGGCGCTACACTGCTGTTCGGCCACGTAAAATAAAGGGTCATAGCCAAAACCATGCTCACCTTGTGGGGCTGTTAAAATACGGCCCTGCCAACGACCTTCGCAGATGATTGGCAGTGGATCATCGGCATGTTGCAGTAAGGCTAGCACGCAGACAAAGTGTGCTGTGCGTTGTTCATCAGCGACGCCTTGCAGTGCTGTTAGCAATGCTTGGTTATTGTCCGCATCTTTCCCGGTAGCGCTGTAACGGGCAGAGTGAATGCCCGGCGCGCCTTGTAAGTAATCTACCGTCAAACCGGAGTCGTCGGCCAGTGCGGGCAAGCCTGACACTTGGCAAGCATAACGGGCTTTTAAAATGGCGTTTTCAATAAAAGTTAAGCCGGTTTCATCCGGCTCAACTTCGCTGAACTCGCTGATTGAGCGAATTGTTATGTTGTGACCTAATAACGCCTGCAGTTCGCGCAATTTACCAGGGTTGTGGCTTGCAAGTACCAATTGCTTCATAGATCAGGGAACACTTCTTGGTTGAATTTTAACTGATGGGTTTTTCCATCACTGTCAGTTACTTGCAGGTCAAAGCGCAGCAGTTCTTGTCCGCTAATAGCAAACTGAGTGAGGTAATACACAGCATTACCTTCATCCACTTCGGTAAAGGTTAGGGTCTGCGTTTGCCCTAAGAGGTTTTTAAAAGAACCGCTGACAGCACCTTTTTGACCTTGGCCATTTTTCACCATAGATACGTTCAGTACGGCTTGGTTTTTGCTGCGGTTCAAGCCAGCAGCAACAGCAGCTTCAGGCTGCAAAAAAGTTGAGTTGAAAATGCTGTAGTGCACGTCCAGCTCACCGTAGCTTTGTTTGCGCTCAGCCTGTACGGCAAACGCAAGCATAAAGCTTAAGCAGAGGGCTAGTAAGTAACGCATAGCAGTGTACTCCTGAGGTTATTTGGACTGTGCACCTGTGACTCGGTAAATACCAATTTCACCCAGTAAATTAGGCCAGATGCGGCTACCTAAATTATGACGGTGCAAACGATCCACCGCAAGGCGATCAAGTACCGTCATTTGCATTTCGCGGCACAGTTCTTCAAAGTCTGCAAAAGTACAGAAATGAATATTAGGCGTGTTGTACCAGGTGTAAGGTAAAAAGTCCGAGACTGGCATGCGGCCTTTGTGGGCCAAATACCATCGGCAGCGCCAGTGGCCAAAATTAGGGAAGGTGATTACGCAAGTGCGCCCCACGCGAAGCATTTCTTGCAAAATCTTATCGGGATAATGCACCACTTGCAGAGCTTGGGTCATTACGACAATGTCAAAGCTGTTATCGGCAAAGTTGCCTAGACCCAAATCCAGATCTTGCTCAATGACATTCACGCCTTTTTCAATACAGGCGGCAATGTTATCAGGATCAATTTCTAAGCCGTAGCCACTCACGTTTTTGTTTTCTTGTAACCAAGCTAAGAGTTCACCGTCACCGCAGCCCAAATCAAGGACACGGCTGTTTTCAGGTATCCATTGCTGGATAATTTCTAAATCTGCTCTCATAGTTGCCTCAGACGCTAATACGGTTCATATAACCGCGAAATGCTTGCAGGTAACGTGGGTTGGGAATTAAAAATGCATCATGACCTTGCGGCGCATCAATTTCCAAGTAGGAAACGTTCTTTTTTGCATCCATAAGTGCGTCGACAATTTCTTTTGAGCGAGCAGGAGAGAACCGCCAGTCAGTGGTAAATGAAATCAAATAAAAATTCGCCTGTGCATGGGCAAATGTTGCAGTAAGGTCTCCGCCGTGCTGAGCGGCTGGATCAAAGTAGTCCAGCGCTTTGGTCATCAGCAAGTAGGTATTGGCATCAAAGCGGTTAGAAAACTGCTCACCTTGATAGCGTAAGTAGCTTTCCACCTGGAACTCAACATTATGGTAATCATAATTTAAACAGTCGACTTGCAATTCGCGGCCAAATTTTTCACCCATGGAGTCGTCTGATAAATAAGTAATATGGCCGACCATTCGGGCCAGCTTTAAACCTCGTTTAGGAACTTTACCTTCTTCGACAAAGTTACCATTATGAAAATCAGGGTCCGTTAAAATGGCTTGCCGTGCCACTTCGTTAAACGCAATATTTTGTGCAGATAAACGCGGTGCAGCAGCAATGGACACGCAATGGCGCACCCGTTCAGGGTAACTGATGCTCCACTGCAAGGCTTGCATGCCACCTAAACTGCCACCGACCACTGCAGCCCACTGTTGGATGCCCAGTTGGTCGGCGAGGCGTGCTTGGCTATGCACCCAGTCCTCTACGGTGACCACTGGGAAATCTGCACCGTAGATTTTGCCGGTTTTCGGATTGCGACTACTCGGGCCTGTGGAGCCATGGCAGCCGCCTAAGTTGTTGAGGCTAACCACAAAGAACTTGTTTGTGTCTATGGGTTTGCCAGGGCCTATACAGGTGTCCCACCAGCCGGGCTTGCGATCATCGGCATGATGATAGCCCGCTGCGTGATGATGACCGGACAAAGCATGACAAATCAGCACAGCATTGCTGGCGTTAGTGTTCAGCTCGCCATAGGTTTCATAGATCAGTTCATAGTGATCCAGTGTGCGACCACAGGCCAGACGCAGCGGCTCGTCAAAACGGGCCACGCGAGGTGTGACTAGGCCGACAGAATCTGCAGGGAATTCGGAAGACACGGTATAACTCTCTAAAATAAGAGATGCAGTCTAGAGAGATGAGCCCGTTGCGGCAAGTCGTGTGAGCGGTTCAGGGTATAAACTGGGTTGGAAATACGGCCAGTAATACAACTTGATGAGAGGCTTCACTTAACGCTTTTTACAACGATGAGCTCGAGCTTTATTGACTGACATCTGCTGTGGATTGATACTGATGAATAATTAATTCAATAGCTTACTATGCTTCTACGCGAACAAACCAGTTGCAGTGCAGAAGCATGGTATTTAATTGTTTAAATGGGCGAACTCAGGCAAATTAGGGTGCTTTTTTGGATTTTTGATGCGTACACGCTTTTGTCGTGACAGCTCACCACTTTCAATCTGTATTGCATTTTTAGCCACGCCAAATGCTTTGCTCAAAAAGACGATCAGTTGCTTATTGGCTTTACCGTCAACAGGTGGTGCGTTAAGACGTATTTTAAGCCGATCCCCATGCATGCCGCTAAACTCACTGCGTCTGGCGCCCGGTTGTAAGTGGCAAAATAAAATCAGGTCATCATTTTCCCTGCGTAAGTAGCTGCTCATAAGAAAGGACTGACCAAAGCGCGTAGTGGGCCCACTAAGCCCGTGCTGACCGCAAGATTATGAATGACTAAGCTTTCCAACAAACGAATGGCAATGAAAGCGAAAATAGGTGAAATGTCTAAGCCGCCTAAGTTGGGCAGTAAATTGCGAATGGGACTGAGCATAGGTTCGCACACTTGATGAGTCAGCTGTGCACCTGGGTTACTACTGCCTGGCGCAATCCACGACAGAATCACGCTGATAATAAGAGCAAAGAAGAAAATCTTTAGAAACAGTCCGCCCACTGCAATAAAGGACCAAGCGAGCATTTGCGGGAGCATTTGCAGCACGGGTAAGCCAGCAAGGGCCAAAACTATTCCCATTAATACCAGCTGCAGCGCTATTACTAAAACTAAACCTGCTAAATCGATGCCCGCAACACTGGGAATAATGCGGCGCAAGGGTGCGAGTAAGGGTTGCGTTGCTTTGACGGTAAACTGAGACAGCGGGTTATAAAAATCAGCCCGTACCAGCTGTAAAACAAAACGTAACAAAGCCACCAGCAAATAGAGCTGGCCTAGGGTTTGAGCAATGTAAATAAATGCTTCAGTAAGTCCTGACATGGCGTCCTCTTATTCACTCAATTGTTTGGCAAGTTGTTTAGAGCGGGTGGCTGCACTGCGCACAGCATTGTCCACCAGCTCAGCAAAGCCACCGGCTTGGAAGGTTTGAATGGCAGCTTCTGTTGTGCCATTAGGTGAAGTGACTTGTTGGCGCAGCTGAGCGGCATCCAATGAGCTTTGGCAAGCCATACTGGATGCGCCTTGTGCGGTATGCTTAGCCAGCAGTGCTGCAGTTTCTGTTGGCAAACCAAGTTTGACGCCAGCTGCTGTCATGGCTTCAATGAGTAGGAAAAAGTAGGCAGGGCCGCTGCCGGAAACAGCAGTGACGGCATCGATCAGCTGTTCATCATCGAGCCAGACCACAAGCCCTACTGCAGATAATAGCTGTTGTGCTTGCTCGCGCTGCACAGTTGAAACCTGTTCGGTGGCATACAAGCCGCTCACCCCTTGTTGGATAAGCGAGGGTGTATTGGGCATGCAGCGTACAATACTCTTGACCTCTAGCCATTGGC
This sequence comes from Thiopseudomonas sp., assembly GCA_035647115.1. Taxonomy (GTDB): domain Bacteria; phylum Pseudomonadota; class Gammaproteobacteria; order Pseudomonadales; family Pseudomonadaceae; genus Denitrificimonas. The sequence continues at coordinate 50,089 of DASROA010000100.1, read as the reverse complement.
TGAGGCTGTGGCTCGTGATGCCGGCTGCAATGGAGATAATCAGCTGTTGCTCGTTTAGAAAAGGGGCAAGCTGCTCACAGACTTGACGCATATTCTGCGGTTTAACCGCTAGGACTATAATGTCAGCATTATCGACTGCTGCGCCATTATCAATATAAGTCTTGATAGCATGTTGGGCGTGCAGTGCTTTGAGTTGCGCAGCGTTTGGATCGCTGGCACTGATTTGAGATGCTTGCACACCTTGCTTGCATAAGCCGCCAATTAAACTGGCAGCCATATTGCCGGCGCCAATAAACGTAATCTTGATATTGTCCATCTTAAATTGGATTCCTGTTTCGCTGCTGACTGTGTCAATCAAAAAGTATCAACAGCGATTGCACTAAATGATTGTCTATGTTGAATAAAAATCGAGCTGATAATTGTGCGGTAACTGCGTGGTTTACGCAAAGCAGGATCAGCATAGTGGATACTTAATAAGCATCATGTTAACTGACTTAAATTGCTTAAAGCTGCAAGCGACTTCACCGCTTGAGTGAGCAACTTTTGCATTATTGTCTGCTATCCTAGACATTATTCATATTGAATTACATCGTACAATACTATAACGGCATTTTAACGGCTTGTTGGTAAGTGGGGATTCCATGGATATTACTGAACTGTTGGCATTTAGTGCGAAACAAGGAGCGTCAGACTTGCACTTATCATCAGGTATGCCACCAATGATACGGGTTGACGGCGATGTGCGTCGAATAAACTTGCCTGCCATGGAGCACAAGCAAGTCCATGCGCTGATTTATGACATTATGAATGACAAACAGCGCAAGGATTATGAAGAGTTTTTAGAAACGGATTTCTCTTTCGAAGTGCCTGGTGTGGCACGCTTTCGGGTGAATGCTTTTAACCAGAACCGTGGCGCCGCTGCAGTGTTTCGTACCATTCCTTCCAAAGTCTTGACCATGGAGGACTTAGGTTTAGGAGAGGTGTTTCGTCGCATTGCTGATGTGCCACGCGGCTTAGTTTTGGTCACAGGGCCTACCGGTTCCGGTAAATCAACCACCCTTGCTGCATTAATAGACTATTTAAATAATAGCCGTTACCAGCATATCCTGACCATTGAAGACCCCATTGAATTTGTGCATGAATCTAAAAAGTGCTTAGTCAACCAACGTGAAGTGCATCGCGACACCCATGGCTTTAATGAAGCACTGCGCTCAGCATTGCGTGAAGACCCGGATATTATCTTGGTTGGTGAGTTACGTGACTTAGAAACCATACGCTTAGCGCTTACCGCAGCTGAAACAGGGCACTTGGTGTTTGGCACCCTGCATACCACCTCTGCAGCGAAGACCATTGACCGAGTGGTGGATGTGTTCCCAGCCGAAGAGAAGTCTATGGTGCGCTCGATGCTGTCAGAGTCTTTGCAGGCTGTGGTTGCGCAAACCTTATTGAAAAAGATTGGTGGTGGTCGTATCGCTGCCCATGAAATCATGCTGGGTACTCCAGCGATTCGTAACTTAATTCGTGAAGATAAAGTCGCACAAATGTACTCAGCGATCCAGACCGGTGGCAATTTGGGCATGCAAACACTGGACAGCTGTTTAGCACGACTGGTTAAGAAAGGATTGGTGAGCCGTGAATGTGCTCGGGAGCTTGCTAAAACACCGGAAAACTTTTAAGCCGACTGACTCATCTAATAGATGCAATAGGAACTGCTATGGAATTTGAAAAGTTTTTACGTCTGATGGTTGAAAAAGGCGGTTCTGACTTGTTCATTACAACAGGCGTAGCGCCGTCAATGAAGGTCAATGGCAGAATTATCCCGCTCACGAAAACCCCTTTAACCCCAGAAATGGCTCGTGAAGTGGTGCTTGGGGTGATGAATGATCAGCAGCGTCGTGACTTTGCAAGGGACTTGGAGTGTAATTTTGCAATCAGTGCCCGGGGTATAGGCCGTTTTCGAGTCAGTGCGTTTTATCAGCGCAACTTGGTCGGCATGGTGTTGCGCCGCATTGAAACTAAAATACCTAGCTTAGATGATTTAAAACTGCCTGCTATTTTGAAAGATTTAGCCATGAGTAAGCGCGGCTTGGTGCTATTTGTTGGGGCGACCGGAACAGGTAAATCAACCTCGTTAGCAGCTATGGTGGATCACCGCAATCGGCACAGTAGTGGGCATATCATTTCTATTGAAGAACCTATCGAATTTATTCATAGGCACCAAAACTGTATCGTTACCCAGCGTGAAGTTGGCATCGATACAGAATCATTTGAAGTCGCACTGAAAAACACACTGCGCCAAGCACCTGATGTGATTTTAATTGGTGAAGTGCGCACCCGTGAAACCATGGACTACGCAGTCACTATTGCGGAAACGGGGCACCTATGTTTAGCCACTTTACATGCCAACAACGCTAACCAAGCACTGGACCGCATTATTAACTTTTTCCCAGCGGATCGTCATCAGCAGGTGTGGATGGACCTATCGTTAAACTTACGTGCGATTGTTGCTCAACAGTTAATACCGACTCCAGATGGTAAGGGCCATTGTGCAGTGATTGAAGTGTTGATTAATACACCTTTAGTGGCTGACTTAATTCGCAAAGGACAAGTGCATGATCTCAAACCATTAATGAAGCGCTCAACTGAGCAGGGCATGCAAACCTTTGATCAGGCGTTGTACACTCTTTACTCACAAGGTGAAATCACCTATGAAGATGCGTTAGCGCATGCTGATTCGGCGAATGATTTACGCTTAATGATTAAACTGGAGAGTGAGGTCGCCAGTGAGCATTTAGGTGAGGTTGCAACAGGCTTGTCGTTGGAAATTGATGAAGGACGCAACGAACAATATTTAAGTTAAAGCAAGAGGGAAGTAGATTATGAGACAACAGCTGCGTGTCTGGGATGCACCATTACGGATTTTTCATTGGTTGCTGGCGCTCAGTGTGGTGTTTGCACTTTTTACCGGCTGGCAGGGCGGCAGCAGTTGGATGGGTTGGCATGAGCGAGCGGGACTTTTCATCGTCGGACTGTTAAGTTTTCGTATCGTTTGGTTGCTGTTGGGATCAACCTATGCACGCTTATCAACTTTGCTTTGCTCATTGTTGGCACTGCCAAAGTACTTGCGTGGCGAGTGGCGACAGTTGGGGCATAACCCGCTAGGTGTCTTATCAGTGTTCGCCATGCTGGGCATGCTCAGCTGGCAAGCGGTCAGTGGTTTATTTGCCAATGATGGCTCTATTTATACTGGGCCGCTGTATAGCTTGGTCAGCAGAAGCTTAAGCGCTGACATCACTCGTCTGCATAAGCTGGGGCTATGGATTATTATTGGCTTAATCACTGTGCATATTTTGGCAATTATTGCCCATGCAGTGCTAAAAAAGCACAATTTAGTGAAACCTATGCTGACGGGAAAAACTGAACAGGAACATCCAGAGCAAAAGTCTGCGCAAGGCGGTCACTGGTTGGCTTTTGTGTTTGCTGTAGCAGTGGCGGTGGGGGCTGTGTATTTAGCCACCGGCGAGTGGCAGAGCAAACCGCCGCCAGCGCCCGCAACGGCACCTGCTTGGTAGTACAGGCATAGAACATAGCAATAAAAAGGTCGCCAATTGGCGACCTTTTTATGTAACACATTAGGTTAAGCGTTACAGCTTAGTCCATGCGGTACTTATCATGGCATGCACCACAGCTGTCGCCGGTTGCAGCAAATGCTTTGGCAACTGCAGCTTGCTCACCTGTTGCGGCAGCTTCAGCCAGCTCGTTAGCAGCTTTGTTGAATGCAATAGCAACTTCAGCTACGCCTTCAGCGTCAGTAAAAAACTCTGGTTTAACACGTGTTTTGGTGTCACCAATGCTTTTTTCAGTACCTGGACCGTAAAGAGCACTCATCCCTGAGTTGGCGGTTGCGGCAATGCTGTTGGCTGCCGCTTGTACTTGGGCAGGATCCCAAGCCACGCTTTCATCAATGGCCATTGCCTTAATTTTTTCCATATTCCAGCTCATAAAGGCGTAGCCCGCTTTACGGAAGTAAATTTGGTCTTCAGGATCAATTTGTGCGCTAGTTGCATTAAGGCTAGCAGTTAAAAAAAGAGCAGCTAAGCTGCCAACCATCAATTTTTTCATAAGTTTTCTCCTATTAATAGCAGGGGATTTGCTATTTGTTGCTAATTTTTATTACGGAATTGAGCAGTTAGACACTCATGGTAGAGAGAACATAGCATTCTGCTAAGCACTGTTTAGTGCGCTTAGATGCACGCATAGATTCTGTGCCACATTTTTTTTATGTGACAACACTCACAGGAGTTTTTAAGCTCAGTTTAATAATAGCGCAATTAATGGTTTAAAAAATGATAGATAGTCAATTAAGTGTAGCACAATGCTACATTCTCAATTGGCGCAGGCTGTTCGTCAGGCCAAAACTCAATAAGTATACACTGCTTGTTGGAGTATTAATCGCAAGCAAAACAACGCTGAAACAGTGTGTTTTTTTGAGCACTAATCGTATGGCTAAATGCTGCAGGTATGCTAGTTTAATCTATCAAGGACGCGGGTAAATTAGGCGCTGTAAAATTGCAACATACCAAGGAATAAAAATAGATTTTTTATCCCTTGTATCCAGCCTCAGTCCTTGCCAAACTCCGCATCGCGCGGCGGTGACGCGCATTCATTTGAAAGCATACTATTGAGAAAAGGAGCTATGCGTGTGAAAAACATCAAGCAAGTTGTTATGGCCGCCGCTGTAGGCATGGCTGTTATTGCACCCATTCAAGCAGAACAGGGGCGTGTTCTGAATGTGTATCACTGGTCTGACTATGTGGCACCCAACACTATTAGTGACTTTGAAAAACAAAGTGGCATTAAAGTGGTGTTTGACGTGTATGACAGCAATGAAGTCCTTGAAGCTAAGCTGCTTTCTGGTGGTTCGGGGTACGATATTGTAGTGCCATCCAACCCGTTTTTAGCCAAACAAATTAAAGCCGGTGTGTATCAGAAACTTGATAAAGCACAGTTGCCGCAATGGGATAATCTCAATACAGATTTACTGAAAACTTTAGAAGTCAGTGATCCAGGCAACCAGTACTCCGTGCCCTATATGTGGGGCTCCATTGGCGTGGGCTATAATATTGATAAAGTGAAGGCCGTATTAGGTGATCAACCCATTGATTCTTGGGATGTCATTTTTAAGCCGGAACTGATCAGCAAACTGCACGAGTGCGGAGTGGCAATTTTAGATTCACCATCTGAAATTATTCCAACCGCTATGCATTATTTAGGTTTGCCAGCGGACAGTGTAAAGCCCGAAGACATTAAGCAAGCAGAAGAGCTGCTACTGAAAATACGTCCCTTTGTGACTTATTTTCATTCATCTAAGTACATTTCTGACTTAGCCAGTGGCAACATCTGCGTGGCAGTGGGCTATTCTGGGGATGTGTATCAGAGTAAAGCCCGAGCCGAAGAAGGGCAGGGAAATGTAAAGATTGCTTATCAAATACCTAAGGAAGGTGCAGGTACCTTTTTTGATATGGTGGCTATTCCTGCCGATGCTCGACATGTTACAGAAGCCCATGAGTTCATTAATTACTTATTGCAACCCCAGGTGATGGCAGATTTAACCAATTACCTGCAGTTCCCAAATGGTAATGCGCAGGCAACTCCGTTAGTGGATGAGGCTATTCGTAATGATCCAGGTATTTATCCGCCTGCTGAGGTGATGAGTAAACTCTTTACTTTTCCAGACTTGCCGGCGAAATCTCAACGTTTAATGACCCGTAGCTGGACGAAAATTAAGTCAGGAAAATAATCCTATTGCTTCACCTGACTATCGGCTTTAGGGTGGTTATTCAGGCGGCATCAATTACCTACAGTTAGGGCTACGCAGCTAGCCCGTTTTCTCTTGGAGGATGGTCTATTGTCTAAATTAATACCAGGTGTTGTGTTGGCGTTGACGGCCAATGTGCTTATGAGCAGTGCAGCATTTGCGGAAAAGAAAGTACATGTTTATAACTGGTCGGATTATATCAGTCCGTCAGCACTGGAAGAGTTTACTGCGCAAACACAAACACAAGTGATTTACGATGTGTTTGATTCTAACGAGGCCTTAGAGGGTAAGTTGTTAGCAGGTCGCAGTGGTTATGATGTGGTAGTGCCTTCCGATCACTTTATGGCTCGACAAATTCAAGCTGGTGCCTTTGGCAAGCTGGATAAAAGCTTGTTGCCCAATTGGGATAATTTAGACCCACAGTTGCTGGCGCAAGTAGCCACCAATGACCCAGGCAACCAGTATGCAGCGCCTTATTTATGGGGCACCAATGGTATTGGTTATAACGTTGATAAAGTTAAAGAAGTATTGGGTGTTGATTATATTGATTCTTGGGCGGTGTTGTTTGAGCCGGAGCACATGCAAAAGCTTAGCAGCTGCGGTGTCGCCTTTTTAGACTCGGCCGATGAAATGATTCCAGCCATGCTCAATTATTTGGGTTTGGATCCAAACAGTCATAAGGCCGAGGACTATAAAAAAGCGGAAGCCAAGCTGGCTGAGGTACGCCCTTATGTGACCTACTTCCATTCCTCTAAATATGTGGCTGATTTAGCCAATGGTAATATTTGTGTGGCTGCAGGCTTCTCTGGTGATGTATTGCAGGCAGCAGACCGTGCCGAGGAGGCTGGGCAAGGTGTGCGGGTTGCCTACAGCATACCTAAAGAAGGTGGTAACCTGTGGTTTGATATGTTGGCTATTCCAGCGGATGCTAACAATGTTGCAGAAGCACACGCCTTTATTAATTACTTGCTCGATCCAGCAGTGATCGCACGAGTGAGTGACTATGTCGGTTATGCCAACCCTAACCGTTATGCAGACGAGCTGATGGACGAAGAAGTCCGGAATAATCCTGCGGTCTATCCAGAGCAAGCGGTACTGGATAAATTGTTTGTTTCACAGCCTTTGCCAAGCAAAGTGCAGCGTATTAAAACCCGCAGCTGGACACGCTTTAAGTCTGGAAAATAATCATCTGTTAATTTAGTAAAGCTCAGCCGAATGGCTGGGCTTTCTGCATTGGGAGAATCCTATGGCAATACCTTCAGGTGCGTACAAGAAAGCCTTAGCTAACTTGCAAAAGCCCAAAGATGTGTTGGTTAAAATTGAACGTGTTAGCAAGTACTTTGATGACACCTTAGCGGTGGATGATGTCTCGCTGAAAATCAATAAAGGCGAGATTTTTGCGCTATTAGGTGGGTCAGGTTCAGGGAAGTCAACGTTGCTGCGTATGTTGGCAGGTTTTGAGACGCCCACTGAAGGCCGCATCATCCTGGATGGGGTGGATATTACTAATATGCCGCCCTATGAACGTCCGATTAATATGATGTTTCAGTCCTATGCATTATTTCCACATATGACTGTCGAGCAAAATATTGCTTTTGGTTTAAAGCAAGACCGCTTAAGCAAAGAAGAGATCACAGCGCGGGTTAACGAGATGTTAAAGCTGGTGCATATGACTCAGTATGCTAAGCGCAAGCCACATCAATTATCCGGTGGACAGCGTCAACGTGTGGCCTTGGCGCGTTCATTGGCCAAAAGCCCAAAACTTTTGCTGCTCGATGAGCCCATGGGCGCACTGGATAAAAAGCTGCGTTCACAAATGCAATTGGAGTTGGTGGAGATTATTGAGCGGGTCGGTGTGACCTGCGTAATGGTTACCCACGATCAGGAAGAAGCCATGACCATGGCCGAGCGTATTGCCATTATGCATCAAGGTTGGATTGAGCAAGTGGGCAGTCCTATGGATATCTATGAGACACCTGCTAACCGTTTAGTGTGTGAGTTTATTGGTAATGTAAACCTGTTTGATGGTGAGATTTTTGCTGATGATTCTGATCATGCGGTGATTATTTGTCCAAAACTGGAGCGACCTATTTATATTGGTCACGGTATCACCAGCTTGGCAGAAAATAAGCGCGTAACTTTTGCTTTACGTCCAGAGAAATTATTACTCAGCAGCACTAAACCTGAGGATTTAGAGCATGAGGACTACAACTGGGCGCAAGGTACAGTGCATGATATTGCTTATTTGGGTGGCCACTCGGTGTATTACGTCCAATTGCCTTCTGGCAGTATAGTGCAAGCTTTTATGGCCAACTCGGAGCGTAATGTGAAGCGCCCCACTTGGGATGATGAGGTCTATGTGCATTGGGTGGATGACAGTGGCGTGGTATTCCAATCATGAGTCTGCGTAATAAGTTGCTGGCGAGGCTGCCCAATGGCCGCCATGCAGTGATTGGCGTGCCTTTTGTGTGGATGCTGCTGTTTTTCCTGTTGCCCTTTGCGATTATTTTAAAAATCAGTTTTTCTGAAGCCGATATCGCTATTCCGCCTTATACCAGCTTGACGGAATGGGCCGATCAGCAGCTGACAGTACTGCTCAACTTTGGCAATTATGTATTACTCAGCGAAGATCAGCTGTATTTATCAGCGTATTTAGGTTCATTGAAAATCGCCTTAGTCAGCACCGTGCTGTGCTTGCTGGTGGGCTATCCCATGGCCTATGCCATTGCCCGCGCCGATAAGCACATGCGACCGGTTTGGCTGCTGTTGATTATGATGCCCACTTGGACCGCGCTGCTGATCCGTGTCTACGCGTGGATGGGCATTTTAAGCAATAACGGGTTATTGAATAATACTCTGCTTTGGTTGGGTGTAATCAACGAGCCGTTGCAAATCCTCAATACCAATATCGCAGTGTATATCGGCATTGTTTATGCGTATTTGCCTTTTATGGTGCTACCGCTGTATGCCAACTTAGTGAAGCACGATACATCACTATTAGAGGCAGCAGCAGACCTAGGGGCTAGAAGTTACAGTGCGTTTTGGAAAATTACTGTGCCGCTATCTAAAGGCGGAGTGATTGCCGGTTGTATGTTGGTGTTTATTCCAGTGGTTGGTGAGTTTGTGATTCCAGAGCTGCTCGGTGGCCCTGAAACGCTGATGATCGGTAAAGTGCTCTGGCAAGAGTTCTTTAATAACCGCGACTGGCCAGTGGCGGCATCACTGGCGGTGATTATGCTGTTGATTTTGATTATTCCCATTGTGTTGTTTAACCGTAACCAAAGCCGTGAGCTGGAGGGTAAGGCATGAGAAATTTTAGTTTTTCGCGCTTTATGCTGGTGGCCGGTTTAGTGTTTATTTACCTGCCGATGCTGATTTTGGTGATCTATTCGTTTAATGCCTCGCGCTTGGTGACAGTGTGGGGCGGCTGGTCTACGAAGTGGTACGCAGGCTTATTGGATAACACTCAGTTAATGAATGCGGTGTTGCGTTCGTTAGAAGTTGCCAGCTATACGGCGATTGCCGCCACTGCACTGGGCACCTTGGCAGCATTGGTACTGACTCGGGTGGGTCGCTTTCGCGGTCGCACGCTATTTGGCGGCATGGTTACCGCGCCACTGGTAATGCCTGAAGTCATTACTGGTTTGTCCTTGCTGCTACTGTTCGTGGCCATGGCGCAACTGATTGGCTGGCCCATGGAACGCGGACTGGTCACTATTTGGATTGCCCACACCACTTTTTGTACCGCTTATGTGGCGGTATTGGTGTCATCGCGCTTGCGGGAAATTGATCGCTCCATGGAAGAGGCGGCTATGGACTTGGGGGCGCGGCCGTGGAAGGTGTTTTTTCTGATTACAGTGCCGATGATCGCTCCTTCATTAGCGGCTGGAGCAATGATGTCCTTTGCATTGTCATTAGATGATTTGGTTCTGGCCAGTTTTGTTTCAGGTCCAGGGTCAACCACCTTGCCAATGGAGATTTTCTCGGCGGTGCGCTTGGGGGTTAAACCGGAAATCAATGCGATTGCCAGTTTGATTTTGCTGTTTATCTCTTTAGTCACGTTCTTGCTGTGGTTCTTTACCCGTCGTGCTGAAAAGCGCCGTAAAAAAGCCATGCAGCAAATTAAAGAGCTTGAACGGGCCAGTCTTGCGTAAACGCAGGCTCAACAATAACGGCGCAGCTACTGAGTAGACTGCGCCGTTTTTTGTTAAGGAAAATACTCTCTCGCTGAGCCCTTACGTGCTGGCGCGATTAAATCAGTTTTGAGCGTAACTTCGGGTTGAGCTCACAATAGTAGTGTAAAAATAACTGCCAATCAGTATCAGGCATCGCTCCGCGATGGCGGCCCAATTGTTTAATATCATGCAGCGCAGCTCTATATTTAGGCCAGCGGCGACGGGCTTTTTCTAGGTCTAAAAAAGCAGCTTCAATGGCTTGTTGTGGATGAACTTTGATAAAGACATGTTTGGCGTAACAGCAGCCATGCTGCCAGCCGCCCAGATGCATTTTGTAAAAGCTATTAGCGACTTCTTTTAGTACGGCGTTAATCAGTGCGCTGTCAGCAGGTTGTGAAGACTGCTGGTTGTACCATTCTTCTAAACTAATAAAGTCTTTGAGCTCTTCGGTGACTAAAAGTGCGTACCAGTCCTTGCCTTTTTTTACTGTTTCGTAAAAGACCAGTTTAGGTACTTTTACGCCTAATCGTTCTAAGGCCTTTAAAGCTTTTTTTTCACGCAGAGCGGTAGGATGGCCAAAAGGGTAACGCAACGAAGAAAACATATGGTTAACTTGACGCTTACTGTACATACGAGGCTGGTCTGCATCTTCAGGTATCAGCAGCTGTACACCGCTTTCGCCACCGCGGCGCTGGTTAGGCTCTTCAACCCACTCGCCGGTGCGCGCCCACCAATCATTAAATGTTTGCATGTCTAACTCTTTAGTTGTACTCATCCCGGACCCTTTGCTGGCAATTTGTTTGATGTCACCTAGCTGGCTGAACAATACTGCTGGGTTTGATGATGCAACGCCTAGCAGTGACCCGTATAGGGTATTTATTCCATAAAGTATTTACGCATGAGCATGATTGTCTAAGGCGTCATGCTCAGCAGGTTGTAATATAGTTTATTGCGGCAGTAAGCGTAAGGTGCTTTGGGCATTGTGCTTAATATCCTTGCTACTGAGGTGCTGCTGGAAGTACTTGCCTTGCATATAAGCTTTGGCTTGGTCTGCATAGTGGCGGTCAAAGCGCACACCGCTTTGTCCAAGGGGATTGATGCCGATTGATTTAGCGGGTTCTGCAAAGTCAATAATTCGCCGTGTGGATGGCCCATATACAACATGCCAAGGTGCACTGCTATAGCCGCTAGAGAAATTATTGGGTATTTCATGCCCACCAGGTGCAGCGAAAGACCCGATATTGAGCAGGCGGTCTAGTGGGGCTTGTTCAGCTAAGGGGTGCTTATGAGTTAGGGTGTGTGCAGTCCCCCATAACCAGTCCAGAGGATCAACCCCTAAAGTGGTGCGCAAGTGTAATAAGGTGGCTTGCCATGCCTGCCCGACCACCTGCTGGCGGGTTTGCTGTTCCTGAGTGGCGTAATTGTTCCACCAAGGGGAGTCGGGCTCAGCTGCTAGTAAGGGTAAGCTGCTATCTATAATGCGGGTATTGAGTAGGTTGTTAAAGACAGTCTCACCAAGCTCATCAAGCATGGCAGCACGCAGTAATTGGTAGCTGAATTCAGTAAATAATGTGGGAAGATAGCTATCCACTGGGTAGTCGCCGTGCCACGTGGCCAGTTGTCTGATCAATTGTTTTTCTTCATTGCCACGGGCTATGGCTGATAAATCTTCCAGTAGGGGCGCCAATACCCGTTGCGCATAACCCGTACGGATACCCAGTTGTACAGCTTGGCTGTTTTGGGTGTCCCACAGCACATCAGGCTGGGTCAGGTCGTCCACAAGCTGGGCGCCGCGGTCAGCTAAATTATAGTAGCCAGGTAAAGGCACTTTGTTGGGTGAAGCAGGCAGAAAATTGGCGGAAACAATATAGCCGCGCGCGGGGTTTTCTTCTTGTGGGTTGTCGCTAAATGGGTAGAAACCGTATTTTTTACTGGCAGCAGACTGGCTATCAAGAATAAATGAGGGTTGTGCGGTTTGATCACGGATCGGCATTTTGGCTGCAGCCCACCAGCCAATATCACCGTGCGCATTGGCCCAAACAATATTGAGGCCGGGCGCATGTATTTGGCTGGCAGCGTGCCGTGCTTTAGGCAAGTTATCGGCACGGTTTAGCGCATAGAATGCCTCTAAAACAGGGTTTTCTGTTTCTAAAAAAGCCCACCACATGGCAATCGGCGTATCACCAGCTTGCTCATGTAAAATATTGGAAATAATCGGACCGAAAGCAGAGTCGCGTAAAATAAGCTGTTGTGGCTCTTGATCCTTAACCGCAATCCATTGGGTTTGGATCGTTAAGTCTTGCCAAGCACCGTCCTGCCACACTTGTTCAGGATTATCTGGGTTGCTTTTGAGCGCAATAAAGTCCAAGTCATCATTTTGAAACATGGTGACGGACCAGCCAAAGTCATGGTTGTGCCCCAGCAGTGCAAAGGGGTTCAGCGCTTGAAAGTGCCCATAGAGTTCAAACTCAGGAGCTTGCAAATGTGCTTCGTACCAGACTGCAGGCACTGAGAAGTTGATATGTGGGTCACCTGCTAACAGGGGTTTGCCGCTAGCGGTTTTGGAGCCCGCCATCACCCATGCATTGCTGCCTTCAAACTGAGGCAGACCGGCAGCAAATAGCGCTGCTTGGCTGAGCTGTGCTACAGCATGTAAGTGCGTCCAATCACTTTCAGAAAGAGAGTTACCAGCTAATTGGGGTAAGTCGCCTGTAAAGGGCGTGTCTAAATTAAAGACAGTTAAATACTCATCACCTAATTGCTGCTTGATATAACTGAGAGTGGGTTCAGTGCGAAAAGCGGCAGCAAAGCTATAGGCCAAGTAACCGGCAACGCTCATGGTGTCTTCCATGCTGAAAGGGCGTGGCGTGATTCCGAGCAAATCAAACTCTAAAGGGGCAGACGCTTGTGCTTGATATTGGTTGATGCCGTCTAAATAGGCTTGCAATGCTTGTGCAGGCGCACTGTTTAGGTCAACGTTTTGGACATACTTTTGTGCATGTTCATACAGACGTAAAGTTCGGAATAGGCGATCAAGTTTGACAGTTTTCTCACCCAGCACTTCAGACAACTCGCCACGTGCTAAGCGGCGCATGATTTCCATTTGAAACAGGCGGTCTTGAGCATGCACAAAACCAAGGGCGCGATAAGCATCTAATTCGCTATCGGCTTGGATATGGGGGACGCCGCGCTCATCGTAATCGATATCTACCGCAGCGCTTAAGTGGCTTAACGTGATACTGCCACTGCGTTGGGGTAGTTTTTGTTGAACGTACCAAGTGACGGCCAATGCTCCGCTGCCAAGTAAAATGGCACAAAAAATCAAAAAGCGTTTCATGCGTAGGGGACCTGTATAGAGTAAAGATGATTGTTTTGAGAAGCGCTAGATAGCCTGTTGTCGACTAAAATAAGCCGCTGTTTAACCTGCGCTCTGGGTTACAGGCTTAATTAGTACTTTTAAAATATAGTGATTTTGTAGGTTTAAGCGTTCCAGTTAAATAAGCGCTGCACATTGGCCGTGGTCTGTGCAGCCAGTTCTGGGCTGGAGATGCCATAAGTGTCAGCCAGCTGTTGACAGATCCGCGGCAACTGCTCGGGACTGTTACGCTCGCCAGCCAGCCATTCGGGTGGCATATCTGGGCTGTCGGTTTCTAAAACAATATGCTCTATAGGCAGACGGCGCAGTACGCTTTGTAATCGAGTGGCGCGGGACCAAGTGGCGGCACCACCAAAACCCAGTAAGAAACCCAGTTTGATGTATTCCATAGCTTCTTCATAGCTACCAGAAAATGCATGGATTATTCCCCCGCGGGGCAGTTTAGCTTTTTTTAAGCAAGCAGTGACCTGTGCATTGGCGCGCCGCGCATGAATAATGACCGGTAGATTAAAGTCGCTGGCTAGGACTAACTGCTGTTCAAACAAATCAATTTGTCGTTCGCGGTCTAAATCTTTTAAAAAGAAATCCAGACCAATTTCACCTACTGCACAGAGTTTGGGATGCCCTGCATACGTGGTCAGCTGTTCTTTGAGTGCTTGAATATCAGCATCTTGGTGCTCTGCTAAAAAGTACGGGTGCAGACCCAAAGCACCGTATAAGCCGGGAGTATGTTTAATCGTCTGCCATAGGCGCGGCCAATATTGCCGCGTGATTCCAGCCACAATCATTTTTTTAACGCCGAGCGCTTGGCTGCGGGCTATTACCGCGTCACGATCATGATCAAAGGCTGGAAAATCCAAGTGGCAGTGACTATCAATTAAAAACATACTGTGCTCCAACAAAAAAGCGCAAGATCAACTTGCGCTTTTAGAATGCTGGTTAACGGCTGTTTAGTCCAGTTGCTTGAGTTTAGTGGGATTCACGGGTGGCTAAGAATTTAATATCAGGCCAGCGCTCTTCCATAATGCTTAAGTTAACTCGAGTGGGTGCCAGATAGGTCAGGTGCCCGCCACCATCAATGGACAAGTTGTCGTAAGCCTTGTTTTTAAATTCTTCCAGCTTTTTCGGGTCATCACACTCAATCCAGCGTGCTGACCAGACGTTAACGGACTCGTAAAGACAATCCACTTTGTATTCTTCTTTAAGGCGGCTGGCCACCACATCAAACTGCAGTACGCCAATCGCGCCAAGAATAATATCGTTGTTACGTTGTGGGAAAAACACCTGAGTGGCACCTTCTTCGGCCAGCTCCTGCAGACCCTGACGCAGCTGTTTGGCCCGCAGTGGGTCAGCTAAACGCACGCGGCGGAACAGCTCTGGGGCAAAGTGTGGAATGCCGGTAAAGGACAGTTGTTCGCCAGCAGTAAAGGTGTCACCGATTTGAATGGTCCCGTGGTTGTGTAAACCAATGATATCGCCGGGGTAGGCCTCATCGGAGCGCTCGCGCTCACTGGAGAAGAAAGTCAGTGCATCGGCTACGCGAACATCTCGATTAATCCGAGTATGGTGCATGCGCATACCTTGCTCATATTTACCTGAGCACACCCGCAGAAAGGCGATGCGGTCACGGTGGCGTGGATCCATGTTGGCTTGAATTTTAAACACAAAACCACTGAATTGCTCTTCGGTGGGTAATACTTCACGTTCATTGGCATGCCGCGGCTGCGGTGCAGGTGCCCAATTAATAAAGGCATCCAGTACATGATCAACCCCAAAATTGCCTAAGGCTGTACCGAAAAAGACTGGGGTCATGCGGCCCTTTAAAAACTCATCGTGGTCGAACTCGTGGCAAGCACCTTGTACCAGTTCAAGTTCTTCTAGGAAGTCATCATAGAGGTCACCCAGATGCTCACGGGCTTCGGCGCTGTCGAGATGCTTAATGATTTTAGCTTCGGTGCGCTCGTGGCCGTGACCCGGTGAGTAGACATAAATCACATCTTCTTTAAGGTGATACACCCCTTTAAACTCACGGTAGCAACCAATGGGCCAAGTGATAGGTGCGGCTTGAATATCCAGCACTTCTTCAATTTCATCCAGCAACTCAATGGGATCGCGAATATGACGGTCCATTTTGTTGACAAAGCTGATGATTGGAGTGTCCCGTAAGCGACAGACATTCATCAATGCAATGGTACGGGGTTCAACACCACGACCACCATCAATCATCATCAAGGCACTGTCCACCGCAGTTAGCGTGCGGTAGGTGTCTTCAGAGAAGTCTTCGTGACCTGGGGTATCCAGCAAGTTGATCATATGCTTGCGGTAAGGGAACTGCATTACCGAGGTGGTAATGGAAATGCCCCGCTGTTGCTCCATGGCCATCCAGTCTGAAGTGGCGTGACGGTCGGATTTACGAGACTTAACCGTACCTGCAACAGAAATGGCTTGCCCCATTAACAATAAACGTTCGGTAATGGTGGTTTTACCGGCGTCCGGGTGGGAGATAATAGCGAAGGTGCGACGTTTCGCGACTTCGGCAGCCTGTTTGCTCATGCGGGTAGCGCCTCAAATAAAAAAGTTCAAGATAGCCGGTAATTATAGCGGACTTAGCCTTCGAGATGGAAATAGCCGCGCAATTAACTCAATATGCCAAGATTAAACATCTGGCTTTACCAGCTAGTTTGCATAGGTATAACGTCGCTGTGGGTGTTGGCAGGGTTTATGATTGTGCTGGGTTAAGCGCTGCTGATGCTCGGACGGTTATTTCAGCGCCATGCGCGCAAGATTTCTCTCCTGTCGGCGGCTTTTTATCTTGCTGATCCAGGACTGACGCACTGATAGGCTATTGGCTTGGGCCGCTTTAATGGCTCTACTTTGCTTGTCGAGTAATCTTTTATTGCTGTGCTAGCGGATATGTGAAAGTCTTAGAACAAAATAATCTTAAGACCTGTTATTTAAGGTTGCTATCCCAGAGTCATGGTACTAAAGTGCGCGCCTAGAACGCTCATGCTGAAACGATCCATCCGGCTCAAGTACTGACGACGAGAGGTTGTTAGCTGTAATGCTAGTAATCCTCGGCGACATGCCTTGGGAAGTAGGCGAACCAAAGTGGGGAAACGGATTTAGCGTTCTGGTTTATCCCTGATTGTAGTGTTTTGCCCTGACCCGGAGAGGAGTCCTGCTATGTCCATTAATGTGGAAGATTACTTTGCGCCTGAAACTTTTAAAGCGATGAAGGCCTTTGCTGATCAACATGAAACACCCTTTGTAGTGATCGACACTGCAACTATTGCCCGCGCTTATGATGAGATCGCTGAGAATTTTCCTTATGCGAAAATTTATTATGCGGTTAAGGCCAATCCAGCCATAGAAATCACAGAGCTGCTGCATAACAAAGGTTCAAACTTTGATGTGGCTTCGATTTACGAGCTAGATAAAGTGATGTCTTGTGGCGTCAAGCCTGAGCAAATCAGCTATGGCAATACCATTAAAAAAGCTCGGGACGTGCGTTACTTCTATGAGCAGGGGGTGCGCATGTTTGCCACTGACTCAGAAGCAGATCTGCGCAATATCGCTGAAATGGCACCGGGTGCAAAAGTCTATGTGCGGATTTTAACCGAAGGCTCCGGATCTGCAGATTGGCCGCTGTCCCGTAAATTCGGTTGCCAGAGCGATATGGCTATGGACTTACTGATATTGGCACGTGAGTTAGGTTTAGTGCCTTACGGTGTGTCTTTTCACGTGGGCTCACAGCAGCGTGAGATCGGTTCTTGGGATGCGGCCATTGGTAAAGTGAAGGTCATCTACGAGCGTTTGCGTGATGAAGAAGGCATCCGCTTGCAAATGATCAATATGGGCGGTGGTTTTCCGGCTAACTATTTAAATAAAACCAATACCCTGCAAGCCTACGCTGAAGAAATCACCCGTTTCTTGCAGGAAGACTTTGGCGATGAAATACCTGAGATTATTCTTGAGCCCGGTCGCTCTTTAGTGGCCAATGCTGGGATTTTGGTGAGTGAGGTGGTGTTGGTTTCTCGCAAATCAACCACCGCAGTGGAGCGCTGGGTGTATACCGATGTGGGTAAGTTCTCAGGGTTAATCGAAACCTTAGATGAGTCCATTAAATTTCCGATTTGGACCGATGTGCAGGGCGAATTGGAAGATGTGGTCATCGCAGGGCCAACCTGTGACAGCGCTGATATTATGTATGAAGATTACAAATACGGCTTACCCCTTAACTTGGCCAGCGAAGACCGTTTGTATTGGTTGTCGACCGGTGCTTATACCACCAGCTACAGCTCAGTGGAGTTCAATGGTTTTCCGCCGCTGAAGTCCTACTTCCTGTAAAGCTTAAAACCCTGCTAGCAGTTGTTGCTACTAGCGGGGTTTTTTATATGCGCTTTAGGTTGCTTAAAACTGGTAGGTGGCTGACATCCATAAGCGGCGACCTTCTTCGATCGAGCCTGTGGTGGACTTGCCAGAGTGGGTGTAGTCGGTGCCGTAGGCAACACCATTGACTAAACCTTTGTCGTAAGTGTTATAAGCTTTACCTTTGACAAAGTCTTTATTGAGTAAGTTGTAAATGGTTGCATTAAAAGCCAATACATCAGTGGCTTGGTAGGAGCCGCCTAGGTGGAACAGGGTATAGGCCTTAGTTTTACTACCTAGTGTTGTATAGATACTTTTTTCTGTTGCATCCAGGTTGGCATATTTACTGGTGAAGCGTGAGCGCTTGCCGCGGTACTCAGTGTTGAGCCATAGGTTCAAGCGATCATTAGCTTCCCAGTTTAAGCTGGCGTTGGCTAAGTGACGTGGCGTGTTGGTCAGTTGTGCGCCTTTATCTTTACCACTTTTTTGCTCACTGTCAGTGTAGGTGTAGTTACCTTTGATGCTCCAGTCGTCAGTGAAGTACCACTGCGCTGCTAGCTCAACACCTTTAGTGACAGCATCATCCACATTGATTTTTTGTGAGCAGATACCGTTGTTGTATGCACAAGCAACGTCGGGGCCAGAACTGATTTTGTCTTTAAACTTATTATGAAATAGCGTGATGTTGGCATTAAACCCATTCAGGCTATCAAAGTAAGCAGCCAGTTCAGTACTGGTGCTTTTTTCTGGCTTTAAGTTTGGGTTACCAATTGTAATGGTTTGGCCTTGCTTGGTGGCACCATTGACACCATTGTGTAAATCATTCAAGTCTGGTGTTTTATAGCCTTTGCTAACACCACCTTTTAAAGTCCAGTTATCCGTCGTGTTCCAAACTAAATATGCACGCGGGCTAAAATTACCGCCAAATGCTTGATGGCGGTCATAACGGCCACCTAAAGTCAGCGCTAAATCGTCAATAATATGCCATTCGTTTTCGGCAAAAACTGCGGCTGATTCCTGTTTGAAAGTGTCTGTGGCGATGCCATCTTCAAGTTTTGAATCAATATATTGTGCGCCAACAGTCGTCATATTGTTGTCAGTGATTGGTGCAACAAATTTAGTGTCTAAAATCAGGTCTTTTGATTTTAAGGTGCGATTATCGCCAGCAATAATGCTTGGGAAAGATGTATTCGGTGCTGTACCAATATTGTTACCAGGAATGGTGCGACCGAGTGTTTCTGTCATGTTGTAAGTGATGGCACTATCTAAGGTACCCAGCTCAAAGCGACCGGTATGTGTGAGGGCGTATTGCGTGCGTTCAAATTTTTGCTCATCTGTGTAGCCAAGAGCTTTGTTTGAAGGGCCATTACAATTATCATTCTGACCGTCAAGAGTGCCCAGTTGACACTCATCATTATTGTATTTCTGGCGACCTTTTTCAAAATCCAAGGCGAAATCATGATCATCGTGCGGAGTAAAATTCAAGCGTGCACCAAGGTTAAAGTTTTGTGCCTCAACTGGCGATGGACCTCTTTTGCTTACATCGATACCACTGCCATATTTCAGATTTGATTCTTGGCGATCAAAGAAATTACCGCGTACATTCAGGCCTAACAAACCATCCACCAAAGGACCGCTGGTGTAAAAGCTGGTGCCGCCCATGTCGCCAAAATCACGTTCTTCTTGATAGGTGTAATCTGCCGTCACACTACCGGTCCACTCAGTACCCACTTTCTTAGTGATGATATTAATCACCCCACCCATGGCATCCGAACCATACAGGGTCGACATGGGCCCACGAATGACTTCAATGCGCTCAATGGCGGACATGGGTGGCATAAAGCTGGTGGAGGTTTCGTTAAAACCGTTAGGCGTTACATTGCCCGCAGGATTTTGCCGGCGGCCATCAATCAGTATTAAGGTGTAGTCGCTGGGCATACCGCGCATGCTGATATTCAAGCCACCGGTTTTTCCGGTGCCTTGTTTTATATCAATGCCTTCCACGTCGTCTAGGGCTTGCGCGAGGTTGCTGTAGCGTTTTTTCTGCAGGTCAGCATTACTAACCACAGAAATGCTGGCCGGTGCATCAGTGATTTTCTGTTCGAAACCTGAAGCACTAACCACGGTTGAACCCAGTTGCGCAGGGGCTTGATTGGCAAATGCTGCGCTGCTACTGAGTACAGCGCAGGCAAGTAATGAATAAGTGAATGGGATACGCATAACAGACTCCATAAAATTGAGCTGTGTATGCTAATCGTTCTCATTTACAATGTAAATATTAATGAGAATTATTTCTATTTATTCTGTGGGCGAGGCTAGCACAGTCAAATTGTGACGCTTATGTGGATTAAATTTGCGGCGACCACCGGTAACAGCTCAGACGCCGCAAATGCGCTATGCGGTTAAGGAAGCGCCACTTCAATGACGCCGTCAGCAATAATGCTGACTTGGCTGCTGCCGCCTTCCACTTCAGGAATAACTGCTGCCTCATCGGCCATTGCAACGGACAGCATTTTGTTAGAGCGGGCGTACATGGGCGGTTGTGCAAAGCCGCTGCTGTTTAAATTCAATTGCACTATTTTATAGCTTGAGCTGCCCAGTGCTTCACTAATCAACTTAGCTCTAGCTTGGAAGGCGCCAATCGCTTCTTGCAGCAGTTGATCCTCACTGCGCAGGCGGGTTTGTGCGGCAATGCTAAATTGCATGTTGGACATCTTTAATGTTTTTAACAGTTCTGCGGTGAGTGTTGATAAGGCTGAAAAATCAGTACTTTCTAGGCGCAGCTCTGCCCGTTCACGCCAAGCCGTGATGGTTTGGTGTTTAGAATCATGCACTGGATAGCTGCGTCGGCTGCCTTGTTTGATGCTGACTTGTGGGTAGTGGCGCGCTTGGGTGATAGCGTCATTCAGGGTGTTAGTGATAGTTTGTGCAAGGCGTGCCGCATCGCTGTCTTGATCTTCAGTATAGAGAATAACTTCCATTTGATCATGGGCCACTTCTCGCTGGGCTTCTGCACGTAAAGACACTTGATTGTAGGTCTGCTCTGCAGCAATCAATATAGGGCTTGCAGTCAATGCCGTGAGCGCGAATATAAGGGAGGTAGCACGAAATATATGCATCATAGGTTACTCCATTGAGTATCTAGAATAGGGTTTACTGTTCGAAAATGCTTTGCGACAACCGGTCGCAGGTTAAAGCACAAACCTCTAGGACCGTTATACTCTATAACGGATTAAGGAGAAAATATGCTAGCGCCCATTCAGCTTTTATCAGCAAGTCACCAGAACTTATGGCGATTGACGTGGATTCGATTGCTAGTTTTAAGTTCGCAAGCAGGCACCTTGGCTTTTACGTATTTCAGCGGAGTCATGTCGCTTTCATGGTGGCCATTAATGATATTGCTGCTGATATCGTTAAGTCTTTGTATTTTGACAGCTTTACGTTTAGGCACCCGTTGGCCAGTCACTGACTTAGAGTTTTCTATACAGCTGGCTATGGATTTACTGATTCACAGTAGTTTGTTGTATTACACCGGCGGCTCAACCAATCCTTTTGTGGCTTATTACTTGGTGCCGTTGACTATCGCTGCTGCAACGCTACCGTGGTTATACACGGTTTTACTGAGTGGTGTGGCGCTAACTGGATATACGGCATTAATGATTTGGTACCAGCCATTACAGTTGCAAGGTGAGGGCATGAACGAGCTGCTGATTTCCTTGCATTTGTTTGGCATGTGGCTCAACTTCGTATTGTCCGCTGCGTTTATCACATTTTTTGTTTCACAAATGTCAGAAGCAATCCGTGAACAGGATCAGCTGCGCGCGGCACGCCGTGAAGACAGTATGCGTGATCAACAGCTGTTAGCGGTAGCTACTCAAGCCGCTGGTGCAGCCCACGAGCTAAGTACACCGCTATCCACTATGAGTGTGTTGCTCAGTGAGTTGCGTCACGAGTATCAAGCTGAAAAAAACTTACAAGACGATCTAGAGTTGCTGCAAAGCCAGGTCAAATTGTGCAAGGGCACTTTGCAACAATTGGTGCGTGCCGCAGAAGCAGAGCGACAACAGGCCATAGTTGAGCAAAGTGCGGCAGACTGGTTGCAGGCAGCGCTCAACCGTTGGCACTTGATGCGTCCTGAAGTGACGTATAGGTATCAAGCGACTGGCGTTGGTGAAGTCCCAATCTTGTTGCCCACTGTGGACCTAGCCCAGGCCCTACTCAACTTATTAAACAATGCGGCGGATGCATGTCCCGATAATGTGCAGATAGAGTTGTGGTGGGATCAAGAGTGGATTGTGATCACGATACGCGACTATGGTGAGGGCGTACCTTTGGCCGTAGCTGAACAGCTTGGCAAGCCATTTTTCACCACTAAAGGTAAAGGTTTTGGTTTGGGGCTGTTTTTAAGTCATATGAGTGTTACTCGAGCGGGTGGTACGGTGAAGCTGTATAACCAAGGTGGCGATGGAACTCTAACCGAATTGCGTTTGCCGCGGGTGCATTGAGTGTTTTAAAAGAGGAAGTGCAAATGAATGAAGAGAAACTGTTTGAAGGTGAAGAACAACCCCATTTATTGCTAGTGGATGATGATGAGACTTTTACTCGGATTATGGCGCGTGCCATGTCTCGTCGTGGGTTACGCGTTTCTATTGCAGGCTCTGCAGAGGCAGGGTTGGCTTTAGCTAAAAAAGACCTACCAGACTTTGCGGTACTGGACTTGAAGATGGAGGGTGACTCAGGGTTGGTGCTACTGCCACAGCTGCTTGAACTGGATGCGGAGATGAAAGTGCTTATTTTAACGGGCTATTCCAGTATAGCGACTGCAGTGGAGGCTATTAAGCGTGGAGCGGCAAACTATCTGTGTAAACCAGCAGATGCCGATGATGTGTTGGTGGCTTTGCTGTCAAAACAAGCAGATGTCGCAGCGCTGGTGCCTGATAATCCAATGTCGGTGGATCGTTTGCAGTGGGAGCATATTCAGCGCGTGCTGGCTGACAATGATGGTAATATTTCAGCAACTGCGCGCGCCTTAGGCATGCATCGCCGCACTTTACAACGCAAGCTGCAAAAGCGTCCGGTACAGCGTTAGATTGTGCAAGGTTTTTACATATAAAGCAGGCTCAACGAGTGCCATGCACCACCATGGTTTTTCCTTTGATTTGGACCAGGCCTTGTTCTTCGAGAATTTTCAATACACGGCCGACCATCTCACGTGAGCAACCAACAATACGCCCAATTTCTTGTCGGGTGATTTTGATTTGCATGCCATCAGGATGAGTCATTGCATCCGGCTCTTTGCAGAGTTCTAGTAAGGTTCCAGCCACTCGACCGGTGACATCTAAAAAGGCTAAGTCGCCCACTTTGCGAGTGGTTTTACGTAAGCGGTCTGCCATTTGGTTGCTTAAAGCATAGAGCACATCGGGGTGCTTGTCTGATAGTTCGTGAAATTTGCTGTAACTGATTTCAGCGACTTCGCAAGCACTTTTTGCACGTACCAAGGCACTGCGCTGTTGCTCGTCTTCACTGCAGCCAAATAAACCCATCTCACCGAAGAAGTCACCTTTGTTTAGATAAGCAATAATCATTTCTTTGCCGTCATCATCTTCGATCAGAATAGTGACAGAGCCTTCTAAAATATAGAATAACGATTCGCAGCGGTCACCGGCATAGATAATGGTGCTTTTGTTGGCATACTGACGCCTGAGGCAATGATCAAGAAACTTGTCAATGTTTTTAATCTTAGGTTTGAGTGCAGTATTAATCATTGGCGTACCCCTTGGGTGGACTAAAACTTTACAGTAACGCAGTTTTTATAATTTTTCTAAGTGTGCCGTACTTATCAATAAAAAGGCTTACTTGCGGTAAGGTTATGCTGCTAATGTGAAGTTCGTCACACTATTTTACTGTTTGTGTAAGAATGCAGCTGCAGAGAATACGGCTAGTTGCTGTGGTAAGCTGGCAACTTTTATCAAGCTTAAAGAGGACGGCATAAATGCAAGCACGGGTAAAGTGGGTTGAGCAGGCGATGTTTTTAGCAGAATCTGGGAGTGGTCATGCGGTGGTGATGGATGGCCCCGAAGAACACGGTGGGCGTAATCTAGGTGTGCGACCCATGGAGATGCTGTTAATGGGATTAGGTGGCTGCAGTAATTTTGATGTCATCCATATTTTGAAAAAATCACGTCAGGCAGTGACTGATTGTGAGGTTCAAGTGAGTGCAGAGCGTGCAGAAACAGAACCTAAAGTGTTTACGAAAATTGCTCTGCATTTTATTGTCACAGGCAAGAATCTAAAAGAAACTGTAGTCAAGCGTGCAGTGGACTTGTCTGCTGAAAAATATTGCTCCGCATCCATAATGCTTGGACGTGGTGGCGTTGAAATAAGTCATAGTTTTGAAATAGTTGAGCACGCATAAAGGGTTTAAAAAAAGCATTAAGTTTTGCAAGAAAACTGGCATCAAAGGGTTGGCTTCTGCATAATAAAGCACCTTCACTAGCAGCGCTTCTTGTCCAAGAGCCATCAGCCAGTTGTGCATTGTTAGGAAGCAGGAAACAGGCCTGTGCAGCTGTCTAAAAGATATAAAAATATGTTTGCAGGGCTACATTATTATATGGCGTTGCTGCGCCCATTAAGAGAGTTTAACTTTGACTGGAAAACTCAAGCTGCACGGCTTTAATAACCTAACTAAAACTTTAAGTTTTAATATTTATGACATCAGCTATGCGCGCACTGCAGGTGACCAGCTGGCTTACGTTAACTATATTAATGAAGAGTATGATGCAGAGCGGTTGACGCAAATTCTGACTGATGTTGTCGAAATCATCGGGGCGAATATATTAAATATTGCTCGTCAAGACTATGAGCCACAGGGTGCCAGTGTCACTATTCTTATTTCTGAAGAACCGGTGGAGCCTACAGCCAGCCAAATTGAAGAGTCACCTGGGCCGCTGCCAGAAACCATATTAGCGCATTTAGATAAGAGCCATATCACGGTGCACACCTACCCAGAAACACATCCAGTGGAAGGGTTGTCTACTTTTCGCGTGGATATTGATGTGTCCACTTGCGGGGTGATTTCACCGTTGAAAGCGCTCAATTATCTGATTCATCAATTCGACTCAGATATTGTGACCGTTGATTATCGAGTGCGGGGTTTTACCCGTGATGTACAGGGCCACAAGCACTTCATTGACCATGAAATAAACTCAATCCAAAACTATTTGTCTGAAGACACCCGCGAGGCTTATCAGATGATGGATGTGAACGTTTATCAAGAGCACTTGTTTCATACCAAGATGCTGCTGAAAAACTTTACGTTGGATGATTATTTATTTGGTGATGCAACGACTCGACTGTCTTATGAACAGCGCCGAGATGTAGAAGAGCGTTTGCGTCATGAAATGCTAGAAATATTTTATGGTCGTAATATCGCGCACATCAATCGGTAAAGCCGCTGCCAATCAATTATTCGATGCGAGTGTTAGCTGAATGGGCGGCTCTGGGAACTGGATAAGCTTAGATGCGATAAGTGCTGCTGGTCATTACTTTAGCCATTAAGCTCATGCCAAATTTAATAGGTGCGGGGAATCGATAACCGCCCGCATCGAGCGCATTATTTGCGTGTTCTTCTTCATCAATACGCATTTGTTCCAAAATAGCCCGTGACTTACGGTCAGATTTTGGAATTTGCTGTAAATGATCGTCGAGGTGCTTGCAGACTTGTTGCTCAGTGGCTGCTACAAAACCTAGGCTGACCTTGTCGCTGATAGCACCGGCACCGGCACCTATGGCAAAAGATAAACCATAGAAAACCGGGTTGAGCAGACTGGTTTGACTGCCCAGTTCGCGAATGCGCTGCTCACACCACACCAGATGATCCACTTCTTCTTCGGCAGCCTGTTCCATACTCTCACGTATTTCTGGCAGCTTGGCGGTCAATGCTTGGCCTTGATACAGCGCTTGGGCACAGACTTCGCCGGTGTGATTGATGCGCATCAAGCCAGCAGTGTGACGTGCTTGTGCTGGATCTAAAGTACTTTCTGGCTCAAGTATCGCAGGCGATGGGCGGCCTGCATGACTGCTGTTGGGTACCAGTGTGCGCAGCGCAGCATCAGCTTGCAGCAATAACCGATCGAGAGGCGAATATTGGCGTTGAGAGGACATAGCGGCTCCAAGGATTTAGCCATAATAGAAATGCAACAAAGGTTTAACTTAACATGCTGCGCTGGGTTTAGCCTGGCGGCCAGCTCATTTGACGTTGACCGAGCACGTGCAGATGAATGTGATAAACAGTTTGCCCACCCACCTTGTTGGTATTCATCACGACACGGAAGCCTTCTTCGCAGCCTTGTTCTTTGGCTAAGCGTTGTGCGGTATAAAGAATGTGTCCGGCTAGAAAAGTGTCCTCTTCAGTTAGATCAGTCAGCATGCCAATGTGTTTTTTAGGGATCACTAAAAAATGCACCGGTGCTTGTGCTGCAATATCGTGAAAAGCCACAACATGCTCATCTTCATAAAGTTTGCGGGCTGGAACTTCACCTGCAACAATTTTACAAAACAAACAATCCATAAATCAGACCTCAGGTAGCTGTAGTACATATCGAGTTTAGCGCTCTGTTGCTTTAATCGCCAGTCTTCAGATTATTTGCAAGGTGCTAGCGAATTGAAAAATGACTTTAAAAGTTCACCGCTGCTGCTCGAAGCGCAGCTTCGCTGAAGCAGCCATTGAGTTGTGGGGTGAGCGGTGTATTTAAAGAACATTGACCTCATTAACTATTGAACGTGGTATTGGCATCTTTTTCGTGCTTTTAAATGCTGTTGTGAAAAAGGGTAGGGGCATCACGGAAGACTTGGTAGCCCAGCGGCAGTGGGCTGCAGAGCGTATAGTGCAGGTCGACTCGCTCGGTTACAGCGGCGTGCTTTTGTCAACGCTATGAATTTAAATCTGTTATTTGTCTTGTGCGACTAAAGGCTAGTGTGTATCTTAATCTGTTTTGGCTCTTAAAAAGACGCGCGAATTCAAAAGATCAGGCAATTTAAAACTGTTTTCGTCCAGCTTTTTAAGTAAATCAATGTCAGAGGAGCACAGTAATGCGCATCATACTATTGGGGGCGCCAGGTGCAGGTAAGGGCACACAGGCAGGCTTTATTACTAAAAAATACAATATTCCACAGATCTCTACTGGTGACATGCTGCGCGCAGCTGTTAAAGCTGAGAGTCCATTGGGACTGGAAGTTAAAAATGTTATGGAAACCGGTGGTTTGGTTTCCGACGACATCATTATTGCTTTAATTAAAGAGCGCATTTTAGCGGATGATTGTGCCAATGGTTTTTTATTCGATGGCTTTCCGCGCACGATTCCGCAAGCAGAAGCATTGCTGGAAGCCGGCATTGAAATTGATCACGTGATTGAAATCGCTGTGGAAGACGAGGAAATCGTCAGCCGTATTGCAGGGCGTCGTATGCATCCAGCATCAGGGCGTACTTACCATATTGAGCATAATCCGCCTAAAGTCGCTGGTAAAGATGATGAAACCGGTGAAGATTTGATTCAACGTGATGACGATAAAGAAGAAACAGTGCGCCATCGTTTGTCGGTTTATCATTCGCAAACTAAACCGCTCATTGCTTTCTATCAAGATCTAGCAGCTACTAATGGCAAGTTAAAGTACAGTGCGATCGAAGGTGTGGGCTCAGTTGATGAGATTACTGCTAAGGTTTTAGCAGCCTTGGATTAAATCCTGCTTAAAGAATGCAGAGGCTGTTGCTGTTCTATGTGTGTAATAGCCGATGCATTCTTTGAAATGTTGTAGCCCCACTGGACGGCGTTCGCCTGCTACAATACATTTTTACTTAATTGACGAATAATCATGACGACTTTGTTGGCATTGGATACGGCCACTGAAGCTTGCTCTGTTGCCTTACTGCACAAAGGACAAGTGTTCAGCCGTTACGCAGTTATTCCCCGTTTACATGCACAACGTATTTTACCCATGATCCAGGACGTACTCGCAGAGGCGGGAGCGACTAAAGCTGAGATCGAGGCCATTGCTTTTGGTCGTGGTCCAGGTGCGTTTACTGGTTTGCGTATTGCTGTAGGGGTTGTCCAGGGTTTGGCTTTTGCATTGCAGCGGCCTGTTTTGCCTGTATCGAACCTAGCAGCTATTGCGCAGAGAGCTTACCGCGAGCATGGCGCTGAGCAAGTGGCGGTAGCAATTGATGCCCGTATGGGAGAAATCTACTGGGGTTGTTATAAAGTGCAAGACGGAATACACAATGTGCAAGGTGCTGAAGCTGTGCTCACACCAGAACGAGCAGAATTGCCTAGAGCTGCGCAAGGTGAGTGGTTTGCAGCAGGTACAGGGTGGCAGGCTTATGCTGAGCAGATTAAACTGCCTGTGTATGCCAGTGATGAGCAGTTGCTGCCCCATGCACAAGATATTTTGCAGCTGGCGGAAAAGATGTGGTTACGTGGGGAAGCGATTAGTGCGCAGCAGGCTCAACCTGTTTATTTGCGCGACCAAGTCGCTACACCTAAACAGTCCAGCTGAGTTTGCGCTGAGGTTTGGGTCTAGTTACAGTGTGTATCTCACTTTAGGGTTTTCTTGCTATGCGTATTGATGGCTATTCATCGGCTTATATACCGAATAGAACCACGCGTCCTGATGTCAGCGGGCAAATGGATGATGCTGTTCGTCAGGTGGGAAGCCGTGCTCGGCAACAACAACCGCAAGCCAGTAATGCTACTGAAACGGTGCAGCTGGATACGCGTCACGCGGTGACACGTCCTTCTGCGCAACTGCAGGTGCAACACTATGAGGCGCGTCAGGCGCTGCACAATCCGCCGCAGCAATATCAAGCCAGTCAAGCCTTGGCCAGTTACAACAGTACTGCAGCCTTTGCTAATCAAACAGAGGAAGCCACGACAGTACTTGGGCTTGATTTGTACGTGTAATGTCAGACACTCAATTTTCTTCTAAACCCCTCGTTTGTGTGCAAGCTATGAGCGCAGCGGAGCAAGCTGCAGCCGCGTGGTGGGCTGACGAACTTGCTTTGCCCATGGGCGGTGATGCCGAGTTTGCGTTACAGGTGAGCGCTGCTGGTTTGCAATTACAAGAGTTAGGGGCTTCAGCACCTGGTCCCATACGAGTGGATTTTGTTACTGGGGCGTTAGCCCACCGTCGTCAGTTTGGCGGTGGCAGTGGTCAACTGATTGCCAAGGCAGTGGGCATTCAGCCGGGGGTCAGGCCAAGGGTCTTAGACGCTACTGCAGGGTTAGGACGTGACGCCTTTGTCTTGGCCTGTCTAGGCTGCCATGTGCACATGTTAGAGAGGCATCCAGTAGTAGCCGCTTTACTGGCTGACGGATTACGCCGTGCGGAGCTTGATGCGCAAGTGGCTGAGATAGTGCAACGTATGCCATTGCAGGTGGGCGATGCCATTGAGTTGATGAAGAACTGGGCAGCGCAGGTCCCGCAAGTGATTCACTTGGACCCCATGTTTCCCAGCCGTGATAAAAGCGCTTTAGTAAAAAAGGAGATGCGCTTGTTTCAGCCCTTGGTTGGCGGCGATGATGATGCACCCGAGTTGTTGGCAGCGGCATTGGCTTTGGCCAGCCATCGAGTGGTGGTGAAACGGCCACGTAAAGCACCTGCTATTGCAGGGGTTGCGCCCAGTTACAGTTTGGACGCTAAATCCAGTCGCTATGATATTTATGCCAAAAAAAGCTTAAAACCTTAGGCTAATAAGCGGTAATAAAAAAGCCCGCAACGATTTGATTCGTTTGCGGGCTTTTTAGTGGTTAATTGCTTGAGCAATTAGCTGACAATGGTGCGCCACTCAGGGTGGGCGTCAGTTTTACCATTGACTAAATCAAAGTAAGCTTTTTGTAGCTTTTCAGTAATGGGGCCGCGGCTACCGCAACCGATTTGACGACCGTCTAGTTCGCGAATTGGCGTGACTTCTGCCGCAGTACCGGTAAAAAATGCTTCATCAGCAATGTATACCTCATCGCGGGTAATGCGTTTTTCAACGATTTCCAGGTCACGCTCGCGGGCCAAGGTCAAAATGGTATCGCGGGTAATACCATTGAGGCAGGCGGTTACTTCAGGGGTGTAGATAACACCGTTTTTAATAATAAAAATATTTTCTCCAGAGCCTTCTGCCACATAACCTTCTGGGTCAAGCAGTAGCGCCTCATCGGCACCGCCGGATACCGCTTCTTGTAGGGCCAGCATGGAGTTCACATAAGCACCGCTGGATTTTGCACGGGTCATGGTGATATTGACATGGTGACGAGTGAAAGAGCTGGTGCGCACTTTAATGCCTGCTTGCAAGGCTTCATCGCCCATATAGGCGCCCCAATACCACGCCGCCACAATAACATGTACCTTGAGGTTATCTGCGCGGATGCCCATACCTTCAGAGCCGTAAAATACCAGCGGGCGAATATAGGCGCTCTCTAGATTATTGTCACGAACTGAAGCAATCACTGCTTGATTGATTTCTTCTTTGCTGTAAGGGATCGTCATACCCATAATGTGGGCCGATTCAAAAAGACGATCAGTGTGTTCTTGTAAACGGAAAATCGCTGTGCCTTGTGGTGTTTTATAAGCACGAACCCCTTCAAAAACTCCCATACCATAATGTAAAGAATGGGTTAGCACGTGGGTGGTTGCATTACGCCATTCCACCATTTCGCCGTCATACCAAATAACACCATCACGATCAGCCATCGTCATTGTTGCGTGCTCCTGAAAATAATATTAAAAAAGTTACTATAAATAATTTAAGCCCAGTTCTTGCCAAACGCGCATCACAGTATGACGTTCGTCTGCAAACAGATTGCCTTCAACCACACCTTGCTGTTTTTGCAGGGCTAGACGGTGAGCTGCTGCGCGATAGGCCTTGTAAGCCTCTTGTAACAAGCGGACATGATCCGCACTGAACAAGTTTTCTGCGCCGAGACCGTCAAGAATACGGATGTTGTCGGTATAGGTTACCAGTTGTGGATATTGCCATGACCAAGCTAGAACGGCATATTGCACCATAAATTCAATATCGACAATACCGCCCGCATCTTGCTTGAGGTCAAAGGGTACATCAGCATTGAATGCATTCTGACCTAATCCGCCTTGAGTAATGTGCGTCCCATGATTATGCCGCATTTTGGTGCGCATTTCGCTGACCGCTTTACGCAGTTCGTTGAGATCCCGTTGTCGGCCTAAAATATTTAAGCGCACTTGATTGAATTGTTCAGTGAGCAAGGGGCTGCCCACGAGAACACGGGCGCGAATTAACGCTTGGTGTTCCCAAGTCCAAGCCTGTTCTTCTTGATAGCGAGCAAAAGCGCTTAATGAGCTCACCAGTAAACCCGAGTCACCGCTCGGCCTTAAGCGCATATCAACATCGTAGAGGCCACCGGCAGTAGTGCGGGTGGTGAGCATGGAAATAATTCTTTGCCCCATCCAAGTATAAAACTGTGCGCCATCGACAGGACGATCACCGTCAGTTTCAGCGTGGGGGTCGCAGTCATAAATGAAAACGAGATCGAGGTCTGAACCATGCCCCAGCTCGATACCCCCCAGCTTGCCGTAGCCCACCACCACAAAGTCCAACTCACTACGACTACCGTCACGGCGTTGTGGGGCGCCATGTCTGCGCAGTGCTTCATTCCAGACTAAATGCAGGACCTCCTCAAGGATGGCTTCAGCCAACCAGGTGAGGTAGTCGCTGACTTTCATTAATGGCAGGGTGCCGGCAATTTCGGAGGCTGCGACGCGCAAACGGTGAGCCAGTTTGAAATGGCGCAGAGCAATCATTTGTTGCTCCACGTCATCTTCGGGGATACGCATTAATTGTTCGCGCAGTTCAGCTGCTAGTTCAGGTGCTTGTGGCGGAGAATAAAGGCGGCCCTCGTTGAGTAGTTCATCGAGCAAAGCGGGAAAGCGTGTCAGTTGTTCGGCGATCCAAGGGCTGGCGGCGCATAAATTGATTACTCTTAATAATGCGCTGGGATTTTCGGTCAGCAGTACTAAGTAGGCAGAACGCCGTGCAACGGCTTCAATGAGCGGCAGCACTCGTTCTAGAACCAAGTCTGGATTGTCATGCTCAACGGCTTGTACTAAAAAGCGTGGCATAAAAGCATCTAGACGTTCGCGCCCTAAGCGCTGCATAGCGCGTACTTGGCTGCTATCGCGTAATTGGGCAAGACGTTGCCAAGCCGCTTGACTGTCAGCATAGCCTGCTTCAGTGAGCTGTTGCAGCACGCTGTCTTGACTAATCGTGTCTTTCCAAACAGGCAGCCATTCCGCGCCAATACAATCGTCGTCATCCGCGTCTGGATCGGCGATGACAGCACGAAAATGGTGTTCAACACGCTGGCGCCAATACTTCAGTTGGGCGAGGAAAGCATTCCAGTCGTTAAAACCCATTATAAAAGCGATGCGTGCTTGCTCTAGGCGAGTATCCGGTAGACTTTGGGTTTGCAAGTCGTTAACAGCTTGTAAGGCATGCTCTGTATAGCGTAAAAAACGATAAGCGCTTTTAAGCTCAGCCACATCTGCAGCTGGTATGTAATCTTGTGCTGCTAAGGTGTCTAAGGTGCTTAGCAAGGGACGCTGTTGCAGGCTTAAGTCACGCCCTCCGTGGATCAGCTGAAATGCTTGGGCAATAAACTCTACTTCACGAATACCGCCAGAGCCCAGTTTAATATTGTCGTCCATATCTTTGCGGCGCACTTCTTGCTGGATCAGCTGTTTCATAGAGCGTAGCGCTTCAATGGCTGAGAAATCCAAATAACGACGATACACAAAGGGACGTAAAATACGTAGTAAGCGCGCCCCAGCCTGTTGATCACCAGCAACGACACGGGCTTTGACCATGGCGTAGCGTTCCCAGTCACGACCTTGATTTTGATAATACTGTTCAATAGCAATAAAGCTGTAGACCAATGGCCCGCTTGCACCATAGGGTCGTAAGCGCATATCCATACGAAAAGCAAAACCATCAACGGTGATGGTATCTAATGCTTTAATCAATTTTTGTCCAAGGCGAGTGAAGAACTCTTGGTTGTCTATGCTGCGTTTAGCCCCTTGAGTTTCTCCACCCTCTGGGTAGGTGAAAATCAAATCAACATCTGAGGACAGGTTCAGTTCACAGGCGCCTAGTTTGCCCATGCCCAGCACGACCAACTGCTGAGGCTGTTGGCTGTCGCGACCAATAGGGGTGCCGTATAGTCGGCACTGTTGTTGATAGAGCCATTGGTAGGCCAAGTCAATACAGGTGTCCGCTAGCGCTGATAATTCGCGGCAGGTTTCATCCAGCTGCGCTTGGCGCATTAAATCGCGCCAAATAATACGTACTTGCTGACGATTACGAAATTTGCGCAATTGTAGCAATAGCTCAGGTTCATCAGTGCAGTGCAATAAATGCTCACTAAGCTGCTGGCGCATGGTACTGGGTTGCATAGTGCCGGCTAGTTCACCCGAAGCAACCAAATCAATGAGCATCTGTGGATTACGAATGGCTTGGTTGAGGACAAAGTTGCTGAGTGTGCAGACGCGTATAAAGGTTTGATAAAGTTCATCAGGCCAAGCAGGGTCGCTTATTTGTTGCTCATGTAACGCTCGTGACCATTCGCTGCGAGCTTTTTGTTGCAAAGCAAGCAAGCTAGAAGGCATTACATCCAGTAATAGAGGAGTCATAAAAGTTCCGAACACTATTGCAGCAGAAGTGTCTATTAAGATACCTGAAAAACAAGTCCTTTGGATGTGTTCTGCAGATGGACTTGGCCAAAAGGTGTAGCAAATTAAAGTGACTGAGGCGTCATTTTGTAGTAATACTACAAGGACCTCGATACTATATGTCGAGTAAAGTTAACTGTGCCATGGACTGATTGTTCACAAGACATGAAGTGCCTAGAGGTTCATCATCAATAGACCCTAAGTTCGGGAGCGTAACATGCAAGATCTTGATCCGGTAGAAACACAAGAATGGCTGGATGCCTTGGAGTCTGTCCAAGCCCATGGGGGGGAAGAGCGCGTACACTATATATTATCGCGTTTAGGTGAGCTGGCGAGTCGAGAAGGTACACGCTTACCACACGCAATCACCACGCCTTATCGCAATACTATCCCTGTAACCCATGAAGCACCGATGCCGGGCGACTTGTTCATGGAGCGTCGGATTCGTTCCTTAGTGCGTTGGAATGCTTTAGCAATGGTGATGCGAGCTAACCAGTCTGATCCAGACTTAGGTGGGCATATTGCTACTTTTGCGTCTAGTGCCACTTTATATGACATTGGTTTTAACTATTTTTTCCAAGCGCCAACTGAAGAGCACGGCGGTGATTTAATTTATTACCAAGGACATGCTTCACCTGGTATTTATGCCCGTTCTTTTTTAGAGGGGCGCTTGACGGCCGAACAGTTAGACAACTTCCGCCGTGAAACCGATGGCAAAGGTTTATCATCGTACCCGCACCCGTGGCTGATGCCAGACTATTGGCAGTTTCCCACTGTATCAATGGGACTTGGCCCCATTCAGGCCATTTACCAAGCGCGCTTTATGAAGTATCTAGAGCACCGTGGCTTTATTCAGCCGGGTAAGCAAAAGGTGTGGTGCTTCTTGGGTGATGGTGAAACTGATGAGCCAGAATCCCTTGGGGCAATTTCCCTCGCCGGCCGTGAAAAGCTTGATAACCTTATTTTTGTAATTAACTGTAACTTGCAGCGCTTAGATGGTCCTGTGCGGGGTAATGGCAAGATTATTCAAGAGCTGGAAGGTAACTTCCGCGGTGCTGAGTGGAATGTTATTAAGGTGTTGTGGGGTCGCTTATGGGATCCATTATTCGCTAAAGACACCGAAGGCATTATGCAGCGTCGTATGGACGAAGCCTTGGACGGTGATTACCAGAACTATAAAGCGCAAGATGGCGCTTTTGTGCGTAAGGACTTCTTTGGTGCTGATCCGCGTTTAGCCGAGATGGTAGAAGATCTCTCGGATGCGGAAATCTGGAATCTGAACCGCGGTGGTCATGATCCCTTTAAGGTGTATGCCGCTTATCATGCCGCAGTGAATCATACGGGTCAGCCAACAGTGATCTTGGCTAAAACCATTAAAGGCTATGGTACGGGTACCGGTGAAGCGCAAAACATTGCCCACAACATCAAGAAAGTTGACCTAGAAAGTTTAAAAGGCTTTAGAGATCGCTTTGATATTCCTGTTGATGACGAAAATATCGAAAGCTTGCCATTTTACCGGCCTGCAGAAAACAGCCCAGAGATACGCTATCTAAAAGAGCGCCGTGAAGCGCTAGGTGGTTTTATCCCGCAGCGCCGCATGAAGAGCATGAGTATTCCTGCACCGTCGCTGGATACATTGAAAAATATTCTAGACGGTAGTGGTGACCGCGAAGTATCCACCACTATGGTATTTGTACGGATTCTTGCCCAACTGCTGAAAGATAAAGATTTTGGTAGCCGCATTGTGCCGATCGTGCCAGATGAAGCGCGCACCTTTGGTATGGAAGGCATGTTCCGACAGCTGGGTATTTATTCGGCAGTGGGTCAGATGTACCAGCCGGTGGATCAAGGTCAAGTGATGTACTACAAAGAGGATGTGAAAGGTCAGATCCTCGAAGAAGGTATCACTGAAGCCGGTGCTATGTCAGCTTGGATTGCCGCTGCCACAGCCTACAGTAATCACAATCAGCCGATGCTGCCATTTTATGCGTTTTATTCCATGTTTGGTTTCCAGCGCATTGGTGATTTAGCTTGGGCTGCTGGTGATATTCATGCCCGTGGCTTCTTGATGGGCGGTACTGCAGGGCGTACTACACTGAACGGTGAAGGCTTACAACACCAAGACGGTCACAGTCATATTTTGGCCGGCACTATTCCTAACTGTCATACCTATGATCCTGCTTACGGCTATGAGATGGCAGTGATTATCCGTGAAGGCATTTATCAAATGCTGGAGCTGCAAAAAGACCGCTTCTATTACATCACCATGATGAACGAAGCCTACGAGCAGCCGGCGATGCCCGAACGTGAAGGCATTGAAGATGACATTATTCGCGGCATGTACTTATTGGAAGAAGATAAGCGTAGCAGTGAATTGCATGTGCAGTTATTGGGTAGCGGTACTATTTTATTGGAAGTGCGTGAAGCGGCGAAAATCCTCCGTGATGAATATGGTGTTGGCGCAGATATTTGGAGTGTCACCAGCTTCAATGAGTTACGCCGTGACTGTTTAGACGCGGAGCGCTGGAACCGTTTGCACCCTCGCGAAGAAGTGCGTTTATCCCACATTGAGAAATGTTTGCAAGGTCGACGTGGGCCGGTGGTTGCGTCCACTGACTATATGAAACTGTATGCCGATCAGGTTCGCCAATGGGTGCCGCAAGAACAGTATAAAGTGCTGGGTACTGATGGCTTTGGCCGCAGCGACTCACGCAAAAAACTGCGTCATTTCTTTGAAGTGGATCGCTATTGGGTGGTGCTGGCCGCGTTGGAAGGTTTGGTTGCACAAGGCCAAATGGATGTGCAAGTCATGATAGATGCCATGGAAAAGTATGGTATCGATGCCAATAAGCCCAACCCACTGGATTGCTGAGGAGAGGACGATGGTTGAATTAATTCGCGTACCCGACATCGGCACTGGTGAGGGTGAAGTGATTGAGGTGTTAGTTAAAGTCGGCGATCGCATCGAAGAAGAGCAAAGCCTGCTTACGCTTGAATCTGATAAAGCCAGTATGGAAATCCCCGCTCCGAAAGCTGGGGTGATCAAAAGTTTGGCTTTTAAACTCGGGGATCGACTTAAAGAAGGCGATGCTTTATTAGAGCTTGAAGTGGATGAGGGGGCCGCTGCTGAAGCAGCGCCTGAACCTGAGCCAGCGCTAGAAAGCGCAGCAGCACCTACTGCCAGCGCAACCACAACTGCGGCCATACCCAGCGTTGCTGAGGTGGCTGCAGAGAATGTGATTGAAGAGGTCTATGTGCCTGACCTTGGCACTGACTCGAAAGCACGTGTGATTGAGCTTATGGTGGCCGTTGGTGATGAAATCACTGAAGACCAGTCGCTGCTCACCCTAGAGTCAGATAAAGCCAGTATGGATATCCCTTCCCCGATAAACGGTGAAGTGGTTGAAGTGCTCGTGCGTCTTGATGCTGAAATTGGCACTGGGGATTTGATTCTTAGGGTAAAAGTTGCTCAAGAAGTAGACAGTCAGCCTGTTGTTGCGCAGGAGCCTGCAGTAGAGTCTGCACCCGTAAGTAAACCTCGCCCAGAGGTATCAGTGGCACCAGAAACGGCGCCAGTGGCTGCTCAACGTAAAAAAACCAGCACTGTACACGCTGGCCCTGCGGTACGTAAGTTGGCCCGTGAGTTTGGGGTTGATTTAGGCTTAGTGACCGGCACAGGGCCGCATAAGCGCATTTTAAAAGAAGATGTGCATGCCTTTGTGCAATCAGCGCTGACTAAGCAAGCAAGTACCACAGGAGAGCTGGGCAGTGCTATCCCTGCAGTGCCTGAGGTGGATTTTGCTCGTTTTGGTGAAGTGGAAGAAGTGCCAATGACGCGCTTGCAGCAAGTGGGTGCCATGAACTTGCACCGCAGCTGGCTGAATGTGCCTCATGTTACACAGTTTGAGTCGGCAGACATCACCGAGCTGGAAGCGTTCCGAGTGGCTCAGCGCAGTGCTGCTGAAAAAGCAGGGGTTAAATTAACCATCCTGCCGTTCTTAATGAAAGCTTGTGCGCATTTGCTCCAGGAAATGCCTGATTTCAATAGCTCACTTGCGCCAAGTGGTAAGGCACTGATTCGCAAAAAATATGTGCACCTGGGCTTTGCAGTGGATACGCCAGAGGGCTTATTGGTACCAGTGATTCGTGATGTGGATCAGAAAAGCTTGTTGCAGCTTGCAGCAGAAGCAGCAGAGCTGGCTGAGAAAGCACGCAATAAAAAGCTACGGGCTGATGACATGCAGGGTGCCTGCTTCACGATATCCAGCTTAGGGCATATTGGTGGTGACGGTTTTACACCGATAGTGAACACCCCGGAAGTAGCGATTTTAGGGGTGTCGCGTGCTACTATGCAGCCGGTTTGGAATGGTGAAGATTTCGATCCGCGGCTCATTTTGCCGCTGTCACTGTCCTATGATCATCGGGTGATTAATGGTGTCGCTGCGGCACACTTTACGCGACGACTCAGTGAGTTATTAGCAGAAATCCGAGGCTTGCTACTGTAAAACTAATAACTGAGCCACTACTCACCCCGCCCAGCCTAAGCGCTTGGCGGGGTGTTTTTGTTACTGCTCGCTAAAACCCAATTGACGCCATGCCTCATAGACAGCAACGGCTACCGTGTTGGAAAGATTTAAACTGCGCGATCCTTCACGCATGGGCAGGCGCAACCGTTGTTCGTGTGGAATAGTGTTGCGCACTTCATCGGGTAAGCCGCGGGTTTCAGGACCAAATATAAACGCATCACCGTCTTGGTACTGCACATCGGCATAGCTGCGTGAGCCTTTGGTGGTGAAAGCAAATAAGCGTGCTGGCTGTAAAGTGTCTAAGCACGCTTGCAGGTTTGGGTAACGCTGCACATTGGCAAGTTCTGTATAGTCCATGCCGGCACGGCGTAGGTGCTTATTGTCAAAAACAAAGCCAAGGGGTTCAATTAAATGTAAGCTGCAACCTACATTGGCGCACAGACGGATGATATTGCCGGTGTTGGGTGGGATTTCTGGTTCAAAGAGAATAACGTGAAACATGCTTGATCCTGACAATAAAATAGGTGCCAATTCTACATGGGAACCCCCACCGAGGAAGCAATGGCAGATTAAATTTATTGCCAGCTTGGCATTATTTGGCTTTTTAGTCGGGATGATGATTGGACGCTTGCTGGAAGAGCCGCAACAGCCTGAGTACAGCAAACAAATCGTGCAAATCCAGACCTTTGCCAATGGTTTAGGGGTGTGTTTAACCAGTGCTGTCCAAGTGCAAGCTGTGGCTGAGCAAGGGGCTTACCAGTTGCGGCTTTTAAATGCTTGGGGGCAAGCAGCGCAAGGTGAAATATCCATGCCAGGATCAAGCCCTGTACGTTGGCAGCTTCAGCCCGTCAATAACAGGGTGCATATTACTTTTATTGGCTTGCAAGCACTGACAGGACAGTGGCGTCCACGTTTGGCAGATGAGGGGCGTTGGTGTGCTGATGTGGAGCTTCGCGTACAAGAAGAGTCAAGAGGTTAGTTGTTTTTAACAGTTACCCAGCAGAATTCCCCCACTTCGAAAGTGGTGGGTAGTTTATCGCCGTAGATTGCCTATCACAGACTCTACATGCGCGAACAAACAGTAAAGGCAGCAGCGAAATCTGTGCAATAACACTGCTAAGCCTACTCAAGGGTTGTGAAGTCATTATAATGAGTTCAGTTTTTATAAGGAGCAGAGCATGGCCAATCTTGTACTTGAGCAGCTGAAAGCAGAAATTGAAAGTAATGTGCGTACCGCCTTAGCTGAGGATGTGGGAGCAGGTGATATTACCGCGCAGCTTATTCCGGCGGAACAAACGGCCAGCGCTCGAGTGATTACTCGCGAGGCCGCAGTAATCAGTGGCGTGGCTTGGGTGAATGAAGTGTTTCGTCAAGTCGACAGCAGTGTCACAGTGAATTGGCGAGTGACTGATGGCCAGCGTGTGCAGGCGAATGATGTGTTGTTTGAAGTGCAAGGTAACGCGCGAGCTCTACTCACTGCTGAGCGTGCGGCATTAAACTTTTTGCAATGTTTGTCTGCCGTAGCGACACGTAGCCAATATTTTGCTGACATGGTTTCAAATACAGCGGTAAAACTGCTAGATACCCGCAAAACCTTGCCGGGTTTACGTTTAGCGCAAAAGTATGCAGTCACTTGCGGCGGTTGCCATAACCACCGGATCGGTTTGTATGATGCATTTCTAATTAAAGAAAATCATATTGCAGCATGCGGTGGAGTGGCTGCCACAGTGCAGGCAGCACATCGAATAGCGCCGGGCAAACCCGTAGAAGTTGAGGTGGAAAATCTAACCGAGTTGCGTGAAGCATTAGCTGCAGGTGCTGACATCATCATGCTTGATGAGTTGAGTCTAGAAGATATGCGCACTGCAGTGGAGCTTAATGCAGGTCAAGCGAAGCTTGAGGCATCAGGTAATGTTAATGAACAGACCATTGGCGCGATTGCCGAAACCGGTGTGGATTATATTTCATTAGGCACGCTTACCAAAGACATAAAGGCTATCGATTTATCGATGCGCTTAACGTTGTAGGGCTTTATGGGCTGTTAGAGTGCAGCGCTGACTGCAGGCAAGCTACAGTCAGCGCTGGTTTTAGCGACGGCGTAAATTCGCTTCGATTTCTTTGTCCAAGTCCGGTGGTAAAAAGTCACTGTCTGGATCGTAATGAGGGTTTAAGTACATTGACAGTGCCTGCAAATTATCAGGACTGAGAATTCCAGCCGTCAGCTGTAAGCGTAAGTTATTTAAAATATAGTCATAGCGGGCATTGTTGTAGTTACGTACTGCGGCATACAAATAGCGCTGTGCGTCCAGTACATCGACAATGTTGCGCGTCCCGACATCATAGCCAATTTGCGTGGCCTCCACTGCGCTTTGGCTGGAAATAATTGCTTGCTTAAGCGCCTGTACCTGTTCCACATCTGTATTCACTGCGCGGTAGTAGTTGCGCGCATCTTGCACGGTTTTGCGGCGTA
Organism: Thiopseudomonas sp.; assembly: GCA_035647115.1. Classification (GTDB taxonomy): domain Bacteria; phylum Pseudomonadota; class Gammaproteobacteria; order Pseudomonadales; family Pseudomonadaceae; genus Denitrificimonas. Next base: position 9,612 of record DASROA010000100.1, on the reverse strand, counting down.
AGCTTTCACGCATTTGCTCGGCTTGATCTAAGCGGTAGACACCTTCACGGACTTGCGAGCTGGTCATGCCACCGGTATACAGGGGAATATTCAGCTGAATGCCGATACTGCTTTGTTCAGCTTTGCCATTATAGCGAGGGCCAATACCGTTATTTACAAAACCTAAGCCGTCATTGTCCCCTTTTTGGTATTGAGCAATAGCATCCACTGTGGGCGCGTGGCCTGATTTGCGTTGCTTAACGCTATCTTCTGCTGCTTGCACAGCAAAATTAATGGCTTGCAGACTGAGATTTTGCTCGGTGGCCGTGTTTACCCAAGCATTAGCATCATTGGGGGTTGGTGCGAGCACCGGCAAACTGTGCTTGACCCCTTCCAGTGCGGTTAATTCGACATTAGTGAGGGTGATGAGTGCTTGGAAAGCATCGCTGACCATGCGCTCAGCCACTAAACGATTAGCCCGAGCGGCATCGTAGGCGGCTTGGGCCTGTAGCACGTCAGTTTTATCTGACAAGCCCACAGCAAAACGTTCGCTGGCTAAATCGAACTGACGTTTAAACGCTTCTTCTTCGGCGCGACTGGCGGCCAAGTTATCTTGCGCGCGCAGCACTGAAAAATACACTTCAGAGCTTTGTAAAATCAGGTTTTGTTCAATGGCCGATAACTCCAATGCGGATTGCTCATTACTGGAGCGTGCTGCTTGCAGTTGATACCAGCGGTCGAGGCGGAACAAAGGTTGACTGAGACTGGCTTGATAGACTAAGCCACTACGCGATGCGGTTGCGCTATTTCTGGACGGGCTGTCAATATCAACTTTGCTGCGACTATCCGTATTACTTGCGCCGGCACCAATTTGTGGTAATAACCCAGCGCGGGCTTGAGGAACACGCTCGCTCTGCGCTTTATAGTCTGCATGGGCTGCGGCTAAATCTGCGTTGTTATCAACCGCCAATTGGTAGACATCAAGCAGGTTGACTCTGTTTTGATCGGTCGGTGCGGCATAAGCCAGCGACCCCAAAACTGTAGCTATAGCAAAAGTAAGCGACAGTACACGCATGGTTAATATCCTAGGTTTTATCAAGAGAAATCTGCTTAAGGCTACGGCTGAACGCTAAGGTGGTCAAGCCTGCAGCAACAATGTTTCAAGCATTATACAAGCTAACCTTTAGTCCAGTGCGCTTGCAGTTTAGATAAGCGGCTGGGTAGACTGGAGTTTGCTTCTTGTCGGGGTGCTCTATTCAGAGCTGAGATCGGTTGGTACCGGGTCCCGTTGAACCTGATCGAGTTAATACTCGCGTAGGAAACAAGATAAGTTTGCCGCAAGGTAGACCTGCCTATGTCCGCTGGTTCCCCGACACTTTTTTGTGTTTTATGGAGAACCTATAGCATGACTAAAAGCCCGTCCCAGTACCTCAGTGAAACCGCTGAAGTTGATCAGCAATCCATTCAGCCTTTCCCAAACTCCCGTAAAGTCTATGTGCAAGGCTCACGGCCAGATATTTTGGTGCCTATGCGTGAAATTAGCCTGACACCGACAGTGACCGAGCAAGGGGGTGAGGAAAATTCACCAGTTTTAGTGTATGACACTTCAGGCCCTTATACCGACCCAAGTGTCCAGATTGACGTACGTCGCGGTTTAGCTGATGTACGCAGCAACTGGATTAAAGAACGTGCCGACACAGAGCTGTTAAGTGGATTGAGTTCCGTTTATGCGCAACAGCGGCACAGTGACCCTGCATTACAAGCGATGCGTTTTGCCGCTCACCGTAAACCCCGTCGCGCCAAGCCAGGTAAAAATGTCACCCAGATGCACTATGCGCGACGGGGCATCATTACTCCAGAAATGGAGTTTGTGGCAATTCGCGAAAATATGAAGTTGGAAAAAGCGCGGCAAGCTGGTTTATTGGATCACCAGCATCCAGGGCAAAGCTTTGGCGCCAGTATTCCCAAAGAAATCACCCCAGAATTTGTCCGCTCTGAAATTGCGCGTGGTCGGGCAGTTATTCCCGCAAATATCAATCACCCTGAACTTGAGCCGATGATTTTAGGTCGCAACTTCTTAGTGAAGATCAATGGCAATATTGGCAACAGTGCGCTGGGTTCGTCCATTGAGGAAGAAGTAGCTAAGTTGACATGGGGGATTCGTTGGGGCTCAGACACCATCATGGACCTGTCTACAGGTAACAATATCCATGAGACCCGCGAATGGATTATCCGTAACTCACCGGTTCCAGTGGGTACTGTGCCCATTTATCAAGCGTTAGAAAAAGTCAATGGTGTGGCCGAGGAGCTGACTTGGGAGGTTTTTCGCGACACCTTAATTGAGCAGGCAGAGCAGGGCGTGGATTACTTTACAATTCATGCGGGCGTATTACTGCGTTATGTGCCACTGACCGCTAAACGCGTCACTGGAATTGTCTCCCGTGGTGGCTCAATTATGGCTAAGTGGTGCTTAGCTCATCATCAGGAAAACTTTATTTACACACATTTTGAAGACATCTGCGAGATTATGAAAGCCTATGATGTCAGCTTCTCTCTGGGTGATGGCTTGCGCCCTGGATCTATTGCTGATGCCAATGACGCCGCCCAGTTTGCTGAGCTGGAAACGTTGGGTGAGCTCACCAAAATTGCTTGGCAGCATGATGTGCAGTGTTTTATTGAAGGTCCAGGGCATGTACCAATGCATATGATTAAAGAAAATATGGATAAGCAGCTCGAGTGCTGTGATGAAGCACCTTTTTATACGCTTGGCCCGTTAACCACTGATATAGCGCCTGGTTACGATCACATAACCTCAGGGATTGGCGCGGCGATGATTGCTTGGTATGGCTGTGCCATGCTGTGTTATGTCACGCCTAAAGAGCACTTAGGTTTGCCCAATAAAGATGATGTTAAAACAGGGATTATCACCTATAAAATTGCCGCACATGCCGCAGATTTGGCAAAAGGACACCCAGGTGCACAGTTGCGCGATGATGCTTTGAGTAAAGCGCGTTTTGAATTCCGCTGGGAAGATCAGTTTAACTTAGGACTGGACCCTGATACTGCACGGGCATTTCATGATGAAACTTTGCCGAAAGAATCTGCCAAAGTGGCACATTTTTGCTCGATGTGCGGGCCGAAATTTTGCTCGATGAAAATCACTCAAGAGGTGCGTCAGTATGCCAAAGATAATGGCTTAACTGATGAACAGCGGGCCATTGAGGCAGGTTTTAAAGAGCAGGCAGAGCGCTTTCGCGAAGAGGGGTCGCTGATTTATAAGCAGGTGTAAATAACCAATGCTATAAATAGCCACAGACAGTATGTTGCTGGACAAAGCAGGTTAAGATTACAACCAGCTTTGTTTAACGTCGGTGTTAAGTTTTTGGGGGGGGGAGATGACTGAGCGAAGCCTAACAGGAAAAAAAGATGTTGTTATTGAGCGGCGTGAGCACTGTTTCCAAGGGTTTTATCGCTTGGATCGATTGGACCTAAAGCACCGTTTGTTTGCAGGGTCAATGGGCCCAACGATTACTCGAGAATTATTTGTCCGTCCTGATGCTGTCTGTGTGTTGCCGTATGATCCGCACACCGACAGCGTTGTTTTAGTCGAACAATTTCGCATAGGTGCATTAGATAAAAGTGCAAAGCCTTGGCTGTTAGAAATTGTTGCTGGGTTAATTGATACCGATGAGCAGCCAGAAGACGTGGCGCGCCGTGAAGCGCTTGAGGAAGCTGACCTCAGCTTGCACGAGTTGCTACCCGTTATGGCTTATTACCCGTCACCCGGCGGTTCCGATGAGCGGGTGTATTTATATATTGGACGTTGTTCTGCAGAAGGTGTCGGCGGTATTTTTGGGGTTGCAGAAGAAGGCGAGGATATTCGAGTGCACGTCTGGCCGTTAGCTGATGCATTAGCAGCAGTGCAAGATGGGCGCATTGATAATGCGGCAAGTATCATCGCTTTGCAGTGGCTGGCGCTCAATAAGCAGCAGGTGCAAGCAGATTGGTTAAAGCTTTAAAGCACCCCTGCTGCGCAGCTATAACACAGCAGGGGTTACCGGCTATAAACCAGGCAAGCGTTTGCGGATATAGCTAACCAGGTTGTCCAAGGTTGCTGCATCATGGGTATCTACGCGATAACTATGTGCTACCTCATCGGCAGTTAAAGGCTCAAGAGTTTTACGTTGCGCTAAAATCACCTCTGCCGTTGCGTCTGAAGGGTCTAAACCTTCTTCTTGGCGCTGCTTTAGCCAAGTGGCTACGACTTCGTCAGGTGCTTGGCAGTCCAAAATTAAAAACGGCGTACCGGTGCTTTCGGCGATCTCCCATGCGTCTTGACGCTGCTCACTTTTGAGGTAGGTTGCATCGATTACCACGGGATAGCCCGCGTTGAGCGCGTCAGCAGCTAAGGCATGTAAGCGTTGATAAGTGGCAGCGCTGGCATTTGGGTTGTAAATACCACCACCCAGGGTGTTTTGTTGCTCTTTATCTTGTTCACCGAACAAACGTTTGCGCTCAAAATCAGAACGAAAACGCAGAGCCCCTAGAGCTTCTACTAGGCGCATGGCCACATAACTTTTGCCTACTGCAGAAATACCGTGGGTAATTGCAAGTAAACGAGAAGGAATAGCGCTGTAACTTTCAGCGAGATTGGCATAGCTGCGATATTGGCGAACAATCACCGCGCGCTGTACAGGGTCAGTTTCTTGTTCTAAGCGAAATAAGTTTACTTTGCCGCGAACCATGGCGCGGTAGGCTTTGTAAAAATTTAATAGTGGCATGGCTTGGTAGTCACCAGTGAGCTCAAGCCAAGCATTGGTAAAGCGGCGAGACAAGGGTTTTAATCCGCGGTCTTCAAGGTCCATGGCCAGAAAAGCTGCATCGGAAGCCACGTCAATGAGACGGAACTGTTCATTAAATTCGATACAGTCAAACAGCACCACCTCATCATCTAATAAAGTAGCGTTACCTAAATGAATATCACCGTGGCACTCACGAATTGAACCATTATGACGACGCAACTCTAATAACGGGAGTAAACGAGTAAATTCGTCTTCAGCCCAAGCCTCTAGAGCGTCCAGCTGCTGAATGTCTTTAGCTTCGCTGAGCAGTGGGCGAATTTGTTCAAAGTTTTGCCGGATGGGTGCCATAATGGCATGTGGATCACCCAGTGGGTGCTCGGCAGGAACGCGCGGTGCTTCATCATGGAAACGAGCAATTTGTTTGGCAAGGGCGTCAATATGAGTTTCGCTGAGCTCGCCACGTTTTTGCATATCGCCCAGTAGTTGAGTTTGCGGAAACTGGCGCATTTTAACGGCATACTCAATTGCAGGGCCTTCGCCATTTAATTGCGGTGACTCTGCGCTGCCAGTAATGGCAACAACTTCGAGGTAAAGACCATCTGTGAGACGATGATTGAGTCGTACTTCTTCACTGCAGAAATGCTTGCGAGCCGCGATATCAGTGAAGTCAAGAAAACCGAAGTTAACAGCTTTTTTGATTTTGTAAGCGTAAGGACCGGTCAAGATAACCCAGGAAATATGTGTTTCGATAACCTGGAACTCTTCGACAGGATGCGGGTAAATCGCAGGGTTTTGCAGGGCAGTAATCAGGGTTTGAGTCACAGATAATCCTTGAGAGTAGTAAAATAATGCCTGCATTATGGCAACTGTGGGCAACAGTGCAAACTAAAACAACATGCATTTTGATCTAAAACAAAACGGGTGTAACTAATTACATGACTCAAAAACGCACTTCTCGACCGGCCAACAATCAGTCGGGTCGAGGTAAACCTAAAACTCCAAGACGTTGGTTTAGCTTATTTTTTAAGCTGTCTATTGTTGCTGTGGTGGTGCTAGCCGGAGTACTGGCCTACCTGGATGCAGTGGTCCAAGAAAAATTTTCCGGTAAACGCTGGACGGTGCCGGCCAAAGTTTATGCGCGACCTTTGGAGCTCTTTGCAGGTCAAAAGCTTGCTAAAAATGATTTTTTAGCAGAGCTTGACGCTTTAGGTTATCGCAAGACTGCCACGGCCAATAATGCCGGCACCTTATCTGTTAATGGTAATAGCGTGGCCTTGCATACCCGTGGTTTTAAATTCTACGAGGGGACTGAACCTGCACAAGCCCTTCGAGTGCGCTTTTCAGGTAATAGCGTTGCCAGCTTATCCCGTAGTAATGGACAGCCATTGGCTGTAGCTCGTTTGGAGCCCTTGCTGGTGGGTGGGTTGTACCCAGCCCATAAAGAAGATCGGATTTTAATTCGTTTAGATCAAGTGCCCGAGCTGTTGCCTTTGGCGTTGATGGCGGTAGAAGACCGTGAGTTTTTAAAACACCATGGCGTATCTTTAAAATCAATTGCGCGGGCGCTCTGGGTTAATACCGCATCGGGTTCAGTGCGCCAAGGTGGCAGTACTTTAACGCAGCAGTTGGTGAAAAATTTCTTTCTTACGAATGAGCGCACTTTAACGCGCAAAGCAACGGAAGCTCTTATGTCGATTTTGCTGGAGCTGCATTACAGTAAAAAAGATATTTTGGAGGCTTATCTTAATGAGGTTTTTTTAGGCCAGGATGGCCAGCGGGCAGTGCATGGTTTCGGCTTAGCCAGTCAGTATTTTTTCAGTCAACCTATTGCAGAGCTGCAATTGCATCAAGTGGCGCTGTTAGTGGGGATGGTTAAAGGTCCGTCTTACTATAATCCGCGCCGTCAGCCTGAGCGCGCTTTGATGCGACGTAACTTGGTGATTGATTTATTAGCAGAACAAGGGCTGGTGAGCGTAGAACAGGCTGAGCAAGCGAAACAGCGGCCGTTGGGTGTGACTAAACGAGGCAGTTTAGCCAATACCACTTATCCGGGGTTTATTGATTTAGTAAAGCGTCAGTTGCGGGAAGATTATCGTGATCAAGACCTCACGGAGGAAGGATTACGGATATTCACCAGCTTCGATCCCATCTTACAGCGCAAGGCTGAGGAGTCTATGGCGCAAACTTATAAGCAGCTGGCAGAGCGCCAAGGCATTGATCAGGTTGAAGCGGCCATGCTGGTAAGTAATCCAGAAAGTGGTGAGATTTTAGCGCTGCTAGGCAGTCGACGACCGCGTTATGCAGGCTTTAATCGCGCGCTAGATGCGGTGCGACCGATTGGCTCCTTAGTTAAGCCAGCAGTGTATTTAACAGCATTAGAACAGCCCAGTCAGTACACTTTAACGCATTATATTCAGGACACTTCTTTTTCAGTTAAAAGCCAAAATGGTCAGGTATGGACGCCACAAAACTATAGCCGCAAAGAGTATGGCACTGTTTTCTTGTACCAAGGCTTGGCGCAATCCTATAACTTATCCACAGCCAAGCTTGGTTTAGAAATGGGCGTGCCACGGGTCTTGCAAACAGTACGTAAGATGGGTGTTGAGCATAATTGGCCGGCGTATCCAGCAATGCTGTTAGGGGCGGGGAGCTTAACCCCAGTGGAGGTGGCCAGTATGTACCAAACCATTGCCAATGGTGGTTTTAATACACCGCTGCGAGCCATTCGTAACGTGCTTAATGCAGAAGGCGAGCCGTTAGGGCGTTATCCTTATAGAGTTGAACAACGCTTTGATGCTGGTGCAACTTATTTAACCCAAGAAGCAATGCGTCGAGTAATGACTGAAGGGACAGGGCGCTCTGTGTATAATCGCCTGCCAGCGTCGATGGTGCTGGCTGGCAAAACAGGCACCAGTAATGATTTGCGTGATAGCTGGTTTGCGGGTTTTGGGCAAGATTTACAGGCAGTGGTCTGGATGGGCCGTGATGATAATGGTCAGACTTCATTGACCGGCGCCAGTGGTGCTATGCAGGTGTGGGCCAATTTTATGCAGAAGGCTGCACCGCGCTCGTTAGACATGTCACCGCCAAGTAATGTCATTATGGCTTGGGTTGATGCGTATTCAGGGTTGGGCAGTGCTGAAGGTTGTCCAGGTGCTGTGCAAATGCCTTATATTCGAGGCAGTGAGCCATTAGCCGGTGAGTCGTGTGATGCGCCAGTCACTATACCAGCACCTGTGGAATCAGTTAGGGGCTGGATCCGTAGCTGGTTAAATTAAAATATATGAGGAATAAACGTGAGTAAGCATGCAGTTATTATTATTGCGTTGGCAGCGGTCTTAGCGGGTTGCTCAAGCTCTCAATATCGTGCGATCCCTGTGGTTGAAAGTGGCGGGCCGCTGACACCGGGGGCAATGCGTGATAGTCGAGCTCGGCAGGCAGCGCAGGTTTCCCAACCAGAGACCAATCGAGCAAACCAAAGCAGTGCCAGCGAAACAGTGCAAACCTATGCTGCACCTAGCGCACCGATCGGTGGTGCTGCAGTTTATAGTACTGAGCAGGCGCAAACAGCGCAGCGCGAAACGCTCAGTAACCAGCCAGGAAGCATGACACCGGCTGCGCCAATTGGTGGACAAGCACGTTTGGCTGCTGACGAGCAGCTTGACGGAGCTGTTTTAGCTTTGCTCACCACTGCACAGCAACAGCAAAACAGTGGTAACTATAATGGTGCGGCATCCAGCTTGGAGCGTGCCCAGCGCATTGCGCCGCGTGAGCCGCAGGTTTTCTATCGTTTAGCTGAAGTGCGCTTGGCGCAAGGTGACGCGAGTCAAGCCGAGCAATTGGCACAACGTGGGCTCGGTTATAGCCATGGTCGACCGGCACTGCAGGCGAGTTTATGGGATTTAATTGCCCGCGCTCGTCAACAGCAGGGTAATACCTCTGGTGCTCAAGAAGCACAGCGTCGCGCAAGGGTCCATTTATAATGGCGGCACAAAATAAATTACGGTTATCAGCACTGCTGAAAGAGTTGGAAAATGAATTGCGTGGGCTAGGATGGTGGGAGCAGCAGGCGCCCAGTGCGCAGGCATTACAAAGCCAACAACCTTTCTGTATTGATACATTAGAGTTTGCGCAGTGGTTGCAGTGGGTGTTTATTCCGCGCATGCAGGCGATTCTCAATGCAGGCCATGCGCTGCCTAGCCAGTGCGCGATTTATGAGGCGGCTGAAGCTGTATATCAGCAGCAGTTGGGCCAAGTAACAGGTTTGCTAGAGTGTTTGAAAAGCATTGATCAGACGATTAGTGCGCCGCAGCAAGCACTCCATTGACAGCTGACTCAGGCTGATACAGATGTGCCGCTGTTTGCTTTATTCGATAGCGGCACAGCGTTCAGCTAAGGCTTTTTTTAGCTCGCTAATACGAGCCTGACGCTCTTCCTCGCTCAGCCGCACAGTCTCGCCAGCAATTTCTGCTAATACTCTAGGGTTGTTTTCTAACTGCGCTAAGTTGTAGCGAACTTGCGTGCAGTATTTTTTTAGCGCTGCAGTTTCTTCAGCCACTTGCTGGCGCACTTCACGATCAATATCAGCTTGTATTTTAGAGCTGTTCGAGTTGTTTATGGCCGTGTCTGGTGCAGCTTGCTTAGGGGCTGGAGTGGGCTGGAACCTTTGCCTGTTAATGCTTTCAGCTTTTTGGTTAGCCGGTGGCTCGGAAGCAAAATGAGTCACCCCTTGCGCATCCACCCACTTATAAATGGGTGCTGCAGAAGCGGGTAGGCTAAGAAGAAGCAATAAATTTACAGCGATAATAAAAAGACGCATGCAATGTCCTTA
>DASROA010000099.1:0-12150 GCA_035647115.1 Thiopseudomonas sp. | reverse complement strand
TTCAGTGCGAATATTGTCCTCATCAACGCCAATCATTATCAGCATTTCCAACATGGCACTGACCATGCCTTGCGGCCCCACCAAGTAATAAATCGGCACTGTCAGATCATCAATGTATCTCAACAGCATGTCCTCATCGATGAAACCTGTTTCACCTTCCCATGCCTGCTGAGACTTTTCCATCTGGGTCATGGTGCCAATAAAGGTGTAGTTTGGATTGCGCTGCTGAGCATCTATCAGCTCATCTAAGAAGACAGCATCTTCAGGCCTTTTATTGGAATCAAAGAGAAAGATTCGATGTGGAAGCTTGTCGTGAGTCGCTTGCAAAATAATGCTGCGCGCTGGTGTGAGCCCAATACCGCCGGTGAGAAACACCGCGGGCACACTGGCATCATCATGCAAAGTAAAGGTGCCATGGGGCGCATCAAGGGAGATTTCCATGCCAATCGGCATATTTTTTAACGTTCGCTTAAAAGCCGTATCGCGCATGCGCGTGGCAAACATCAGCGACGCTTCGTAAGGTGCATTGGCTAGGGTAAAAGTACGCACATTACCTTCAGCATCTGTTTCGCTGGGGTTAATCAGCGTCAGGTCCGCATATTGACCTGCTGTATGGACAAAGCCTTGCGGTTTTTCGAAGTAAAACGCCATGGTGCCATCGGCGATATTTTCTTTACGTTCTAATTTGACTGTGTAGATAGGCATAGCACAACCCTCTTACTGAGTTTCAATTAAGGCTTGCCAAGCAAACAACCACTGAACCCAAACCATCGGTTGTGCATTGCATTACACCGATTCCACGCTTTGCGAGCCATTTAACTCACAGCGCATTTTACGGCTCTCCCAGTCAGATACTCCGTACTTGCCACCGAAACAGTTAACGCGCTACGAGTACCTCATTCTGCACAGCAATTTAGCCTAACTGCAAGTTCCAAAAGGCTGTTTTGTCCTCTTTCTCGCCGCTCAAGAACACTGCTTTTATTAGTAAAGGTTTTTTGCATACAAAAACCGTCATCCTTTGATTTAAAGCGGCAAATATTAACCGCTAAACAACTCAGCAGAGAAACAAACAACTGCAGAATGCCCTATGATGAGTTCTATACAGCCATTTATCTTAGTTTCACCTATAAACAACTATGATTTTTATCAACGACACCATCAGCCTTGAGGACCACGAAGTCGAAATCACCGCCATACGTGCGCAAGGTGCGGGCGGCCAGCATGTGAATAAAGTGTCTTCCGCTATTCATTTACGCTTTGCTATTCAGGCTTCAAGCCTCAGTGACGAGCACAAACAACGCTTACTGGCAAGCCGCGACAGGCGCGTTAATAAAGACGGCGTACTGATTATTAAAGCGCAACAGTTTCGCACCCAAGAGCAAAATAGATTGGATGCTTTAACGCGGCTGCAAGAATTTATCGTGGCAAACACTCAGGTTAGAAAAAAACGCAGACCCACCAAACCCAGCAGGAATGCGCGGCGTAGACGTCTCGAACAAAAAGCACAGCGCAGCCGAATAAAAGCTTTGCGCGGCAAGGTTGATTATTGAAAAGGCGATTAATGAGCACTTCACCTGCAACAGGCTACAGATAGACCTTTATTGATTCGCATGCTTGCTAGACCCATCACTAGTATAGTCATGGTCATGTCCCAAAAATCGACCAGGTATCCATACATCCACATGCTACCCATTACCCATAAGCGACCAAGTCCAACTCCATTGCAACTGATGCTGCTAATGATCTTGGTCGGTCTGAATTTACGCCCAGCGCTGTCTTCACTGGCGCCTCTGTTACCGCGTATTGCCAGCGAAGGTGAGTTTTCCGTACTGACTTTGTCATTGCTGACCACCTTGCCGGTGCTGTGCCTCGGCCTTTTTGCTCCTCTTGCGCCTTGGCTCGCTCGGCGCTTGGGTCTGGAGCGCAGCCTTGCTCTGGGACTGATTTTTCTGAGTGCTGGCTTGGCGTTACGCGGTATCGTTAGCGCGCCCACCCTGTACCTGGGCACCCTACTGGCCGGTGCTGCCATTGGGATTGTCGGCACTCTATTACCTGCACTGCTTAAGCGTGACCTAACCGCTAGTGCTGATTTGATGACTGGCGTTTACACCATGGCGTTATGCTTGGGCGGCGCATTAGGGGCTGGCCTGAGTATTCCTCTCGCCCACTGGCTCAATAGCTGGTCACTCAGCTTGATGTCATGGAGCAGCTTCGCACTGATTGCGCTCTTTGCTTGGTGGTGGGTCATGCCGCAACCCATTGCCGAGCAATGGAGTAAAACGCAGCAGAACCATACCCGCGCCTTACTGAGCAACCCATTAGCATGGCAAGTGATGTTGCTGATGGGTAGCCAATCTTCATTGGCCTATATTGTGTTTGGTTGGTTACCAACCCTGCTGGTACAACAAGGCTACAATGAAAGTGAAGCCGGATGGCTGATGAGCGCATCAATTCTTATTCAATTGGTCTCTGCCATTAGCGCACCTTGGCTGGCACGTTTAGCCCGCGATCAACGGCCTGCGCTCATGTTTGCATTGAGCTTAGTGGGTGCTGGCTTATTAATTTTACTGCTTGGTCCAACGTCACTGCGCTGGCTGGGTGTGACTCTTTTAGGTCTTGGTCAAGGAGGTTCATTTAGCTTGGCTTTAACGTTAATTGTACTGCGCAGCGGAGACAGCAAAATTGCTGGCGAACTCTCTGCCCTCGTCCAAGGCGGTGGTTATACGCTTGCCGCCATGGGACCGCTCTTGGTCGGTCTAATGCTTGATGCCGCTATGAGCATCCAAACCATCACCTGGGTATTAATGGCTATTCTCACTTTTGCCGCTTCCATGGGCTTATTGGCTGGACGACAGCGTCGTCTGGAAACCCATACCAATGGAACACTGATCACTGTTGTTCATTCATAACGAGCGCAACTTAATGCGTGGCAATCTGCTTAATAAGCAACTCACGCAATACGGCTGCCGATGGCTCTGCTTGCTCCAATATCTCGTTAATGCGATGGAAATGCGCCAAACGCACCCCAGGTGATTCTGGTTTAATCAAAATATCCGGCGGCTGATAACGTAACGCTTGGCGGGTGATTGATTGCTGCATAATTTTGAAACTATTAAACAACATATCGCCCATGCCCAACTCCTGCCCGTTATTCGGCTGATGATTACCAGACACATCCACAGCAATGACTAAATCAACCTCACCCTGCAGCAGGTCAAAAGGCAATGGATTAGACGTGCCACCATCAATCAGCAGATGCTCACCATGTCGCACCGGCATAAAGAGCCCTGGCACTGCCATACTGGCTTCTATGGCCCGGAACAAATTGCCCTCACTGATAGACACTGTATCTGCTGTCCAATAGTCAGTGGCCACCACTGTCAGTGGGATGCGCAGCTCGGCAAAGGTTCGCGGCTTAATATGCGCAGCCAATACATGCATAAAGCCACTGGAATCAAGCAAGCCAGCACCACCTCGCCAAAAACGCAGCAGCTTAGCAAGCTTCACATCTGACTTAGCCAAACCAGAAAATGCATCCAAAGGAGAACCCGCCACCGCAGCAAAGATATCGCGTATTTGCTGCGCTGAAAGCCCAGCAGCATAGAGCCCACCAATCACCGCACCGATACTGGTGCCTGTAATACGATCCGGCACTATACCCAGCTCATCAAACACCTGCAAAATAGCGATATGGGCTAAACCATTGGCGCCACCTGAGCCTAACGCCAAACCTATCGTCGGCCGTAGCGTTGGGGCGACAGTCTTCCCCGCCACTGTATTGGCTAGCATCCGCCGCACAGTGGTAATTAATGATTTCATGGCCAGCCCCCTCAAAGCACTGCAAACGACTATTATTTAAGACAAAAAAAGGGCAAGTCTCGAAAGACTTGCCCTTTGAATACAGTGAGCTATGTATTAAATAGCTACAATATTCTCAGCTTGGAGACCTTTTTGGCCTTCAGTAACAACAAACTGTACACGCTGACCATCAATCAAGGTTTTAAAACCTTCACTGGCTATGGCACTGAAGTGAGCAAACACGTCTGGACCTGACTCTTGCTCGATAAAACCAAAGCCTTTTGCTTCGTTGAACCATTTAACAGTGCCGGTAGTTGTATTAGACATAATAATATCCTGAAATTTATATATAAAGGTGCCTACAAAGAGGCTTGAATAGCATGAAAACTGTAGACAGGGACTTAAAAACTGCAGGACGGAAATTACGAATAAGACAACGAAATGTAGGATGTAAATCTGGTACTTCTTTCTAGTTGACGTCTACTCTATAGAGCTTGTTGGTGTCTGTCGAGGTTTATTTTATTTGTTTACGATTCATATTTTTAAAAGAGCCGATGCACATCTATTTTTCGGTTAAACGGATCTATACCAGCAAGTCGCACACTCTTAGCCCGCCGGCTTAAAGTAGATCAGCCTGCTGCTTAGCCACCAAAAAACAGATGTAATAAATAATGACCTGCCGCGCAATTGACATATTGTTCAGCAACAGCGAGGATTTTGTTCACCATTAAACAATGCCGCTTACCCAGCATTGTCGGCACAACAACGACTTAAACCACTTTAAAAAGGAGCACACCCCATGTCTAAACTACGACTCAATGCCGACGTGGGCGAAAGTTTCGGGGCTTGGACCATGGGTAACGACCAAGCTTTGATGCCCTTAGTGGACCTGGCCAATATTGCCTGCGGCTTTCACGCTTCCGACCCCGACACCATGCGTGCCACAGTACAACTGGCCACACAGCACGGGGTGACCATTGGTGCGCACCCAGCCTACCCTGATCTGGTTGGTTTTGGCCGTAGGTCAATGGCCTGTACCCCACAGCAAGTGGAAAACCTGATCATTTATCAAGTCGGTGCTTTGGCAGCCATCTGCCGCGCCGAAGCTGCCTCGCTCCATTACGTCAAACCGCACGGCGCGCTGTATAACGATATGGCGAAAGATCACCAATTGCTGGCAGCAGTGATGCGCGGAGTCGCGGCATTTGACCCCAATCTCACCCTAGTGGTGCCGGCAGCGCTGGACCCCAAGCCTATTCTCGAACTGGCTGGCGAACATGGCCTGCAACTCTGGTTCGAAGTCTTTGCTGACCGCAGCTACCATCAAGACGGTTCACTGGTCGCGCGTGGCGTGCCCGGCGCCGTGCACCACGAACAAAGCCGTATTGTTGAACAAGCCATTCAGTTTGCTCAAGGTTTAGCGATCCAAACCGTGGAAGGCAGCGAGATACACTTGCAGGCAGATACACTCTGTGTGCATGGCGATAACGAGGCGTCGATATTGGCTGCACAAGCCATACGTACAGCCCTAACGAGCCAATAATCCATGCTGACATTGCCAAGGATTGAAAACGCAGGGCTCAATGCTTGGTTGGTGCGCCTATTTGAGGCGATTGATGACGCTAACCTAGCAGCCATTATGGCGTTGTCTCAGCACTGTGCAGTTGCATTTGGCGCTGCCTTAGTGGATCTCACGCCATCGTACACCACGCTGCTGGTAGAGTTTGATATTACGCAACTGTCGCCTGCCCAAGCTCACTGCAAGCTGCGAGGATTACTGGCCGAGCTTGCACAAACGCCACCCATGGCCGCAGGCCCACTCAAAGAGCTGCCGGTGTGGTATGCACCCAGCGTGGGGCCTGACTTAGCGCGTGTAGCGCAACAGAGTGGATTCTGTGTCGAGCAAGTCATAGAGTTGCACTGTGCCACTATCTATAAAGTCTTTGCCTTAGGTTTTGCGCCGGGCTTCGCCTTTATGGGTTCAGTGGACTCACGCCTCGCCACGCCGCGTTTGACCACCCCCAGGCCGCGCGTGTCGGCCGGCAGTGTCGCGCTGGCGGGCCGACAAACCTCAGCCTACCCCGCACAATCCCCAGGCGGTTGGAATTTACTGGGCCGCACCCCGGTGGTTTTATTTGATCGCAACCGCGAACCAATGAGTTATTTTCAGGTGGGTGATCGCGTACAACTTGTGCCTGTGACTCAGCAAGAGTTTCTACGTTTGGGTGGTGATCCGACCCCACAGGAGGACAATTGAATATGTCCTTTAAAAATGCCTTTACAGTCATTCAAGCGGGCCCCTTAGCTTCGCTGCAAGATGCCGGCCGCTTCGGGGTGCGCCAGCTGGGAATCACCCAAGGCGGCGCCATCGATATTCATGCTTGGGCGTGGGCCAATTATCTGGTGGGTAACCCTTGGGGACCCGCCGCGCTGGAAATCACCCTTGGCGGCCTCAAGCTGCAAGCCTGTGCTGACCTACAACTGGCTCTAGCCGGTGCTGATCTAGATGCCAGCTTGAATGGTAAAGCCATTGCCAGCTGGACCGCCTTCCAAGTGCATGCTGGACAAACCCTTACCTTCGGCACACCACGCAATGGCCTGCGCGCCTATTTAGCCGTGGCCGGTGGTTTTCAAGGGAAACCCTTACTGGGCAGTTTATCGAGCGTTGCCCGGGAAAAGCTCGGTGGACATCACGGCGATGGCCAACAACTGGCAGTCGGCGATCTATTACAGGTGCAACAAACTGCGGAGAACGCCCACGCAGGCAGCAGACAGATTCCTGAGCGCGAACAGCCAGATTATTCACAGCCTGCGCTACTGGAGTTTATTCTCGGCGCACAAGCTGAGCATTTCAGCGGAGTCAGCCTGTTTGAGTTTTTTAATCACAGCTGGAATATTGATAATCGCTCAGATCGAATGGGTATACGCCTGAACGGGCCCATTTTGAAGTGTGCCATCAATAACCTGGTGTCTGAAGGGCTAGCGCTAGGCGCAGTCCAGGTTCCGCCCGACGGGCAACCTATCGTCTTACTCAATGACCGTCAGACCATAGGGGGCTACCCAAGACTGGGTACGTTAACGCCACTGGCTTGCGCCCGTTTGGCCCAGTGTCTACCGGGGCAACAGGTGCGTTTTAAGCCGATTCCAATTGAGCGAGCCTATCAACAACACCTTAAGTTTTTGAAACAGATGGGCCACTCTTAACTCAGTGAGTCATGCTCACTGAGCGAGACAGGTTAAGAACATTTTAAACAGCGAGACAGCCTGTCTCGGTGGTGTACGCTAAACAAAAGAGAGCGTTGTAAAGTGCGGATTATCCACATTCACCTCTAACAGCGAGAGCTCGGTTAAAACAATCAAACGTTCAGCGCCATTGACCGCTACTTTAATGCACTCGTCTTTGTGCTCATTGAGTGCGGTATCCAGCGCAACACCCTCAATCACCTCGCCCGACTTTTTGGTCAACTTAACGGAAAAACGATACATACAGGCGATTTCGATGTAGTCATGTTGATCACAACTAATCATGGCGTTCTCCTTCGAGACTTTTACGCTGCATACCCCTTAATCACTGACAATCAGCAAACTAGTAGATGCTCTTGCAGTGCAATTATTGGTTATCATGCACGCCTTTACTGTCAGAGGGTGCTTCCACGCGGGAGTTCATTGAGTAGTCTCTAGAGACAGTGGCGACGCGTATTCGATAATCAGCAAAAATAGACTCACGTCCTTTGCTTTGCGCAAGACGGTGTTTCTCTAAGTTACGCCACGCTGCGATGGCTTGCTCATCACGCCAAAATGACAGCGATAATACTTTCCCTTCTTCGCTAAGGCTTGCAAAGCGCTCAATGGATATAAAACCATCAATATCTTTCAATAACGGCTTTAACTCTGCAGCAATATCTAAATACTCTTGCGTTCTCCCTTCCGCAGGATACACCTCAAAAATCACAGCAATCATAGCTCGTACCTCTGGCAACTGAACTGAGTGGTTTACAGTGCTGGTCACCCAGCATGTCTTAGCATGAACAGCCGCACAATGACTTGCTCACTCTAGTTGATTAGCCTTCAAACATGGATACATCCAGTTCATGACTGTCTCCGAGCCAATAGGCATAGGTAGTGTGGTCGGCTAAATCATTACCGGTTAACCCATGGATTAAAATAGACAGCCCCTGTCTATTTGCTTCAAGCCAAGGAACCAAGCGTTCAAAGTGCTCTGCCGAAAATTTGATTTGGCAGCTCCACTTTGGATGAGGACCGACCTTTTTTTGGTGAACGCGGCCCACTTCCAAGCCAAATTCTTTACCCACTTGTTCACACAAAGAAGTGGCAAATGCCAAAGTCTCTTGCTCAAAATAGACATGGGCATGATAGGCTTGATGGGCATTAACCGGTCGTTTAATCTCTTGCATTGCCTTCTCCATTTGTGTGTCGATACCCTCAGCAGCATACCCTTTACTGGTTTCCTTCACAGCTGTTGCAAACGCCTGATATTGTCATCCAGCGCTACTCTCCACACTGCAGGCTCCACCTCAACCACTGCACGACTGCCAGACGTAGAGGCGCTGGATATCACCACGTCGGGCTCAAGGGTTTGATACAGCCTTAAACTATTGGCCAAATCATGGGCGCTGCCGCCCGCTTTCCTGAGAATAAGCGTGTCCCAGCGGCCCTTATTTTGGAACAAGGTGTCGCCAGTAAAAAGATAGGTTAACCCATGTGGGGATTTATACAGAAAGGACAGGCTACCAGCAGTGTGTCCCGGTGTGGGAATGATCTCTATGCCTGCAAAGTGCCTTTGCCGCTCGGCAATAACCACGTCCACTGCACAAAACTCTTCAACCGCCGCCTGCTCCTGGCTCCCGCAGCATAAAGTAGAATCGAAACGTTCCTTAATGGTTGATAAAGAATCACCGACCTCATCACGATGACTCAAATAGTGGTATTTGATACCACCCAGCTCAGCCATATGCTGGATATCAGCGGTATGACCCGTGTTATAGAACAGTACATTACCCCCTGCACAGCGCAAAAAATAAGCATGGGTATTGACCCCAGAGAACGGCTGCCACACAGCTGTCTGCCAGAGGTCATCATAGAGTTGTTTCATGTGCACACCAGCCTAGTCGTGTTGAGTTCGAAAAAGGTTGATTAGTTAATACCCGTGTATTGTTCAACAGCAGTAACACAATACTTTTGCTGAGCAAAAATAGCCCTAGAGCGACTTTCACCCTCCACCGAACAGAGGACTGTCCTCCTTTAGTGACCTCGAGTACTGGGTTTTAAGAAAATCATTTGGGGCAACAGTCTCATAAGCAAAGGCTGTTGCTGCATACCGCTGGTCCCACCTGTTGCAATTACCTCTATTAATTAATCCCGCCGGCAACGGCACTTATAACCTTCACCCATGCCAACATGGGTATTGCGGACCTTAACAAACCCTTTAGGTTGCAGGGCATCGAAGCCTTGACGAGTATTGGCATCTAAAAACCGCACTGAATCTAAAACACACCCTTGGCCTGCTGCAGCTTACTGCAATGCGCCATTGACTATGGCTCGCAACTCTTGGCGAATCGGGTAAGACGATGAAGGGACCAGTTGTGTCATAAAGATCATCAGCAATTCTTCTACTGGATCAATAAAAAAGTTCGTACTGGCCATGCCACCCCAACCATACTCACCCAGTGAACCATTGATCTGAGATTTAGCCACGTCGGTTTTTACTGAAAAACCCAAACCGAAGCCAGTTCCTGCATAGGGTGTTTCACTGAATGAGCCTACTGACAGACCGGGCAAGTCTTGATTAGCGGGCAAGTGATTACTGCGCATAAACTCCAAGGTTTTACGGCCAATAATCCGTTGTCCTTGGTACTCGCCACCCTGGCATAGGGCTTGCGCAAAATGGTAATAATCGTCAATGGTCGATACCAGCCCGCCCCCGCCTGATAAGAACTCGCTTTTATTGCGATAAGGCGACAATTCAGGGTCATCTAATAATATAAATTGCTGTTCGGGTTGGTATTGGTAGCAAGCAGCGAAACGGTCAAGCTGTTCATCATTGACCTGAAAACCCGTATCTGGCATATCCAAAGGCGCAAAGATATGCTCGCGAAAATAGTCATCAAGGGGCTGATCCGCCAATAACTGCACCAAGTAGCCCAATACATCAGTGCTGACTGAATAATTCCAAGCGGTACCCGGTGAGAACTCAAGCGGCAGCTCTGCCAACCGGTTAACCAGCTCTTCTAAGCTCGAACTCGGGTTGTCATCAAGCCCCAATTCACGGTAGGCAGCATCCACATTGGTGCGATGCATAAAGCCGTAGGTCAAGCCAGACATATGGGTGAATAGATCGCGGATGGTCATGGTGCTGGTGGCAGGCGCAGTCATAAAGTGAGGGTAAACACCACTTTGGTAAACCCGTAAGCTTTTCCAAGCAGGGATATATTTATGGACTGGGTCATCCAGTAAAAACCGGCCTTGTTCATACAGCTGCATCATGGCCACAGAGGTAATAGGTTTGGTCATGGAGTAAATACGGAAAATAGTATCCCGCTGCATCGCTTTATTGCGTTCCACATCCATCAGCCCTTGAGCTTTGAGGTAGGCAATTTCACCTTTGTGAGCCACCAAGATCAGGCTACCAGGTAACTTACCAGGCTCGATATAGCAACGTTCAAGGTGCGCTTCAATATTGAGAAGCCGACTCGCTGATAAAACGTGCCTCTGTTTAAGGTTCGTCATGGAGATGCCCTTTTGGTTCGATGCTTAAAATCTCCAGCCTGCTTAGGCGAGCAGCTGTACACAGCTCAAGCATAATCGTTGTACTATTACGGACAAGGTATAGCCTTAATTGAAGCTATTGCTTCAGGCGGCATAAGGAACATCCCCAGTCTCTTCTATCCTTTCTTGGTAAGACAGAGCAATGAGTCAACTATTAACTCTCTGCCGCCTGCTAACAGCGTACACTTCAAGTGTCTTTTTTATCTGCAGCCATAGTAGCAAAGCGGGAAAAGAACTCTTGAATTTGTTCCATACTTTGTAGACCCATGGGCATGATACGCTTCATAAACACTTCAGGGTCGCTCATCTCATCGATATAAGTGTTCATTTTATCCTGCATCTTTGCCATCATCTCCTTTTGCATGGGCTCAACATCTGGCAGACCCATAATTTTTCTAACCTCTTCTGGGGTCATGTCCAGTTGAATATTAATCTTCATAAAATCCACCTTTTTATTTTAGTTAGAACCAGCTTTCAATCTAACAGGCTATCGCAGATAATTGCCGCTTGATGTCAGTCAACTGCCATACACAACCTATGTGCCTGCATGCCAATAGCCAACACCACCGTCACTGCAGTGCAGAGTGCTAAACCGCAAGACTTAAAGCATAAGCACATCTAGTTTTACCTAAAAAGCACTCGAGTGCTAGACTACAAAACCCTCAACACCAACTAGGACACATAATGAAGTTTGTTATTTTAGCTGCGGCCATTGCATTAGTGGCTTTCTACTTTGTTAAAAACTCAACCAACAAAAAAGCTGCCTTTGAAAACATTGAGGCCGGTCAGCAGTTCTTAATAGCAAATAAAACCAATCCAGGCGTCCAAGAAACAGCCTCTGGCTTGCAGTATCAAGTATTGGAAAAAGGTGAAGGCAAGGTTCATCCAACTGCTAGCTCAACTGTCAAAGTGCATTACCATGGCACGCTATTAGACGGCACTGTATTTGATAGCTCCGTCGAGCGAAATGAGCCCATTAGTTTCCCTTTAAACCGAGTTATCACAGGCTGGACAGAAGGCCTACAACTGATGGTCGAGGGCGACAAGTTTAAATTTTTCATTCCATCTGAGCTGGCTTACGGAAACAGAGCTGCAGGCGCAATCACACCCGGCTCTATGCTTATTTTTGAAGTGGAGCTGTTAGAAATTCAGTAGTGCCACTGCTTTCATTGCTGCACGACTTTTGTAGCAAGTGAGTGCAACAGCCAAGGCGCCACACTGAAACAAAACCAATCCATCATGGCCTTGATAGAACGATGATTACGGCCATGGGGGTAATGAAACTTACTTGAACAGCCGTATTTTTTGTTGTGCGGTTCTTTTAGTGTAGAGCTGTCTTGCTCGGTTCACTGATGTTCTACTGCAGTTTCCCGCGCAAACTTTCCATGTTTTAAGTAGTGCACAACTTGCGCAATGACCTGAGTATTTTTCATCATAAGTAAAATCCTAACCCTTGGTGATGAACATGCCTATGAGCGCCACGCACCTTGAGCCAACCGCACGAAAAGCAGCCCACTTACATTTCTTTCTAAATATACGTACCAACAGTTTTTAACGCACAGGTAT
>DASROA010000098.1:0-18388 GCA_035647115.1 Thiopseudomonas sp. | reverse complement strand
AAAGCCCGGAAGGATTGAAGTGGTGATTGGTCCTGCGCTGTATGCTGAAGGTGAAGGCTCGCGAGCTATTGCTGACTTAAACCAGCGCGCTTTTGAGTGGATTGCCCAGGCACAGTACGATTTAGGCGTATTGGACGCCGAGGTATTGGCAGATATTCAGCAGCAGGCAGCTAAGTAATGTCAGTTGTTGCGTCTCTATATTTAGCTGCAGTATGACTGGCTATGATCTGTGCAGCTCAAACTGAGGCTAGCGTTGAGTTGCAATCTAGGGATTGCGGCAACGACTGCATGATCGCTTAATGTGCTGTTAGCACAGTGAGATAATACTGTGCCAGAGCAGCTGCAGGGCAACACAAATCTTTTAAGAAAAATTGATTGAACGCAAGAATAGCGAGCTCAGTAAAATGAATTGGGGCTTTGCTCAGGGTGTATCTCGCCGTGCACTTCATCAGGATCAACACCATTAATGAGCAGTATTTCTTTCACTGCCTCGATATGCTCAAGCACCACTTTATAATGCTCACCGTATTCGTACTGAGTAACTTCAATGGCATTGGGCATATAGCTAAAAGCAATTTTCAATGCGTGCAATGCATCGCTATTAAGTTTTTGACTCATAAAAACTCCTATTTTGGATTGCTGCAGTAAAATTGCAGTATTGAATGGTTTTGCCGCGCTGCCTAGGAGTAGAGAAAGTACTCAACGGCGCGTGCGACTTGCTAACCATGCTAACAAAAACCGTTGTACAGTGCAGACTCCAGACAGCCTAAATTGGGCGCTACAGGTGTTTGCCTGTATGCTATTTCTCAAATTGTTTTGATTATTATTCAGTTGTTTTTACTTAAGGTTGATTACCCGTATGTCTCAAGCTCCTCTTGTTTTGGTTGACGGTTCCTCTTATTTGTACCGAGCATTTCATGCGTTGCCACCGTTGATGACCTCCACTGGAGCACCCACTGGTGCGGTGAGAGGGGTGTTGAGCATGCTGCGGCGTTTGCAAGGACAGTATCCAGACAGTGTGGTTACTGTGATTTTTGATGCCAAAGGACCGACCTTTCGCGATGAAATATTTGCCGAATATAAAGCGCAGCGGCCACCCATGCCCGATGATCTGCGCCTGCAAATCGAACCCCTGTATGAGTGTGTGCAGGCCATGGGTTTTCCTTTTTTGTGTGTTGAAGGTGTTGAAGCGGATGACGTGATTGGCACTTTAGCGAAAAGTAGCACTTTAGCTGAGCGTGAGGTGGTGATTTCCACCGGTGATAAAGATATGGCGCAGCTGGTTAATGGTCATGTGACTTTGGTGAACACCATGAATGACACCATTATGGACAGCGATGGCGTGGTTGAACGGTTTGGTGTTGGGCCTGAGCTGATCATCGATTACCTAGCTCTGATGGGAGATAAGTCCGACAATATTCCCGGTGTGCCTGGGGTGGGTGAGAAAACTGCATTGGGCTTGCTGACTGGTATTGAAGGTGGCATGGACGGTATTTATGCCAATCTTGATCAGGTGGCCAGCTTGCCGATTCGTGGCGCAAGAACCTTAGGGGCACGGCTGTTAGAGCACCGTGATGTGGCGTACTTATCAAAACGTTTAGCCACCATTAAAACCGATGTTGAATTGGAACTGGATATTGATCAGTTGCAGATGCAGCCTGCCAATCATGAGCTTTTGTTGGAGTTATACCAGCGTTTAGAGTTTAGGGCCTGGCATGAAGAATTGCTGCAGAATGCCACTGAGCAAGCCGCTGAAGTAGAGCGGGACTTTCAAACCCTACTCAGTGAAGACGCCTTTAGGCAATGGCTGCAGCGCCTGCAAGACGCCAAACTGTTCGCCTTTGATACTGAAACCAACAGTTTGGATGCTCAGCAGGCACAACTTGTGGGCATATCCTTTGCGGTGCAAGAAGGTGAGGGGGCGTATGTGCCTTTAGCTCACAATTATATGGGCGTGCCTGAACAGTTGGACCAAAAAATGGTATTGGCTGCGCTCAAACCTATTTTAGAAGACCCTGAGATTATTAAAATCTGCCAAAACGGCAAGTACGATATCAATGTGTTAGCTCGCTATGATATTGCCGTACAGGGGGTCAAATTTGACACCATGTTGGAATCCTATGTGCTCAATTCCACGGCCACGCGACATGATATGGACAGTTTGGCGCTGCGCTATTTAAATCGCAGTACCATCAGTTTTGAAGACGTGGCTGGCAAAGGCGCAAAGCAGCTGACTTTCGATCAAGTGGACTTGGCGGTGGCAGGCCCCTATGCCGCTGAAGATGCAGAAATCACCTTATGCTTGCACAATACATTGCAGCAAGAACTGCAGCAGGTGCCCACTTTAGTAAAGGTACTGGACGACATTGAAATGCCGCTGATGCCAGTCTTAGCGCGTATTGAACGTTACGGTGCCTTGGTGGATGCGCATTTATTAGGCCAACAAAGCTTAGAAATTGCAGAAAAACTCACTGAGCTGGAGCGTCAGACCTTTGCCATTGCCGGCGAAGAGTTTAACTTGGCTTCACCTAAACAATTAGGGGTTATTTTATATGAAAAACTCGGTTTGCCGGTCTTAGCCAAAACCGCCAAAGGTCAGCCCAGCACCGCAGAAGCTGTGTTGTCGGACTTGGCTGAACAGGGCTATGAATTGCCCGTACTACTGATGGAATACCGCAGTTTAAGCAAGCTGAAAAGCACCTATACCGATCGCTTGCCTGAGCAAATTAACCCGCTCACTGGGCGCATCCACACCAACTACCATCAAGCAGTAACCGCCACCGGGCGTTTGTCTTCCAGTAACCCGAACCTACAGAATATTCCGGTACGCACCGCTGAAGGGCGGCGTATCCGTCAAGCCTTTATTGCCCCTGAAGGGTATAAATTGCTGGCTGCGGACTACTCGCAAATTGAATTACGCATTATGGCGCACTTGGCTCAAGATCCAGGCTTGCTGGACGCCTTCCGCAATGACCGTGATGTGCATAAAGCCACTGCTTCTGAAGTGTTTGGTGTGCCTTTAGATGAAGTCACCAGCGATCAGCGACGTAATGCTAAGGCCATTAACTTTGGTTTAATTTACGGCATGAGCGCCCATGGCCTCGCCAAGCAAATAGGTAGCGAGCGCGCTGAAGCGCAAATGTATATGGACCGTTATTTCGCCCGTTATCCTGGCGTGCAAGACTATATGGAGCGCACCCGTGAGCAGGCCCGCGAGCAGGGTTATGTGGAAACCTTATTTGGCCGTCGCTTATATTTACCGGAAATAAAAGCACGTAACCCCCATGTACGCAGAGGCGCAGAGCGCACAGCAATTAATGCACCCATGCAAGGCAGTGCCGCTGATATTATTAAGCGAGCGATGATTACCGTGGATCAGTGGTTAGCGGAAACCGGCTTGGATGCGCGCGTGATACTGCAAGTGCATGACGAACTAGTGCTGGAAGTGCGTGAAGATCAAGTGGATGAATTAAAGGCTGGTTTATTGCCGTTAATGAGTGCGGGTGCCGAGCTCGATGTGCCTTTGATTGTTGAAGCCGGACTCGGCGACAACTGGGATGAAGCCCATTAAAAACTTTTAGAAGACCCATGGAACTAAATTTATACCAGTCAGTCAGAGTATATGAATGGCAAAGGAAGCCATTGTAGATGCTCCTTGATGTGTTGTTATGTTGGCAGACTCCGGACCTTCCCCTAGGTGTCCGGATTTATACTCCAAGTCTCTCATCCCCCCCGCGAGGCTTGGAGTTTTTTTTATTGTTACGCCTTTTAGACTAAAGCGCTCTGTCCATTTTCCCTCTGATATTTTATAAATATTCCTGTAGTATTTATTTGTATGCACTACATGGCTATCATGGCCATTCTTATTTAAGGCTTTTTCCCAAGCAGAGTGAGGCAAAAATGACTGAACGCGTTCAAGTCGGTGGCTTGCAGGTCGCCAAAGTTTTATATGACTTCGTTAACAACGAAGCTATTCCAGGAACTGGATTGACTGCAGAGCAGTTCTGGGAAGGCGCAACCCAGGTGTTAAAAGATCTCGCACCGAAAAACCGTGCCCTGCTAGAAAAACGTGATGCCTTACAAGCACAAATAGATGAGTGGCACCTTGCACGTAAGGGCCAAGCTCATGATGCAGAAGCTTATAAAGCATTCTTGCAAGAAATTGGATACTTGCTGCCAGAAGCAGCAGATTTTCAAGCCAGCACACAAAATGTTGACGACGAAATTGCTCGTATGGCAGGTCCACAATTGGTGGTACCTGTAACTAATGCACGTTTTGCACTCAACGCTGCTAATGCGCGTTGGGGCTCTTTGTATGACGCCTTGTATGGCACTGATGTGATCAGTGAGGAAGGCGGTGCAGAGAAAGGCAAAGCATATAACCCAGTCCGTGGCGAAAAAGTAATTGCTTACGCCCGTGACTTCTTAGACACCTCAGCACCTTTAGCAGCAGGCTCACACGCTGAAGCAACAGGTTATCGCATTGAGGACGGCAAGTTGCTGGTCAGCCTAAAAGGCGGCAGCAATACAGGCTTGCGTGATGATGCACAACTGGTTGGCTATCAGGGTGATGCAGCTGCACCTAGCACAGTGTTGCTAAAAAACAACGGACTGCATTTTGAAATTCAAATTGATGCCAGCAGCCCAATCGGCAAAACCGATGCAGCAGGCGTTAAGGATGTTTTAGTTGAAGCAGCCATTACCACCATTATGGACTGTGAGGACTCCGTGGCTGCAGTTGATGCAGACGATAAGACCCTAGTTTATAAAAACTGGTTGGGTCTGATGAAAGGTGATCTGACTGAGAACATCACTAAGGGTGATAAAACCTTTACCCGTGCTATGAATCCAGATCGCGAATACACCGCAGTCGATGGCAGCACCTTGACCTTACCCGGTCGCTCCATGTTGTTTGTGCGTAACGTTGGTCACTTGATGACTAACCCAGCCATTTTGGATGAGCAAGGTAATGAGTTGCCAGAAGGCATCATGGACGCTTTATTCACCAGTTTGATTGCTATTCATGATCTAAAAGGCAACACCACCCGTAAAAACAGCCGCACTGGCAGCGTGTATATCGTGAAGCCGAAAATGCATGGCCCTGAAGAAGTGGTTTTTGCTGATGAGTTGTTCGCACGCACTGAAGATGTTTTAGGTTTAGAGCGCAATACGCTCAAAATGGGCATCATGGATGAAGAGCGTCGCACCACAGTAAACTTGCAAGCCTGTATCGCTGCCGCTAAAGAGCGTGTGGTCTTTATTAACACAGGTTTCTTGGACCGTACCGGTGATGAAATTCACACCTCCATGGAAGCCGGGCCAATGGTTCGCAAAACCGCCATGCGTGGTGAGAAGTGGATTGCTGCCTACGAAGACTGGAACGTTGATGTGGGTCTGGCAACAGGTCTGTCTGGTGTTGCACAAATCGGTAAAGGTATGTGGGCCATGCCTGACCTGATGGCAGACATGGTTGAGCAGAAAATTGGTCACCCAAAAGCTGGTGCTAACACTGCTTGGGTTCCGTCGCCAACTGCAGCCACTTTGCACGCCCTGCACTACCATGAGGTGGATGTGTTTGCTCGTCAGGAAGAGCTGAGAAAGCGTCAGTTTGCTTCTCTGGATGACATCCTAACCATCCCCTTAGCACCAAGCACTGACTGGACTGCTGAAGAAATTCAGAGTGAGCTGGACAACAACTCCCAGGGTATTCTTGGCTACGTTGTGCGTTGGGTTGAGCAGAGCGTTGGTTGCTCCAAAGTACCCGATATCAATGATGTGGGCTTAATGGAAGACCGCGCAACCTTGCGTATTTCCAGTCAGCATATGGCCAACTGGTTGCGCCACGGTATTGTTACCGAGGAGCAAATCGTTGAAACCATGCAGCGCATGGCAGAGGTGGTTGACCGTCAGAACGCAGGTGACCCACAGTACCGCAACATGGCACCGAACTTTGACGAGAGCATTGCCTTCCAAGCGTCTTTGGAGCTGGTACTGCAAGGTCGTGAGCAGCCTAACGGTTACACAGAGCCGATTCTGCACCGTCGTCGTCGCGAGTTTAAAGCCAAACATGGTTGCAGCTTGTAACACGCTGATCGCAACAAACAAAAAACCGCCTTCGGGCGGTTTTTTGTTTTCGCATTGAAAATTCAATTTAAGTTGAATAATCCTGTAATATGCTCCGCTATTAATAATAAAAAATAGCCAGTTATTTTAGTTGACTGTTTGAAATGCTTTCAAACTTACGTCCAATAGGCGTTGTTAGCTAAAAAAAATAAAATGGCTGATCGGACTAGGAGTGTGTTTCATGAGCAAAAGTGAAGCCTTTGCAAGAACGGGCCGCACCGCGGTGCAACAAAATATCCAAGGCACGCTGGAGTTCTTGCAAAAACATCCACCTTTTAATCAGATGGATCTTGTTCATCTCAGTTTTTTAGTTGAGAACTGCCAGTTACGCTTTTATTCTGAAGGCGATAAAATCATTTGCCCGGATGATGGGCCCGTAGAATTTTTTTATATCGTCAAGCAGGGCCGTGTCTATGGTGAGCGTCGCCAAGGCCAAGACAGCAGTCAAGAAACCACTTTTGAGATCACCACTGGTGAGTGCTTCCCCATTGCGGCGTTGTTGGGTGAACGGGCCACCCGCACTTCACATTTAGCCGCAGAAGACACTTTTTGCTTGCTGCTGGATAAAGCTTCATTTGTTAAGTTATTTTCCAAATGCAATGCATTTCGTGATTTCTCTTTAAGAGGCATCAGCAGCCTACTGGATCAAGCCAATCAGCAGGTGCAAAGTCGTGCCGCAGAGTCCCTGGGCTCGCAGTACTCCATGGAAACCAGTTTGGCTGAATTGGCCATGCGTCAGCCTATATCATGCCAAGGTGATTTGCCGTTAAATAAAGCCGTGCAATTGATGCATGAGCAACAAGTGGGCAGCTTAGTTATTACCGACGACGCTTTGCGGCCACAAGGTATTTTCACTTTGCGTGATTTACGGCGTGTCATCGCCGATGCCAATGCCGATTTACGTCAGCCAATCAGTGAGCTGATGACCCGCGATCCGTTTCATTTACCACCGCATTCATCTGCTTTTGATGCCGCTTTGGCTATGACTGAGCGGCATATTGCGCATGTTTGTTTGGTTGAGGATGGGCGTTTAGTGGGGGTGATTTCAGAGCGCGATTTATTCTCCTTGCAACGGGTTGATTTGGTGCATTTGGCTCGTGCTATACGCCACGCTGCTTCACTTGAAGTGTTGGTGCAATTGCGTGGCGATGTGCAGCAATTGGTTGAGCGCATGATCGCCCATGGCGCCAGTTCTGAACAGGTGACACGCTTAATAACCTTGCTCAATGACCACACTGTATCGCGAGTGATTGAACTCTGTATTGAGCAGCATGGCGATCCAGGTGTCGCCTTTACTTGGCTGGTGTTTGGCAGTGAAGGGCGTAAAGAGCAAACCCTGTATACCGACCAAGATAACGGCATATTATTTGAAGCAGACAGCCAAGAAGCAGCCAATGCTATTCGGCAAAAACTGCTGCCTTTAGCCCGTGAAATTAATTTAGCTTTGGACGACTGCGGCTTTACCCTATGTAAAGGCAATGTAATGGCAGGGAATGCCGATCTGTGTCTATCGCGTCAAGAATGGTCGCGTTATTTCAGTAAAATTGTCCGCCAAGCAACACCGGAAAACCTATTGTATCGCTCAGTATTTTTTGATTTACGCGCCATTTGGGGACCGTTAGAGGGCAGTCACAATTTACGTCAAGAAACATTGGCGATGATCCGTGGCAACGATATGTTTTTACGTATGCTGGCGCAAAGTGCCTTACAACATAAGCCGCCGCTCGGTGGTTTATTCCGCAACTTTGCTTTAGACAAGAAAGGGGTTGAAAAAGATACCCTAGATTTGAAAATGAAAGGTTTAACCCCCTTTGTAGATGGTGTTCGTGTGTTGGCTTTGTCGCAAGGTATTGAAAGCTGCAACACCCTTGAGCGTATTCGACAATTGGTGAGCAAGGGGGTTATTGACCGTTTAGATGGTGACGCCTATGCCGAGGCGTATCATTTTATTCAATTGATTCGCATGCAGCAGCATCAACAGCAGGCGCGCAATGGCTTGTCGTATAGCAACCGCATTTACCCTGACGAACTTAATCAATTGGATCGTCGTATTTTGCGTGAATCATTCCGCCAAGCGCAACGCTTACAAGCGAGTTTGGTCTTCCGGTATCAGTTGTGAAGATTTTTAAGTGGTTTAAAAAAAAACCAGCAATCAGCGCCGTGGATGCTGAGCGGGTAGCAGCTTTAGTTGAGCCAGAGACCAGCGATCAACTGCTCAGTGAGCAGCGCTTTGTGGTTGTTGATTTAGAAACCAGTGGTTTGAACACCCTAAAAGATAAAATATTGTCGATTGGTGCGGTCACCATTGAGAACTCTGCGATTGCCTTAGGCGAGCAGTTTAGTTGCACATTGCGCCGTGAAAACCATGCGGTGAGCGAAAGCGTATTGATTCATCAGATATCACCCAGTGCAGTGGCTGCCGGGATACCTCCAGCTACAGCATTACTGAACTTTATGGATTATGTGGGTGGCAGCCCGCTGTTAGCATTTCATGCGGTTTTTGATCAGCGTATGCTGGTTCGTGAAATGAATGATGCCTTTGCATATCAACTGCGCCACCCGTTTTACGACGTGGCAGAAATTGCACAGCTACTTTATCCAGAGCACGGCATGCGCAACCCAGGCTTGGATGATTGGGTGAAGTATTTTGGCTTACAAGTATTTCAGCGCCATAATGCCAGCGCCGATGCATTAGTGACTGCAGAGTTGATGCTGATTTTTCTAAAGCGTGCTGAGCGTCAAGGGATCATGACGTTAACCGAACTGGATGCCAGCCTAAGTAACTGGCGGCGTCGACAGCAAAGCCTTCTCTAGCAGGCTTAGCTGCTTATTCAATGCAGTGAGATGGCGTCTAGCAGCACTGTTTAATAACAAACAGCGCTGCTAGTGGAGTGATTAGCGACCTGCTAAAAAGTCCGCCATAAACTCATCAAAGCTGCACTGCGGTTGTTTTTCAATCTCTTCTTGTGCCTGATGTGATTGTCGGGCCAGTTCTGCATAGTGTGCGGCTTTACTTGCGTCCAGCGGCGGTGTGCTCAGGGTTTGCAGATGCTGCAGGCTTTGCTTTAAGGCAAACTGGCTAAAGCTGCATTGCTGCTCACGCATACTGGCCAATACTTGGGCAGAGGGTGTCAGGCTAGGGTTATTGAGCTTGTCCACTTGCTTGCGCAGGGCTTCTGAGTGCTCGCTCATGCCATAGCTGTTATCGAGTAGCTCTGCGCAGGCTTGCATCTGTTCAAGCAATTCTAATCCCCAATCCTGCAGATTAATTGGCTGAGTATCGCGGATCAGTTCTAAATTGGGCATCCGGCCCTGTTTAACCACAGATAAAAAGTTTGCAGTGGTGGATGCGCACTCGCTGGTACTGAGTTTTGGGCTGTCTTGCAAGATGCAATACAGTAAAAACGTATCGAGAAAACGCGCTTGCGGCAAGTCAATGCCCAGCGGTAGAAAAGGGTTGATATCAAGGCAGCGCACTTCGACATACTCCACGCCGCGAGCAATCAGCGCATCAACCGGGCGCTCACCCTCTAAGGTGATACGCTTGGGGCGCATGGAGGAATAATATTCGTTTTCAATTTGCAAAATATTGGTATTAATTTGCAGCCATTCGTCGCCCTTTTTGGTGCCTATTTTCTGATAAGGAGGATAGGGTGTGCTGACTGCACGGCGTAGGCTATCGGTATAACTGCTCAGCTCGTTATAGCAGGGGGTAATGTCTGCTTGAGCATTGCTTTGGTAGCCTAAATCGCTCATGCGTAAGCTGGTGGCATAAGGCAGATAAAGTGTATCTTCGTCAAATGTTTTGAGCTGATGCTCACGGTTACGGACAAAACTAATATCCAGTGCCGGTGACGCACCAAATAAGTACATCAGCAACCAGTTGTAACGGCGGAAGTTACGAATTAGGGCGATATAACCAGCGGATTGATAGTCCAGTGCAGAACGGGGGTCATTTTCTGCCTTGCGTAACAGTTCCCACATGGCTTCTGGTAAAGAGAAGTTATAGTGAATCCCAGCAATGCATTGCATGGTTCTGCCGTAACGTACCGATAAACCTTTGCGGTAGACGTGTTTGAGTTTACCGTTGTTGGAGGTGCCATAGGTGGCAATGGGGATCTGCTCTTCTTGTGGCAGATGACCCGGCATCGAAGGACTCCAAAGCACTTCTTGACCAATATTTTTTACGGTAAAGCGGTGGATATCATCCAATTCAGCTAAAGTTTGTGCAGAGTCAGGATGAGCACCGGTAATAAACTCAAGTAGTGCTTCTGAATAATCTGTAGTGATACTACCGTGAGTCAGGGTAGAGCCAAGCGCCTTTGGGTGCGGGGTTAACGCGAGGCGACCATTGCGCTCTACGCGCAATGTTTCACGTTCAATACCATGCAGGCAGTGCTTGAGCAGTGCTGAAGCTTCGGGCTGGCTGGCTAGGGCCAGACGACGAGAATATGTATCGCTCAAGGGTAATTCCTCAATAGTGCAGCGTGCCAATATAGGGGCGCAAAACACGGATTGTAAAGGCGTTTAGCCCTGTTTAATACAGGGCCTGCCAAAATGAGTGGAAGTAACCGCTGGATTCAGGTTACTTTTTCTTAAGTTCTTTAGCATTGGCGAACAAAGCAGCCATAGTGCCCTGCTTAGGCGCTGGCTTGTCTTGCTTGGAGTGTCGTTCGGAGCGTGGCCTGCGTTGAGCTTGCGTTTCACGTGCAGGTCCAGTGGGCTGCTCGCCTGGCGTATCCGTCATACGCATGGACAATGCAATGCGTGCCCGTGGAATATCCACATCCATAACCTTCACTTTAATAATATCGCCTGCTTTGACAACTTGGTGCGGGTCTTTCACAAAACTATCGGACATAGCGGAAATATGCACTAAGCCGTCTTGATGAACACCCACATCGACAAATGCTCCGAAATTGGTCACGTTGGTGACCACGCCTTCTAAAATCATACCTAAGCTTAAGTCTTTTAAGCTTTCTACGCCATCTTGAAAACTGGCGGTTTTAAATTCAGGGCGCGGGTCACGAGCGGGTTTGTCGAGTTCTTGCAAAATATCCGTGACCGTGGGTAAACCATAGGTTTCATCGGTAAACCGCTGGGGATCCAAGCGTTTAAGAAACTCAGAGTCGCCAATGAGTGAGCGAATATCGCGGTTAGTGTCGGCGGCAATACGAGTAACTACGGGGTAGCTTTCTGGGTGCACAGCAGAACCGTCGAGGGGGTTACTGCCGTTCATCACCCTTAGAAAGCCTGCGGACAACTCAAAAGTCTTGGGTCCTAAGCGCGGAACCTTCTTGAGTGCTGCGCGACTTTTAAAAGCGCCATGTTCATCACGGAAGGCGACGATGTTGTTAGCGAGGGTGTTATTTAAACCGGAAATGCGCGCCAAAAGTGCAGCAGATGCGGTGTTTACATCGACCCCTACGGCGTTTACACAGTCTTCAACCACGGCATCCAACGAGCGGGCCAGTTGTGATTGTGAGACATCATGCTGGTATTGACCTACGCCAATGGCCTTAGGGTCAATTTTTACCAGTTCAGCTAAGGGGTCTTGTAAGCGCCGTGCAATAGACACCGCACCGCGTAACGACACATCCAAATCTGGAAATTCTTGAGCTGCCAGTTCAGAAGCCGAATACACCGAGGCACCGGCTTCACTAATCATAATTTTGCTCATGCGTAATTCAGGTAAGGCTTTGACCAGCTCAGCGGCTAAGCGGTCTGACTCACGGCTGCCGGTACCATTACCAATGGCAATCAGCTCCACTTGATGCTTTTTACAGAGCGTGCTGAGCACCGCTAAGGATTCATTCCATTTGTTGTGCGGCACATGGGGGTAAATAGTGGCGGTGTCCAAGACTTTACCCGTGGCATCCACCACAGCAATTTTGCAGCCGGTGCGCAGGCCAGGGTCAATGCCTAAAGTGCAACGTGGCCCAGCGGGTGCAGCTAACAATAAATCATGCAGGTTGCGAGCAAAGACATTGATTGCTTCAGTTTCTGCTGACTCCCTGAGCTGAGCAAATAAATCCGTTTCTAAGTGATTGGATAAGCGAACTCGCCAGGTCCAACGTACCACTTCAGCAAGCCATGCATCCGCCGCGCGGCCTTGGTTTTTAATGGCAAAATGCTCGGCAATAATCAGCTCACAAGGGTGCATGCTGCCAGGACTGTCGTCACCTAGGCTTAGGCTCACCGTTAAAAAGCCTTCATTGCGGCCACGGAAAATAGCTAAAGCACGGTGTGAAGGTACTTTATTGTAGGGTTCGTCATGCTCGAAATAGTCACTGAATTTGGCCGCCTCTTGCTCTTTACCTGCAACCACCCGGGCGCGCAGCAGTGCATCTCGCTGTAACAGGCTGCGCAGGCGTTCGAGCAGGGCTGCATCTTCCGCAAAGCGTTCCATAAGAATGTACTTGGCACCTTCTAGAACTGCTTTTTCATCTGCGAAGCCCTGTTCGCTATTAATAAAGGCACCCGCTTCAGTTTGCGGGTCGCGGCTGGGATCGTTAAACAATAAATCGGCCAGTTCACCTAAGCCGGCTTCTAAAGCAATTTGACCTTTGGTGCGGCGCTTTTTGCGATAGGGCAGGTATAAGTCTTCAAGGCGGGTTTTGGTGTCGGCCGATTCAATAGCCTGTTGCAGCTCTGGGGTGAGCTTACCTTGCTCATCAATACTGCTTAATATAGTAGAGCGACGTTCATCAAGCTCACGTAAATAGCGTAGGCGATCTTCAAGGTTACGCAGCTGGGTATCATCTAAACTGCCGGTGAGTTCTTTACGATAGCGCGCAATAAAAGGCACTGTGGCGCCTTCATCGAGTAAGGCTATGGTGGCGGTCACTTGTTGTGGGCGAACCCCCAACTCGGAGGCAATACGAGAACTTATGCTATCCATCAGGCTACCTGAGTCAATAAAAGAAGCAGTAGAACACTGCGTTAAACGCCCAATTATAGGGAAAATTACTCAGCAAACCAGCACTGTGCCAAGAAAGGAAAAATTTGTTAACAATGCCCAGCACCCATGTGGCTGTTGATTGCGGCATACTAGGCATCATCACACTGATTAAAATAGGTAATAAAACATGAGCGCAATTGAAGGTGAAAAAATTCTCATCGTGGATGATGATGAACGCTTGCGGCGCTTATTAGAGCGCTTCTTAACGGAGCAAGGTTATCGTGTGCGCAGTGTTGAAAGCGCCGAGCAGATGGATCGCATGCTGGCGCGCGAGCTGTTTAATTTAGTGGTGCTGGATTTAATGATGCCTGGCGAGGACGGTCTTTCAGTGTGCCGGCGTTTACGTGAAAACAACAACCAAGTGCCAATCATTATGCTGACCGCAAAAGGCGATGAAGCCAGTCGCATTTATGGTTTAGAGTTGGGCGCTGATGACTATTTATCAAAACCGTTTAATCCACGGGAGTTGTTAGCACGCATCAAAGCCGTATTGCGCCGCCAGGCCTCTAACGTACCGGGCGCGCCGGGCACTGAAGATGCCAGTGTCACTTTTGGTGAGTACAGTCTATCGCTGGCCACCCGTGAGTTAAGCAAAGGTGATGAAGTGCACATGCTAACCACAGGTGAGTTTGCAGTGCTCAAAGCGCTGGTGGAGCACCCCCGTGAGCCGTTGACGCGTGATAAGTTGATGAATCTTGCCCGTGGTCGTGAGTGGGATGCTTTAGAGCGTTCCATTGATGTTCAAGTCTCTCGCTTGCGGCGCATGATAGAGCCTGACCCCTCAAAACCCAGATACATACAAACAGTGTGGGGTGTGGGTTATGTGTTTGTCCCTGATGGCAACAGTTAAATGAAGTTTCGCTGGCTCTATCCGCAAAGCTTTTTTGCGCGCACTTTATGGATGGTCTTGCTGGCAGTCCTGTTTTCAAAGGCATTAACGCTGGTTTATTTAATGCTCAATGAAGATGTTCTGGTGGATCGCCAGTACAGCCACGGTGCTGCATTAACGTTGCGTGCCTATTGGGCATCGCCACCCAGTGAGCGAGCGGTGATTGCAAAAGCTGCTGGCTTGCAGCTGGTGGCGGAGCATGAAGTTCCCATGGGGGAAAAACATTGGCCCTACAGTGATATTTTTAGCGAGCAAATGCGCGCTGAACTGGGTGACGACACCCGGGTGCGGATTCGAGCACACAACCCGCCGTCATTGTGGGTTAATGCACCCAGCTTAGGTCCAGATTGGATTCGCGTGCCTTTATACCCACATCCTTTACGGGGGCAGCGGGTATGGAACTTATTGGCCTGGTTTTTAGGCATTGGTTTATTGTCCACCGCTGCGGCATGGATTTTTGTCAGCCAGCTGAGTGCGCCATTAAAACGCTTGGTGATTGCTGCCCGATTATTTGGTAAAGGGCGCAGTGTACGTTTGCCTGTTGAGGTGGATACTGCCAGTGAAATAGCTGAGGTGTATCGTGCCTTTAATCAAATGACCGATGATGTCGAACAAGCTGGACGTGAGCGCGAGCTGATGCTAGCTGGCGTATCTCATGATTTACGCACACCGTTGACTCGCTTACGCTTATCCCTTGAGTTGCTTAATAGCGACAATGAACTGACCACTGATATGGTGCGTGATATTGAGGATATGAACGCCATCCTTGATCAGTTCTTGGCGTTTATTCGTGATGGCCGCGACGAGCCCATGGAAGATTGTGATCTTAATGAGTTGATTAGCTCAGTAGTGGCCCCATATCAACAACAAGGCCATGCAATACGTTTACGCTTAGAGACAATGCCGCGTTTACCACTGCGCCGGGTGTCTATTAAACGCATGCTGGTGAACTTGTTAGAAAATGCCTTGCGCTACGGTGAAACGGGTATTGAAGTGACCGCCTCGGTGGTGCACGACGTAGCAACACCTTATGTAGCCATCAGTGTCTTAGATCGTGGTGCAGGCATTGATCCAGACAATCTGCAGCGAATTTTTAATCCGTTTATCCGTGGTGACCAAGCCCGTGGTGGACCAGGGGCAGGATTGGGGCTTGCCATCGTTAAACGCATTGCTGCGCAGCATGGTGGGCGTGTTGAACTGCAAAATCGAGTCGGTGGCGGCTTGGCGGCTACTGTTTGCCTGCCTATTGCCGGTCATGACGATGTCAGCCAGCAATGCAAAACTGCTCAATAAATTAGAGTTAATGGAATTAATGACGCAAGAAAAAGTTCGTTTAGATAAGTGGTTATGGGCTGCACGTTTTTTTAAAACCCGTAGGCTCGCCAAAGAAGCCATTGAAGGTGGCAAAGTGCATTGCGCTGGCGAGCGCTGTAAGCCTTCGAAAGAGCCTAGAATCGGTGAAGAATTGGTCATTCGCCAAGGGCATGATCAGCGCACGGTTATTGTCGAGCAGCTCAGCGATGTACGTCGAGGCGCACCGCAAGCACAGCTGATGTACCGTGAAACTGAGCAAAGCATTGCTGCTCGTGAGCAAGCGGCTGCATTACGTAAAGCCGGTGCCTTGGGTGTGCAAACCGCAGGGCGACCCAATAAGAAACAGCGCCGGGAGCTTTTGCGTTTCCGAGATCGGCAAGATTAATCAAGCCACTAAGGTTGATCTAGGAAAATTAAATTTTAAATATGGCTGATTTAAAGCCAACACTTTCAGTGAGTTTTATATGACAGATTTTGATTTTACCCAGCGCTTTATATTTGAGAACAGCGATGTGCGCGGTGAGATGGCAAGCCTTGAAGAGAGTTATGCTCATGTTTTAGCTAAGCATGCTTATCCAGAGCCGGTTGCTGCGTTGCTGGGGGAAATGCTCACGGCTGCTGCATTGCTGGTCAATACCTTAAAGTTTGATGGCTTATTGGTGTTACAGGCACGTTCGAATGGTGCAGTACCTTTATTGATGGTTGAGTGTTCCAGTAACCATGAGCTGCGTGCCATTGCCCGCTATGACGCAGAACAGATTAAACCTGGGGCCAGCTTGCAAGAGTTGATGCCTGAAGGGATCTTAACGCTCACTGTAGATCCCACAGAAGGACAGCGTTATCAAGGCTTAGTGGCCTTAGATGGTGCGAACGTAGCGGAGTGTTTGAGTAATTATTTTGCTAGCTCAGCGCAATTACCAACACGTTTTTGGTTGTATGCAGACGGTCAGCGTGCCCGCGGATTACTGTTGCAGCAATTACCGGCTGATCGCATTACAGATACGGAAGAACGTGAAGCTAACTGGCAACATGTGATTGCTTTAGCCTCAACTCTAACAGCTGAAGAGTTGTTAGGGTTAAACAATGAAACAATTTTGCACCGTTTATACCATGAAGAAGCAGTGCGCTTATTCGACAGCACAGCTTTAAAGTTTCACTGCAACTGTACTCGAGAGCGTTCCGCACAAGCGTTGATGAGCTTGGGTTTAGAAGATTTAAAGGCGTTATTGGTTGAGCAATCCGGTGAAATTGAAATTGACTGCCAATTTTGTAACGAGCGCTACTTATACAATGAAAATGACATTCTGCAGCTGTTCGCAGAGCAAGATGAGGAATCTGCCTCGAGCACAGTGCATTAACTGCGCAACTCTGTCATAATTGCGTGCACTTTTTTTCGTTGTAGTGCTTTCGGTTAAGCGCTACAAAAATACTGGAGGAATCGGCTCGGGCCGTTGGAGAACTCATGTCGCAAGCAAAAACCGCTGTGTATACTGATATTAGTGCCGCTCAATTAATTGAGGAAGCTGTTCGCCGTGGCGAAGGCAGATTGGCTGAAAATGGTTCATTAGTTGTCGAGACAGGCCATCGTACTGGTCGTTCGCCGGCTGATCGTTTTATTGTAAAAGAGCCCAGCACTGAAGCACAAATTGCCTGGGGTGCGATTAACCGTCCTATTGAGCCAAAAGTTTTTGATGCGCTGTGGGAGCGTGTTGAAGCTTATGTGGCAGAGCGTGAAAGCTTTGTCTCCCATGTGCATGTGGGTTCAGATCCAACGTACTATTTACCTGTCAAAATGACCACTACAACAGCCTGGCATAACCTGTTCGGTCGTTGCTTGTTCATTACTCCAGAGAGCTTTAACCCAGCTGACAAAGAGCAATGGCAAATCATTAACGCGCCTTTCTTTGAGTGTGTGCCTGAGCGTGACGGTACCAACTCTGACGGTTGTGTAATGATCAACTTTGCAGCTAAAAAAGTTCTCTTGGCGGGCATGCAGTACGCTGGAGAAATGAAAAAGTCCATGTTCTCAGTACAGAACTACTTGCTCCCAGAGCACGATGTACTGCCTATGCACTGTGCGGCAAACGTGGGTGAAGATGGCGATACCACCTTATTCTTTGGTTTGTCCGGAACCGGTAAAACCACCTTGTCTGCTGATGAAAGCCGTTACCTGATTGGTGATGACGAGCATGCTTGGGGTGAAGGCACTGTATTTAATATCGAAGGCGGTTGCTATGCCAAGTGCATCGACCTGTCCGAGAAGAATGAGCCGGTGATCTGGAAAGCCATTCAGTTTGGTGCTGTATTAGAAAACGTAGTGCTCGATGAGCAGCGTGTGCCTGATTACAGCGATGACAGCCTAACGCAAAATACCCGTGCTGCGTACCCACTGGCCAACGTTGAAAAGCGTGTCATTGAGAACCGTGCCGGTGAGCCCAATGCGGTGATCTTCTTGACCTGTGACTTGACCGGTGTATTACCACCAGTGTCCATTTTGAACAACGAGCAGGCTGCCTATCACTTCTTGTCAGGCTACACAGCGTTGGTAGGTTCAACCGAAATGGGTTCAGATGCGGGCATTAAGTCCACTTTCTCAACCTGCTTTGGTGCACCTTTCTTCCCGCGTCCAGCCGGCGAGTATGCTGATCTGTTGATCAAGCGTATTAAAGGTTTTGATTCTAAGGTTTACCTAGTGAACACCGGTTGGACTGGCGGTGGCTACGGTGTTGGTCAGCGCTTTAATATTCCAACCACCCGTGCGGTAATCGCAGCCATCCAAGGTGGAACCCTAGTGGGTGCAGAAACTGAGCACTTGCCGGTGATTAACCTAGACGTACCCAAGTCCGTACCTGGAGTGGACAGCAACTTACTCAACCCACGTAATACCTGGGCTGATAAAGATGCCTACGATGCAGCAGCCAAAGAGCTGGCGGCTAAGTTTATAGAAAACTTTAAGAAGTTTGACGTATCAGACGCCATTGTTAATGCAGGGCCAAAAGCTTAATTAATTACTGCTTGCATTTTATAACTTTAAAAATCCGCTCTTATTTTAAATAAGGGCGGATTTTTTTTGTAAAATAAATTTTGCACATCTTTAATTG
>DASROA010000097.1:0-4244 GCA_035647115.1 Thiopseudomonas sp. | reverse complement strand
ACAACCCAGCGCATTATTGATTTGAATCAGCGAACACGCAATATGTCTAAACTACTAAACAAAAAGACATATAAGCCCGATACCAAATTATTTAATCACACCCTAACTAGACAAAACTAATAAAGCTGCCATATACTGCTTATTGCAAGTCTCATCGTTAGATAAAGTCTAATTTACTTAGGAGTCATCAAATGAAAAACTTAATTTTAACTGCATACTGCAAAAGCCAAGCTGCTTTAAGCAACTTCGCTAAGCGTGAAGACGGCGCAACAGCCATTGAATACGCACTAATCGCTGGCTTGATTGCTGTGGTAATCATGGGTGCAGTAGCAACTCTTGGAACTGATGTAAAAGGCGTATTTGAGAAGATTTCAGACAAGCTAGGCGGCACGGGAGGTTAAGTAACACCCAGCTTTAACCCCAAAAAATAAAAAGGGGTGCGAGCATATGCTTGCACCCCTTTTTTTCATTGCCTCACTAACCTTACCCTAACTACTCAATACCCATCTCCGTTAAGGTTTCGTAGGTTAAAGCACCAATCGCCAAGCGATGCTGCAACTGATAATCCGCTAAAGCAGCAATGGTGTGCCTACCTAACAGCCCATCAATCTCCCCAGGATTATAACCCTCTTCAAGCAGTTTTTCCTGCACCGCAACAACCAACTCTGGCGTCATATCCATATCACATACCGCACGGCGTACCACTACACGCGACTCACCTTCAAAGTCAGTAACACTCAAGGCTTTAGTTTGCGGCGCTGTTTGCTGTTCATCGATGATTGCATCGTGTACTAAATTATCCACCAACAAATGCTGCACTTCAGCCTCTTCCATAACCTCTACCGCCCGTGCAGGCTGGCTGACCTCCCAGCGGGTAACCTCTTGATACTCTGCCGGCACCACTACTGTTCTGGTGGTCTCTTCTTGCACCAACTCCTCAACCTCTACTGTTTGGTACTCAGCAGGGATTTCTTTAGCACAAAAACCTACCACCCCAGCCCCTTTAGAGTATTTACTCCCTGCAACCTGACAGGGCTCAAATACTGTTCGGCTGTCTTTAACTTTCACCTGCTCTGTTTTCTTCTGATAAACAGCAGGCACAACCTCTACGCTTTTTATCTCAGGCCTTACGAGAACCCGCTCAATAACTTTCTTAAACTGCGGCGGCTCAATCCTATAGGTTACAACCCCCTCACGGGTCACCACTTGGCGATAACCTTTTTTTAGCTGAGCGGGCGTGACATGGATTTTAGTACTAGAGTCTTTAACCGTCACCTCTATAACGCGCTTGGAAGGACGCGGTTTAATTTGCGCATACACCATACAATGGCCGGGCTCAACAGCAATCAAGTCACCATCTACAGCGGGCATCATCACCGCCGCCCCTTCAGCAGCATTTCTTGCATCTTCTGCCTGCGAAACCGAACGCTTTTGCGCCCCTGCTAAGTCGCTCGAAGCGCTATGCTCATACTCCTCCCTTCGCTCTACTGCCTCACCATAAAACGCAGAATAAAGCACAGACTGATCCTCAGTACTCGCCGCTTCCACTTCTTCTCTCTGCTCAACCCCCCCCACTGCACAGCCCGACAAAGCAAGAATTGCAATCAAGGAAGAATACCGATACCAAACCACAATAAGAACACCCCTAACACAACCAGTTATAATCAAGGAAGCGCTTGCGCGCTAAGCTAATACGCATGCCTTATGCGACAGCCGCAAGAATACCACTAAACAATCCTGCTAGCTCAATTTTATATATTCTAGCACCTACCCAGGCAGCACCCAACTTATAAAATCCGGCCAAGCTATACTTGAGTGATTTACCATGAATAGCTCCAAGGCCTGCACCTTTAGCAGCATTCCTGTAAAATACACGTGATAGCCTATCTTGCTGCACTTAATACCCCTTTACAGACAGTAGAACCAAACAAATTAACAACATTAAAAAAGCCAAAAGGAATAAGTAATACTTTTCACATATAGCTTTATATATATAGTCAAAGCCCCTATCAAACAGGATAATTAAACTTTTCAATAAGGTGATTCAATTATGCTCCAGCTAAAATCATTTAAACATCAGCAAAAAGGCGCTGCGGCAATTGAGTTTAGTCTTTTTTTCATCCTACTCTTTATCTTATTTTATGGGCTGGTTAGCTTTTTTATGCCGTTTCTTCTTAAAAATCATTACGAACAAATAGCTAGCAACCTAGTCAAAGAAGCCATCGCTACACCTGGTAGCGAATTAGGCTCACTGTCTGAAGAAAAACACGCTGAATTGGAGCAAAAAATACAAGCCCGCGCAACTCAATACGTTAAGCAGTCAGCTCTTCCTGATCACTGGAAGCAACCCTGCCAAGGCTACGGCAATAACTACATTAAAAAAGCTGGTCAGAGCTACAGTGCCTGCGTTGCTCACCCCAATGCTGACAAATTAATGCCGAGCCTGAAACTCCCGCTGCTTAAAGACGCTACGGGCAAGCAACAATGGATTAGCTTGCCCGACATCCCAAAAGAATTACGTGGCGAAGCCATAATTTTACGTTAGCCAATTTAACCACTGAGTGAAACCTGATAATGAAAGCTTATAGACCCTTAACTAAACATAGGCAGCGTGGCGCATTCAGTGTGCTGGCCGCCGCTAGTATTTTATTAGCCTTAGGCTGCTTGGTACTGGTAGTTGATACAGGCCGCTTATATTTTGAACAACGTAACTTACAAAAAGTAGCTGACATGGCCGCACTGGAAAGCGTCAGCCGTCTCAACAAAGGGGTATGTTATCTAGAAGCAGCCGATGCGCAAATCTATGCAGAGGACAACGCTAAACGCAATAAATTCTTGACCGAGCCTGATAAACAAAACATTCAAACCCAATGCGCAACAGTCGATAGCCCCGACGGCATACGCGTTGTAACCCCTAACAACCTGGGAAGCGCTGTTAAAGTCACTGCTACACATACAGTACCGACCAGCTTGATTATACAAGCAGGCAGCCTATTAAGTAGCCAGTTGCAATCCACTACAACGCTGAGCGCCAGCGCCACCGCACAAAGACAAGAACCCAGCGCTTCATTCAGTGTCGGTGCTGAATTATTACGCTTAGATAATGACCGCCTGCTGGGCTTACTGCTTAAAGCAGTAGGGCTTAACGTCGAAACCCTCACCGTTCTCAACAGCACAGGGCTTGCTGACAGCACAATCACACCGTCCGGTTTATTGCGTCTGCTCGGAGTAAAAGTCGGCATAGACGAGCTTAGACTGCTCAGCCCAGAGGGACTATTAAACCTCAGTGACACACAGGTCGGCCTCATCGGAATCGATCGTTTAGTGGATGTTTCCTTAAAAGTTATTACTGACAAAACACTAAGAGCCGAGCTTGAAGCATTACGCTTACAAATCCTAAACAATGATATTTTAAGAAGTGTGAAACTGGATTTATTTCGAATTCCCGGCCATACAAACACCGACGGCTCTCCCAGTCGCGGCCTGATTAGTTTGCATACCGGAAAAGACGGCACTTTAGGTTCCGCACTGGATGCCAATATAAATTTAGGGCCCCTTCTAAAAACCTCCTTACTCATTGGCTCTGCTGGTCGCGGTGTGCATATTCCCGAGCTCAACATTTTAGGCCTCGCAAAAGTAGAGCTGGGCATTATTGAGCCGCCCAGTATTGCCGCTGGCCCGGTTGGCACAACCGCTTACAATGCTCAAGTACGAGTGTATGTGCATGTTGATAGCTCTGCGCTGCTAGGGGGCTCTCTACGCTGGCTCACCGAAACCATTTTAGGCACTCGGGTCAATCTACCTATTACTATTGATGTAACCACTGGCTACGGCACACTCGACAAAATCAGTTGCTCGGCTGCGCAACCAACCGTTGATATTAGCGTGCAATCAAAAGTTCTAAACACCTGCATTGGAAAAATGCCTGAAGAACACAAGTGGTCCGGCCGGCAAAGTTGCGAACACTATGTGGAAGGGGATGAGCTTATTAAGTTACTGCATATCCCAACACTAAGTGGCAGCACCTATATAGAAGCACTAACCCACGTGGACCGCGAAG
Source organism: Thiopseudomonas sp. (assembly GCA_035647115.1). Classification (GTDB taxonomy): domain Bacteria; phylum Pseudomonadota; class Gammaproteobacteria; order Pseudomonadales; family Pseudomonadaceae; genus Denitrificimonas. Next base: position 184 of record DASROA010000097.1, on the reverse strand, counting down.
CGGTGTTCAATAAGCCCGTCGGCGGTCCTTACAGCACAGGCCCCAACCCTCTTCAGCTCGGAGAATCAGTGGACAATATCACCATTGGTTTACTTAACTTGCTCAGCGGAATATTTAGCCCGCCCGACCCAATCGGCTTCAATATTAGCCATCTAAACTACCAAGAAATTTCAGATGAAAAGCG
>DASROA010000096.1:0-85513 GCA_035647115.1 Thiopseudomonas sp. | reverse complement strand
GACCGCGATGTTAATGCGGCAAAGAACATTCTCGCGGTCGGGCATGGCCGTCTAGCAGTAGGAATCCCCGCCCTTTAGGTCGGGGAGGATGTCAACATAAAGATGATGAGAACCATTGAGTGGCTGAGCTCGTCTGTGGGCATTTTCAGCACGTGCCTCATAATCCGCCTTGGATAAGTAGGGTGGACTTTAAGGGTTATAGTCAAATCTGCTGTTTGGGTATTAGGCGGACTTAGTTGAACTAATACCTCCAGCAGCAACTCTAATGATATGTACATGAATAGGAAGCTATCTCTGGCTTTTCTCATGTGCAGAGAACTCTAAAATGACAAATTTAAATCGTAAATACGCTGGTCTTGTGATGTTGACAGTGTTTTTAGGCATGCCATTAGCCCATGCTGCTACTGTTAACGAAACTATGAGCGAAACCATGAGTGACGTTCAGGACGTTGTTTCAGATAGCTGGATCACTAGCAAAGTGAAATCAGTTTTCCTGAGTGACACCAGTATCAGTGGCTTGGATATTAAAGTCGAAACCGTAGATGGCATTGTTGCGCTGTCAGGTGTGGTGTCTACTGCAGCCGAACGCGATCTGGCGATCAATAAAGCCAAGGAAATTAAAGGTGTTAAAGGTGTTGCTGCCGATGGTTTAAAAGCCAGCCGCTAAAACCAACAGGCTACATATACAACTCTCTATAATTAAAGGTGATTTATGAATAAGGCTATTTTTGAAGGCAAGTGGAAGCAACTCAAAGGTCAAATCAAAGTGCGTTGGGGCAAGTTGACAGATGATGACCTCGATGTGCTTGAAGGTCATAGCCAGTATTTAGTCGGTAAGCTACAAGAGCGTTATGGCTTAACCAAAAAGAAAGCAGAGGAAGAAATAGCTGAGTTTAAGCGCAAGCTATAACTTCACCTGTACAAGCAGCTTGGGTATATATTGAGCTCGTTTCTCAAGCTGCCTTTACAGTATTTAAACCTTTGCCATAGTGCATAAAAGCTATGCTAGAGATTAAAAATAGACTTTTTCTCGTCAAGGGAAAAAGAACTCGCGAAAGCTCTTAAGAAAAAACTGCAGCTGGCACGCTACCTATTGTGGACTTCTGCACAAACAATCATCAAAGGAAGGTATGAGCCATGTTATATACAATCGCATTAGTACTTGGAGTTCTATGGGTTTTAGGATTGGTTTCGTCCTACACTATGGGTGGATTTATTCACATTCTCCTGGTAATCGCAGTGATTATGATCTTGTTGCGTGTTATTAGCGGCCGACGGCTCTAATCGCATGGCTGTGTTTTAAAGGTTCTAGTTTGGACTGTTTAGAGCCGCGAATGTCGCAATCATGGGTAGGGTCTGGTGCCATGACGTATTCAGGCGACAACTAGGCTGGCACATAGAGGTATTGTGCTGGCTGAAACACAGCAGCAAAGCATGCTAAGTGGCTTGTGGATGTGATGAGCAGTCTGGATTAGCTTAATGGAAACACCACCCGCTTATCACCCTCTTGCCAAGGCTGCAGTTTGACCATGCACTGAACAAACAGTGGATGTTCTAACCAGTTTTTCAACCATTGCTGCAGCTTGGGATAGGGCAGGTTATAAAACACGTCACGATCCACATGGGCGAACTGGCGTATAAAGGGCATGATAGCGATGTCAGCCATGCTAATAGTGTCACCTAGTAAATAAGCGTGCTGGCTGAGCTGTTGTTCTAGCTGCTGTAAAAAGACTTCGCCTTGTTGTCGGTATTCAAGCTGAGACTGCTCAGGGTGGCGATCCCAGTATTTGTAGCGGTCCAGCCAATGTTTAAACTCGTTATCGTTTTGCTCAATGAGCTGGTTAGCGCTGTCCAAGTCAGTGTTTAACAAACCTTGTGGGTCGTCTTGTTGCAGCGCCCATTCCAGTATTTCTCTGCTTTCCTCGATGACACCTCGTTGCGTGTCATTGTCTTTTAATAACTGCAGCACAGGCACCGTGCCTTTGGGGCTGATAGCCAACATGTGTGCGGGCTTATTTCTCAGTACGATCTCGCGTATTTCTACCTTTAAACCGGCAAATAAAATGCCCAGTCGTGCGCGCATGGCGTAAGGGCAGCGACGAAATGAGTATAAACGGTGCAGAGTGTCAGTCATGGGATGTTTTCGAGTCCGATCAGTTAAAGGTGTCATTTAAAGCAGCGGCTCATTTGAAAGCAGGTTGCTCATCAACGGCTTTAAGGTCAAGTAAAAAGCACTCAGTTGCAGCGCATTGTGCCAAATGAGTCGGTACGGCAGGTTGTTCCATCACTGCCTCTGATTGTTCCAAATGAGTCAGTGCGCCAAGAATTGCCTTTATTATCCCGAGTCGTGCCAAAAGAATCCGTTCGGTAGATTGTGCCATCGCTGCCGCGTGTGGTTCCGAAAGAATCTGTTCGCCAAGAATTACCTTTGTTGTCGCGTGTGGTGCCAAAGGAATCTGTTCGATATTGGGTGCCATCACTGCACCTACTGGTAGCAAATGCATCGGTGCGGCAGGTGATTTGAGCAAAACTGGCGGAGCTGAAGAGAATGATTAACAACAGTGCAATAAATTTGGAAATTTTCATGCAGCACCCTCCATGCTTTAGCTGATTAAACAGTCTTTATTCTGGGGCAGAATACAGCAGGCGCGCTGTGTTATATGTCTTTAACCTGTTCCACAGTCATGACTGACCACCCGATACAGTATGCCATTACAGCGGTGACTTATCTGCAGTTACAAGGTTTTACTCAGTGGCGATGATATTGCCCGCATGTAAGCCGCATTCTTTTTGTGTGGCTTCTTCCCACCACCAGCGGCCTTCGCGTTCGTGTTGGTTGGGCAGCACTGGGCGGGTGCAAGGTTCGCAGCCAATGCTGATAAAACCCCGTTCGTGCAAGCTGTTATAAGGCAACTCGAGCATCCGTATGTAGGCCCAGATTTCGTCGCTGCTCATATTGGCTAAGGGATTGAATTTGTACAGTGGCTGTTCTGCGGTGGAGAAAGCTGTATCCAGTTCTACGGCCGCTACTTGGCTGCGGGTGCCGGGGCTTTGATCGCGGCGCTGGCCAGTGGCCCATGCTTTAACTGTGCTGAGTTTGCGTTTTAATGGAGCAATTTTGCGCACCCCGCAGCATTCACTGTGCCCATCTTTGTAAAAACTGAATAAGCCTTTTTCGCGGACCAGGTTTTCCACCTGTTGTGCATCGGGGGACAGAACATCAATGTTGATTTGATAATGTTCGCGGACCTGTTCAATAAATTGATAGGTTTCCGGGTGTAGGCGTCCGGTGTCTAAACTGAATACGTTGACCTGTGGATTGATTTTCCATGCCATATCCACGAGTACCACATCTTCTGCACCACTAAACGACAGCCACAACTCATCGCCAAAGCTGTTAAAGGCGTGTTTGAGAATGTTTTGCGGGGAGGCATCGGTGCAGTCGGCTATCAGTTGTGGTAGATCAATTGGGGTGGTCATGGTTATGCATTCCTAACATCATTAAGCATCGTAAGCAGTGCATGTTAGCAAGGAAATGAGGCTGTTTAGAATGAATATAAATCGTTATACTTATGCTTTTCGAGCATATCTAGCCTAATTAAGCATCTTAATCTTGCATGGTTGGGATGGAGGCGCTAGAGTGCATCTTTTTTACGTTATGAGGAATTGCTGTGGAAATCGCCTGCCTTGACCTTGAAGGTGTATTGGTTCCAGAAATCTGGATCGCCTTTGCAGAAAAAACTGGTATCGAATCGTTACGGGCGACCACACGTGATATCCCTGATTACGATGTGCTGATGAAGCAACGTCTGCGTATTTTAGATGAGCACGGTTTAACCTTAAAAGATATCCAAGAGGTCATTGCTACCTTAGAGCCTTTAGAAGGTGCAGTGGAGTTTGTGGATTGGTTGCGTGAGCGTTTTCAGGTGATTATTCTGTCTGATACGTTTTATGAGTTCTCGCAGCCGTTGATGCGCCAATTGGGTTTTCCCACCTTGTTCTGCCATAAGTTGGTGACCGATGAAAAAGGCCGTGTGGTGGACTATCAGCTGCGCCAAAAAGACCCTAAGCGTCAATCCGTGTTGGCGTTAAAAACCCTGTACTACCGCATTATTGCCGCTGGTGATTCTTATAATGACACCACCATGCTGTCAGAGGCCGATGCCGGTATTCTGTTCCACGCGCCGGATAATGTCATCGAAGAGTTCCCGCAGTTTCCAGCGGTGCACACTTTCGAAGACTTAAAGAAAGAGTTTATTAAAGCTTCTGTACGTGACCTAACGTTGTAAGGGGCTTTGCTTACCTAGCGAGCGCAGTGCAATGCTGTGCTCGTTTAGCTTTTTTGCTGTTTGAATTTCGACCTTACCCATCACTCAGCGTTTTCTGTTCGATAAATAGCGTTTAGCGATCCGCTTACTGATTTCATTTGCTTGTTGAGCAATGTGTGCCAGTGCTCTACTTTAAAAATATATGCACTTAGCTTGTTGAAAGTTCCTATTGTTTTGCAAAAGGGGCTAGGCTGTGCTTGGCTGGATTAGCAATCTAAATAGCATCGACACATTATAAAAATAAATACAGGGGTGGCTATGCGGCGTTGGAATGGATGGGGCGATAGTGCCATAAGTATGCAGCTGCCTGAGCAAGGGATAGGGTTTTTGGATCAGGCACTGGGCAAGGGCCGTGTGTTAGCGGATGCCAGTTTAGACGAGGTGGTCGCGAAGGTGCCGCCGTCACGTTTGCCAGAACATCCGCTGGTGAGTGTTGATGCCGAAACGCGAGTGCGCCACGCCCGTGGACAAAGCCTGCCAGACTGGCTGGCGATGCGTAGCGGTGAGTTTGCGGTGTTTCCTGATGGGGTGGCTTTCCCTGAGTCTGCCGCAGATATTCGAGAATTATTGGCTTGGGCCACGGCAGAGAACCTGGTGCTGATTGCCTATGGCGGCGGCACTTCAGTGGCGGGACATATTAATCCGCAAGCCGATAGTCGAGCGGTGCTGACAGTCTCTTTAGCACGGATGAATCAACTGCAGGATTTTGATGAAGACAGTCAGATCGCGACTTTTGGTCCAGGGGCCAATGGTCCACAGGTGGAAAATCAATTGCGCGCGCGGGGCTATACCTTGGGGCATTTTCCTCAATCATGGGAGCTGTCTACTTTAGGCGGTTGGGTGGCCAGTCGCTCCAGTGGTCAGCAATCACTGCGTTATGGACGTATTGAGCAGCTGTTTGCCGGTGGTGAGATGGAAACTTTTGCCGCTACCTGGACGCTGCCCTGTTATCCAGCTTCTGCTGCTGGGCCTGATTTGCGTGAGTGGGTGATGGGTTCTGAAGGGCGTTTAGGCATTATTTCCCAAGTTAAAGTACGGGTCAGTAAACTGCCTGATGATGAGCGTTTTTATGGGGTGTTTTTACCTTCTTGGCAAGATGCTCAAGACGCTGTGCGTGAACTCAGCCAAGCGCGTATTCCGTTGTCGATGTTGCGCTTATCCAATGCTATGGAAACCACCACGCAATTGGCTTTAGCGGGACATCCGCGCATGATTGCTGCGCTGGAGCGTTATTTAAGTTGGCGCGGTTGCGCTGCAGGCAAATGCTTGCTGACCTTTGGCGTGACCGGTAACCGCCGGCAAAATACACTCTCAGTACGGCAAGCCAAACGCCGCTTAAAACAGCATGGCGCTGTGTTTACTGGACGTTTTCTGGGTAATAAGTGGCAACAAGGCCGTTTTCGTTTTCCCTACTTGCGCGAAGCGCTCTGGCAAGCCGGTTATGTGGTGGACACTTTAGAAACTGCCACCCAATGGGGCAATGTGCAATCGCTGATGGATAAGGTGGAGCACAGTTTGCGTGAAGGTTTAGCAGAGCACGGCGAACAGGTGCATGTGTTTTCCCACTTGTCCCATGTGTATGGCCAGGGTTCGAGTATTTACACCACCTATGTGTTTCGTTGTGCTGAGGATTATCCACAAACCCTTGCGCGCTGGCGCCAATTAAAAACGGCAGCCAGTCAAATCATTGCTGATAACCATGGCACCATCAGTCATCAGCACGGGGTAGGCCGTGACCATGCGCCTTGGTTGGCGCAAGAAAAAGGGGCGCTGGGCATGGCCGCCATTCAGGCTGTGGTGGAGCACTTTGACCCTCAGCAACAGCTGGCGCCCGGCGTTCTTCTAGTGGATAAACAGCCATGAGCCGTTCAACTGATCAACAAGCCCGTTGGACTCAAGCGTGGCGCGAGCAGGTGTTGCCTGAGCTGGCCAAGCAGGATTGGGATTTAATCGTGGTGGGCGGTGGTATTACCGGTGCTGGGGTTATTTTGGAGGCGGCCAAACGTGGCTGGTGTTGTTTATTGCTTGAGCAAAATGACTTTGCCTGGGGCACCTCCAGTCGCTCGTCAAAAATGGTGCATGGCGGCTTGCGCTATATTGCCCAAGGTGAATTGGCCTTAACCCGCGACAGTGTCCGTGAGCGGCAACTGCTGCTGGATAATGAGCCAGGCTTAGTGGATCCATTGCCATTTTTATACCCCCACTATCAAGGGGAGTTTCCCGGCCCTTATACATTTGCTGGAGTGTTGTGGCTTTATGATTTATTTGCCGGACAAGCGTTTCGACAATTTCATCCCCCGTGGCAGGTACCCATGGTGGCTGCTGGGTTGCAGCACGATAAGTTGAAAGGTGCCAGTCAGTTCCAAGATGCAGTGACAGATGATTCACGTTTGGTGTTGCATGTGTTGGCTGAGGCTCGAGCGCTGGGTGCCTGTGTGCTCAGTTATGTACGCGTGCAGGAACATGTGTACAGCAAGACGGATGCAGTGGTGGAGCAAAGTGAAGCGCAAGAGCGCCGCGTTTGTGGTGTGCGGGTTGCGGATACCTTAACCGGTGAACAGTTCGAGTTGCGTTGTAAAGCGCTGGCACAAGCCACTGGGGTCTGGACCGATGCTGCTGGGTTAAGCCAGCAACAGCAGCATATGCGTCCGTTACGGGGCAGTCATTTATTATTGCCCAGCTGGCGCTTGCCAGTCAGCCAGTCAGTGAGTTTTAAGCACCCAACTGATGGTCGTTTGCTGTTTGTTTTTCCCTGGGAAGGCGCCACTGTGATTGGTACCACTGATATTGATCATCACGATGATCTCAACCAAGAAGCGGCGATCAGTCAAACTGAAGTGGATTATTTGCTGGCTGGATGTGCCAAGGTGTTTCCCGGTGCGCAGATCACCGAGGCTGATGTGTTGTCCACTTGGTCAGGCGTGCGGCCTATTGTGGCTAATAACACTACTGGCGGGCATAAACCCTCGGACGAATCACGGGAGCATGTGCTCTGGGTGGAGCCGGGTTGTGTGAGCTTGGCCGGTGGGAAATTAACCACCTTTCGCTTATTGGCGTTAGAGATGTTGCAAGCGTGCAGCGTTTTTAATGGCTGCTCAATGCAAGTAGGGCCAGAGGCGCAACACTGGACGGAGCAATACACAGCTGATCAGTGTTTGCCAGGGGTGTCCAGTAGCGTGCAGCGGCGCTTGTATGGCCGTTATCGCGCCAACTGGTCGGCATTTTGTGCGGTGTTTAACGAAGTGGGCCCACAGCAGGTCAGCACCACGCCGATTTTTTGGGCGGAACTGGCCTATGCCTGTGAGCATGAGTTGGTGATTCATCTGGATGATTTATTGTTGCGTCGTACGCGCTTTGGCTTATTACTGGCGCAAGGTGGTGTGGCATTGCTGGAGCAGGTATGTGAGCTTTGTCAGCCACGCTTGGGATGGGATGAACAGCGTTGGACGCAGGAGCAGCAACGTTATTTAAGCATTTATCAGCAGTTTTATAGCCTGCCAGCACTGCAAAGGTGCGCGTATGAGTGTTGAGCACAGCAGCAGTCAAGCACAGCTTGATTATGTATTGAGCATTGATAACGGCACACAAAGTGTCCGTGCCATGCTGTTTGATACGTTGGGTAACTTGTTTGCCATGAGTCGTGTGGAAATCGAACCTTACTTCTCTACAGAGCCGGATTGGGCAGAGCAAGAGGCCGATTATTATTGGCAGAAGGTGGGCTGATCAAGGCGAGGTGCTCACTGATAAGTTGTTAATGGTGTTCACTGATGCGGAAATGCCAGAAATGGATGGTTATCGTCTCACCACAGAAATCCGTAATGATTCGCGTCTGCGGGATTTGTATGTGGTGATGCACACCTCGCTGTCCGGCAGCTTTAACGCTGCCATGGTGAAAAAAGTGGGTTGCGATAACTTCTTATCAAAATTCCAGCCTGATCGTTTAGCAGATGTGGTTGAGGATCGGCTGCGACTGGACGAACACTAGTGGACTCATAAGGCGGGGCACAGGAGTAAGTTGCACGAGTGTTTGCTGTTTTTAAGAGGCTGCGTCATTAAATCTACTGTTTATGTTTAATAAACAGGCATAATGAGTCTTTTAAATGCAAATTATTAAGGTGCAGAAGCATGGCGTTGATTGGAGAGATGAATACCCTGCAGGTCATTCGACAGGCTGAGTTTGGCGTGTATTTAGATGGCGGTCCTGACGGGGATATTCTTTTGCCACGGCGTGAAATGCCTAAAGGCGAAGCCTGTGAGGATGATGATTGGGTCAATGTGTTTGTCTATTTAGACAGCGAAGACCGCCTCATCGCCACTGGTCGTACACCTACCATTAAGGTGGGCGAGTTTGCCAGTTTAAAAGTTATTGATATTAACCGAGTGGGCTTATTTTTAGATTGGGGGTTGAGTAAAGATTTGTTATTGCCCCACTCGGAAGAAAAACAACCCTTGCAGGTGGGTGATTATTGTGTGGTGCGAGCTTACCGTGATGAGCGCACTGGACGCATTACCGCTACAGCACATTTAGATCGTTTTCTCGATAAAACCCCAGCCAACTATAGGGTCGGTGAAGCGGTGGACTTATTAATTGTAGAAGCCACTGATTTGGGTTTTAAAGCCATTATCAATGGCGAGCACTGGGGTTTGATCCATAAGAATGAAGCGTTCAAGTTTTTGCGCAGTGGTATGCAAGAGCGTGGTTTTATCCGTGAAATCCGTGACGATGGCTTGATTAATCTCAGCTTACAACCTCAAGGGCAAGAGTTACGCGATACTCTTAGCGAAGCCATTTTGACTAAGCTGCGTGAAAATAATGGGCATTTGCCCCTCAGCGATAAAAGTTCACCCGCGGCGATTGCTGAAATGTTTAGTGTCAGTAAAGGCAATTACAAAAAAGCCATCGGTGGTCTTTATCGACAAGGTCTGATTCGCATTTACCCAGAGTCCATTGAACTGATTTAGTACAGCAGCAGCGAGGCTTCAATGCGCATTATTTATGGAATTATAATTGCCGCGCTCGGTGCTGCGCTGCTGATCGGTGTCCCTAAGTGGCGTGGTCCAATTGTACCGGCACTGACTGTTGAGTTGCTGCCTTTGGAACTGCGGATTGTTGCCAGTGGCGAAGTGCGCTATCAAACCTTGGCGAAAATTGGCAGCGAGATCACCGGCACCGTGATTGCACGTCATGTGCGGGAAGGGGATCAAGTCGAGAAGGGCCAATTGCTTATTGAGTTAAATCCTGAAGAGCTTGAGTCGCGCCTTGATCAAGCCCACACCCTACTGCAACAATTGCGAGAAGTCAGCCGGCCACAAGCCCAGGCGGCATTGCTTGAAGCCCGGGATAATTTACGTCAGGCCAGCCGCGAAGCCCGTCGTCGCGAAGCCCTGGCTGAAAAAGGTGTGATCCCCACAGAGCAGGTTGAACAAGCCCAGCGCATCGAACTCAATGCGAAAACGGCACTTACCCGAGCACAGCTTGCAATGGACTCTTTAGCGGAGGGCAGCACTGAAGAACGCTTATTGCAGCAACGTATTGCCAGTGCCGAGGCCGAGTTGTCGAAAACCCGTATTTATGCGCCCTTTGCGGGGCGGGTGCAGACCCGTAATGTTGAGCCTGGGGATTTGGTGCAGCCCAGTAAAGTGTTATTGGAAATTGCCCGCAGTGATGGTTTGGGTCGTGACGGTGTGGCCAGTGATGGCCTTGAAGTTGTTGTGGCGCTAGATGAAAAGAACTTTGCGCCATTGCAACTGCAGCAGCCAGTGCTGCTGATTGCCGATGCTTGGCCGGAGCAAATGGTGCCTGGTGTGGTGAGTTTTATTGCTCCAGCAGTGGATAGTAGTCGCGGTACCATTGACGTGCACATTGACGTTTTGCCGGATCATAAGCAGCAATACAATACTTTTCTGCAAGGTATGACTGTCTCAGCTAATATTATCGCCGCTGAGCGTGATGAAACTCTAGTGCTGCCCAATGACTATGTATTAACCAGCTCGGCAGGGAAGGCACAGGTGTTGCGCTGGCAAACAGGGAAAGTTCATGCCGTTGATGTGCAACTGGGTTTGCGCACTATGACCCATAGCGAGATTCTTGCTGGGCTTGATGAAGGCGATATTGTGGTGCAAGCCGGCAGTGTAACTGATGGGCAACGTGCCCGCGTACGCTTTGAGCAGAGACCCCATGTCATTGATTAGCCGCTTTACCGCTTGGCGTCATTCTTTATGGATTGAGTGGCGCATTGCCTTGCGCTTTTTAGCGGATAACCCGCTGCAAACCTTGTTAATCAGCGTAGCCATTTCCGTAGGGGCGGCGGTGATCGTCTTTATCACAGCGTTAATGACCGGCTTGCAAGATAACGTCATTGATAAAACCTTGGGCACTCAGGCACATATTCGTCTTGAGGCGACTCGTCAGCACAATAACCTGTCTGCCACTGCAGAAGGGACGTATGTTTGGGTTATGGAAAGCCCACGTGCACAACGTTTACAAACCATCAATAACTGGCAAGAAGTGCGCGATGTGTTAGACACCTACTCAGCTTTTAATACAGTGTCTCCGTTGATTTCAGGACCAGCTTTCGCACAAAAAGGCACCGTGCGAGCCTCGGTGGCGTTGATGGGTGTCGATCCAGAACGCTATAGCAGAATTATTGAGCTGGAGGATTATTTGCTGGAAGGGCGGTTCAGTGTGGATGCCAGTGATGTACTGATCGGCAGTCAGTTAGCGGAAGATTTAGGCTTGCGTACGGGAGATAAGTTACGCCTCGATGCGGGTGATAATCGCCAAACGGTGGTGGATGTCGCAGGGGTTTTTGAGTTAGGGGTGCGTGAGTTGGACAGCCGTTATGTGTATACCAGTCTCAAGCAAACTCAAACCTTGTTGAACTTGCCCGGCGGGATTACTCATTTAGAATTAAAAATCAGTGATGTCTTTAGTGCTGAGGACTGGGCGCAGCGTTTAACTCAGCTCACAGGGCTGTATGTGCAAAGCTGGATGGCAAGTAATGGTCAGTTGCTCAATGCCTTGCGCTCACAAACCATGACCACGCAAATGATTCGGGTGTTTGTCGCCATGTCGGTGATCTTCGGTATTGCCAGTGTGTTGGCGGTGAGTGTGGTGCAGCGCACTCGAGAAATCGGTATTTTGCGTGCCATGGGCAGTTCCCAACAGCAAATCCTGCGGGTGTTTTTATGGCAAGGCGGCTTACTTGGTTTGGCGGGTTCCCTGTTGGGTGTGCTGGTCGGTTACAGCTTAGTGCAAGTGTTTAATGGTTTTGATGACCGTTTGTTTGTGATTCGTCTTGAACCTTCGATGCTGTTGTCGGCCATTGTGATAGCCACTGCCGCAGGAGTGATTGCCGCGATGGTACCGGCCCGTCGTGCAGCAAAATATGATCCAGCGGAGGCAATTCGCTATGTCTAAAGCACAACAGTTAAGCTATAACGCCGAACAGCAGGTGGTCTTACAGCTGGATCAGTTGAATAAGATTTTTAATGCCGGTACCGAACTGGAAAACCATGTTTTACATGATATTTCACTGCACGTCAGTCGCGGTGAGCTGGTGGCTTTAGTGGGCACCTCCGGTTCAGGGAAAAGCACCTTGTTGAATGTGATGGGTTTGCTGGATGTGGCGTCATCCGGTGAGTTGCGCATTCAAGGGCATTTGGTGCAAGGGTTAACTGAGCAGCAGCGTACCCAGCTGCGTAGCGAGGCTATTGGTTTTGTCTTTCAGTTTCACCACTTGATCAGTGCTTTTAGTGTGCTGGATAACGTATTAATGCCGCTGATGCTACGTTACGGAAAACCGTCCGTTGAGCAAATTGACTATGCTGAGTATTTATTAGCGCAAGTGGGCTTGGCTGATTTTATGCGCCAATCCACCAATCGTTTATCCGGAGGTCAGCAACAGCGGGTGGCGATTGCTCGCGCTTTGGTGACGCGTCCGGCGTTGCTGTTGGCTGATGAACCCACGGGTAACCTCGATACCCAGACTGCGGATGAAGTGTTCAGCTTGTTTGAGCGTTTTAATGTGGAGCATCAATGTGCGATTGTGATTGTCACCCACGACCCCCGCCTTAGCGCCCGCTGCCCACGCACCATCCGCCTTACCGATGGCCGCATCGTTTATGACGGCAACTCTGCTGATTTGCCCAGTATCTATGATGTGCTGTTGTAGGGAGTCAATGTAGGCGCTGCTTTAAACGCCAACAGCAAACCTACACTACTACGAACTGCGCAGTCTGGTCGGAGCAGGCTAGGCGCTGGTGTGCAAGAGCTTTAAGTATGCATTATGCAAAGGTTGAGCGCTTTATAGGTCATGGGTGATAGAGGTGTTGTTGGTAAGTTAAACATCACGATTGGACTCATGGGGGCTCCTGCAAAATAGGGCAGCAGTCTAGCCAGAGACAGGGTGCAGGCGCAGAGTGGGGCTTGGCTGTTAAGATGGACTACACGGAGGCCTCCTACAGGATGAGGCGGTTTGCTAATTCTGTGTACATCTCTATCATGTAGTCATTCGAAAGCGGTTCATCCGTTTTCCGTCCATAGGCATGCTTTCACTCTAGGTTTCAAACTCTGGGTGCGGATGCCAGCACTGGCTGCTTTGAGCAGCATCAGACAATCAAATCGGCTACAGACCTGTATCGTTTCGATGACCAGCTGTGTTTAGAAGGGGTGTTCGGTTGCGCGTTTTACGCTGCCAGCGACACCGGTCTGGAGAATTTTTTCGGCTGAGTATAGCTAACACAAACAATTGAAACAGTATTCTGACCAACGGTCATTTCGATAAGGCTGAGCCGTGCGGCGTTCGCTTGTAGGCCATGATTTAGGTCAAGAAAGTCACTCAGTCTTGTATTTGTAAAGCACTATATATAGTTGTAGTATCGGATGTCTTTCGCACTATGTTGTGTTTTTGTGGTTTTATAGGCATTGTTCGGTAAAGGTTTTTGTGCGGTTTTAGAGCGCAGGTTAGATTTTTTAGGAGTTCATCATGAATCAAGCTGTTGCAGCAGTTTCTAAGGTTTCAAGGCAGGCTGATATAGCCTTACAACCGGCATCTTTGGATATTTGGGATGCGAAATATCGCCTGAAAACCAAGGATGGCGACAGTATTGATAGCAGTGTGGACGCAACCTATCAAAGAGTGGCGCGGGCCTTGGCGGATATTGAACTGCCAGAGCACCGTGAGCATTGGTATGAGCAATTTTTATGGGCGCTGTACCGTGGTGCAATCCCTGCCGGACGTATTATTTCCAACGCCGGAGCGACAGCTTATAAGCCGGCCACCTCGACCATTAACTGCACAGTGTCAGGGTCGGTGGGCGACTCCATGGACGATATTCTCAGCAAACTGCATGAAGCCGGTTTAACCCTGAAAGCCGGTTGCGGTATTGGTTATGAGTTTTCTACGTTGAGGCCGCGTGGTGCTTACGTGTCAGGAGCAGGCGCATACACTTCAGGCCCACTGTCGTTTATGGATATTTACGACAAAATGTGTTTCACAGTATCTTCGGCTGGCGGTCGTCGTGGTGCGCAAATGGCCACTTTTGATGTGGGCCACCCTGATGTCTTGGACTTTATTCGCGCCAAGCGTGAAGACGGACGTTTGCGTCAGTTTAACTTGTCACTGCTGATCACCCATGAGTTTATGGAGGCAGTGAAAAATGACAGCGATTGGGCGCTGGCATTCCCCTTAAGCCCCGCTGAACTGGAAACCGACAAGCTGGACCTGAATGACAGCAGCCAAGTGATTTGGCGTTATTGGTCCACCACCGAAAAATACATTACCCGTGAAGACGGCATGGTGGCCTGCCGTGTCTATCGCACCCTTAAAGCGCGTCGCATCTGGGATTCCATTATGGCGTCCACCTATGATTTTGCTGAGCCGGGCTTTATTTTAATTGACCATGTCAATGAGTTTAATAACAACTGGTTCTGCGAAGACATTCGCGCTACCAATCCTTGCGGCGAACAGCCATTACCACCCTATGGTGCATGTTTATTGGGCTCGATTAACTTGACCCGTTTTGTGCGTAAACCCTTTACCAAAGACGCCAGCTTTGATTGGGATGAATACCGTAAAGTGGTCAATATCTTTACCCGCATGTTGGATAACGTGGTGGAAATAAATGGCTTACCTTTGCCCGAGCAGCGTGAGGAGATTATGCGCAAGCGTCGCCATGGCATGGGTTTCCTCGGTTTGGGTTCCACCATTTGTATGCTGCGCATGAAGTACGGTGATAAACAATCGCTTGAGTTCACCGAGCGGGTCGCCAAAGAAATGGCCTTAGAAGGCTGGCGCGCGGGCTTAGAGTTGGGGCACGAAAAAGGCCCAGCACCCATTATGGATGAAGACTTTACAGTCACTGGAAAAATGCTCGCCCAGCGTCCAGAAATGCTTGAGGATGGCTACCAAGTGGGTGAGAAGATCAAAGGCAAAGTGCTATGGGGCAAGTACAGCCGTTATATGCAGCAAGTGGCTGCGGAAGAGCCTGAGCTGGTGGAAGCGCTTATCGAGCAGGGCGCACGTTTTACCCACCACAGCTCCATTGCACCCACCGGCACCATTTCTTTATCCTTGGCCAATAACGTGTCCAATGGTATTGAGCCCAGCTTCGCCCATCACTATTTCCGCAATATTATTCGCGAAAATAGAAAGACCAAAGAAAAGGTTGATGTGTTTAGCTATGAATTATTGGCGTACCGCTCTTTAGTGGATGCAGAAGCCGAACCTGGCAATTTGCCAGAGTACTTTATCAGTGCTGATGAAGTGACCCCCATTCAGCATGTGGATATTCAAGCAGCGGCACAAAAGTGGATTGACTCTTCGATTTCAAAAACCGCTAACGTACCCACGGATTATCCTTACGAAGACTTTAAAGATATTTATCAGTATGCCTATGAGCAGGGTTTAAAAGGCTGTACGACATTCCGCTTTAACCCTGAGGCTTTCCAAGGGGTGTTGGTCACAGAAGAGAATTTGGCGAACACCACCTATAGATTCAAACTGGCCGATGGCACAGAAGTTGAAGCCAAAGGGAATGAGAAAATCGAATATGACGGTGAGTTGCACAGCGCAGCCAACCTTTATGAAGCCTTAAAAGAAGGCTACTACGGTAAGTTTTAAGCTGAGGAAAACAAGATGACGATTAAAATCAGCGAAAAAATCGTTGGCTATGAATTGGTTACTGAGGATAAGCAGGCACCTGCGGCTGCACCCGAACCAAAATTTGTGGAAATGCATGAAAAAGTTAAGCGCCCAGAGGCGTTGGTGGGGTCGACCTATAAAATCAAGACTCCAAATTCTGAGCATGCGTTTTATATTACGATCAACGACATTATTCTCAATCAAGGCACTGAGTATGAGCAGCGCCGTCCCTTTGAGATCTTTATTAACTCCAAAAATATGGAGCACTACCAATGGATTGCCGCGTTGACTTTGATTGTCTCGGCAGTATTCCGTAAGGGCGGTGACTGCAACTTTTTGGTGGAAGAGCTAAAAAGTGTCTTTGACCCCAAGGGCGGCTACTTTAAGCGCGGTGGTAAATGGATGCCGTCTTTGGTGGCTGAAATTGGTGACGTTTTAGAGCAGCACCTCAAGTACATCGGCCTTATGGAAGATGACTTGGATGAGCACCAACAACAGTACCTTGCGCAACAAAAAGCTGAGTTTGAACAGCTGTCTGCACCCAAGCAAGCGGCTGCCAATTGCGATGACAGTACCGAGAAGTATCCAGTAGGTGCACAGTTGTGCAGCAAGTGTCATACCCAAGCGGCAATACAAATGGACGGTTGCTTAACCTGTTTGGCCTGTGGCGACAGCCAGTGTGGCTAATTACTGGCCAGTTACAGCTGTGCACCGTGGCGCAAGTAGCGCGGTGCGTATAGGCCATCAATAGCAAAGCTTAACCAGTTAAGCAGAGCAAGCAGAGTCCAAATCTATATAAGCGTAAGATTTTTGCTTAGAGCGGTTTGGGTTAAATACTGCTGAGTGTTAACTGTTATTCTTAACTGTATTGAATATCACTTGGCATACTTGGTTAAGGACGTTGTGTGTTGCAAACAGAAAAGCACTATGTGCAATGGCATGATAATGGCGTGTCGCGCCAGACCCTTTGGTTATCGCAAGGTAATCAGTCACCGCCAGCTCGAATAGTGATTGTTGATGATCAAACTAAAGCGGACGATGCTTATCGTTTAGCTTGCGCAGGCACTGCAATGTTGTGGCGTGGTGATTTTCATAATGCTCGGCAACTGTTGCAGGGAATGAATCGGCGCATTGAACGTGCCGAGCAGCGTAAGGCTAAAAAAAAGGCAGCAAAATCAAGCGAGCACACAGCACAGAGTCCCACAGCCACCGCGGACCTGTTTCACCGGCAACGCCAAGCCCAAGCACAGCGGGCAGCTATTTTAAGTCGTTTGCTGTTGGAATTGGATGCAGGCTATATCAGCCATTTGCGTCGTGCCCCTGAGTTGACTGCGGTTTGTAATGAGGCTTTTGGTGAGCTGAATGAGCCGTGCTTGATCCCGCTACGGGATGTGCAGGGTGCGATGGGCGCAGCTCAGTGGCGTAAAAAAGGTGTACCCATTGCGGGCTTAGATTTATCCATTTATCCCCATTACGCCGTGTTTGCACCTACGCGGCATGAGTATGTGCAACTGTTATTGGATGCTCCTTTGCCTGCTCAACATCAGTTGGCTTTTGATATCGGCACAGGTACTGGGTTACTCGCCATTATCCTCGCGCAACGGGGTGTTAACCAGGTGATTGCTACGGATTTAAACCCACGGGCGTTGGCTTGCGCTGAAGATAATTTACAGCGTTTAGCGTTACACTCAGTGCAGCTCCAGCAAGCTGATTTGTTCCCGAGGGATCAGGGGTTAGCGGATTTAATTGTCTGTAATCCACCTTGGTTGCCGGCCAGACCCAGCTCGCCATTGGAGTACGCAGTGTATGATCCAAAAAGCAGCATGTTGCGAGGTTTTCTCAAGGGCGCAAGGCAGCACTTAGCGGCACAAGGCGAGGTCTGGTTGATTCTTTCCGATTTGGCTGAGCACTTGCAGTTACGCAGCCGTGAAGAGTTATTAGGTTGGTTTGCTGAATCGGGATTAACTGTTAAATACCGCTTAGATACCCAGCCTAAGCACGGCCGCAGTCAAGATCAAAACGACCCATTATTTGCTGCGCGCAATGCAGAAATTACTTCGCTGTGGTGTTTGCTTGCCAGCGATTGACATCCTCCCCACCCTTTAGAAAACTAAAGGGTGGGGATTCCTACTACTAGACGGCCATGCCCGACCGCGAGAATGTTCTCCGATAAAATCACCCCATAAGTTACTTGGTTAAGCCTGCTGACTGACTAAGACAGCACAGTTGCATACTGCTAATGGGGGGTAAAAGAAAGCAGTTGCTTGCTAAGAGCGCAGTAGGTCAGGCCTATTTTGATTTATTTAGAGCGGTTTTGTTTGTTTAAAGCGTTCTGGATTGTTTGCCATGCCAGCAACATTTTTTGTCTGCGAGTTTTATTTTTAGCGGTGAAGATGGCTAATAACGCGATAATAATCGAGACAATAAGCGTGATGAGTTCTTCGGGGCTGTCTGGCAGCATGAAGTGAGTGTCTGGGGTGATAATGGTCACCACGCTTTCATCCAGCTCAGCTTGACCCAGGCTCATGTAGACAGGGGCATGGTCAGACATGTATTGACGGCTGTCTTTATGGTCCATTTTTAACATTTTAGGGAATGCAATAATTCCAGCTTGAGCAATGTCGAGTTGGCTATCTTTCTCCACCCAAATATTGTCATACAGATTCGCGTAGCGGCCGTTTTTTTCCGAGAGAGTGGTAGCGCCTACGGTAATCAAAGGTTTGGCGTAGCGTTTTAAGGCATGCCAAGCGTCATGCTCAGGAGGCAGATTAAAATCCCCCGCTAACACCAGCGCAGTGTCAGGGTAGGTGGTCTGCATCCAGCGCCAGTACTGTGCTAAAGCTTGAATCTCTGGGGTACGATCTTTGATCGAACGACCATATAGAATATGCACTGTGCCAACTGCCAGCTCGCTGTTGTCGTGTTTGGATCTAAAGTGGGCTGAAAAGGGCTCGCGAATAAAGCGTTTGCGCTGATCTGGATAAGTCTGCTGGCCTTGCACAAGCTCAACCGCAGAATCACGCCATAAAAAAGCATACATTTCTTTATAGTCTTTAGAGCCTACCGGGCGCGAGATTAAATAACTCCATTGCTCGTCGGTATGCTTTTCGATGGCTTTCTTTAAACGCAATAAACCCTGCTTAGTCATCACCTCTTGCACGGCAAGCAAATCAACCTTGCCAGCAATAGCAGCTAACCCAGTGTATTTTTTATGGTGACCATGGCCTAAATGCTGGATATTCCACGAAGCAAAAATAATGTCGCTGGCATGGACGTATAGGCTTCCACCGAATGTGCCAGAAAATACTAAAACAATGAGCAATACAGCCCGAGCATTTTTATTGAGCGCGCTTAACAAAGACACTGAAGTTATGTTTCCTGATTAAGACTTAAAAGTGAGTGGAATATGAAAAAAGGGTGATAGTAAATCATCCGAAAACAAAAAGCGCAAAATTAAATGGAGATTGGAAAACAAGGACTTAGGATAGGTGGGGGCGGGTTGAGTAAAACCCCATAGTGCTGCTGTGTTAGCTTTTCCAAAAGGTATTGCATTGAGTGCAACGCCAACCGTGTTGATAAAAGAATAATGGAAAACCCAGTAGTAAAAAGACTAAAAAAGCTGGTTTTTTACCTAGAGTGTGCGGCTCAACTTCAGCACTGCCGCATTTTGGGCACAGTCTAGACTCCATACTGGGTTCAGGCTCAAGTTGCGCAGAAAAATCCGCCTCTAAAATAATTTTCGCTTCAGCAAAGCGACTGCGCGGCACCATTAAGCGCACACCTCCTAGCGCATTGGAGTACAGCCAATTCATATTGATTGTATGCTCATCGGCAACAAAAGCAGGAATCCCAGCCGCATCCAGGCTGGCCCTGGCAATCTGTGCTTCGTAGGGAAATGAGAAACGCGCAATAACAATGGGTGCTGACATGCAAACCTAGTGGTCAAGTGGTTGATGGTGGAGTGTTTGTGAGTCACTGTTATTAGCGACTCTAGCAAAAATACTGGCATGCGACACTTAAGCCGATTGACCTATGACAAGGTGCTAGCAAAGGTCTTAGTTAAACTCAAGTGATAATGTTGTACATATAATAAGTGCGACGGCGTTAAGTAAGGAGTTCAACATGCAAAAAAACCGCTGGTTAACCATTGATGGTAATGAGGCCACGGCAATGATTGCCCATCGACTCAGTGAGGTCTGTGCAATTTATCCAATTACCCCAGCTTCGGCGATGGGTGAGTGGGCCGATGAGTGGTCAGCGCAAGGACGCACTAATTTGTGGGGCACGGTGCCACACATTGTAGAAATGCAAAGTGAAGGCGGCGCAGCTGGTGCAGTGCACGGTGCGTTGCAGCTGGGTAGTTTGGCCACCACCTTTACCGCGTCGCAGGGATTGCTGTTGATGATTCCCAATATGTACAAGATTGCTGGCGAGTTGACGCCGCTGGTAATCCACGTGGCAGCGCGTTCGTTAGCCTGTCAGGCGTTATCGATTTTTGGTGATCACAGTGATGTGATGGCTGCCCGACAAACCGGTTTTGCCATGCTGTGTTCAGGCTCAGTGCAAGAAGCTATGGACTTTGCCGCCATCGCCCATGCCGCCACTTTGCTGGGTCGCTTACCACTGCTGCACTTCTTTGATGGTTTCCGCACTTCCCATGAGGTGGCGAAGATTCAAGCAGTTGGTGATGATGTGTTGCAGGCATTGATCTCGCAAGAGGCTTTGCATGCCCATCGCGCACGTGCCATGAGCCCAGACAGTCCAGTGCTGCGCGGTACTGCACAAAATCCTGATGTGTATTTCCAAGGCCGTGAAACGGTTAATAGGTTTTATCGCGCTTTTCCAGAATTAGTCCAACAGTTGATGGATCAGTTTGCTGAACTGACCGGTCGTCACTACCACTTATATGAGTACCATGGTGCTGCAGATGCTGAGCGGGTGATTATCCTGATGGGCTCGGGCGCAGAAACTGTGCATGAAACAGTGGATCACTTGCAGGCCGCAGGTGAGAAAGTAGGCGTGTTGCGGGTGCGTTTGTATCGCCCGCTGGATGCACAAGCATTGCTCGCCGCATTACCCAGTAGCGTTAAACAGATTGCCGTGCTGGATCGTACTAAAGAGCCCGGTTGTGACGGTGAACCTTTGTATAAAGATGTGATCACTGCCTTGGCACAAGCGCAGATGCAAGGCAACAGTCCCTTTGCTGAACTGCCCAAGGTGATTGGCGGACGCTATGGTTTATCATCCAAAGAGTTTACTCCAGGTATGGTGGCAGCCATCTTTGCCGAGCTGCAACAAAATCAGCCAAAAAACGGCTTTACCATCGGTATTTATGATGATGTTACCCATACCAGTCTGGAATGGGATGAGCATTTCCATACCGCTGCCCATAAAGACTCGGTACAGGCGCTGTTTTATGGTTTGGGTTCGGATGGTACGGTCAGCGCCAATAAAAACTCCATTAAGATTATTGGTGAAACCACAGACCTCTACGCGCAAGGCTATTTCGTCTATGACTCGAAAAAATCCGGCGCCATGACCGTCTCCCACTTGCGTTTTGGTCCGCAGCCGATTCGTTCCACCTATTTAATTGGTGATCACCAAGCGCAATTTATTGGTTGCCATCAACCGCAGTTTATTGAGCGTTTTGAAATGCTTGATAAAGCTGCTCACGGCGCAGTCTTTCTATTAAATACAGCCCACCCGGTAGAGCAGTTATGGAACGAACTGCCGCGGCGCATGCAAGAGCAAATTATCGAAAAAGAGATCCGCGTGTACTGCATTGATGCCTATGCGGTGGCGCAGCAGGCCAATATGGGTAAGCGCATCAATACCATTATGCAGACCTGTTTCTTTGCCATTTCAGGGGTGTTGCCCCGCGAGCAGGCGATTGCTGCCATTAAGCAAGCGGTGCAAGACACCTATGGCAGTAGAGGGCAGAGTATTATTGATTTTAACTTCCGTGCCATTGACGCTGTCTTGGCCAATTTATATGAAATGCCGGTGCCCAATACTGTAACCAGCACTTTTGAACGACCGCCTTTGGTGGATGAAAATGCTCCTGACTTTATTGGCCGCTTTACTGCGCGCTTAATTGCCGGTGAGGGTGATCGTGTGCCAGTCAGCATGATGCCAGTGGATGGTAGCTTCCCGCTGGGTACGGCCGCCTATGAAAAGCGCAAGCTGGCGCTGGAGATTCCAGTGTGGGATGCCGAACTCTGTACTCAGTGCGGTAAGTGCCCGATGGTTTGCCCCCATGCGGCGATTCGCAGCAAATTGGTGCCCAAAGACTTGGTTGCTGATGCACCCGACAGCTTTAAATCACATAAAGTCTTGGGCCGCGATTACCCCGATGATCATGTGATGATGTATCAGGTCTCGCCCGATGACTGCACCGGTTGTGGCTTGTGTGTGGATATTTGTCCGATTCGCGACAAGTCCAATGCCTCCCATAAAGCCCTTAATATGGCGCCCATTGAACCCATTCATGCCCAAGAGCAAGACAACTGGCGTTTCTTTGAGGCGCTGCCAGCCTATGATCGCAGTGCGCTCAAACACACCACCATTAAAGGGGCAATGGTGTTGGAGCCTTTGTTTGAATTTTCCAGCGCCTGTGTTGGTTGTGGTGAAACCCCTTATTTAAAATTAGCTACCCAGCTGTTTGGTGACCGTATGGTGGTGGCCAATGCCACCGGTTGCTCCTCCATTTATGGGGCTAACTTACCCACTACACCTTGGACGGTGAATGCCGAAGGCCGTGGCCCAGCCTGGAATAACTCATTGTTTGAGGACAACGCTGAGTTTGGTTTAGGGATGCGCATTGCCATTGATCAGCAAGAAGCTTTCGCGCAAGAGTTGTTGGAGGAATTACGCGACAGCCTTGGTGACGAGCTGGTGGATGCTTTACTGACTGCCGAGCAAAACACCGAGCAGCAAATTGCTGAGCAACGGGCGCGAGTGGCGCAGCTTAAACAGCGCTTAGCCGAGCTCAGCGATCAGCCCCGTGCTAAAGAGTTGCTCACCATTGCTGAACATTTAGTGGTGCGCAGCGTATGGATTATTGGTGGTGATGGTTGGGCCTATGATATTGGCTACGGTGGTTTGGACCATGTATTGGCGTCGGGTCGTAATGTCAATATCTTGGTATTGGACACTGAGGTGTACTCCAATACCGGTGGTCAGACTTCCAAAGCCACACCGCGCGGAGCAGTGGCTAAGTTTTCCAATGCCGGTAAACCCACCGCTAAGAAAGATTTGGCAATGCTCGCCATGGGCTATGAAAATGTCTATGTGGCTAAAGTGGCCTACGGTGCAAAAGATACCCAAACCCTGCGCGCTTTCGTTGATGCTGCCGCCCATGATGGTCCGTCACTGATTATTGCGTACTCGCCGTGTATTGCCCATGGGGTGGATTTAACCCATAACCACCGCCAGCAAAATTTAGCGGTACAAAGCGGACACTGGCCGTTATTCCGTTATGAACCGTCCCGCGCTGAACGCGGCTTGAACCCCTTACGCTTGGATTCTGCCGCACCATCGATTGATTACACTGAGTTTAGCTCCACCGAAGCACGCTTCAGCATGCTCAACCGCACTTATCCGGAAGCGGCCAAGAAATATCAAAAACAGGCGCAAGATGATGTGATTGCCCGCTTTGCTCATTATCAGTCGTTGGCCGATTTGCCAGGTGCCGCAGATTTACAGAAAAAGGAGTCCAGTGATGATTGATTTATCCACTGAGTATTTAGGATTGAAACTAAACAGCCCACTGGTGCCTTCTTCATCACCGCTAACCGGCGATTTAGACAGTGTGCGTGAGCTAGAAGATGCAGGGGCCAGTGCAATTATTTTGCCGTCATTGTTTGAAGAAAGTATTTTAGACAGTGAAGCCGCGGCCGCACGGTTTTTGCACGAGCAAGATATTGGCTTTGGTGAGGCGGGAAGTTTTTTGCCGATACCTGACGAGTCCATTTACCGCAGTGAGTTGGACGAGTACCTGGAGTATATCCAGACCTTAAAGAGCAGCCTGTCGATTCCAGTGATTGCCAGTCTTAATGGTATTTCCACTGAAGGTTGGACCCGTTATGGCAAGCAGCTGCAAGAGGCCGGTGCTGATGCTTTGGAACTCAATGTTTATTATGTGGCAGCGGATATTTTTGAGTCTGGCGCTGAGGTTGAGGCCCGTTATCTTAAGGTGCTTGGTGAGCTAAAACAGCAGGTGACAGTGCCCATTACCATGAAACTGTCTTCGCAGTTCAGCTCGGTGGGGCATTTTGTGCGCAGTTTGCAAGAGGCTGGCGCACAAGGGGTGTCTTTGTTTAACCGTTTCTATCAGCCAGATATTGATCTGCTGAGTCGTGAAGTGGTGCCGACCATTAACCTCTCGTCTTCCTATGAAAATCTGCTGCGCATCCATTGGGTGGCCACCTTATTTGGCAAGGTGGATTTATCTTTAGCGGTTACCGGCGGAGTGCATACTGCCGAAGATGCGCTAAAAGCTTTAATGGCAGGCGCTGATGTCACGCACTTGTGCAGCGTATTGCTTAAGCAAGGGCCGCAGATGCTGGCCACTATTGAACAAGGTATGCGTGACTGGATGGTAGAATATGAGTATCAGTCCGTGCAGCAGCTGAAAGGCAGTGTGTGTCGCGATCGTGCCATTGATCCCAGCGCCTATGACCGCGCCAACTATGTGCAAGTAATGCACAGTCATCGCAGCGCCAAAGGGGTTTGGCGTTAAGCTAGGCGGTGCAGCCCGAAAAAGCGCTGGCGTCGAACGCATAGCGCTCTTCCATAGAGTTAGCAGTGGACCCTGTAAAAAGGGTCCCTGATTCACGAGCATGCGCGAGCCGTTCAGACCTGTAGATCTGAAACGCAGTCGCTTAAAGATAGAGTTGTTTACTAAAGAGGCGCCAGCTAGAACCTCTCAGCATTGTTATCCACAGAAGCTGTGGATAACTCTGTGCGTAAGATGGTTGCAGATGGCTGTAAAGCCGATACAGTGCGCCTCTAAGTTAGATTGATGAAAAAACAGCCTTTGCTAAAAAGCCTTTGCAATCAATGCTTTAGGCGTGATTGTTAAAAATAACAGGCAACTTGTTAGAGAAAAGATTAAATCAAAAGTCAACCGTGAAAATGTGGGTAAGTTTATTTTTATTTGCTAAAACAAGCTGGTATTGCTTAAGAAATAATGTTAAGGGACCCGCTTGTGGATACTTTTAGCGGCAGAATCAGGCACCGTTAAAGATAAAAATATAAGGGGTATGTTGGCCTGAATTTGTCAAGCACTTAAAGCAAGAATTAAAGGCCAGGATTTAAAATGTGGTTCAGCCGCAGCCGCTGCGAATGTCTTTGCAAGCGAAGGTGAGCAAAGCATAGTATATTGAGACTCAAACTACACAACACATTAAATTAAGAGTTGAAGCGTAACGGAACATGACTGTTAATCCATTGAACCCTGATCACTTAGAACATCACGATGATGATTTAGCCGTAGCACCAGCGCGCCCTGTATTGCAAGCGCCACCCATGTACCGTGTGGTCATGCTAAATGATGATTACACACCAATGGATTTTGTTGTGGAGGTGTTAGAAACCTACTTTGCAATGAATCGCGAACAAGCCACCCAAGTTATGCTGGCAGTGCATCATCAAGGGCAAGCAGTTTGCGGAGTGTACAGCCGTGATGTTGCAGAAACCAAAGCACATCAGGTCAGTCAGTACGCTAAAGAGTGCAGTCACCCTCTCTTGTGTGAAATAGAGAAGGATGAGTAACAGACACGCTGTTTAAATGAGGTGAAACCATGTTGAATTTAGAACTTGAGGTGACCCTCAATCTGGCATTTAAAGATGCCCGGGTCAGTCGCCATGAGTACATGACGGTTGAACACCTTTTGCTGGCGTTATTGGATAACCGAGAAGCGGCAAGAGTTTTGCGTGGCTGCAATGTCAATCTTGATGTTTTGCGTCAAGATTTGCGCGCATTTATCGATACCACCACGCCGTTATTATCAGACCAAGTGGAAGATGCCGACACGCAGCCAACTTTAGGCTTTCAGCGAGTGTTGCAGCGCGCAGTGTTTCATGGGCAAAGCTCCGGAAAACAAGAAGTGGGCGGTGCCAGTGTTTTAGTGGCTATTTTTAGTGAGAGCGATAGCCATGCGGTGTATTTGCTCAATAAGCATAATGTACAGCGTCTTGATGTGGTCAGCTATATATCCCATGGAATGGATAACGAACGCACGGGTGCAGCAGCGCAACCAGAAGAGTTGGGACAAGAGGCCGTTGAGCGTGAGGCGGCAAGCAACCCCTTATTGGCTTATGCCACAGACTTAAATGAGCAAGCACGCCAGGGCAGAATAGACCCACTAATTGGTCGTGAGCATGAGCTGGAACGTGTCGCGCAAATTTTAGCGCGGCGCCGTAAGAATAACCCATTATTAGTCGGTGAGGCCGGGGTGGGGAAAACCGCCATCGCCGAAGGTTTAGCGCGACGGATCGTTGACGGTCAAGTGCCGGATATTTTGTTAGACAGCGTGGTTTACTCGTTAGACTTAGGCGCACTCTTGGCAGGCACCAAATACCGCGGTGATTTTGAAAAGCGCTTAAAAGATTTACTCAATGAGCTGCGTAAGCGCGACGATGCGATTTTGTTTATTGATGAAATCCATATGATCATTGGCGCTGGTGCCGCTTCCGGTGGGGTAATGGATGCCTCTAACTTGTTGAAGCCCTTGTTATCTTCAGGGGAAATCCGCTGCATTGGCTCCACCACCTATCAAGAGTTTCGTGGGATTTTTGAAAAAGACCGTGCTTTGGCGCGGCGCTTTCAAAAGGTGGATATTATTGAGCCGTCAGTGGAAGATACTTATCGGATTTTGCAAGGTTTGCAAAGCCACTTTGAAGATCACCACCAAATTAAATACACCGATGCTGCTTTACATGCTGCCGCTGATTTAGCGTCCAAGCATATTAATGACCGCTATATGCCCGATAAAGCCATTGATGTGGTAGATGAGGCCGGTGCTTACCAGCGTCTGCAGGCTAAGGATGCGCGGGTTGAGTCCATTGACGTCCCCCAGATTGAAGATATTATTGCGAAAATAGCCCGTATCCCAGCAAGACAGGTCAGCAGCTCAGACAAAGAACAGCTGCGTCATTTGGAACGCGACTTACGCTTAACGGTGTTTGGTCAAGAGCCCGCAATTGAGGCCTTGGCTACCGCTATTAAGCTGTCCCGTGCTGGGCTTAAAACTGAAAACAAACCGGTGGGCTCATTCTTATTTGCCGGTCCAACCGGGGTGGGTAAAACGGAAGTGGCCAAACAGTTGGCCAACTCTTTAGGTATTGAGCTGGTGCGCTTTGATATGTCGGAGTACATGGAACGGCATACTGTCTCGCGCTTAATAGGTGCACCGCCAGGTTATGTGGGCTTTGATCAGGGTGGCTTGCTCACTGAAGCCATTACTAAACAACCGCACTGTGTGTTGTTGTTAGATGAAATTGAAAAAGCCCATCCCGATGTGTTTAACCTGTTATTGCAAGTGATGGATAACGGCACCTTGACCGATAATAATGGCCGCAAAGCTGACTTTAAACATGTGATTTTGGTGATGACCACCAACGCAGGTGCTGAAACAGCTGCTCGGGCGTCCATGGGCTTTGCTCAACAAGACCACAGCAGTGATGCCATGGAAGTGCTGAAGAAAACCTTCAGCCCAGAGTTCCGCAACCGTCTGGACAGCATCATTCAGTTCAACCGCTTAAGTCCTGAAACGCTGCATTCCATAGTGGATAAGTTTTTAGTTGAGCTGCAAGCGCAGCTTGAAGAAAAACGCGTGCAGTTAGAAGTGACCGAGGCCGCGCGGCGCTGGTTAGCTGAACATGGTTATGATCAAGACATGGGGGCGCGGCCCATGGCGCGTTTAATACAGGAGCAGATTAAGCGACCTTTAGCAGAAGAGATCTTATTTGGCGCACTTGCCGAGCACGGTGGTATTGCCCGAGTGGATGTTGCAGAAAGTGGCTTAGCATTGACCTGTGCAAAAGAGTCCAAACCAGAACCCGCTTAACATATGACGCATTCTTCAAAATAGCAGCCAAAGACAATCCACTTGTCTTTGGCATGCCTCAGAAGAACAGAGCGCCGTGGCAGAAGAAATTAACCGTAATATCACCACCATCAGTGACATTGCTGATAATACCTCCAGTGGTGCCACGCAAACTGCGCAGAGCAGTGAGGAGTTGGTGCGTCTGGCTGCAGAATTGCAAAGGTTAGTCAGCCAGTTTAAGTTGCAATAAAACTCAGTACTTTAAGGTCAACAAAAAACACGCTACGGCGTGTTTTTTTGTAAGTGGCGAATTTTTTCTTGTAAGGCATTGATGGTGCGATTGGTTTGTGCGCGGTATGCATCAAAATCAGCCAAACTCGGGCCTGGGTTGATATTGGTTGTGGGCGCGGTTCGCTGTTCCAGTTCGCTGCGTATAATAAGCAGCTCTTGTTGTAAGCGTTGAAGTTCATCATCGCTATGTGAGTTGTTTTGTAGTTGAGTGAATTGTGTGGTCAGGCCCTGCAGTTCAGTATTCACAACGTCTAATTGTGCAAGTTGTTGCTGCTGGGTATCGAGCTTCTCTTGCAGTTGACTCAGCAGTTGTTGGTTATGGTCCGCCACCTGTTTAAATTGACCCAGTTGCTCTTGTTGTTCAGTCAAGGTTTTGTGCAGTGCGCTGTACTCTTCAGAGAGCCTGTTACTGTGTTGCGCCAGAGTTTTTTCTTGCTGAGTAAGCGCCTTGTTTAAACTCTGGGTACGCTCATCTACAGCCAGTAAATCGGTATTGAGTTGGGTTAAGTCTGCCGCCTGTTCGGTCAGGCTGCTTTGTTGCTGTTTATGGGTTTCTATTGAGTTGCTTTCCAGGCTGTTGAGGCGCTGAGTGAGTGTTTGAATATCACCCTGCACACTACTTTCAGTGGCAGTAAACTGGCCGGTGATTTCATTTAGGCGACCAGCTGCATCTTCACTGATTTTCGAAAAGCTGTCTTGGGTGGCGATCAGTTGTTGTTCGAGTAACTCCATACGCTGCATGCTCCACCAAGCAAAGGCCGTACTGGAACACACTAGAGCAAGGGTCAAGGCTGATAAGGCCCCCAACGCTTTTTTGCCTGTAGCTGGCACCGCAGGGGCACTGCTTGCAGCAAAAGGGCGCTCTAAAAAAGGTGCTTCATCTATATCTGTTGTGCTGAGTTGCGGCTCGATTCGTTCGTTATTGGTGATGCTTGCCTTATGGTTATCATGGTTTGGGTCGGTATGCATAGTTATGGAGCCCATCTTTTTTGGGAAGTGTAAATACTGCTGCCAGTATAGCGGAAAATATTTTAGCGCGGTGCTGGCACAGATCACGGGCATAACCCGCACCTACAGACCATGGTCAGCACTGTAGGGTGGGCACTTGTGCCCACGCGGACTCGATATCAACCCTGGCTTAAAAAATATTCCACGGTGTTGTCGATTGATTTTGACGCGGGCATTAATGCCCGCCCTACGCGGGTGCGGCGGTGGTTCTGTGGGCGAACGCATGTGCTTGATATAGGCGGTTAAACATGGACAGATTTGGCATTATCGCGTTTATT
The DNA here is from genome assembly GCA_035647115.1 of Thiopseudomonas sp. Lineage (GTDB taxonomy): Bacteria > Pseudomonadota > Gammaproteobacteria > Pseudomonadales > Pseudomonadaceae > Denitrificimonas. Next base: position 56,414 of record DASROA010000096.1, on the reverse strand, counting down.
GCACCCTCAACGCTTGCAATGGCTTTAAGTGACTAGCCTGTGGCTGGCGCAAGGATTAAACTGCAACAACTGATATTAATACTGATACTGAGCATTGGAGCGCAGGATGAATTTATATGTAGTGGGGGTGCTGGTTGCTGCGCTATTGCTGCTGGCGTGGGGCGTGAGCTTATATAACGCTTTGGTGCGTTTAAAACATAATGTCAGCAAAGCCTGGTCCAATATTGATGTGTTGCTTAAGCAGCGCCATGATGAACTGCCTAAGCTGGTGGAAACCTGTAAGCAATATATGTAGCACGAAAGACAAACCCTCGAAGAGGTAATCAGTGCCCGTAATGCCGTCTCCAATGCCCGTGAGCAACATGATATTGGTGCCCTAGGTAACGCTGAGACAGGTTTGCGTTTAGGCCTTGGTAAGTTATTTGCCTTGGCGGAAAACTACCCTGAGTTAAAAGCCAACGAAAGCTTTCAGTTTCTTCAGCAGCGCATCAGTGGTTTAGAAAACGGTATTGCTGATCGACGTGAGCTGTATAACGAGGCAGTTAATTTAAATAATGTACGCATTGAGCAGTTTCCTGATGTGCTCATTGCCCGTTACTTTAAATTTACCGCTGCCGAACTGCTGCGTTTTAGTGATGCTGAAAAAACTGATGTCGATATCAAAAGTTTGTTTGGTTAAAACCCAGTGGATATTGTTGGTCTCACCGTTACTTTAGGTATAACGGGTGGTGTCAGTTTAGTGGCGGGCTGGTGGAGCCTGCATAAACTGAAAAAAGCCCGTTACTTGCTGGATACACCCACGTCTAAAATACGCTCTGCAGCCCAAGGCTACGTTGAGTTATACGGTGTGTTGCAAGAAGGCAATGAGCCGCTGCAAGCACCTTTAAGTGAAGAGCAGTGTGTGTGGTGGTCTTTTGCGATTGATGAGCAAATCCGCACCGACAAAAATACTCGGCGTTGGCAGCAAGTGGAGAAGGGCAGCAGTGTAGCCTTACTGCACATCAATGATGGCACCGGTGATTGCTTTATTAATCCGCGCGGAGCTCAGGTGCTCCCGTTGACCAAGCAGGTTTGGTACGGTACCTCCCGTCACCCAAGTCGAGAACATTTGCGTAAAAACTTCATACTCAATGTTTTAAGTGGCGCTAAGCGTTACCGCTATACAGAACAGCGCTTGCATCAGGGGGAGCCTTTGTATGCCATTGGCGACTTTGTCAGTCGCGGTGGTGGCCGTGAGGCATTTGATTTAACTGCCCAGCAAGGCACTTTGATCCGCCAGTGGAAACAAGACTATTCAGGCTTGTTGCGGCGTTTTGATCGGAATCGGAATGGTCAGCTGGATATGCAGGAGTGGCAACAGGTGCAAGACAGTGCCAAAAACGAAGCGCAGCGTTTGCAGCGTTTGCGCAGAGCTGATCCCGTACGGCATTATTTGCAGAAGCCGCAAGGCCAGCAGCCGTTTATTTTATCCAGTCATGGTGAAGATCAGCTGGCGCGTCGTTTTTATTGGCAGGCCATATTGGCAGCAGCCATTTGCATTGGTGCCGCTTTGTTGGTTGCCTATATTGTTAATACGCAGATTTTAATGATTTATTAAGCTAAGAAGTTTTGCTCAAGAGTGTCCATTAATACCTGTACTTTTTGGATTGACTCTTGGTACTCCTCGTCACTGTTTGAATCAAAAACGATACCACCGCCACCCCAGCAGCTGATCTGACCATGGTTAGCCAGCAAGGTACGAATAGTAATTGAGCTGTCCATCGCGCCTCGGGTGTCCAAATAGAAAATACTGCCGCAGTAAATACTGCGCGGGCTGGCTTCCAGTTCCTGAATAATTTGCATGGCGCGGCGTTTTGGAGCACCGGTGATGGAACCACCTGGAAAGCTACCAAAAAGAACGTCTAGAGGGTCATACTGCTCGGCCAATTGTCCAGTGACGCTGCTCACCATATGGTGCACATTGGGGTAGCTTTCTAAACTGAAAAGCTCCGGCACTCGAACACTGCCAGTGCTGCAATAACGGCCTAAATCATTGCGTAATAAATCAACAATCATCAGATTTTCCGCCCGGTCTTTTGCACTGGACAACAATTCATTGGCCAACGCTTGATCCTGTAGTGCGGTTGCACCGCGGGGACGTGTGCCTTTAATGGGGCGGCTTTCCACCCAGCCTTGCTGGACTTGCAGATAGCGCTCAGGGGATAAGCTGAGAATCGCTTGCTGCTCATTAACCCGTATAAAACTGGCAAAGGGGGTTGGGCAACGCTCTCTGAGGCTGCTGTAAGCCTGCCAGGCATCACCGCTGTACGTGCTATTAAAACGCTGGGTGTAGTTGATTTGATAGCAGTCACCAGCGGCAATATAGTCATGCACCTTTTTCAGGTCAGCATGGTAGCGTTCTTGATTAATCAGCGGGGTAAAGGCTTCGCTCAGGCAAAAACTATCTGTGGCGAGGCTGTCACTGAGTGGCGCAGTAAAAAGGGTAAGCAGTTCTGTGCAGCGCTCTGCTGAGGTGTTGTGCTGACACATTAGCCAAGTGCGTTGCTGTTGGTGGTCGCTGATCAACGCCCAGTCATATAATCCTACCTTAGCGCAGGGTAAGCCTTCGATGTCAGTTGCGTTGGCTAAGCTATTAAAGTCGTATGTTAAGTAACCGATTAAGCCGCCAGTGAAAGGCAGGTCAAGCCCCTGTGCTGCATGATTTTGGGGCAGTTGTGCCAGTAGCTTTTGGCAGCGCTGCCGAAAACTATCGAGGCTTTCTGCGGGTTCGGGTGTGATTTCAGCCAGTGGCTGCGCACTGATAATATCAAAGCGACCCCGTTGACTGTGCGGGTAGCCAGAATCTAATAGTACCGCCCCCTTGAGCTGATTAACCGGTTGAAAGTAATGGCTAGGGTCGGGGAAGTAATCGAGTGAGAACGTTTGACAAGTCGGCATAAATGCTTGAGTCACGCTAAGTTAAGCTGAGCAGCGTGACTTAGCGTAATGGCCTTATTCAGTTGTGTTGGGAAGGGTGCTGGAAAAATGCTGTTGAGAGAAGCGTACTCGCTGTTCAGCTGTTTCGCTAATGCCTTGGCGCTTCAACTCTGCCAGATGCTTTTCTACGGTATGGGCGCGCAAAGTTAAGCCCGCGTTATTGGCAATCTGGATGTTTAATCCCGGTCGCGCATTAAGTTCTAAAATCAACGGGCCTTGTTCTTGGTCGAGCACCATGTCGACACCAATATAGCCCAGGCCACAGAGCTCATAGCAGCTGGCCGACAGCTGCATAAAACCATCCCAGTCGGGTAATTGCACACCGGCCACGGGATTGCTGGTGTCGGGATGCTTGCTGATAATGTTGTTCAACCAAGTGCCTTGCAAGGTGATGCCTGTGGCAAGGTCAACACCTACACCAATAGCGCCTTGGTGCAGGTTGGCTTTGCCGCCAGACTGACGCGTAGGTAAGCGCAGCATCGCCATAATCGGGTAGCCCATCAATACAATCACCCGAATATCAGGCACACCTTCATAACTGATACTTTTAAATAAAGGATCAGGGGTTACCCGATATTCAATCAGTGCACGGTCTCGTGCGCCACCTAGCGAATACAAACCGGTTAAAATACTGGAAATTTGGTATTCAATTTCATCATGGCTAATGATTTTTCCCGACACGGTTTTAAAGCGGTCTTCAAAACGATCAGCCACCACCAAAATACCATCACCACCAGCGCCCATGGCGGGCTTGATCACAAAGTCATTGCGTCCGGCCAGAATTTTATCGAGATTGCTGATTTCTTTTTCGGTGGAAATAATGCCGTACATTTCTGGCACATTAATCCCCGCAGCGATGGCCCGTTCTTTGGTGAGGATCTTGTCATCCACCACAGGGTAAAGGCTACGCTTGTTGTACTTCAGGACATAATCAGCGTTGCGGCGGTTGATACCCATAATTCCTTTGGCATTGAGCTCGCGCCAGGTTTTAATTAAACCAAACATGGCATCAGTCCTTTAAAAATGCTTTAAAGCGAAACAGCTCAGTGAGGCGATAGCCGCGGTAACGACCCATGGCTAGCATAAAGGCCACCATAATGAGCAACACTGCTGGGAAGGTGAAAATAAAGTAGCTGAGTTCGGAGATGCTCATTAAATAATGGGCTAATGACGCAGCAAATAAAGTACCAATGGCCACTTTAAAGGCATGGTTGCCACCGCGTTCTTCCCAAGTAATGGATAAACGCTCAATGGTCATGGTTAAAATCACCATGGGAAACAAGGATACCGAGAGACCGCGCTCTAAACCCAGTTTATGGCTGAATAAGCTGATCACCGCTATCAGTACCACCACAAAAGTCAGCACCACAGATAAACGCGGCAGCATTTGTAATTTGAGGTGTTCTAAATAGGAGCGCAAAGCTAAACCGAGCGAGGTGATAATGGTAAACAGCACTATCCCAAAGCCCAGCTGCGTCTCACGGAAAGCCAGCGCAATCAGGACCGGAGTAAAGGTCCCTAAGGTTTGTAGGCCACCCAGATTACGCAGGATCAAAATAACCATCACCCCTAATGGAATCATGATCATCACTTGATAGGTTTGCTGGGTTTGTAGAGGTAAGCCGTACAAAGAAAAGTCTAAAAATCCAGTGCTGGCGCTATCATTGCTTAGTTCAGCCAGACGTATGGCATTGATTTCACTGTTATTGATGGTGTAAGTCACAGAAGCGCGACTGCCGCCTTCCACTGTTAATAGCGGTTCATCACCAAACCACCAAACAATACGGTCCTTAGGCAGGCCTTGGGCGCCAGATTGTGGGTTGAAGTACAGCCATTTTCTGCCGTTATAACTGCGCAGCCAGAGCTCGGGTTCTTGCACGATATCTGCTTGTAAGCGGATAGTGTGTAAACGCTCCATGGGCACATGAGCAATTGAGAGCAGCAGGTCGATCACATCCGCTTTACGTTGACTGGACGTGTCGCCTCCAAGCAGCAGGCGGACGTTATCATCGTTGCCGTTATTGACGCGCTTAATGGTTTCACTGATGAAAGTTTCCACGTCTGCCGAGTGTTGACGAATTGGAGCCAATAAGGCTTCAGCAGCAACTTTCTCAGGGCCTGTAATGGGCAGGCTTTCTCGGTAGATGGGGCCTTTAGTTTTTACTTGCTCACCGGTGTAGCGTTTGGTCATCACCATACGGTAATACAATGTTTGCTTACCATTAGCACGGCGCGCAGACCAAGTGACGCGACGGTTTTCATCGTGTTGATTAACGTTGACCCCATAGTTATTGGAAATAAAACTTTCATTCAGGCTGATGTAGTCCTGATTAAGGGGCGGTACAAACATTTGCAACTTAACCGACTCGCGGGGGTTCGCTTGGAATTCCACCTTGGCGTCAATATTCCATAAGTTATCGGTTTCATCGGCAGTAACAGGAATACCTAATACAAAAATTTGGTAGGCGGTGATCGCCACGCCAAGGGTGACACACAGGGTGATTAGTATTTTTAGATGCAGTGTCAAAGAGCGCATGGTGTTTACTCAGCAATGGCAGTGGTGGTGTTTTCGATTGTGCATTCTGGTTGGCCCGCAGAATATTTCAAGCTTGGATCGATCAGAGCTTTAAATTTTACCAAGGCCTTCGAACCCAAAAGAAAAGGGTATTGAAAGGTACTGCGGTCGGTTAGGTTAACCTCAATGGTTTCTAAGGTGCGACCCATGCACACGGACATTTTTACCACAGGGCGGGGTGTATAGCTTTTATCCTCTTCAGGATCATAATCACCAGAGCGACGTTTAATTCGGCTGATACGGGCTAAAGGTAACTCAAGGGCATGCTCGTGAGCTTCGTCTAGTGCCAAATAAAAGCGCACCCACTTTTTTCCGTCACGTTTAAAGTGCTCAATATCGCGCGCGCTGAGAGATGCAGTTTTTGCCCCTGTATCCAATTTAGCCGACATATGCATATCAATTTCAGGGATATACACATGCTCGTTTAAACCATAAATATTTTTAACGTCAGCCATGCTTATGCCCGGTAACAAAAAGAATGCAGTGTATAAAACAAAAAATTTAAATCTCATAATGCTCGCAAATATAAAAATGTCAGTATGTCTTCTAATTTATCCAGAACTAGGAAGGCTAAATGCTCCTAACTCTAATCCTGTGCAATGGGTGAAGAAGATCAGTTAATCTACATATTCTAATGGGCTACGCTATAAATAACCATGAATACTATAATCCCAGCGGGTTTCCGCACAGTATAAAGCAACGTACTGTTGCCTGGGTATGCAGTTAAACAAGTGCTTGCATGTAATATGAGGTGTTTTTCTGAACGAAAACTTCAGACCTTGGTCTTAAGATTGTCAACAATCTTGTGTGAATTGTTGACAGTTATAGGTCTGATAGGTAACTTTCAGGCAGTGAATATCTAAAGGTGTTGACACTGTGTCGGTTTGTCTAGAAGAAACTATGGTTGCAAGCAATGATTCTGCAACTTTATCAGAACAGGTGTTTCGCAGCATTCAAGCAGCGATCGTCTGTGGTGATATTGCACCAGGCAGTAAGATTTCTGAGCCCGAGCTGGCGCGTACTTACGGTATCAGTCGCGGACCCTTACGCGAAGCTATTCACCGCCTAGAGGGCCAGCGCCTGTTAATCCGCGTTCCCCATGTGGGCGCACGCGTGGTGTCCTTATCCCATGCTGAGTTGATCGAGCTGTATGAGATCCGTGAGTCACTGGAAAGCATGGCCTGTCGTTTAGCAGCGCACCGCATGACGTTAGCCGAAGTGGATGAGTTGCGTGGGGTACTTGATACGCACGAGCGTGATGCTGCCTTCCAAGCAGGTGTAGGTTATTACCAGCAAGAAGGGGATTACGATTTCCACTACAAGATTATCCAGGGCAGTGGTAACCACATGCTGGTGAAGTTATTAACCGACGAGCTATACCAATTGGTGCGTATGTACCGTATTCAATACTCAACCACGCCTAATAGACCGCAACAAGCCTTTAAAGAACATCACAATATTTTAGATGCCATTGCCGCAGGCGATGGCGAATTAGCAGAGTTACTGATGCGTCGTCACATTGCTGCTTCACGGCGCAATATTGAACGCCATTATCAAGGTGCCGAAGACACCGTCCAATCCCCTAAGAGGTAATATATGAGTCGTATAACCCCAGGCCAGCGTTTCCGTGACGCTGTTGTAGAGGAAAGCCCACTCCAAGTGATTGGTGCGATTAATGCAAACCATGCGCTGTTAGCTAAGCGTGCAGGTTTTAAAGCTATTTATCTGTCAGGCGGCGGTGTAGCTGCAGGCTCTTTGGGCTTGCCTGACCTTGGTATTACCGGCCTAGAAGACGTTTTAATTGATGTACGTCGGATTACCGATGTCTGTGATCTGCCATTATTGGTTGACGTGGACACCGGCTTTGGCTCGTCAGCATTTAACGTCGCACGTACTGTTAAGTCCATGATTAAAGCCGGCGCAGCAGCGATTCATATTGAAGACCAAGTGGGTGCTAAGCGTTGCGGCCACCGTCCCAATAAAGAAATCGTTAGCCAGCAAGAAATGGTTGACCGCATTAAGGCCGCTGTTGATGCCCGTACCGATGATAGCTTTGTGATTATGGCCCGTACTGATGCCTTAGCTGTTGAAGGTTTAGAGTCTGCTTTAGATCGTGCTGCTGCTTGCATTGAGGCTGGTGCCGATATGGTCTTCCCAGAAGCGATCACTGAGCTGGATATGTATAAGCTGTTTGCTGATCGAGTCAAAGCACCTGTATTGGCTAACATCACTGAGTTCGGCGCAACACCGCTGTTTACCGTTGAAGAGCTAAAAAGTGCCAATGTTGGTTTGGTGCTCTATCCATTGTCTGCATTCCGCGCCATGAACAAGGCTGCAGAAAATGTGTATACCGCGATTCGCCGCGATGGTACACAGAAAAATGTGATTGATACCATGCAAACCCGTATGGAACTGTATGACCGCATTAACTACCACGAATATGAGCAGAGCTTAGACGCATTATTTGCTCAGAAGAAAAGCTGATTTGGCAAAAATCATTTATGAAAAGTGATTAACAACAAAAAAGTGTGAGGAAAAACTGATGGCTGAAGCAAAAAAGAAAGTACTGAGTGGCGCTGGCTTGCGTGGTCAGATTGCTGGGCAAACGGAATTATGCACCGTTGGTAAAGAAGGCGCAGGCCTGACATACCGCGGCTATGATGTTCGCGATTTGGCTAAGAACTGCGAGACATTTGAAGAAGTTGCCTACTTATTACTTTACGGTCACTTACCCACAAAAACTGAGTTGGATGCTTATCTTAAGCGCTTACACAGTATGCGTGACTTGCCACAAGCGCTCAAAGAGGTGCTTGAGCGTATTCCAGCTGATGCGCACCCAATGGACGTGATGCGTGCAGGTACCGCAGTACTGGGTACTTTAGAGCCTGAGCTGAGCTTTGATCAACAGCTTGATGTGGTGGATCGCTTGTTGGCAGCTTTCCCAGCAATTCTGCTGTACTGGTACCACTTCAGCCATGAAGGTAAGCGTATTGAGTGCACCACTGATGAGCCCGATATCGGTAGTCACTTCCTTGCTTTATTGCATGGCAAGTCACCGAATGCATTGCACCGCGAAGTTATGAATGTGTCGCTGATCCTCTATGCAGAGCATGAGTTTAATGCGTCAACCTTTACGAGTCGTGTCTGTGCGTCAACTTTATCTGACCTGTACTCGTGCATCACAGGTGCCATTGGCTCCTTACGTGGCCCCCTGCATGGTGGTGCCAACGAAGCAGCTATGGATCTGATCGATCGTTTCAGCTCACCAGAAGAAGCAGTTGCTGAGCTGCGTGAGATGATTAGTCGTAAAGAATTGATCATGGGCTTTGGCCATGCCATCTACCGTGAGTCAGATCCACGTAACGAAGTGATCAAAGGCTATGCGAAAAAACTGGCTGATGAAGTGGGTGACACTGTGATTTACCCTGTATCAGAAGCCATTGAAAGTTACATGTGGGAAGAAAAGCGCTTGTTCCCTAACGCGGATTTCTTCCACGCTTCAGCCTATCGCTTTATGGGCATTCCAACCAAGCTGTTTACTCCGATCTTTGTCTGCTCGCGAGTGACAGGTTGGGCTGCGCATGTGTTTGAGCAGCGTGCTAACAACCGTATTATTCGCCCAAGTGCTGAATACATCGGTGTGGAGCAACGTCCTGTACCAACAATCGATGAGCGTTAATCACTGTTAAGTGGTAAAGCTTTTGAGCAACCAGCTGCGTAGTTATGCAGCTGGTTTTCGCGGTTAACTGAGCAGCGCTCTTTGTACTTATCTTGAGGAATTTAAAACCTTATGAATACCGAATTCCGTAAAAAACTACCTGGCACAGCGCTCGACTATTACGACGTGCGTGAAGCTGTAGAAGCCATTGAACCCGGTGCTTATGCCAAGTTACCGTATACCTCACGGGTGTTAGCAGAAAACCTCGTGCGCCGTTGCGAGCCCAGTGAGCTTACGGATTCGCTTAAGCAGCTGATTTATCGCAAAAGCGATCGGGACTTTCCTTGGTACCCAGCACGGGTCGTGTGCCACGATATTTTAGGCCAAACAGCACTGGTGGACTTAGCCGGTCTACGTGATGCCATTGCTGAGCAAGGTGGTGATCCGTCTAAAGTAAACCCTGTGGTACCTACACAGTTAATTGTTGACCATTCCTTATCAGTTGAGTGCGGTGGTTACGATCCTGACGCTTTTGAGAAAAACCGCGAAATTGAGGACCGTCGTAACGAAGACCGTTTCCACTTTATTGACTGGACTAAAACCGCCTTTAAAAACGTTGATGTGATTCCTGCCGGTAACGGCATCATGCACCAAATCAACTTGGAAAAAATGTCGCCAGTGATTCAAGTGCGTGACGGCATTGCTTTCCCTGACACCTGCGTCGGTACAGATAGCCACACTCCCCACGTTGATGCTTTAGGTGTGATTGCCATTGGTGTGGGTGGTTTAGAAGCAGAAACCGTGATGTTGGGCTTGCCATCGATGATGCGCCTGCCAGATATCGTCGGTGTGAAAATGATTGGTGAGCGTCAACCCGGTATTACCGCCACTGACATTGTCTTAGAAATGACTGAGTTTTTACGCAATGAGCGTGTGGTCGGTGCTTACCTTGAGTTCTTTGGCCCAGGCGCAGCCACCTTATCCATTGGTGACCGTGCAACCATTTCCAATATGACCCCAGAGTACGGCGCCACTGCGGGTATGTTCTACATTGATGAACAAACCATTGAATACCTCACGCTGACCGGTCGTGAGCCGGAGCAGGTTAAGCTGGTTGAAAACTATGCGAAAACCACAGGACTCTGGGCCGATAGCCTAGAAACTGCAGAGTACGAGCGTGTTCTAACCTTTGATATTTCTAAAGTTGGCCGCAACATGGCAGGCCCTTCTAACCCGCACGCACGGGTATCCACCAGTGATTTAGCCGCTAAAGGCATTGCCGGAGAGTGGGTGGAAGAAGAGGGTTTGATGCCTGATGGTGCCGTAATTATTGCTGCAATTACCAGCTGCACCAACACCAGTAACCCCCGTAACGTTGTAGCAGCGGGTTTGGTTGCGCGCAAAGCAAACGAATTAGGTTTACAGCGCAAACCATGGGTGAAAACCTCCTTTGCACCGGGTTCTCGAGTAGCTGAACTCTATTTGAAAGATGCTAACTTACTTGGCGAATTAGAGCAGTTAGGTTTTGGTATTGTCGGTTTTGCCTGCACCACCTGTAACGGTATGAGCGGTGCATTGGATCCGAAAATCCAGCAAGAAATTATTGATCGCGACTTGTATGCCACTGCGGTACTGTCCGGTAACCGTAACTTTGACGGTCGTATTCACCCCTATGCCAAGCAAGCATTCTTAGCATCACCGCCTTTGGTCGTAGCCTATGCCATTGCCGGTACTATTCGTTTTGATATCGAAAAAGATGCCTTAGGTTACGACAAAGAGGGTAATCCAATTACTCTGAAAGACCTGTGGCCAAGCGACGAAGAAATTGATGAAATTGTTGCAGCCAGTGTTAAACCCTCGCAGTTTAATCAGGTCTACATCCCCATGTTTGACCTGGGTTCTGTGGAGCAAGCACCAAGCCCACTGTATGACTGGCGTCCGATGAGTACCTACATCCGTCGTCCGCCTTATTGGGAAGGTGCGCTAGCCGGTGAACGCACCATGAAAGGGATGCGTCCACTTGCGATTTTGGGCGACAACATCACCACTGACCACTTATCGCCATCCAATGCGATTATGATGGACAGTGCCGCCGGTGAGTACCTGCATAAAATGGGTCTGCCGGAAGAAGACTTTAACTCCTACGCAACCCACCGTGGTGACCACCTCACTGCGCAGCGTGCTACTTTGGCTAACCCGAAACTCTTTAATGAAATGGTTTTAGATGAGCAAGGTAATGTTCGTCAGGGTTCTTTAGCCCGTATTGAGCCAGAAGGCGAAGTCACTCGCATGTGGGAAGCCATTGAAACCTACATGGAGCGTAAGCAGCCGCTGATTATCGTTGCCGGTGCTGACTATGGTCAGGGTTCATCCCGCGACTGGGCAGCCAAAGGTGTACGTTTAGCCGGTGTTGAAGTGATTGCTGCCGAAGGGTTTGAGCGTATTCACCGTACCAACCTGATTGGTATGGGTGTTTTACCGCTACAGTTCCCAGAAGGCACAACCCGTAAAACATTAGAACTCGATGGTACTGAAACCTATGACGTGGAAGGTGAGATCGAGGCAGGTAACACTATGACCTTAATCATCAACCGTGCCAATGGTGAGCAAGTACGCGTCACTATGCAGAGTCGTTTAGACACTGCTGCAGAAGTAGAGGTTTATGCGGCGGGCGGTGTATTGCAACGCTTTGCCCAAGAGTTCCTTGCTGCTGAAGGCGTCAGTGCTTAATTGCATATAAGGCTATGACTGAACCCGCTAAACGAGTGACTTTGTTTAGCGGGTTCTTGTTTTTGAGTGATCGTAATTAGGTTCACTGTATTATTCATACTGATAAAGAGGACGAACACATCATGAGTCAGGTCCCACAAATTAAAATTCCCGCAACCTATATGCGTGGTGGCACCAGTAAAGGTGTATTTTTTCGTGTTGATGATTTACCAGCGGCTGCACAACAGCCTGGCGCAGCACGTGACAATTTGTTGTTAAGAGTGATTGGCAGCCCAGACCCCTACGCTAAGCAAACTGACGGTATGGGGGGAGCGACGTCCAGTACCAGTAAAACTGTTCTATTGTCGAAAAGCAGCCGTGCAGACCACGATGTGGACTACTTGTTCGGCCAGGTCTCCATTGATAAACCCTTTGTGGACTGGAGCGGTAACTGTGGCAATTTAACGGCTGCAGTGGGCTCTTTTGCCATTGCAAACGGTTTAGTTGATGCTGACAGAATCCCCGAAAACGGTATTTGCACCGTACGCATTTGGCAGGTCAATATTGAAAAAACCATTATTGCCCATGTGCCCATTACCAATGGTGAAGTGCAAGAAACCGGTGATTTTGAACTGGATGGAGTCACTTTCCCCGCTGCCGAAGTGCAAATTGAATTTTTGGATCCAGCCGATGGTGACGGTGATGATGCCGCTATGTTCCCCACCGGTCATATTGTCGATGAGTTGGACGTGCCCGGTGTGGGTACCCTAAAGGCGACCTTGATCAATGCCGGTATCCCCACCATTTTTATCAATGCACAAGACATTGGCTACACAGGCACCGAGTTGCAAGCAGACATCAATAGTGATGAAGCCGCGTTAGCCAAGTTTGAGCTGATCCGTGCCCACGGTGCGGTGAAAATGGGTCTCATCAAAGATGTCGCTGAAGCAGCCGCTCGCCAACATACCCCTAAAGTGGCTTTTGTTGCGCCGCCTGCGGATTACACCGCATCCAGTGGTAAAGACATTAAAGCCCAAGACATTGATGTGCTGGTGCGCGCCTTATCCATGGGGCAGTTACACCATGCCATGATGGGCACCGCAGCAGTGGCCATTGGTACCGCAGCAGCGATTCCAGGCACCTTAGTGAACTTGGCCGCCGGTGGTGAGGACCGTCAAGCAGTGAACTTTGGCCATCCTTCCGGCACTTTACGCGTGGGTGCTGAAGCGGCTCAAGAAAATGGCCAGTGGCTGGTGAAAAAAGCCATTATGAGCCGCAGTGCTCGAGTGTTAATGGAAGGCTGGGTGCGTGTGCCCGGTGACTGCTTCTAAACTACAGTCAGCTTTCTGCATCAACCCAACAAAAAGCGCTCGTAATGAGCGCTTTTTGTTGCCGGGCAGAAAGTTTAAATGTTGCGCGAAACACCTCGGGCTTTTAGTGTGGGTTGAGCCGCTGGCTTTAACTATTTGGTCTGCTCCATTGGAAACAATCGCTCGGAAAACTTCACATACCAAGCCGCCGATTGCACTTGAATAATATACGCCAAAGCAATCAACAAGGCCGCTTGCGCACCGGCTTCACCGAAAGCGGTCATGGAGAGCGCCAAGGCAATGGAGAGGTTGCGCATCACTGTGCCATACACCAAAGCAATCCCGTCGCCACGGTTCAAGCGTTTTTTCGCTACAAAGGTGCTGACCACATAGTTGATTGCATACAGCAGCAACAAAGGCGCAAACAAACGCAGCACCAAACTGGGCGATTCAACCAGATTCGGGCCTTTCAGGGCCATGGCAACAAATACAATACCCAACACCCCGATGCTGGAGAAAGGCGGGAACTTAGGCGCAAAGTTTTTTTGGAAACCTTCAGCGCCATGTTTACGGACCAACAAGGTGCGGGTGATTTGTCCTGCGGCTAAGGGCACTGCAATAAATAATATAATCTGTTTAAAGACCAGCAGTAGTTCCATGGGGATTTTTGAGCCCAGCAGCGCCTGCACATAAAAAGGTGTCAGCACTGAACCGAGAAATAACCCAATAATGGTCAGTTTGATTGCTGCCGGTAAATTACCTTTGGCAAAGCCCGTCCAAGAAATGGTCATGCCACTGGTGGGCAGTAAGGCGGCCAGTAATAAGCCTAAAGCCAGTTCAGGCTGTTGCGGAAAAAACAGACGGCCCAGCACAAAAGCGACAAAAGGAATAAATAAGAAGTTAATCGCCAATGCCCAAAGCTGTACCGCATTACCACCGGGCACCAGCAGCTGTTTGGGTTTAACCCCCACCATCATTGGGTAGACCATCAAAATGGTCAGCGGGGCAATTAGCATACTTAATTGCTCGGTGGGAAAGCTTAAACCTACAGCTAAACCAAGCAATAAAAATAAGGGGATGCTTAAACTTAGATTTTTACTTAACCAAGTGATGTACTTCATGTAAAACCCCCGAAGAGTGCTGCGCTACTGTTAAACAGTTGGGCAATAATCAATATGAAGACAATAGTATACATTTTTGCATAATTAAAAGTTAGGCTGAGTGGACTGATTTTCGTTAAGCGCTGCTCAAATACCCAGCAACAGGGCGCCATGGGTGCTGCTAAGGGTATATAATGGCTGCTGATTGTGCGAAAACCATTTGCTAAGTGATGAGAATCAAATCGCTTAGCTGAATACGTTCGCTTTACTTTTTTCCATTAGGTGCATTTTTTGTTTACTGATTTAACCTTTGAAGAGGGCTTTAGCAAAGTGGATGCTGAGCTGGATGTTGTTTTTGTTCCAACCGACGAACTCACTGTGGAAGCCATGTTGCGCATGGGGCAAGTCACAGAACAGGACATCTTGTATGATCTGGGCTGTGGTGACGGGCGCATTGTCGTAGCAGCAGCTATGGAGCGTGCTGCCTATGCGGTGGGCGTTGATATGGATCCACGACGCATCGCCGAAGCCAACGCCTTAGCAAAAACCGTCAGCGTAGAGCATCGAGTTAAGTTTATCGAAGCTGACTTGCTCACCGTTGACTTCAGTGATGCCACTATTGTTACTCTGTACTTACTACCTTCACTGAATGTGAAATTAAAAAAACGCTTATTAAGTGAGCTCAAACCAGGTGCTCGAGTCATTGCTCATGCGTTTAGCATGGGAGCTTGGCAGCCGGATGCAAAACGTGCTTTTGGTGGTGTTTACTTATACAAGTGGTATATCCCAGCGCCTATGCAAGGTACTTGGGAATGGTTAACCCGTGATGGCAGTTTGTATAAAGTCAAACTGCAACAACGCTTTCAGAAGCTCAGCGGTGAGGCTTGGATCAACGAAAAGCCCGCACAGTTGCTAGAGGCGAAAATGCAAGGTGAGCGTATTCATCTGACCATTCAAGCAGCCGACGATACTGAACCCGAACTCTTCATTTCTGTTTACCAAGAAGGTGCGTTGTTGCCAGCGGTGAGCAGCAAGCAAGTCTCCGCAGGAATCCGCTTGTCAATTTGATTGAAGCGGTGATGAGACTTTATATGCAGGTGCAATTAAGGCTGTAATAGTTTTAAGTATATAAAGTTGTTGTTTTTTGCTGCGTATAACCTAGCAAAGTTAAAATTCAAGCTGAGTTGTATGCTGTCTGATAAAAGCTTTGAGTAAACTCCCCCGGGATTCGTTAGGGTGGCTATGGTTCCGCTTGCCACAGCTCCAACCCTGCCCGCGAAACTCCAGGGTTGTCCACAAGACAGGTTCGCGCCTCAGCAGCGTGCTGGGCACAAACCTGCGCTGTTTTAGTTAGGCAAGGGGTTTAGAAAGTGGCGCAGTGCCCACCTGAAGGGGCTTGCCCTGAGCCGATGGCGATAACCGGTGGTTCTAAACGCAAGTTAACCGGTTGTGAGTTGTGCCAATCCCAAATAAAGAAGCCGGCCAGCAGTGTCCAAAACACTATAATACGTAATTTAGTCATCTCAGTATCCAAAGTAACGGCGAACACGCACACCGATCAGTGAGCCTAAGAAGGCCATGACCACCCAAATCCAACCGTGAATGCTGCCGGTAGAAATTCCACTGACCATGGCGCCCACGTTACAACCAAAGGCTAGGCGCGAGCTGTAGCCTAATAAGAAGCCTGCAATAATACCGACCACCCATTGTTGAGTGTTGAGTTTATTAGACTTGCCTGTTGTGTTACGGGAGAAAATCCATAACGCACCGGCCAAAATACCAATATTGGTAATTGAAGTGAGGTCTAAAAACACCGATTGCTGTAAGGCTGTGCTATTGACGGGTTGGCTCCAAAAAGCATTGACAGTAGGATCAAACAGGTTGCCAGCTTGAGCGATTTTTGCTGCCCATAAACCAAAACCATAGACCACGCCCCAGGGCTGGCCAGCAATCACCAAAATCAAGACCGCTAAAATAGCGATGGCCACTGCGCCAACTAATAGGTTTTTATTAAACAGGCTGCGCGATACATGGCTTGTTTTTGACCACCACCAGGCAAGCAAACCTACGACAATTAAGCCTAAGTAGGTCAGGCCTAGCGCACCACTTAAGCCCACCTCATCGACTAAGCCCACCGGCTGCACATGGCCCAAATCCAGCCACCAGCTTAAATGTGCTGAGCCTAAGAAACTACCCAAGGCAAATACGGGCAAAATAGCCATATTTAAGGGAATACCTAAACCCGCTTTATACAGCGTGCCTGAACCGCAGCCATCAGCTATTTGCATTGCGCCGCCAAACACTAAAGCTCCCACTAGCAAGCTAATGCTCGGTGGTCCTAGTGCAGCGCTGAGTTCGGTAGGGAAACTGGCCAGCAGCGGCATGGAAACAGCCGCAGCAATCGCTAATAAAACCAGTTGGGCAAACACACCGCTGGCATCCCGTTGTTCAATTAGATTACGCCAACCTGTGGTAAAACCAAAACGCGCACCGGCCAATACCGCACCTAAACCAATGCCTACTATAAAGAGCAGGCTTTGTCTGATGGACACAAACCAAAATAAAAAGACTGCGAAAACTGCAAAAACCAAGCTAAGGGCAATACGGTTGTTCATGTTAATTTTTCACCAATTGGGCAAATTTAGTTTTCACTTGTTCTAAACGACTGGGGGTATTATCCATAGGTAAACTTACTTCAGATTGAGTCCATTCCGCCATAGAAGCTGGGTACAAGCGAACTTGAGGGAGCTCGGCCAGTTCAGATAAAACAAACCAGTTGGTGGCCGCCCAATGCCCTGTATTACAGAAAGAAAGGGTTTCTTGGGCTTGATCTAAGCCTTGTTCACGGACCAGTTGCTTGATTTCAGCAACAGGGCGAACACGGGTATCAGCTTGGTTGAACCATTGAGTAAAAGGCGTATTTTGCGCGGTGGCTATGGTGCCGCCAACACTGGCAGTGGGTGCTTTGACTTTGCCTTGGTAAAACAGCGGTGGGCGTGAGTCCAATAATTGATGGACAGGATTTTGCTCGGTGATCTTTTCCAGTAGTTCATCTTTAAAGATGGCTAATTGTGGATTGCTACGCACTGAGTATTGGCTAGCGGTTATAGCGCTAGCTTCGCTAGAGATCTGTTGTTGCGCCTTGGTCCACTCACGGAAACCACCGTTAAGGATACTTAATTTTGTTAAGCCAAGGTATTTAAGTGTCCAATACACGCGAGCAGTGGCACCAAAGTCTGTTTCGTCGTCACCACTGGAATACACCACAATGGGCTGCTGGTCCGTTAAGCCCAGTTGGCGCAACAGTTGCTGAAAGGCATCGTCACTGGATAGCTGGCCCGGGTTGTGGGCCGGTCCACGCCATTGTCCGTAAGGCGCTGAGATCGCACCAGGAATATGTCCTGCGGCATAGGCGTCAGGGCTGCGAATATCAATAATCTGCAATTGCGCCTGATCATCCAAGGCAGCACTGAGTTGTTGTGTTTCTATTAAGGGTTGATAGCTGCTGGCGTGTGCCGTGTTAAATAGTAGGACGAAAAAAAACGCCAAACTGGCGTAAAGATGTTTCATGGCATTGACTCCTAAATCTGTGGTGCAATACTGACACAGCGCAGGGATTAGCCAAAGTAATAAATAGCTATATGGTTATAAGGAAAGTTCTTTTTATAACCGAGGCAGGATGTTGGTGTAGGTTAATTAAGCGTGCAAAAGGCTGATTAAGCACAAGGGTGGGGTGTAGAAGTAAGCAGACTAAACTGCCAGGAATAACTGCACCTGCACACCTTAGAGGTGTGCAGGTGAGCTGTGGGTTACTTGTCTTCGGCGATAAACAGCCAAGTATCCAGAACCGAGTCTGGGTTAAGGGAGACACTGTCAATACCTTGTTCGAGCAACCAGCGCGCTAGATCAGGGTGGTCAGACGGGCCTTGGCCGCAAATACCAATGTATTTACCGGCTTTATTACAGGCTTGAATGGCCATGGACAGCAGCTTTTTAACCGCAGGATCACGCTCATCAAACAAGTGGGCAATCACTCCAGAGTCACGGTCAAGACCGAGGGTCAGTTGCGTCAAGTCGTTGGAGCCAATGGAGAAGCCATCGAAATGCTCTAAGAACTCATCGGCCAACAGGGCGTTAGAAGGCAGCTCGCACATCATAATTAAGCGCAAGTCATTCTCGCCACGCTTCAGGCCATAGTCAGCCAGCAGGTCGACCACTTGTGACGCTTCGCCAACGGTACGCACAAACGGCACCATCAGTTCAACGTTGGTTAAGCCCATTTCATCACGCACATACTTCATGGCGCGGCATTCCAGCTCAAAGCAGTCGCGGAATGATTCGCTGATATAACGTGAAGCACCGCGGAAACCTAGCATGGGGTTTTCTTCGGTGGGTTCGTACAGCTTACCGCCGATCAGGTTAGCGTACTCATTGGATTTAAAGTCAGATAAACGCACAATGACCTTTTTCGGCCAGAACGCAGCAGCCAAGGTGCTGACACCTTCGACCAGCTTATCAACATAGTAGTCTACAGGACTGGCATAACCGGCAATGCGCTTTTCAATGCTTTCTTTTAAGTCGCTGGGTAAGCTATCAAAGTTAAGCAGTGCTTTAGGGTGCACACCGATCATACGGTTAATAATAAATTCAAGACGGGCTAAGCCAACCCCTTGGTTAGGTAGTTGAGCGAAGTCGAACGCACGGTCAGGGTTACCCACGTTCATCATAATATCGAACGGGATTTCTGGCATGGCTTCAATAGAACTGGTGCGCACATCAAAGCTTAATTCGCCTTCAAAAACAAACCCTGTATCACCTTCAGCACAGGATACGGTGACCCCTTGGCCGTCTTTAAGCTGCTCAGTTGCATCACCACAACCCACTACAGCTGGAATACCCAGCTCACGGGCAATAATTGCTGCGTGACAGGTACGGCCACCACGGTTAGTGACAATAGCGCTGGCGCGTTTCATCACCGGCTCCCAGTCAGGGTCGGTCATATCGGATACTAGAATATCACCGGGCTGCACGCGATCCATTTCAGAAATATCGCGAATCACTCGAACTGGACCAGCACCAATACGCTGACCAATGGCACGGCCTTCAACTAGAACTGTACCTTGCTCTTCGAGCAGGTAACGTTCCATTACATTGAGGTTGCTGCGGCTTTTAACAGTTTCTGGACGGGCTTGTACAATGTACAGCTGGCCATCGTCACCGTCTTTAGCCCACTCAATGTCCATTGGGCAGCCATAGTGCTGCTCGATGATCACGGCTTGCTTAGCAAGGTTGGTGACTTCTTCATCAGATAAGGCAAAACGCATGCGCTCAGCAGGATCAACCTCAACGGTTTCAATCGATTTACCTGCGCTGGCGTCCGCACCGTAAATCATTTTCAGTGCTTTGCTGCCCAGATTGCGGCGTAAAATAGCAGGGCGGCCAGCGGCTAAAGTGGGTTTGTGCACATAAAACTCATCGGGGTTAACCGCACCTTGAACCACAGTTTCACCGAGACCATAGGCGCCGGTGATAAATACCACATCACGGAAACCAGACTCGGTATCCAAGCTGAACATCACACCAGCCGCGGCATTTTCAGAACGTACCATGCGTTGTACGCCCACGGATAAAGCCACCTCACGGTGTTCAAAGCCACGGTGCACACGGTAAGAAATCGCACGGTCGTTAAAGAGTGATGCAAACACCTCTTTGGCTGCGGCAATTACGTTATCGACACCACGGATATTTAAAAAGGTTTCTTGTTGTCCGGCAAAAGATGCATCAGGTAAGTCTTCAGCGGTAGCTGATGAGCGGACTGCAACGGCCATATTGTCATTACCGTTGGCCATTTCTGCAAAAGCGCTACGGATATCAGCATCCAGTTGCTCAGGGAAGTCGGCTTCAATAATCCATTGACGAATTTGTGCGCCGGCTTTGGCTAAAGCATTTACATCATCGGTGTCCAGGGTATCCAATAAGTCGTGGATACGCGCATCGAGATTATTGGCATCAATAAAATCACGGTAGGCTTGGGCGGTAGTGGCAAAACCACCAGGCACTGACACACCGGCACCAGCTAGGTTACTGATCATCTCGCCTAGGGAGGCGTTTTTGCCCCCTACACGCTCAACATCATGATTACCGAGCTTATCGAGGGAAACTACGTACTCAACCAAGGTGAACTCTCCACGTCTATATTGAAAAGGCTAGTATAATCTATTGGCCTTATGGGGGATAAATGGGTCACAATGTCACCCTAACCCATGTCTGGCAAAAAACCAGCCTATAATAACTTATAAATACTTTTGAATTAAGGCTTTTGGCAATTATGAAACGAACAGCTTTCTTTATTTCTGACGGAACGGGCATTACGGCCGAAACGCTAGGTCAAAGCCTATTAGCGCAGTTTGGCAATATCGAGTTTCGTCGTTTAACCCGTCCATATATCGATACTGTTGAAAAAGCACAAGACATGGTACAGCAAATTAACCAGGTTGCGGAAACAGAAAAAATCCGCCCCATTGTTTTCGATACCATTGTTAACTCTGAGATACGTGAAATCTTGGCTGCCGCCAATGCATTTAATGTGGATATCTTCTCAACATTTTTATCGCCCCTAGAAGAAGAGCTGCAAGAAGGCTCGTCCTATTCGGTTGGCAAATCACACTCGATAACCCACAGTGCTAACTATATGGAGCGCATTGAGGCCGTACATTTCGCTTTAGATAATGATGATGGTGGACGCACCCGTCACTATGATAGTGCAGACATCATTTTACTGGGTGTTTCCCGTTGCGGTAAAACTCCAACTTGCCTGTATATGGCCATGCAGTATGGAATACGCGCCGCGAACTACCCGTTGACTGAAGACGATATGGAAGACTTGCGGATTCCACATTCCCTTAAAAAGCATAGAGATAAATTGTTTGGCTTAACCATTGATGCCGATCGTTTAGCGGCTATTCGTAACGAGCGTAAACCCAATAGCCGTTACGCCAGCTATGCACAGTGTGAGTTTGAAGTGCGTGAAGTGGAAGGTTTGTATGAGCGGGAAAATATTAACTCGATCAATACCACGCATTTTTCTGTGGAAGAGATCTCGGCGAAAATCCTAGTGGATATGGGGATCGAGCGACGTTTTAAGTAAAGTCCGATTACCAACAAAAAAGGCTGTAGCATTTATTGCTTACAGCCTTTTTTGTTTTTGCGAACGCAGTGAAGCAATTGATAGGGACAACAAACACCCGATGGACTGCCACGTCGCTTTGCTCCTCGCAGAGACTAGATTGCTACCTCGCTTCACTCTAGGCAATGACGCAATTAAGCAGTGTCTTCCTAGTCGTAATCATTCCAACCGCCCATTTCTTTCCAGCGGTTAACAATGCCAAAAAACAGTTCGGCTGTTTTTTCGGTGTCGTAGCGTGCATTGTGTGCTTCACGGCTATCAAATGAAATGGAGGCCGCTTCACAAGCTTTTGCCAATACAGTTTGTCCATACGCCAAGCCAGCAAGGGTTGCGGTATCAAAACTGGAGAAAGGGTGGAACGGGTTACGTTTTATGCCACAGCGCTCAACTGCTGCATTTAAAAAGCCTAAATCAAAATGGCTGTTATGACCCACTAGAATAGCCCGCTTACAACCACTGGCGCGCATGGATTTGCGTACACTTTTAAATATTTCAGTCAGTGCCCGCTCTTCGCTGACGGCCATGCGCAAAGGGTGGTCAAGTTTAATGCCGGTAAAGTCTAAAGCCGCTTGTTCAATATTAGCTCCGGCAAAGGGTTCGACTCGATAGTACAGCGTATGCTCAGCATACAGTTGGCCTTCCTCATCCATATTGGGGATCACTGCAGCAATTTCCAGCAAGGCATCGGTGGCGCTATTAAAACCACCGGTTTCCACATCCACCACCACGGGCAAATAACCACGGAAGCGTCGCGCCATGGGGGATTTTAAGCTGCCGTTATTGTTGTCTTGATTGTTGTTGGGCTGTTGATCGTAATCACGCATCTGTTGACTCATGACTGATCTCCCAAAACACGCCAGTTCAATGTTTCACCGGCCCGTAAGGGAATTAGCTGCTGCTCACCAAAATCCAACGACGCAGGCACAGTCCAAGGTTCGCGTACTAAAGTAATCTGCTCTTGATTACGGGGTAAACCATAAAAATCAGGGCCAAAGTGGCTGGCAAAGGCTTCCAGTTTGTCCAATGCGTTGCGTTGTTCAAAAGCTTCGGCGTACAGTTCAATGCCTGCATAAGCGGTGTAACAACCGGCACAACCACAGGCAATTTCTTTAGCGTTTTGCGCGTGGGGGGCTGAGTCGGTACCTAAAAAGAACTTGCTTGAGCCACTGGTGGCAGCATCGAGCAATGCGTCCTGGTGAGTGTTGCGCTTTAAAATCGGCAAGCAGTAAAAGTGTGGCCGAATCCCGCCGGCCAGCATGTGGTTGCGGTTGTAAAGCAAATGATGGGCGGTGATGGTCGCCGCGACTTTATCCGACGCTTCGCTCACAAAGGCTGCGGCGTCAGCGGTGGTGATGTGCTCTAGCACCACTTTTAAATCAGGAAAGCGTTGTACTAAAGCAATCAGTTGCTCATCAATAAAACGTTTTTCGCGGTCAAAAATATCCACGCTGTCATGGGTCACTTCACCGTGTACCAGCAGTGGCATACCCACTTCACTCATGGCTTCTAGGGCTGGGTAGATGGCTTCCAACCGAGTGACTCCAGAATCAGAGTTGGTGGTGGCACCGGCAGGGTACAACTTAGCGGCATGCACAAAACCACTGTCTTTAGCGGTTTTAATGTCTTGCGCTGTGGTTGCATCGGTCAGGTACAACACCATTAAAGGTTCAAAACTGCTCTGTGCTGGGCGGGCATTTAAAATACGTTGGCGGTATTGATCGGCTTGTGCTGTGTTGCGTACCGGAGGTACTAAATTGGGCATAATAATCGCACGAGCGAAGGTGCGCGCAGCGTCAGCAACTGTGTGCTGTAAAGCAGCGCCATCGCGGAGATGAATATGCCAATCATCAGGGCGCAGCAGGGTAAGACGGTCAATCATGTAAACATTCCAGTCGGTTAAAATTAAATTCAATAGAGGAATGCTACCGTAAAACGACAGTGCCAGCATCTGCTTTAAAGTTTTCTCAGCTTTCACCGATAACCTTACAGAGCATTTTATTGATGGGAGAGCGCTATGCGCTTAGCAATACTTTCAATTTTAGCAACTGTATTGGCCAGCCCAGCGCTGGCGTTGACTTTTCAAACGCCCTTGGAGCACGTTGAGTGGACAGTGGAAGGTGATCGCTTTGAATGTCGCTTGGCCCAGCCGGTACTCGGTTTTGGGCGAGGTGGCTTTGTGCGTCGCGCAGGTGAGGCGCCAACTTTTGAGCTGCAGGCGCAAGAAAACTGGCTCAGTCGCGGTAACGCACAGTTAGTCGCAGCAGCCGCACCTTGGCGGGTCAATCAAACTGACATTCAGCTCGGTACAGTTTTGGTGGACGATCAAGGTAACTCGCTACAAACCTCCAAACTACAAGCTGGGCGGCTGTTAACCGCACTGCTTGAAGGTCGTGGTCCGTTGATCCGTCATCGCACCGGACAGGGGGATGCACTAGAAGTGCGTGTTTTGCCCGCACGTTTTTCAGCGGCTTATCAAGAGTATTTAGATTGTATCGCTGGTTTGTTGCCCTATAACTTTGATCAGTTGAAGCAAACCCATATAGCCTTTGCCGACACCAATATGGTACTGAGCGACTCGGCCAAACAGCGCTTACAATCGATTATTGATTATATGAAGGAAGACCCATCGGTTAATCAAATCGAGTTGGACGGTCATTCTGATAGTTGGGGAAACCGCTTAAGCAACCGTGAAATTTCCAGACGTCGTGCTTTAACCGTTAAAGAGTTTCTAATGGAAAGAGGCGTGCCAGAAGAGCAGATTATTGTGCGCTTTCATGGTGAGCGTTATCCGCTTAAACCCAATAATACTGCAGCTAATCGGGCATTAAATCGTCGGGTTAATGTGGTTTTATCGCGAGTCCCTGAAGGCACTATGAGCGCCCTTAATGAAACACAAACACAATAAGTGGCTAGGGTGCAAAGTGCTTGTTAGTCAGCTTGAGAACCACAGGGCTCAGTGCCAATAATGCAATCAGGTTAGGAAGAGCCATTAATCCGTTGAGTGTATCGGCCAGCAGCCACACAGTATCCAACTGAGTAATGGCTCCCAAAGGAATGATCATGACTGAGATGACTCGGAAAGGTAAGATGGCTCGGGCACCCATTAAAAACTCCCAGCAACGCTCCCCGTAATAGCTCCAGCCCAGGATTGTGGTAAAAGCGAATATCACTAGGGCACAGGTCAGTAAATAGTTACCCACCCCAGGCAATGCGGTTTCAAAGGCGGCTGAGGACAGTGCTGCGCCACTCAGACCGCTGCTCCATACCCCAGAGCAAATAATTGCCAGTCCGGTCATGGTGCAGATGATCAGGGTGTCAATAAAAGTACCCATCATGCCAATTAAGCCCGAAATCACTGGATCATTACTGGTGCCGGCAGCTTGGGCAATTCCCGCACTGCCTAAACCCGCCTCATTAGAGAATATCCCGCGGGCCACTCCAAAACGCATGGCGGCAATCATCGCTGCGCCGGTAAAACCGCCCACCGCAGCATGGCCATTAAAAGCAGAGTCAATAATCAAATATAGGGCGGCAGGAATGGCTTGATAATGGCTGATTAATACATACAAAGCAGCCAGCACATAAAGTACACACATCATAGGCACTAAAGTTTGTGCCACTGCTCCGATACGTTGAATGCCGCCTAAAATGACCAGTCCCACCAGCAACATGGCCGTTAAACCACTGACCCAAGCTGGTACAGCAAATGACACTTCAAGGCTGGCAGCCATGCTGTTAATCTGCACCATATTGCCAATCCCGAAACTGGCCAGACCACCAAATAAAGCAAAGCAGGCGCCAAGCCAAGTCCATTTGTGACCTAAACCATTTTTAATGGCGTACATGGGGCCGCCAACGAAATGGTTACTGCTGTTTTTCTCACGAAAATGCACCGCTAAAACCACTTCGCAATATTTAGTGGCCATGCCCACTAAAGCGGTACACCACATCCAAAATAAAGCGCCCGGTCCGCCTAACACAATGGCGGTAGCTACCCCGGCAATATTTCCAGTCCCTACAGTGGCGGCTAAAGTGGTCATCAACGCCGCAAAAGGGCTGATTTCCCCTGTGCTGTCATCGCCTTTGATGCGGCCACGCCAAATCTCTAAAAAACCAAGCTTGATCTTGCGCACGGGAATAAACTTTAAAGCCAGCATCAAAAATAAGCCGCTACCTAAAATAGCGATCAACATGGGGACGCCCCAGACAAAATCATTAATGGTAGCAACTAGGGTGTTGAATATATCCATAAGGCGCTTAACTACTGTGTTATTTAGGCTGAAAAATAGGACAAGCAACAAAGTGAACAACTGTTGCCTGAGGCAAGGTGCGATAAAAAACCAACGATGATAAAGGGGCGTAGCGGGTAAATAAAGCCGTTTGTAGACTTTTCGCCAGTACCCTAAGGTTTGTAGTTGTGTATAGGGTACACTTCTCGAATAAATAAGCGGGGAGCTAATCGTGAAAAGAATAAGCGCAATGTTAGTATTGCTGCTGCCCAGTCTGGCTTTGGCCTTTCCATTTGAAGTTGAGCAGCAACTCAATGGCGCAGAAGTAGATGTGCAAACCATGGATTTAGGCAACAATATGGCTGCGGTGTCGTTACAGAATTATGGTCAGCGCACAGCTGTGTGTAAGGTACGTTTTCGTAGTGGACCAGAGGCGCCGCGCACCCGTAAAGCCAAAGTTAAATCAGGGGAAAGCGCGCATGTCACAGCGCGATTTAATAGCACAGTGATTAGAATGCGTGTGCGTGTTGAGTGTCAGTTGGACTAAGAGTTGGACTCAGTGGCACAACCTGTCAGCATTAAACAGTAAAAGGAAAATGATCAATGGCAGCACCAGTTGAACCTTTTTGGAAACGTAAAACCCTGGCTGAACTCAGCCGTGAAGAGTGGGAGTCGCTGTGCGACGGTTGTGGCTTGTGCTGTTTGCAAAAGCTGGAAGATGAGCAGGATGGGGGTGTGTATTACACCAATGTTGCCTGTCAGTTATTGGATTTAGGCACCGCCCGTTGCAGTAACTACCCAGAGCGTCAGTCGCTGGTGCCTGAATGTATCCAATTAACAGCGGATCAAGCCGATGTCTTCACTTGGTTACCAGCCACTTGTGCGTACCGTTTAGTGAATGAAGGTAAAGATCTATTTGCTTGGCATCATCTAGTCTGTGGTGATCGCAATGCGGTGCACAGTGAAGGCATTTCACAATTGGGGCGTATGGTCAGTGAGCTGGATGTTGAACCTAAAGACTGGGAAAGGCACCTGATTTTTAGAACAAGTTAATTGCAGCGAGCAGCTTTGCAGGCTGTCAAAACAAAGGCGCAGGCAGGGCAGCTGGCGCAGTTATTGTGCTGATTCAATCACAACCATTACTCACACTTTTTGTTATGGATAAAGTCCAGTGTGGCTTGCCTTAATTCTGGAAAAGCAAAAGACGCAATATGCGGCCCTTGTGAGTCAACCCAACATAGCTGTTGTTTAGGGTGGGCCAACTGCCATTGTTGGTAGAGTTGTTTGCCTTGTTGGTAAGAGACGATTTCATCGGCTGGGCTGTGCATTATTAAAACAGGCAGGTTGATGTGTTCAATATGCCGTTTGGGATCCCACTGGTTAGGTAGCAGTACAGTAAAAGGCCAGATCAAGCGTCCCACGAGGTTTTTGCTCAGCGCATAGCGTGCCGCACTCGGTATACCAAGGATAGGGGCGTCTAAAATTAAAGCTTGAATGGCGTACTGATCAGCTGCTTGGGCGGCAAAGTTAATGGCCATTACAGTGCCGATGCTTTGCCCTAGAATCATCAATTCCTTGTCAGGATACTGTTGCTTCATCCATAGTGCCGCAGCCTCCAGGTCCTGAAGCATGGCTGGTAGCTGCGCTTTGCCGTGCGATGCACCAAAACCACGGTAGTCTAAGGCTAAAACACTGACCCCATGTTTGGGCAGCCAGTAAATACTGCGGCTGTGGCTGGAAATGTTTTCTGCGTTACCATGCACATACAACAGCATCACATTGGAGTCGGGCTGCTCACCTTGCGCCGGTAACCACCACCCATGCAACTGGGTGTGGTCTGATGCTTTGAGCCAAACGTCTTGATAGTCAAGGCCTGCTTCTTGAGGGGTGGCGATTAGCTGGCTTTGTGGGTAAAAAAACAAAGATGACAACGAGCTGCAGCCGCCAAGCACTAACGCACTGCTTACAAGAGTGAGTGTGCTGCCTAGCTTTCTAAAAACGCGTTGCTGGCTCAGCCTATTGAGCAGCTTAGAAATACCAGTTAATCCCAAGGGACACCTCATGGGCTTGGTTGGAGTCGCTGTTGAGCTTAAAATGTTGGCTTTTGGCTTGCAGCCTCAGCTGTGCATTTCTAGATAGCTTCAGACCCAGATTGGCTTGCACTGTACTGCGTTTAGTTTTATCAAACCAGCTGAGTCCTTGCCAGTTGGCTTCCAGTTGCCCTTGCAGTTTATTGCCTTGCCACAGCCAACCAAACCGTGGCCCTAAGCTCAGCTGAGTACCTTTTCTAAATTGATTATCCGCCAGTAGCTGGGCCTGTGCTAAACCATAAAAACGACCCGCAGAGGTTAACCATGCCTTACCAAAACCTGTGTGCAAATAACCAAATAACTCTGCATCGGCGCCAATAAAACGATCTAAACCACCGCTCACTGACCAAGCAATGGGGCGTTGAAAGTGAGTTTGCTGACTGAGTGATAAAATATCCACCGCTTGTAAACTTTGCAGCCTGACTTTACCGCCGTCCCACAGCCTTAGATTTAAGTGACCCATTTGAATTTGTGCACCATGGTCAAAACCTTGGGGTAAATCCATTACATCATGAAACGCAGGGCGGTAATTGAAATCAATAAAGCCTAAATGATCGACATTGGATTTACTGCCTTGATCAGACAAAGTGCTGCCAGCTTTAAGGCTGAGCCGTTGGCTTAAATGGCCTTGTTCGTCTCGATAGGCAGGTTCTGGGATTTCGCTAAAGCCAGCTGGAGCAGGGTGTTTTGCCCGTGCCGATAAAATGGCTAGGGTGCGTTTGCGCAGTTGTGGGTTGGCCTGTCTTTTTTGTACAGCGAGGTAGCGAGCATAGGCGTAGGCCAGCTCCAAAGCTTGAATTTGCTCTTGGGAGGAGAGCCCATTTAATAACGTTTGAATGTCTTCAGTGTGCTCGACAAGCTGTGTTGCGGTGTTTAATACCCGTTCGGATGCTTGCTGGCTTTTATGCTCCATTTCGCTGGCTGCTGAGGGGCGGTATTCGGTGCTATCAATAAGGCCCCGTTGCTGTAGAGCGCGAATGGTGTCTACAGGTATTGCAGTGAATTGAAAATCATCGGTGAC
Organism: Thiopseudomonas sp.; assembly: GCA_035647115.1. GTDB lineage: Bacteria > Pseudomonadota > Gammaproteobacteria > Pseudomonadales > Pseudomonadaceae > Denitrificimonas. The sequence continues at coordinate 27,560 of DASROA010000096.1, read as the reverse complement.
ATCAATGCGTTCTGAGCTGGCATCCAGTAAAGCCAGTAACCGATAGGAGCAGTTTTCATCAAAAAAGAAATAATCAAAATAGCTGTCTTTGCTTTCCCAAACATGACGTACAAATTGTGCAGTCTCTTGTTGGTCTAGATTCAGCTTGTATTCCCAAATATCACGATACTCCATATGGGAGTATTCATTGGTTTTTGCATAGTAAGGCAGTACAGAAACCACCCCAGGATAACCACCGGTTAAACCCTTCCAAGAAAACACCAATTCATTATCGTTCGGGTCAGCATTGGCCGCAAAGTTCACGCTATGGGCTAATAACTTACTGCTGTTTGGGTCTTTTTTATCCATGCGAATTAACGTGTGGCCATACATGGATGACGGCGAATTAATATGGGAGGCAGGAAAAATTAACGTGAGATGATCGGCTTGCAGCTCATGTTCCCATTGCGTAAATTCGGAGCAAGGTTGATCAATAAAGTTAACCTCTGGCAGCTGTGTTTTTAACCAATGGTAACGCGCCGGAAATTGACATTGTGCCGATTGATTATCAGCTAAGTCATTTTGCATAAAAGCGTGTAGATTTGCTTCAAGTTCAGCCTGCAAAGAGGTTTTACCATTGTCAGCCAAAAAGAAGTTTGGGCTGTCGTTCTGGCTGATGTAGCGCCGAGTAAAGGGGTGCAAACGGTAATGTAAAAGGTGCGCCCATTGTTGTTGATCAGCGATGGCTGCGAGCTTTTCCGCCGACGGTAAAGCTGGGTTTTGTGCGAGGGCAGAGCAGGAGATCAAGGCCATGCTGGCAAGTAAAGACCGCGCTATCATGCTTAAAACCTTAGGCTGAACAATAAAGAAGCCCGCCTAAGCGGGCTTGAAAGTTTCAGTGTGCAGTCAGTCTTAGCCTAAGTATTTTTGTAGGCGTACATCTGCTGCCATTGCTGCGGCCATAGCAGAGAAGGTCGTTGCTGAGGTTGCATCAGCGCTGAACATGGCATCGAAGTTAGACTGCATAACACGGTTAAAGGCGGCAGTGTCTTGCGCTTCAACACCCAACACTTCAGCCAGCGCCGCTAAGGTTTCACCTTGGCCAGTGGCAGCATCAGCAGCCAGTTGGTCCATGTTTTCATCAATAAAATACTGCGCTGATTTCAGTGGGCCGTTGGCATCTTCACAACCTAAAGTGCCTGAGGTCATACCGAAGGTTTGGTTACCAGAGGTTCCGTTAGTAGTGGCTGCCATAACGTGTTGATACCACTTATCGGCATCGGGGAAAATCACTGTTGAGCCGAGCCCGCATCCAGCCGGGCTGTTGGCTAACGCAACGCTAGAAACGGAAGCTAGAATCGCACCTGCAATAATCTTTTTCATAATAAATATCCTTAAATGACCTTAGAGTGAGGTTGTTGGTTGTTGGTTGTTGGTTTTGCTTCTCTAAAGCACCTTTAAAGTAGCCGTTCTGCAGTTGAGTGTCTAGACAATTAAAGATGCGATTCCATTATAAATAGCAGGAGGTGAGTTGTGCTTATTAGTTAGTGCAACTTTAGTCGCCTGTTTAATGGTATGGGTGGTTTGTTAAATAAATAATATAAGTTGTTTTTGAAGCTTACTTTTTCAGTAAATCCGCCAGTCCTGCTAAGCCTTTGTAGGTTTGTTGTGGACCTGTTTGCCCTGGACGTTCTGCTTGTTGATAATGCAAATCCACTTGGCGTTGATGCTCGTTGTCATGGCAATACAAGCAGAGTAACTCCCAGTTAGAGCCATCGGCGGGGTTATTATCATGATTATGATCGCGGTGGTGGACGGTCAGTTCGCTGAGGCGCTTACCGCTAAATTCGCGGCCGCAGCGGCCACAAAAATGCGGGTACATTTTAAGTGCTTTGTCTCGGTAGCCACTTTCGCGCTCTTGACGGGACTGCGCCAAGATTTTATCGAGTTTGCTGCCACTCATTGCGTGGGTCCTTGGCATATAGCAGTTAAGGCTTGGTTAATTGCAAAAAACTTGGCACGAATACCGGTGACACCACTGGCGGTAAGGCGGGCTTGATGCTTTTCCAGATAGTTTTGCGCGCTTTCAGCATCACTGAATAAATAGATGCCACCGGCTTCTTGTGTTTCAGGGTTTTCAGTCCAGATTTTCCATAACAGGCCAGGTTCTTTGGCGATGGACTCGGCGAGGGGCAGCATGGCTTGTTGCATGTCATCACCGAAAGGGCCGTTAAAAGGGAAATCAATTTGTAGGATAGTTTGCATAGCTAAGCTCCATTTATAGTTAAGCGGATAATAGAGCTTAGCTGGGCAATGCTCAAGATACCCTAGGCTGCTTAGCCAGCAGCTGGCGCAGCTTGTTTGCCAAGGGTTTCAATGGTGTGCCACAACCAATTGGGCAGGTCATCGGCATCCAGGCTGTCAATCATGTTTTTCACTGCCAAACCCAGTTCAGTATCACCATCGATTTGTAAGCGGCGACGAAAGAATAGGGTGTCAGGGTCTTCTTGACGGCTGGCCAGCAGCAGGAACTCACGCCAATTGCCGCTAATGGTCACTTCAACCGGCGCATGATTCTTAATTAATAAGCGGTTCTTATGTGGATCTTTGCTTAAGCACCACGATAAATTCAGATCATTAACCTGCAAGCGCATCCAGCGGCCTTCCAGCATCTCAAATAAATCATCTTGCATGGCCTGATTAAAAACTTGATTTAAAGCGCGCTGCAAGGTTAGGCGCTGCACAAAAAAAGGCACATGACTGGTCAAAGGTAAGACTCGGTCACCGGCCGACAATAAAAAAGGCGCAACACGATTTAACATAAACCAACCTCCTCAACAGTGGTCATACCCGGACGGCCATGCCAATAACCATTACAGCCTTGTACCGCTAGGGGTGCTTGTTCACCGCGGCGCACCTTATCCCAAGCAGCAATCACTTCAGGCATACCTTGGGCACGGGGGCTTAAGCGGGCAATGTCGGTGCCGGCGGCGCGTAACGAAGGAAAGTCAGCCAGCAGGTTGTTTACCTCAGCGGACATGGTTTGAATGCCATTAATGGTAAACAAAGCTTGGCCTTCTTGGCTGAGCAAGGGGATACCTTCTTCGTATTTAATACAGCACAACTCACAATCATCTTTTGGACGGTTTTCTGAGCGCGCAGTAAAGCAACGTGCGGAATAAGCCAGCGGCAGTTGACCGTAGGCAAACACCTCAACTTCAGGGCGGGCTACGCCAAGTTCGCCCAGCTGTTTGAGGGTGGTATTGATGATCTCTGCGGATGCTTCAACTGGCGGCGACCAGCGCTGCATACCGGCATTAATAAACTCCGCCAAAGTGTGGCCGTTATAAATATTGAGTGCTGGGCCGCCCACAAAGGGCACTTGCAGTTCGCTTAAAAAATGCACTGCAGCCATATCATTGGCTTCAACCAAAAACTCACCGTTGCTGCATAAGCGTTTTAAGCTGGACAGCTCTGAAGCGGCTTCAACTAGGGTTAAGCCCGACAGCACAACTTGTGCTTGTGACGCTTGCTGCATGTCGCGCGCTAAGCCGATCCAGTCATCCAGTGAGAGCGAGCGTCGTTTGGAGCAAACGGTTTCGCCCATGTAAATAATATCCAGTGGCTGCTCTGCCATATCGGCATAGAACTGCATTAGGGTGTCGCGTTCCCAGAAAAACAGTACTGGACCTAAAGATAGCTTCATCATCATTACACCTATTGCCAAGCGCGGTGGTAAGCACCAAGGGTGGTTTGGCTGCCTTCTGATAAGCCAGCCAAGGTTTGTCGCCAAGTGGGCTCAACTTGGTAGCGCTCTGGGGCTTGGCGGTAACTGTCCAGCGCCTCGCGCCAGACTTGGGTGACTTGCTCCACATAAGCGGGGCTGCGTTGGCGTCCTTCAATTTTTACTGCGCTGACCCCGATTTTGACCAGTTCTGGAATTAAATCCATGGTGTCCAAGCTGGTGGGTTCTTCGAGAGCGTGGAAGCGTTGGCCATTGACCATAAAACGGCCTTTGCACAGGGTAGGGTAGCCAGCCGATTCGTCTTCGCTGTAGCGGTCAATGAGTACATTGTTAAGGCGTGAAGTCAGCACACCGTCTTCGTTACTCCAGCGCACGTCTTTGGCGGGCGAGCACACGCCGCATAGGTTAGGGGATTCACCGGTTAAATATGAGGATAAGTGACAGCGGCCTTCCGCCATAATGCATAAGCTGCCAAAGGCAAACACTTCAATGGGTACAGGACTGTCGCTGGCTACACGCCGCACTTGGGCGATGGACAGCACCCGAGGTAAAACTGCGCGCTGAATGTTGTAGCGCTGACGGTAAAACTCTAAGGAGGCGGCATTGGTGGCTGAACCTTGTACAGATAAATGCAGGTTGAGCTGTGGGTGGTGTTGGGTGGCATAAGCCAGAACCCCCGGATCTGCGGCAATGAGGGCGTCAACGCCTAAATCGGCAGCCTGATCCACCGCCCGTTGCCAGCGTTGCCAGCCTTCTGGTTGAGCGTAAGTGTTAACAGCGATGTAGACGTGCTTATTGTTTTTATGGGCATAAGCGACGCCATTTTCCAGTTGTTTATCGCTAAAATTCAAACCGGCAAAGTGACGGGCGTTGGTGTCGTCTCGAAACCCAACATAGACCGCATCTGCACCTTGGCGAACAGCAGCTTTCAGGGCAGGTAAACTGCCAGCAGGACAAACCAGTTGCATGTGAACTCCTAGGGTTAGGTATGGGTGTGCAAGAGCAGCAGATCCATTAGTAATCCATGCAATCTAAGCAGAATTTGGGCTTGAGGCCTTGATGCGGGTCAATTGTGCTGGTAACAGCAGCTTAGGGGGGGTGTTTGGCGCGAGGCTGTGCAAGCTGTAGGCGTTGAGTCTGTTTATCTCTCAATGCGCCCGCTTGGGGCGCGATTTGGGCGTTACGCCGCTCATGGTTCCGCTCGTCATAAATCCAATGTTAACCATGATGTGGTTAGCAGGTTGTGTATAAATTGCTTTGCGCGCGCGCCGCTGTGCGCTGTGCTCCAGTAGGCAAGGGGCCAGTCTAGGGGCAATACACACGCCACTGCAGCGCAATAATGGGCTGTTAACCACTTTAATGAGCCGCGCACTGATCGCCACATCACTGCCTATTACTTTGCACAGATCTGCAATGCTTGTGTTGGGGCCTCTGTAGTTTCACGCACGCGCAAAGCAACTTCAGGCAGCGTCGGCAATATCAGCTCATCATTGTCTAGCGCTTCCAGCAATTCATCCAATACTGTTTCGGCCAGTGTACCTATGCCCATTTTCCTGCTAATTAAATGTGAAAAGTTAACGTAAAATTTCGCGTTCAGTATCCAGTGAGTAAGGCAATTCGAGCTGTTGCAGCAAGGTGTTCTCATCGCCCTCTAAGTAAATACGCGCATCACTCACGGCATCATCTAAAGCCGTTGCAAGAAGCTCAATACCTTGTTCACTGCGTGCTGCACAAACCACTTCACCTACGGCACTGGAGTGCACGGGAGATAGTAAGGCAGTGCCCACCTCAGGCACAGTGTCACCGCTCATTTGGAAACGGTACATGTGGCGTTTTAAGCGGCCTAAATAATGCATACGGGCGACGATTTCTTGACCGGTGTAGCAGCCTTTCTTAAAACTCACGGCATCTAGGGAAGGCAAATTTAACATTTGTGGAATAAATTTTTCGCGGTTCGCCAAGGTGACGTGACCGATACCACTGCGGATTTGACCTAATAACCAAGCATTTAAAGTCTCTTCAGGTAGTAAGTTGGCTAAACGCTTATGCAGGCAAGGTCCTTCGTCAGCGCTAACCCAAATTTCACTGAGCTGCTCAGAAACGCGCACGGCAATCATTTGATTATGATGCACAGTGCTATTGATTTCGCGGGGTAACTCGACACCTAAAGCGCTCAGCGCGCTGTCACCTTGGTAGAGGCCAAAACGTCTCCATTGGGCGCTTTCATCGGTGAGTTTGGATTTAGAAAATGCGGCAAATTTCTGCATTTCATCAATCAGTGGCGCTAAAATGGCCTGATCCATCGCTAATAAATAGCCATCATTGTCTAAAAGTATACGGAAACTTGATAACATGCGCCCCTGTGGCGTACAGCGTGCGCCTAAACTGCTGCGCTCATCGCTTATATAAGCTAGGTTGCAGGTGAGTTGTCCTTGTAAAAAGGTTTTAGCATCTGATCCGCGTATGGATAAAACGCCTTCGTGGGTGAGGGGAATAAAGCTTGCAGTCATGTGAGTCTCGCTTAATAAAAAGTGCAACGTATGCGCCTATCATAGAGCGCTTGAAGAGTCTTGTCAGCGTATGCGCGTTGCTTAAATCTGTCTTATACTTAAATTTACAATCTTTAGGAGTGCGTCATGTCTACCGAAACTGAAGTGAAACGTCTCTATTGGCATAGTCGTAGAGGTATGTGGGAATTGGATCAGTTGCTGGTGCCTTTTATTGAAGAGCGTTACTTGCAGTTGGACGAACAAGATCGTAAGCGTTACCGCGCATTGCTGGATTGTGAAGATCAAGATATTTTTGCTTGGTGCATGGGCCGTGCTGAGCCTGATAATGCAGATATAAAACGCATTGTGGAGCTGGTTTTGGAACATGCCAAACCTGCATAAACACACAGTCCATTGGTTTTGGCAGCCATCACTGCGGCTCGCTTGGCTGAAGTTAGTGGTTATAAGTCTAGGGTGCCTCGCGGTTTTGCTTTCAGCCACGCCAGTTTGGTTAAAAATCAGCGTAGGGCTGTTGCTACTGCTGCACGCCACTTATCTGGGCGTGCAAACTCTACGCAGAGATCAGCCTGCTAACCGTGGCGGGATACGTTATACCGCACAAGGCTGGCAGCTATGGAGTGCACAGCAGGGCTGGCGGTCTGTACAGTTGGATGCCAGTAGCATGGCCATCCCAGCTTTGGTGTTATTGCGTTATAAAACACCTCAGCAGTATGTCTATCGAAGTGTTGTGATCGCTGCTGACTGCTTAACTGCCGACCAGCATCGGCAGTTAAGGGTTCGTTTGAAATTTAGCCGTCAGCGCTGGCGGGCCGCAATATAGTGTTTTCGATGGACTCACTGAGTTGCGGGTAATCTAAGGTGTAGTGCAAGCCGCGACTTTCCTTGCGCTGCATGGCTGATCGAATAATTAGCTCAGCCACTAGAGCTAAGTTACGTAGCTCTATCAAATCACGGCTAACGCGGTAGTTGCTATAAAACTCATCAATTTCATCCAGCAATAAGTGCACCCGATGCTGTGCCCGCAGTAAACGTTTATCGGTACGCACAATGCCCACATAATCCCACATAAAGCGACGTAGCTCGTCCCAGTTGTGACTGATAATCACATCTTCATCAGAGTCAGTGACCAAGCTGGCATCCCAGTCAGGTAGATGCTGCGGCATACTAACTTGTGTCGCTTGTAGAGTAATATCCTGAGCTGCTGAGCGGGCATAGACAATGCATTCTAATAGTGAATTGCTGGCCATGCGATTGGCACCATGTAAACCGGTGAAGCTGGTTTCACCCACCGCATACAACTGTGCCACGTCGGTACGCCCATGCTGATCAACCACAACGCCGCCACAGGTGTAGTGGGCGGCAGGCACCACAGGAATAGGCTCTTTGGTGATATCAATGCCAAAACTTAAGCAGCGCTCATAGACAGTGGGGAAGTGTTCTTTAATAAAATCCGCCGGTTTATGGCTGATATCTAAATACACGCAATCAGCACCCAAACGCTTCATTTCATGGTCAATAGCGCGGGCGACAATATCCCGTGGGGCCAGCTCTTCACGGCTATCAAAGCGCGCCATAAACCGCTCGCCATTGGCCAGTTTTAAATGTGCACCTTCACCGCGTAAGGCTTCGGTGATTAAAAAACTCTTGGCTTGTGGATGATATAGGCAGGTGGGATGGAATTGATTAAATTCTAAATTACCGACACTGCAACCGGCTCGCCAAGCCATGGCTATGCCATCACCACACGCACTGTCTGGGTTACTGCTGTACAGATACACCTTGGCCGCACCGCCGGTGGCGAGCACCGTAAAGCGTGCTGCATAGGTATCCACTTCACCGGTATTACGGTTCAAAACATAAGCGCCTAAGCAAGCATTATTAGTGCGGCCAAGCTTGTGGGCGGTGATCAAATCCACCGCGACTTGTTGTTCAATTAAATCAATATTATCTTTTTCTTGAGCGCGCGCCAGTAGGGTGCTGAACACAGCGGCACCTGTAGCATCGGCGGCATGAATGATACGGCGATGACTGTGGCCGCCTTCACGGGTTAAGTGGTAATCAAAATTGCTCAGGCTGGGATCAGCACTGTCATTGCGGGTAAAAGGCACACCTTGCTCAATTAACCAGTCAATGGCGCTGCGGCTGTTTTCTACGGTGAACTGTACTGCCGCCTTGTTGCATAGACCAGCACCAGCAATTAGGGTGTCCTCAACGTGGGATTCTACGGTGTCGCTGTCATCCAAAACACCGGCTATACCGCCTTGAGCCCAGTAAGTCGAGCCACTGCACAGCTGATCTTTACTTAAAACAGCAATGCGTAAATCACTGGGTAGATTGAGGGCTGTGGTTAAACCGGCGGCACCGCTGCCGATCACGAGTACGTCATAGTGGTAATGTTGGCTCATAGTAAAGGTCCAAAAATAAGGCGCTAATAAGTATAACGCTGGACGACTTAGTAAAATACCAGCAGTTTAGGGAACTTTCACAAGTGTAATGGCTCAATAATGGCGTGAAGTGCTTGTAGGAGTTGCCCATACCCGCAAGCAAAACTACAACCGTGATTGGAAATTGTAAGCAATGGGTGTGTAGTGTTTATGCGGATAGACCCGTGGATAATGATATAAATGGGAGCACTCGCGGGTATAGTGCACATTGGAATGTGTTCGCAGACAAGGCCTTGTCCGCGAGTTAAACAATGCTGTACATGTTCAATGCGGAGAATAATTATGACGCACAATCAATGTGCAGTTAAAAACGCGGTGGTGCGTAGCGTTGGGGATTATGAATGACACCAGATGATGATCAGCAGCTGGTTAAACGCGTTCAAAATGGTGATAAGCGAGCTTTTGATTTACTGGTATTAAAGTATCAGCACCGAATTTTGGGTTTGGTGGTGCGCTTTGTGCATGACCCCCATGAGGCGCAAGACGTTACCCAGGAAGCTTTTATTAAGGCCTATCGCGCCTTGCCGAAATTTCGCGGTGACAGTGCGTTTTATACGTGGCTGTACCGGATTGCCATTAACACTGCGAAAAACTATCTCGTCTCGCGCAATCGTCGCCCGCCCAACAGTGATGTTGATTCCAGTGATGCGGAATTCTTTGATGGAAACCATGCCTTAAAAGACATGGCATCTCCAGAGCGCCTAATGTTGCGTGACGAGATTGATGCAGCTGTGCAAGAAAGTATTAAGCAATTACCGGAAAATTTACGTTACGCGCTAACTTTGCGTGAGTTTGAAGGTCTGAGTTATGAAGACATCGCAACAGTGATGCAGTGCCCAGTGGGAACGGTACGCTCGCGTATTTTTCGTGCCCGGGAGGCCGTTGATAAAGCTTTGCAGCCCTTACTGCAAAAAGCTTAATCAGTGCGCAACCTTAGCCAAATGAGGAATCTTAGAATGAGTCAAGAAAACCTGAAACAGTCGCTCTCGGCGCTTATGGATAATGAAGCCGATGAGTTAGAACTGCATCGAGTTTTGCAAGCCAGTCATGATGCTGAGCTGCGCGATCAATGGTCTCGTTACCAAATGGCCCGCGCATCCATGCACAACGAAGCCTTACATGTACAGACTGATTTGTCCGCAAAAATCATGGCGGCCATTGAAGCAGAGCCAGCATTGACTGCAGGTCAAAGCGGCACTATAAAAACCATTTCGCAATCGCATCAATCCTATGCCAGACCTTGGATAGCTCGGGTTGCTGTGGCAGCCTCAGTGACTTTGGCGGTGCTGGGTGGTGTGCGCTTTTATAATTATGACGCCGTACAACAAGAAGCTGTGTTTGCACAAAGTGAACAGCGTTTACCGGTCAGCAGCCCGTCACAAAGTCCGGTGGTGTTAGCCAGTTACAGCGCTCAGGGTGACACTGCACCTGTGGAGCAAGCCGTTTCCGGTCAGGATGTTTGGTATGAGAGCCGCTTACCCGACTATTTACGTCAGCACGCACAACAAAGCAGCATGAGTCAGACCGATGTGGGGCTCCCTTATGCCCGAGCTGCCAGCTTGGAAGGTCAATAAACAATGCAGTTAAAGGCGCTATGTTTAGGTGCGGTACTCTCTTTATCAGCCGCTCAAGTGTTTGCTGAGCAGTCTGAAGCTGCACAATGGCTGCAGCGATTACAGGAGTCACAAACTGAACAAGCCTACCAAGGCACTTTCGTGTATGAGCGTAAAGGTGCGTTTTCCACCCATCAGGTGCAGCGTCAAGTCGATGTGCAGGGGCGCTTGTTGGAGCATTTTGTGCAGCTTAATGGTCCTGCCCATGAAGTGTTTCGAGTGGATGGGCGAGTGCAGTGTATGAGTTCGGCTATGTCCGATCAGTTGGCACAGGTTGATCTATGGCCAGCACAACAGATTGCCATGCAGCATCTAGAGCGGTGGTATGAGCCCAGATTGCTGGGCAATGCTCGAGTTGCAGGGCATATCACCACGGTTTTGCTGTTTGCGCCCCGTGACCAACACCGTTATCCAGTGGAAATACATTTGGAACGTGACACTGCGACACTTTTGAAATCATTACTGTTCAACGAACAAGGACAGCTGTTAGAGCGCTTGCAATTTGTCCAGTTTCAAAAGATTCCCAGTCATATGGCAGAAACACAAACACTTATCCAGCCCAGTGCTGATTGTGTAGCTGTGGCTGATCAAACAGAAATTTTAGCCATTACTAACACCACAAACTGGTCGGCAGGCTGGATTCCACCGGGCTTTATGCTACTCAATAGCCATTCTAAAAAATCAGTGGATCGCAGCGGTAATGTCATCAGTCAAGTGTATTCTGATGGTTTAGCACACTTTACTGTGTTTACAGAAAATATTGATAACCTTGAAATTGATGGTGGCCGTCGCCAATTAGGGCCTACGGCAGTGGTCTCCCGTAAAGTCACCCAAGCCGATGAAACCGTTATGGTCACTGTGGTGGGTGAGATTCCTTTAGGTAGTGCTGAACGGGTAGCCTTGTCCATGCGTGCAGTGCAGCAGGAGCAGGTTGATGATTGAAGAGCCCGGAGTAGTGGTCGCAGTTGATGTGGATGGGGTCTGGGTAGCGACTCAGCGCAAAAGCACCTGTGGTAGTTGCTCGGCGCGAATGGCGTGTGGGCAAGGTTTATTAAACAGTCTGTCCACGGATAAAAAGCCACACAGCATAAAAGTCGCCACAGATTTACCCCTAGTTGAAGGTGATCAGGTGACCCTAGTTATTTCTCAGCAGTCATTGATCAGTAGTGCGCTGTTGGTTTATATGTTGCCGTTATTATCGATGTTTGTGGCAGCCTTTGCTGCAGACTACTTGAATGCCACTGAACCTTGGATTATTTTTGCCGCGGTGCTGGGCTTTAGCAGTGGCGCGTTAGGGGTGCGTTTCTACAGCGATCGCTATCTTGATGGCAGCAATCTGCAGCCGGTGATTTGTAAGGTGCAAAAGCCCTCAAATCTGCTTTTAAAGTGTGAATGAAAATAGTATTGGAGAACACTATGACAGCTAAGAAGACGTCGTTATTCGTTAGCACATGTTTAGCCTTGATGTTACTGGTGATGCCGGCTGCTCAAGCGCAATTACCCGATTTTACTGTGCTGGTGGAGGAGTCGGCCCCTGCAGTAGTGAATATCAGTACCCGACAAACCGTACACACCCAAGCGGCTTTAGGTGGTTTTCATGGTTTACCTGACCTTGAAGGTTTGCCGCCTATTTTTCGCGAGTTTTTTGAACGCAGTATTCCTATGCCACGCAGCCCACAGGGCCGTAAAGGCCAGCAGCGTGAAGCACAGTCTTTGGGATCGGGTTTTATTATCTCCAGTGATGGCTATGTACTCACCAATAACCATGTAATTGCTGATGCAGATGAAATCATCGTGCGCCTGGCTGACCGCAGTGAAATGGTCGCCGAGCTGATTGGTACTGACCCCCGTACCGATGTGGCATTACTTAAAGTGGATGGTAAAAACCTACCGACCGTCAAATTAGGCAAATCCAGCGAATTAAAAGTCGGTGAGTGGGTATTGGCCATTGGTTCACCCTTTGGTTTTGATCACTCGGTCACTTCAGGTATTGTCTCTGCTAAGGGGCGTAATTTACCCAATGACAACTATGTGCCTTTTATTCAAACTGATGTGGCCATTAACCCAGGTAATTCAGGCGGTCCACTGTTTAACCTCAAAGGTGAAGTGGTGGGGATTAACTCGCAAATCTTTACCCGCTCCGGCGGCTTTATGGGTTTATCTTTCGCCATTCCTATGGAAGTGGCCCTAGACGTCTCTGAACAACTTAAAAGCAGCGGTAAAGTGGAACGCGGCTGGTTGGGTGTAGTCATTCAAGAAGTCAATAAAGACCTGGCTGAATCATTCGGCTTGGATAAGCCAGCTGGCGCTTTGGTTGCCCAAGTATTGGAGAAAGGACCGGCTGATAAAGGCGGCTTGCAGGTGGGTGATGTGATTTTAAGCTTAGACAATCATCCGGTGGTGATGTCTGCTGATTTACCGCATTTGGTTGGTGCTGTTAAGCCCGGTACTACGGTGAAACTTGTTGTAGTACGTGAAGGTTCACGTAAAACCCTCCGGGTTAAAGTCGGCGCTTTGCCTAATGAGGGCGAAGAAATGGCCGTGGCTGATGGTTCTGGTGCCGCCAGCAAAAGCAATCGGCTGGGTATGACAGTGATTGATTTAACCGCCGAGCAGAAGAAAGCCACAGATTTGCAAGGTGGTGTGGTTATTCAAGAGGTCCATGATGGTGCGGCTGCCATGATAGGCTTACGCCCCGGTGATGTGATTACTCATTTGAATAATCAGGCTGTGCAATCGGCAAAAGTCTTTACTAAAATTGCGCGCGAGCTGCCCAATGATCGCTCAATTTCTATGCGTGTCTTGCGTCAAGGTCGAGCCAGCTTTATTACCTTCAAACTGTCCAACTAGCTGTATGTGAGTCCTTGAGTAAAAAACCTCAGTACAAGGGCTCAATGAGCACAGGCTGATCAGTCATCGCTTGCTTTGTTCAAGCACATTGATTGATCAGCCTGTGCATTTGTTAGTAAGCCATTAAATAAATGAGCTGAGCAGGCCAAAAGCTATTCCTAAACAACTGCATGCTTTCATTCGGCCATGGTAATCAGTAAGCTCTTCGAGCGCTGTCTTAAAGGCTGGTAGCGAGCTAAGAGCCTTAATTTTATACCTTAAGTATTCCTTGAAATTGAACTTTTATCGCCAGCCGTGCTCAGGGTAGGTGACTTAAGCGCTCAATATCAGGTAAACTTACGCATTATTTTCCGTTGGCAGTCGGCCAGTGGTCTTAACTTTAGAGTGATGTTCTGTGAGTGACTTGAGTCATATCCGTAATTTTTCCATTATTGCCCATATCGACCATGGTAAATCCACCTTGGCCGACCGCTTCATCCAAATGTGCGGCGGCTTGACCGAACGTGAGATGGAGTCACGGGTCTTGGATTCTATGGATCTTGAGCGTGAACGGGGTATTACCATTAAAGCCCAAAGTGTAACTTTGAGTTACACAGCCAAAGACGGCAAAACCTATCAACTCAACTTTATTGATACTCCCGGTCACGTTGACTTTAGCTACGAGGTGAGTCGTTCCTTAGCCGCTTGTGAGGGCGCTTTGCTGGTGGTGGACGCCGGTCAAGGTGTTGAAGCGCAATCGGTTGCCACCTGCTATACCGCCATCGAGCAAGGCCTCGAAGTGATGCCAGTATTGAATAAAATCGACTTACCACAAGCCGATCCATTGCGTGTACAAGAAGAAATTGAACATGTGATTGGCATTGATGCCACTGATGCGGTGACCTGCAGTGCGAAAACCGGCCAAGGTGTGGATGATGTATTGGAGCGCTTAATTGAGGTGATTCCACCGCCTGAAGGCGAGATTGATGCGCCTTTACAAGCTCTGATTATTGACTCTTGGTTTGATAATTATCTGGGTGTGATCTCTTTAGTGCGCATCAAACACGGCCGCATTAAAAAGGGCGATCGCGTTTTAGTAAAATCCACCGGGCGGGTTCACCAAGTGGACAGTGTCGGTCTGTTTAACCCTAAGCACACTGAAACCGATGACCTCAAAGCCGGTGAAGTGGGCTTTATTATTGCCGGCATTAAAGATATTCAAGGCGCCCCCGTGGGTGACACCTTAACCCTGTCCGACACCCCAGATGTGGAGATGTTGCCTGGCTTCCAACGGGTTAAACCGCAAGTGTATGCAGGTTTGTTCCCAGTCAGCTCAGAGGATTTTGAAGATTTCCGTGATGCTCTTGAAAAGCTTACCCTAAATGATGCTGCTTTAGAGTACGAGCCAGAAAGTTCCGATGCTTTAGGTTTTGGTTTCCGCATTGGCTTCTTGGGTATGCTGCATATGGAGATCATTCAGGAACGCCTTGAGCGTGAGTATGATCTAGAGCTGATCACCACAGCCCCTACGGTGATTTTTGAGATCCAGCTGAAAAATGGTGAGGTGTTATACGTTGATAACCCATCCCGTATGCCGGACCCGTCACTGATTGAAGAAATGCGTGAACCCATTGTCAAGGCCACCATTTTAGTACCCCAAGAACACCTGGGTAATGTGATTACTCTGTGTGTGCAAAAGCGTGGTGTGCAAGTGGATATGCATTTCCTTGGTAGCCAAGTTCAACTGGTGTATGAAATCCCCATGAACGAAGTGGTGATGGATTTCTTTGATCGCCTCAAATCAGTAAGCCGTGGTTATGCCTCCTTAGAATACAGCTTTGATCGTTATCAGGCTTCCGCATTATCACGCTTGGATGTATTAATTAATGGCGAGCCGGTCGATGCTTTAGCCTTAATTGTGCACCGTGATGAAGCAGCCGCCCGGGGCCGTGCCTTGGTTGAAAAAATGCGTGAGCTAATCCCACGGCAGATGTATGATGTGGCGATTCAAGCCGCCTTAGGTGGACAGATTGTTGCGCGCACAAACGTAAAAGCCTTGCGTAAAAACGTTTTGGCTAAATGTTACGGTGGTGATGTGAGCCGTAAGCGTAAACTGTTAGAAAAACAAAAAGCGGGTAAGAAAAGGATGAAGCAGGTGGGTAACGTGGAAATTCCACAAGAAGCCTTCCTTGCCGTGCTCAGAGTGGATGAATAACCCATGACATTAAATTTCCCATTGATTTTGGCCGTGGCCGTGGCCGTGAGCGGTCTGTTGACCTTGCTGGATTGGCTGTATTTTGCCCCGCGGCGACGTGCCGCCATTGCGCAATATGAAGAAAGCGCAGTGGCGCCAAACTCGCAATTCCGTGAGCGCTTAGAACGAGAGCCGCCCTTAATCGAGTATGGGAAGTCTTTTTTTCCAGTGTTGGCCGTAGTGTTTGTACTGCGCTCATTTATTGTTGAGCCTTTTCAAATCCCCTCCGGCTCAATGATCCCAACCCTTGAGGTGGGCGATTTTATTTTGGTTAATAAGTTCTCTTACGGCATTCGTTTACCGGTGATTGATAAAAAGGTCATTGAAATTAATGACCCTAAGCGCGGCGATGTCATGGTGTTTAAGTACCCAGAAGATACCCGCATCAATTACATTAAACGTGTGGTTGGTTTACCGGGCGATACCATCACTTATACCGCTGATAAGCGTATTTTAGTGAATGGCCAGGCCGTTGCTGAGCGTTTTTTAGGTGAAGAGCCGGGCAGTTTCGGCAGTGCAGGGCTATATACCGAAATGCTGGGTGAAGAAGAGCACTTTATTCGTAAAGAGCAGCGTCGACATATTGAATCCACTCGTGAATGGCATGTACCGGAAGGGCATTATTTTATGATGGGTGATAACCGCGACAACTCAAAAGACAGTCGTTACTGGGATGATCCAAGTATTCCCATTGAGCTGCAAGGCATGGTGCCTGATGAGTACATTGTCGGTAAGGCGTTTGCCATATGGTTGACTTGGGGTGCGCCAAAACTCAGCACCTTACCCAGTTTTAACCGCGTGGGTTTGATCCATTAAGAGCAAAGCGTGCGCAGGTGCTCAGGCCTGAACGATTAACATCAGTTGTTATGGTAGAGCACTCAATAACAAGAAGAGGTTGCTATGCACAAAATCCAAGCACAACGCGGTGCGTCTTTGCTGAACAAGCTGGTTATCCTGATACTGGTGGTTTTTTTTGCCAGCGCGGGCTTTAAGCTCTTCCCGCATTATATGGATAATAATGCCTTGAAAAAAACCATCTTAGCCATTGAAGAAGATCAAGCTACAGGTGCACAAATCAATAGTATTGCCGACTTTTATAGCTATATTGAGCGCAGCATGCAGGTCAACGGCATCCGTGATTTAAAGGCCAGAGAAAGCATGAAGGTGTCTCAAGTAAACAATGACTTTATAGTGCACCTGAACTATGAAGTACGTGAACCATTAATTAAAAACATCGATATGGTCGTTACCTTTGATCAAGAATACCGTGTGCGTGCCAAGTGAGTGATTCTTTATTAACTTTACAGAAAAAAATTGGCTACACCTTTAAAGATAGCCAGTTATTAACCCTAGCTTTAACCCACCGCAGTTTTGCCGGACGCAATAATGAACGCTTAGAGTTTTTGGGCGATGCCATTTTAAACTTTATAGCGGGTGAAGCCTTGTTTCACCACTTTCCAACTGCTAAAGAAGGGCAGTTATCGCGCCTGCGCTCGCGTTTAGTTAAAGGCCAAACCTTAGCCGTGCTGGCCCGTGGTTTTGGCTTAGGTGAGTATTTGCGCTTAGGTTCAGGTGAGCTTAAAAGCGGTGGCTTTCGCCGCGAATCCATTCTCGCCGATACCACAGAAGCCATCATTGGCGCTATTTACTTAGATTCAAATATGGAAGTGGCCCGTGAGCGGGTTTTAGCTTGGTTGGAACAGCAGTTTTCCGAGCTAACCCTGGTTGACACCAACAAAGACCCGAAAACGCGTTTGCAAGAGTTTTTACAATCCCGAGGCGCTGAATTGCCTCACTATGAAGTGACTGATATTCAAGGCGAACCGCATTGCCGCACATTTTACGTGGAGTGCCAGGTGAGCTTACTTAATGAGAAAACCCAAGGTCAGGGAGCCAGTCGTCGCATAGCCGAACAAGTGGCAGCCTCCGCAGCTTTACAGGCGTTGGGTATAGAGAGTAATTAACAGCATGACTGAACAACAAACAACCCGTTGCGGCTATGTCGCCGTGGTGGGTCGCCCCAATGTGGGCAAATCAACCTTGGTGAACCATGTTTTAGGGCAAAAACTTGCCATCACCTCCCGTAAGCCGCAAACCACACGGCATAATATGCTTGGGATCAAAACCGAAGGTGCAGTGCAGGCGATTTATGTTGACACCCCCGGCCTGCATATTGGCGGGCAAAAAGCCCTGAACCGTTACATGAACCGCAGTGCCTTAACGGCATTGCGGGATATTGATGTGGTTATTTTTGTAGTGGATCGCATGCGCTGGACGGATGAAGATGAAATGGTCTTTGAGCGTCTTCAGTATCTGACTTGCCCAATTATTATCGCGGTCAATAAAGCCGACCGTTTAGAAGATAAAAGCCAATTGCTGGCGCACTTAGAATGGCTATCCACTAAGTTACCCGATGCGCAAATTGTACCTATGTCTGCACTGCATGGTCATAACCTTGACACTTTAGAGCGTCTGGTGGGTGAGTATTTGCCAGAAAGTGAGCACTTTTACCCAGAAGATCAGATTACTGACCGTTCCAGTCGCTTTTTGGCGGCAGAACTGGTGCGTGAAAAAATCATGCGTCAGTTGGGTGACGAAGTGCCTTATCAAGTCACCGTAGAAGTGGAAGAGTTTAAGCAAGAAGGGCGCATTTTACATATCCATGCGTTGATTTTAGTTGAGCGCGAAGGGCAGAAGAGAATCATTATCGGTGATAAGGGCAGCCGCATTAAGCTGATCGGTCAAGAAGCCCGCAAAGATATGGAAGCCATGTTTGGCACTAAGATCATGCTCAATCTATGGGTGAAAGTGAAAGGGGGTTGGTCCGATGATGAGCGGGCGTTGCGCTCGTTAGGCTATCAAGAGCATTAATCCCCTAACCGCACAGACTCTGTTCTGGAGTCTGAGTGATTGCGAGGCGTCAGGATGCCGTCGTCTTTAGCTTTTGTCTTGCACAGCCGTCCCTATAAAGAAACCAGTGCGCTGGTTGATTTGTTCACCCTCGATGAGGGCCGCTTACGTGGCGTGTTACGCGGCGCACGGGGTAAACTGGGCAGTGTTGCGCGGCCTTTTTCTGTGTTGGATATCGAATTGCGTGGCCGCAGTGAGCTGAAAACCATCAGTCGTATTGAACCTGCTGGAGAATATAACTTTCTGCAGGGGCAGCGACTGTTTTGTGCCATGTATTTAAATGAACTGTTGGTGCGTTTAGTACCCTTGCATGACCCCCAGCCAATTCTTTTTGAGCATTATCGTTTAACACTGCAAGGTTTAGCCCACGAGTTAGCTATAGAGCCGCTACTGCGAACTTTTGAGTGGCGTTTGCTGGAGCAGCTGGGCTATGGATTTTCCTTTACAGTGGATATTGAAGGGCAGGCGCTGCAGGAGCAAATGTTGTATCGTCTAGTGCCTGAAAGCGGTTTTGAAAGGGTCGTGCAGTTTCGTCCTGGGGTGTTTTTAGGTCAGGATATTTTGGCGCTCGCCGAGGCCAACTGGCAGCACGCCGATGTGTTGCACACCGCCAAACGAGTAATGCGCCAAGCATTGGCCGCCTACTTAGGGGGCCGTCCATTAATGAGTCGTGAATTGTTTTTAATGCAAAAAGGGTCTGTGTAATGAATTTAAATAAGCGCGTTTTATTAGGTGTAAATATTGATCACATTGCAACGGTGCGTGAGGCACGTGGCACCCGTTATCCAGACCCTGTGAAAGCAGCTTTAGATGCTGAGCAGGCCGGTGCCGATGGGATTACAGTGCACTTGCGTGAAGACCGTCGACACATTCAAGATCGCGATATTCACCTGCTGCGTGAAGTGATGCGCACCCCCATGAACTTTGAAATGGGCGTCACTGAAGAAATGCTAAAAATAGCAGAAGAGGTGCGTCCTGAACACATTTGCTTGGTGCCAGAGACGCTGGAAGAGTTAACCACTGAAGGCGGTTTAGATGTGCTTGCACAGGAAGCCCGAGTCAGTGCTGCGGTGGAGCGCTTGCAAGCCGTGGGTTGTGACGTCTCGATTTTTGTGGATGCTGATGAACAGCAAATTAAAGCCGCTAAACGGGTCGGCGCAACCACCATTGAGCTGCACACTGGCCACTATGCTGAAGCAGTGACCCCGGCTGAACAGTCCACACAACTGGAATTGATCCGTAAAGGCACTGAGTTTGCCTTAAAACAAGGCTTGGTGGTCAACGCTGGCCACGGTTTGCACTACCACAACGTTGAGCCCATCGCTGCCATTGCCGGCATGAATGAGCTCAATATCGGTCATGCAATTATTTCTCACGCTTTATTTGTCGGCTTCTCAGCCGCAGTGGCTGAAATGCGCGCCTTAATTGATGCGGCCGCCAGCCGCGCTTAATAAAACGTAGGAGCGAGCCACGCCCGCGATACCACGCCCACGATGAACGCCATGCGGCGCGCATGCATCCGCGCCCTAATTACATGGCAATGCGATACCTGTAACCATACATCGGTTTCAAGCGTCGGCATGGCCGGCTCTTACGGGTGCGAGCGATATAGGCTCACCTCGCGAAACTCTAAGGGTTCGCCCAGGTCAGGAAGGGTTTCAGCGTGGAGATTGTATTCTTTGCGGAGCAGCGGGTGCTGAAAATCCCGCTGCCGCGAATCGGTAATAATAAACTGCTCAGCAAACTCCGGAAAACGCTCCACCAGCGGCACATTATCAGGGTCGTACAGCACATCAGCGGCCAGCAATACATCATAAAGCTGGGTTTCGCTAAATAAATCCGCGCTGTACTCCAATTCCAAGTTGTTTAATGCCGCATTGGCGCGGCAGGCTTGCAAAGCAACTGGATCTAAATCACAGGCTACAACACTGTGAGCTCCAGCTAGTTTAGCAGCCAGCGCCACAATACCACTGCCAGACCCCACATCAATTATCCGCTTACCTGCCACCTGCTCAGGGTGAGCAAGCAACCACTGCGCCAAGGCTAAACCACTGGCCCAACAAAAACTCCAATAGGGCGGGGCAGCAAAAATATTCTGCACCTCATCGTGGCTCATGGGCCGGTGCATAGTGTCCGGATTGATCAACCACAGCTGCAACGGCAAATCAGGTAAAGCGCTTAAACGCACTTGTGCGTCACTTAACACCTGCTGTAAAGCAGTATTTAACGGTTCAATCAAAGGGTTGGTCATACTGGGCTCCAATCTAAAAGCCTCGTTAAAACGAATAATATGATGTGTGGTGCGATGGTGCAGAGCGCAACCAACTAACGCATAACAGCTTCCAGTACTGTTATATATCAAAGAGCAAATTGCAGATCATGCTTATAACAGAAGAAAACCAATCAATGGCCTTAATGAAGATTGCTGATAGGTAATTCAGCTGTAGCTGACAAATCCGTAAACTTGCGTGCACAAGCTGCCTTGCGCGCTAATACAGACAAAACTCAGTGTTTATCCCCCGTACTAGAAAAACTCGCAGCTTATGGGTAGATTGCCTTGCTGCTTATGCAAGCCAGTCAAGTAAAGCTACCACAAAATTAATATTACCGTATCCGTAATATTATTCAGCCTGTAAGGACATCCTAGTGAGTACTCAACCATCTGCACCTAATTCTCAGCCAAGGACTTTATAGAAGCGGGGCATATCTGCGATCGTGGATTGTGCTCTGTATAATTAGGGCCATATTTGCGATTGTAAAATGGCCCAATCGATAGCATGGCCGGCTTCTATAGAGGCTATATCCACGAGCTGCACAAGTCCAAATACCCAAGAATAACGGACACACCCATGACCTCGACTCACACCACGAACAGTACAACAGCCTGGTACGTGGTGTTAACCAAGCCCAGGCAAGAGCAGCGCGCCAAAGAAAATCTTGAGCGCCAAGGCGGTGAAGTCTATCTCCCTCTGTTTAGCAACGAACGCATAGTGCGGGGTAAACGGGTTAAACGGGAAGAGCCTTTATTCCTAGGCTATTTGTTTCTCAATATTCCTACTAATAGTCCTTTGCTCAGCAAAGTCCGTTCAACCTTTGGTGTGCGTCAGCATTTTACAGGGTCCCTTTCAGGACTATCAGGCGATATTTAAAACTTACGATGGTGAAGAGCGGGGTATTATTTTGCTCAGCTTACTGGGTCAGCAAAACGAAGTTTTGATTGAGCTGGCAGAGTTGCAAGCACATTAACCGAGCTATTCAGCTGTACGACCTGCCGTTGTAGGTATTGCAGCGTTTAATGGTTAAAGACAAAGGCACTATTTACTGCTGCAAAGATAGGTTGGGAAAATGCTTTTGAAGGAATTTAAAGGTTACGGTAGTAACTATAACTTTAAATGTATGCTGCTCATTTGAAAGCTGAGCCCTGCTCAAAGCAGGGCTCAGTATCTAAGATAAAGCGCGATTTCGAAACCCAAGAAAAGGGTTTGCTTCACATACCGCTGACTAGGCCATTGTATAGTTACGGTCATATACCGCGCTTATAGGGTTAATTAATTTTCAGGCCAGCTTCTGCGGGTGGTTTTTGAACCCGGGGTTGGCTTTTTCAGCTCGCTTGCGGTTGGGCGCAGCATATCTTCGGGGCGAACCCACTCATTAAACTGTTCATCAGTTACCAGCTCCAGCTCAATGGCAGCGGCGCGTAAGGTGAGGTTCTCTTCGTAGGCTTTTTTAGCGATTTTTGCCGCGTTGTCATAACCAATGTGACGGTTCAATGCGGTGACCAGCATTAAGCCATTTTCTAAATGATCAGCCATTTGTTGCTCATTGGCTTGCATGCCTTCCACACAGTGCTTTTGGAAGTTGCGGCAACCGTCGGCCATGAGCTCAATTGATTCCAAAATATTATGGATAATGACCGGTTTGAATACGTTCAGCTGTAGGTGACCATGACTGGCAGCCATATTAATGGTGACGTCATTGCCAAACACTTGGCAGGCAAGCATGGACAGCGCTTCACACTGAGTGGGGTTGACTTTGCCTGGCATGATTGAGCTGCCAGGTTCGTTGGCTGGCAGTAAAACTTCTGCAAGGCCTGCACGGGGGCCTGAGCCCAGTAAGCGTAAATCGTTGGCGATTTTCATGAGCGCTGTGGCGAGGGTTTTTAATGCCCCAGACAGGCTTACCAAAGGTTCGTGACCGGCCAATGCAGCAAACTTATTGGGTGCGGAGGTGAGTTTGAGTTTGGTGGCTGAGGCCAACTCTGTGGCAACGTTTTGCGCAAAGT
The DNA here is from genome assembly GCA_035647115.1 of Thiopseudomonas sp. GTDB lineage: Bacteria > Pseudomonadota > Gammaproteobacteria > Pseudomonadales > Pseudomonadaceae > Denitrificimonas. Next base: position 4,994 of record DASROA010000096.1, on the reverse strand, counting down.
TTTCGTTGGCGTTTAAGCCTGTACCTACCGCTGTACCGCCTTGGGCCAGCTCACCGACTGCTGGCAAGGTAGCGCGAATAGCATCGGTGGCATAGTCCAGCTGTGCAACAAACGCTGAAAGCTCTTGGCCAAAGGTGACTGGGGTAGCATCCATCATGTGGGTGCGACCGGTTTTAACCAGATTTGCATAGCGTTTGGCTTGTTTATCTAAACCATCGCGCAGCAGTTTAACTGCTGGGAATAAATCATGTTCAATGGCTTGCAGAGCAGCAATGTGCATGGCTGTAGGGAAGCAGTCATTGGAGCTTTGTGCGCGATTGACATGATCGTTAGGGTGTACTGGTGACTTACCACCGCGGCCTTGACCGGCGATTTCATTGGCGCGGCCAGCGATTACTTCGTTGACGTTCATATTGCTTTGCGTGCCACTGCCGGTTTGCCAAACCACAAGAGGGAAGTGCTCATCGAGCTTGCCCGCAATCACTTCATCGGCAGCTTGCTCAATCAGTTTGGCAACATCTTCTGGTAATTCACCTAAGCGTGCGTTAACTCGGGCTGCCGCTTTTTTCACCTGAGCTAAGGCGTGTACCACGGCAATTGGCATGGGTTGTGAACCAATGGCAAAGTTTTGCTTTGAGCGTTGGGTTTGCGCACCCCAGTAAGCGTTTTTAGGGACTTCAATGGCGCCTAAACTATCAGTTTCTGTTCGTGACATATAATTTCTCCAATATGAAATAAGCGTTACTTATCTTCTTTTGGGTGTTCTTTAGCTTCCAATTCAGCGTTGCGCTGACGCATGATTTCCAAATTTTCTTTGCTGATGGGCATTTTGTTAGCGGTGCTGCGTAATAACAGCAGGCTGCTGATAATGGAGCCAAGTACTATTGTGATAAGTAACCATATATACCAAGGCATGAGTGACTCCAAAGCGTTACAAATTAAAGTGACTCATTGGTCTTAATGGTTACAATGTTACATCCTCTATGCTTGAAAAGCCATTATTAAGCATAAAAAATTTGATTCCGACATCATACTTTAGGCTTAGATTGGTGTGACTTGCCCAGGGGAGTCTGAGGTGAAAATCAACAATGTAAGAGGGCTAATCACTAAGTAGCTGCGGCACTTTGTGCAGAGGAAGGCTACAATGCTGCGAATTTTCGTGTTGTTGTGTATGAGAGTCTAATCATGTCCAGTCCAGTTATTGTTGCTTTAGATTTCCCCAGTGCTGCGCAAGCGGTGGCCCTAGCTGAGCGCCTTGATCCGCAAAAATGCCGTCTTAAAGTGGGTAAAGAACTGTTTACTCGCAGTGGGCCGCAAGTTGTTGAGCGCTTGCAAACACTGGGTTTTGAGGTTTTTTTAGACCTTAAATTTCACGATATTCCCAACACCACGGCCATGGCGGTGAAAGCTGCTGCAGAGCTTGGGGTATGGATGGTTAATGTGCATTGTTCCGGTGGTTTGAGAATGATGCAGGCCTGCCGTGAAGTGTTGGAGCAGGGGACTGGGCCACAGCCATTATTAATTGGGGTGACTGTGTTAACCAGCATGGAGCAAAGCGATTTGGCTGGGCTGGGATTGGATGTTGCACCAGAAAAGCAGGTGCTGCGTTTGGCGGGCTTGGCTGAACAAGCAGGTTTAGATGGTTTAGTGTGCTCCGCTCAAGAAGCCCAAGCTCTTAAAAAGCAATGGCCTGCCGGTCAGTTGGTCACCCCTGGTATTCGCCCAGCAGGCAGTGCCCAAGATGATCAAAAACGCATTTTAACCCCTGCTCAAGCAATGCAAGCCGGCTCAGATTATCTCGTTATTGGTCGCCCCATCACTCTAGCCCCAGACCCAGCTCAAGCGCTCGCTGAGATCCTTAGCGAACTGGCCTAATAATCCTCATTCCGTGCCGGCATACCCGTAACTTCAAACGCCGGCATGGCTATCTATAAGAGCGGGCTATGCCCGTGATTATTGGATGGTCATATTCACGCTTATACGAAGCTCCGATCGCCGCCATGGCCTTACCATTGATGGCGGCATGACCGCGGTTTAAACGTCGATTCTTGCTGCGACCAGCCGAAGACTCGATCGCAAGCATGGGAAAGTGTAGGAGAAACCCGCATACCCGTGACCATGGGAAGGTGGCATCCTTGAGTCAGCAAGGCGCTTAGTCGTTCCTTTTCCAGTTTTGTGGCAGGTTGATGAAGTCAACCAGTTCACGTAACCGACCGTGGTCGCGGTCGTTGAAGACAAACTCAAGGCGGAATTGGTTGCAGAACTCGGGTTCGTTATGCTTTTTCGGACAGTAAGCCACTTGTTCGTAACCACCGCTGTGGCAAATATCGATAAACTCTTTGTGTAGCGTATCCAGCGCGGCGTCAGTTAGCGGGTAATTCATGCGCACCACGAAAATATCGCGGAACCAGCGTGATGAGTGAAAGTTGCGGTAGAAGCGAGCAATTTCTTCACCGGCTTCAGCAGGGGTTCGTACTTGGCGCACCAAGCGTAAATCGCTGGGCAGAATGTAGTTTTTATCCACCAGCTCTTCACGCATAAACTCTAAGGCACGATCCCAGTAAGTGCCGCCTTCTTGATCAAGCAGAACTACAGGCACCAAGGGGCTCTTACCCGTTTGCATCAAGGTCAGCACTTCCAGCGCCTCATCTAAGGTGCCAAAACCACCGGGGCAAAGCACCAGCGCATCGGCTTCTTTGACAAAGAACAGTTTGCGCAAAAAGAAGAAGTGGAAGGTTAGCAGGTTGGCGCTGCCTTGCATGGTCTCATTGGCGCCTTGCTCAAAAGGTAACGCAATATTAAAGCCCAAGCTGTTTTCTAAACCTGCGCCTTCATGAGCAGCTGCCATAATACCGCCGCCCGCACCGGTAATCACCATCAGGTTGTGACGGGCTAAAATTTCTCCCAACTCCACTGCCTGCTGATACAAGGGGTGCTCGCGCTCAGTACGTGCTGAACCAAACACAGTGACCTTACGACGGCGCTTAAAACGCTCCAGCAAACTAAAAGACGCTTCCATTTCCTGCAGGGTGCGCAGCATGATTTTGGCATCCCAGCGGTTGCGGTCGTCTTCGGCCATGCGTGCCACTGTGAGCATCATTTCGCGATACAGCTTGTGGTTTTCACTGGTGGGCGGAATGGTTAATTGCAGCAGCTCATCCACCTTGCTATCTAAATCAATACTGCTGACTTGATACTGGCGGGATAGGTAATCACCGTTATCATTGTTAAATGTCATTTGAACTCCTTATAAAGCAATGCGGTCGCCCAGCTCGGGAATATTGGCATCCCAATCTAAGCGTTTTTTAAATTCACTCTGGAGGATTTCCATTTTATCCAGCTCGCCATGAATTAAGTGCAGTTCAGGACGGTTTTCAAACTGGCTGGCCCATTTAATAAGCTGTGACTGTCCAGCGTGGGCGGAGAAACCACCGAGGGTGTGCACTTGAGCACCGACCATAATGTCTTCACGGAATACCCGTACTGTTTTGGCGCCATCGACAATGGCTCGGCCATTGGTGCCCCGCGCCTGGAAGCCGGTAAATATAATATGACAATCAGTGCGCCACAGGTTGTGTTTAAAGTGATGGATTATTCGTCCGCCATTACACATACCGCTACCGGCGACAATAATAGCACCACTTTTGACCTCGTTAATGGCCATGGATTCGGCCGGAGTTGGGGTCAGTTTTAAAATGGGCAGCCAATCGTGCACATTGCGAATATTATGTTTGATTAGCATCGCGCGGTGCTCGTCATCGAAGTCATCGCGATGGTGGTAATAGATATCATTAGCGCGAATCGCCATGGGACTGTCTAAATACACCGTATGCTGGGGTAGACGTCCTTCCTGATAAAAGCGGCCCAAATGGAACAAGATATCTTGAGTGCGGCCCACTGAGAAAGCAGGAATCATCACATTGCCGCCATCTTTATCAGCTTGCTCTAAAATAGCCGCCAGCTCATCGAGGGTGTCTTCATTGCAGCGGTGGTCACGGTCGCCGTAGGTGGACTCCAGTAATAGCACATCGGCGTGTTTTAAAACCGCAGGGTCTTTCATGAGCGGCGAGCAGGTGCTGCCCAGGTCACCAGAGAATACTAAAGTGCGCACGCTGTCATTGGGTTCGGTAAATTCGAGCTTAACGATAGCTGAACCAATAATGTGGCCGGCATCGTGGAAGGACACTTTTACCCCAGGCACCACTTTGGTGGGGGTTTCATAGTCGACCGGGCGGCGTAATTTAAGTACCCGTTCAGCATCTTCACTGACATAAATAGGTTTGATGGCTCTTTTGCCACGACGGGCGCGCCAACGGTTTTCCCATTCGGTGTCTTTTTCTTGAATATGTGCCGCATCGAGCAACATTAATTCCATGAGCTCGCAGGTGGCATCCGTCGCAAAAATAGGGCCACGGAAACCTTCGGCGACTAAACGCGGTAACATACCACTGTGATCAATGTGGGCATGGGAAATAACCACCGCATCAATGTGCTCAGGATTAAAAGTAAAGGCTGAGCGCTTTTTGTTATCATCGTAGTCATTATCGTTATTTTCTTTATCGCCCCCTTGTTCCATACCACATTCAAGTAGAATGTTCTTTTTGTCATGGGTTTCGATCAGGTAGCACGAGCCAGTCACTTGCTGGATTGCGCCTAAAAAATTAAGTAAGGCCATGAAACTTCCTTCTTGGCTGTGTGAATAGAGTTTTACAGTGTTAGCAGTTATTGGTAGCTATCATGATACTCTTATGAGGTTGTCTTTAAACTGCATCACATTCGAGTTTATGGAGTATTACTATGCATCAGATTTTGCCGAGCCAAGCAGACTTAAATGAGCACGCTAAAACAGAGCCTGCGTTTGCACAGTGGCAAAAGGGTTACGGACCAATCGAACATACGGCAGAAACTCAAGCTGCAGTATACCGCCTTGCTCACCAGTTGGTGCAAGCAGGCAAACAACCCGATATCGCTACTGTATATCGTAAATTAACGGC
>DASROA010000095.1:0-3818 GCA_035647115.1 Thiopseudomonas sp. | reverse complement strand
TCAATGGGGTAAGTGGTTCCAGCCAGCGCAGCACTGCCCAAGGGCATACGGTTGGTGCGCTTACGACAATCCACTAAACGCTCATAGTCACGGCTGAGCATTTCAAACCAAGCCAACATATGGTGCCCAAAGGTCACCGGCTGCGCGGTTTGCAAGTGGGTAAAGCCCGGCATAATGGTATCCGCATGGGCTTCAGCTAAACCGAGCAAGCCTTCTTGTAGACGGGTCAGCTCAGCCAAAATCACATCAATCTCATCGCGCAACCAGAGGCGAATATCAGTGGCCACTTGGTCATTACGGCTGCGGCCAGTGTGCAGTTTCTTACCAACAATGCCCACTTGCTCAGTAAGTCTGGCCTCGATGTTCATGTGCACGTCTTCCAGCTCAGCACTCCACACGAACTCACCGTTTTCGATTTCTTTTTCAATCGCCTGCAAACCGGCAATCACTGTGTCACGCTCGTTTTCTGTTAGCACACCCACTTTGGCCAGCATAGTGGCGTGGGCAATAGAGCCCATAATGTCATGCCGATACAGACGCTTATCGAAATCCACAGACGCGGTAAAGCGTGCCACAAATGCGTCCACTGGCTCACTGAAACGGCCACCCCACGACTGATTGATTTTATCCTTGCTCATTCATTCTGCCCAATTCAACAATAAAAGATGCGCACATAATAACAGGATGAAGCCTGCTTATGCCGCTCTGGATTTTAATTACCGATGCCATACTGTTTCAACCAGTCTAAAAGCTGCTGTAAAGGCATGGCGCCACTTTGTCTGGCAATTTCCTGTCCATTTTTAAAGAGGATTAAACTAGGGATCGAGCGTACCCCCAGTTCACCGGACAGCGCTGGGTGCGCTTCGCTGTCTAACTTGCCAAATCGGCACTCAGTGCTCAGCTGCGCTGCTGCCTCACTGAATACTGGTGCAAACTGACGGCACGGCCCGCACCAACTAGCCCATACATCCACCAATAACGGCACATCGCCTTTGCGTTGTTTGGCAAAAGTAGCCTGCTCAAGATCAAACGCCTCTGTAGTAAAAACCGGCTGCTTACATGAACCGCACTGCGGCTGCGCTTGACGCTTATCAGCAGGAATACGGTTTAAGGTGGCACACTGTGCGCATGGCACAACAATGGAAGCTGTCATTTCAATGTCCTTTTCTTCTTAACATAAAACACTTTACCCAAATACTAACTATCTATTTATAGGCGAGCAAATCATTTGCACAACGCACCCGACTGGACTACAACTAAACGTACTCATGGATGATCGGATTACAGCAAGGAGGCTGTCGAACAATGAGTTATCAAAGGGCCTTTACGTTAATTGAAATGCTTATAGTAGTGGCCTTGCTGAGCATTTTAGGTTTGGTCGCTGTGCCGGCCTTAGCCGACTTTATCGAAGCCAATCGCCAACAAGCACTCTATCATCAGGTGGTTCGCGCCGTGCACAATGCTCGAACCCATGCGGTGACTCAGCGTATTTCTGTGGAGTTATGCGGCACCCAAGACGGCATTTCCTGCCATAAAGACTGGTCGCAAGGCTGGCTGCTGATGGACTCCCAAGCAAAAAAACCTGTGGCGGTAACCTTGCTGAAAAGCGACCGTCAACGGCTGCAATGGCGAGGTTTTCGAAATAAAATCCAGTTTCATAGTAATGGCATCAGCCCTACTGGAAACGGGCGCTTTTATAGTTGCCATAAACAACAAATAAGTTGGCAATTAATTCTTAATCGCCAAGGCCGCTTACGTAAAGCCAGCAGTGCAGAAAATGCTGCCGAACAAGCCCATTGTCAATGATTTCCAACTGGCTCACAGTTTAACGTTTTTTAGCTATCAGCACTTGCCGCACTCTGCAGCAACAGGTATCACTGTTGATATGAAAACTGCACATCAAACGATAAAAGTACCAGATGACTTCTTGGTTCCTGAATTTTGTCAGGCGGAGACATTATTGAGCCTAGTTTTACTCGCTGAGCTGTTAGTTCTAGTGTTGGTTTTAGCAGCGCCTATGCAAAGCGGTTTTGACTGGATACGCTTAGCGCTGACCTCGTTATTTGTGCAATGGATTGTTCTACTATCAGCAGCTGTGCTGTGCAGTGCACGGCCTTACTTGGCTCGCATTTCAGCCGGCAGCACTGTAGCGTTAACCTGCTTACTGGTGGTGTTACTGACCTTGCTCTGCACTGCCGTTGCTGAGTACTTTTTCTTTACTGAAAATTTTTCTCTGGAATCCCGCAGCCATTTATACATTCGCCATGCACTTATTAGCTTGATTATGTGCGCACTGTTGATGCGCTATTTTTATTTACAAAGCCAATGGCAACGTCAGCAGCAAGCTGAGCTGCAAGCGCGCCTAAAAGCCTTGCAAGCGCGTATTCAGCCACACTTTTTATTCAATAGCCTCAACAGCATTGCCAGTTTAATCGACTCAGATCCCGTCAAAGCAGAGCATGCCATTTTGGACTTATCTGACTTATTTAGAGCCAGTCTAGACAAGATCAACACCCTTTCCACTTGGCAAGACGAACAAACCCTCGCCAAACAGTATTTATCCATTGAGCAATACCGTCTGGGCAAACGCTTACATGTGGCTTGGGAGGTTAACAGCGTGCCCAAAGATCTACCCATGCCACATTTAAGCCTGCAGCCATTACTAGAGAATGCCATTATTTATGGTATTGAGCCTAACGTCCTAGGTGGCAATATTGAGATCACTGCTCAATATGAGCACGGAGTATTCAAGGTTCAAGTGAGTAATCCTTTTATACCTTGCGCCAGCACTAAAAACAGCCACGGCACACGCTTAGCACTGAACAATATAGAAGCGCGCTTAAAGGTACTGTTTGGCCCCAAGGCACGCTTAATCATTCAACAACAACTTAATCGTTACACCGTAAGTCTAAGCTACCCCTGCTCTAGACCCTCAGCTGAGGCCACTACTACAGATGAGAATTTTAATCGCAGATGATGAGCCTTTGGCTCGTGAACGTTTAACACGCTTACTCAAACACCTTGACAACTGCACTGTACTGCTACCCTGCGCAGAAAACGGTCAGCAAGCATTGGAGCTGGTGGAGTCATTAAAACCCGATGTTTTGCTCTTGGAGATTGGCATGTCTGGCCTCGATGGCCTACAAGTAGCAGCTCAGCTGTGTAACAAACCCGAGGCACCCGCCATAATTTTTTGCACAGCCCATGATGAGCATGCCCTGCAAGCCTTTGCAGTCAGTGCCAGTGATTACTTGGTTAAGCCTGTGCGCATCGAACAATTAACAGCTGCTCTGACAAAAGCCCAACGTATTAATCCAGCACAACTGGCGGCACTGTCGCGAGCACCACAAACCCTCAATACTCCACGCAGTCACCTCAGCGCCCGCAGCCATAGAGGCCTTGAATTGATTCCATTGGATGATGTCATTCATTTTTTTGCTGACAGCAAATATGTGGTACTGCGCCACACGCAAGGCGAAACACTGTTGGATGATTCACTAAAATCCCTTGAAAAAGAGTTTGGTGAGCGTTTTTTACGCATTCATCGCAACGCTTTAGTGAGCCGCAACCACATTGAGCGTTTACAGCGTAACGCCAAAGGCCAATACCAATTGTACCTGCGCGGTGCACCTAAGCCTTTAACAGTAAGTCGACGCCATGTGAGCTTAGTACGCACATTTATCGGTTTTGCGCGAAAGACCCCGTACTTTTAGTGCGGGGATGGATAGCGCGGGAAGCGCAGCTTCCCCTTGGGTTTAATGTGTAGCACTGGTATTATATACAGTATGAATAAGCAGACCAAAACAGTAAAAGTTCGG
>DASROA010000094.1:0-20704 GCA_035647115.1 Thiopseudomonas sp. | reverse complement strand
AAGCGTGGTTTCATCAAGCCCTCACGCACTTGTGGGTCACTGCCACGGGCCAAAGGCAGTAAAAAGCCAGCATGCCCAGTGGCATGGCACAGATACTCGTAGCTCTCAGCTAACACAGGATTGAGCTGTTTAATCTCCATTGGCTCAGCCCAATTATTCGCAGCAGCCACTGTGCCTGTGTTGGTGCCAAAGCCAATTAAGTAGGCATCCGTGGCGAAATGCTCACGGCACAGCTGGCCAATGTTTAATTCATCGCGCAGCCTGCGGTCAGTTGCTCGTGCGTCACCAATATGCGAATTGTGCGCCCAGACAATGCCGCGACTGCCCTCACCATGATGCGCGAATAATGCTTGAATAGTCTCAAACATATAGGTGTCACGTAAATTCCAAGTATTGTAGGTCTCGTCATACATCAATCGGTAGTAAGCTTCAGCACTGACCACCAGTTGAGCATTCTGCACTGCATCCAAATAGGCATCACGACCTTGTGTTATATAAGCATCTTTACCCGCCTGCACTGCTTGCAGCACATCCTGTACCGCCGACTCACAACAGCTATGTCCTGGAGTGCCTGCCCAGCGACCATAGTTGGCTGCCTCAGGTTTATAAGGTGCTAAGCAGGCATAGCGCTGCCGTGCAAACGCCGCTGTGGCTGGGTCAACTTTATCAAGATAATTCAGCACCGCGTCGATTGACTGATAAGGGCTGTATAAATCCAGCCCATAAAAGGCGACACGCTCACTGAGCTGACGTTGATCATTATGCTCACGCAGCCAGTCCACAAAATCACGGACATCCTCATTGCGCCACATCCAAGTGGGAAAACGCGCAAACGCAGTCCACTCTGACGGTGGCACTTCTGTATGTTGCACATAGTGATTAATCCGTGCTGCATCTGGCCAGTCCGCTTCAACCACCACAAAATCAAAGCCGTGTTCTTCAATCAAAGCCTGTGTGATGCGCTGACGAGCCCTATAAAACTCTGCAGTACCATGGGACGCTTCACCCATTAACACTAAACGGCTGTCACCAATACGCTCCAGCAAACCCTGCAACGGCAAGCTGTCCACTGAGCTAAAAGGTTCAGCAGCCTCTGCGATACGCTCAACTAACGCCTGTTCACTGGCTGACAATGTTGAGTAACCTGCACCCCGCTTAGGCGGATTTGGCTTGGCTGCCCAGCCCTCTTCACCGATTAACGGCACAAAGCGCACTGCTGCCAATTCTTCGCTGACATATTCATCAGCACTGACCCGTGTGATGCGCAATAGCTGCTGCCCACCTTGTTGGGAACCCACTGGCAACACTAAACGACCACCAATGGCCAGTTGTTGCTTTAAAGACTCTGGCACGACCGGGGCACCTGCTGCGACATTAATGGCATCAAAAGGCGCAGCCTCTGGCCAACCTAATGAACCATCGCCCAAGCGCAACTCAACATTGTTAAAACCCTCAGCGTACAATGCTTTTTTGGCTAGTGCTGCTAACTCTTCAATACGCTCAATGGAGTAAACCTTCTCTGCAATACAAGCAATCACTGCTGCGGCATAGCCCGAGCCGGTGCCCACATCCAGCACCCGCTCGCCGCCTTTTAAATCGAGCGCTTCGAGCATCATCGCGACAATCAGCGGCTGCGAAATCGTTTGCCCAGCAGCGATTGGCAAAGGTGAGTCATTGTAAGCCTTAGCGCGTAGCTGCTCAGGGACAAATGCCTCGCGGCGTACCTGCCCCATGGCATGCAACACTAGAGGTGAGGCTATTCCGCGAGTGCGTAATTGTTCATCAACCATCGTCGCGCGCTGGCTTTGCAAGTCTGCTTCGTTCATCTTTCACCTCATCCTTTATAAGACAACAAACGCATATAACTTCTGCCTTCCTAGACAGCTATGCTTTGAAAACACTTCCGCAGAACCATGACTTTAGTTAACGACGGCTGTGCTTAAAACTATTTCCCCCAGTTGTTTAAAACTGCTTGCTAACTACTGTAAAACAGTTTACAAAATAGATATATATCACGCCGTGATATATAAGGAGGCGAGCATGAGTATCTCATTAATCCTTGCCTACCCTTCTCTGCAAAAGGCTGGTCTGAGCTGCAAAGCAGAAACCTCTCCATTCCACTACTGGCGTGGTTCTTAGTGGTACCCCTGTCTTTTCTAGCACCGTTACTGATGTACTACGCAGGCACCCATTATGACGACAGTTTCTTGCCTGGGTTTGCGGAGAAGAATTGGCAATTTATAACCACCACCCTGTATCTGGCCGAACTATTAACGTTTTTTGTGATGGGTTGGCTGATTCATTCAGTGCTTGAAGGGCATAAGTTAACGGTAAGCTATCATGATGCATACTTGATCGCAGCAATAGCACCTTTACCTTTATGGTTGTCTTCGCTTGCGCTGTTGGTGCCAGTATTACTCTCTAACGTGTTGGTTGTGGCAGCCGCATTGGTGTTATCCATTGCGTTGGTCTACCAAGGCTGTAGGGCAATAAGCCAACATTCGAAAGATGATATGGTGAGCATGTCAGCGACTTACACCATTATTGCCGCTGCATTTCTAGCATGGGTGTTATTGCTGGTCATTATTTGGGCATACTGACCGATAGTGTGACGCTCTAGGCGCTAATCTTTATTGATTAGCGCCTTTTTTATATTTGCGAAAGCATCTTTCGCAAGATCATACGGAAAACTTGAGCTAAAGTTACTGAGTTACTGATCAAATAAAACCTTCGCGCTAACGGCTACTTAACACCTACAGCAACGCCTTGTGCTTCCAGCCTGTGATTTCGGCTAAGGCCGTACCAATATCTGCCAGTGAGCGCACAGTTTTCACGCCCGCGCCATCAAGTGCCGCATATTTCTCTTCTGCAGTGCCTTGGCCACCTGAAATAATGGCGCCCGCGTGCCCCATACGTTTACCGGCAGGTGCTGTTACACCAGCAATATAAGACACCACAGGTTTAGTCACATGAGCCTTGATATAAGCAGCCGCTTCTTCTTCGGCAGTACCACCAATCTCACCAATCATCACAATGGCTTCGGTTTGTGGATCCGCTTGGAAGAGCTTTAAGATATCAATAAAACTGGAGCCTGGAATGGGGTCACCACCAATACCAACACAGGTGGATTGGCCAAAACCAGCATCAGTGGTTTGCTTTACGGCTTCATAGGTTAACGTACCTGAACGCGACACCACACCCACTTTACCTGGCATATGAATAAAACCAGGCTGAATGCCAATTTTGCACTCCCCAGGGGTAATTATTCCTGGGCAATTAGGTCCAATTAAGCGCACGCCTAACTCATCGCATTTTATTTTTACGTCCAGCATGTCTAAGGTGGGTATGCCTTCGGTGATGCAGACAATCAATTTAATACCGGCAAAGGCTGCTTCTAAAATGGAGTCTTTACAGAACGGCGCGGGCACATAGATCACTGAGGTATCCGCGCCCGTTGCTTCAACGGCCTCTAAAACAGTATTAAACACCGGCAAGCCTAGGTGTACAGTACCGCCCTTACCTGGGGTGACGCCACCAACCATTTGCGTACCATAGGCAATCGCCTGTTCTGAGTGAAAGGTGCCTTGTGCGCCGGTAAAACCTTGGCAAATCACCTTGGTATTTTTATCAATTAAAATACTCATGCCTGCTCTCCTTGGGCTGCCTTCACCACCAGCTGAGCGGCTTCGCTTAAACTGTTTGCAGCAATAATATTAAGACCACTATTGGCCAAGACTTTACTGCCAAGCTGGGCATTATTGCCTTCTAATCGAACCACCACAGGCACTTTCACCCCTACCTCTTTGACCGCACCAATGACACCCTCGGCAATCATGTCACAACGAACAATGCCGCCAAAAATATTAATCAACACGGCTTTCACGTGCTCATCAGACAAAATAATTTTAAAGGCTTCAGAGACGCGCTCTTTAGTGGCACCGCCACCCACATCTAAAAAGTTAGCAGGTCGACCACCATAGTGCCCAACTATGTCCATGGTGCCCATGGCTAAACCAGCACCATTAACCATGCAACCAATATCGCCATCTAAGGCCACATAATTCAACTCAAACTGTGCTGCATGGGCTTCACGGGGATCATCTTGACCAATATCTTGCATCGCCCGCAGTTTAGGTTGACGATACAACGCATTACTATCTACCGTGACCTTGGCATCTAAGCAGTGCAATTTGCCGTCTTCGCGAATGACTAAAGGGTTCACCTCAAGCAAAGCTAAATCATAATTTACAAACAGCTTAGCAAGGCTTAAAAATATTTTGCTGAACTGTACCACCTGCTCATTTTGCAAACCTAACTGATAAGCTAAAAAGCGGCCTTGAAATGGCTGTGCACCAATCGTCGGATCAATCACCACTTGGTGAATTTTCTCTGGGGTCTCACTAGCAACCTTCTCAATATCTACACCACCTTCAGTGGACGCCATAAACACAACTCGACGGGAGGCACGGTCAACCACTGCACCTAAATACAGCTCCTCTGTAAAGTCCGTGCAAGCCTCTACTAAAATCTGATTAACCGGCTGGCCCTTAGCATCAGTTTGGTAGGTTACTAAACGCTTTCCTAGCCATTGCGCTGCAAAGTCTCGTGCATCATCGGCACTGGTCACCAACTTGACTCCACCGGCCTTACCACGACCACCGGCGTGTACTTGAGCTTTAACCACCCAGCGCTCGCCACCAATATCGTGGCAGGCTTGCGCAGCGGCTTCTGGTGTTTCTACAGCGAGTCCTCGAGACACCGGCAATCCATATTCAGCGAACAGCTGCTTAGCTTGATACTCATGAAGATTCATAGTGTTCTACCGTTATAGTCAGATTATATACAGGCGTCTACTACGCCATGGCGAGGCTAGTGGAGGGATGTGGCATCAACCGTTGCAGTTGAGACTGCCTCTGAAACGAGTACCGCCCCTAAAAAGGGGCGGTAGTTTGCTCAACGTCTTCTGCGGTTTGCAATATGAATGGCTTGGCCATTAACAGCAAGCGCTGCTTCATGGAGTGCTTCAGACAAGGTTGGATGCGAGAACACCATCAAACCTAAATCTTCTGCACTGGTGCCAAACTCCATAGCAATCGCACCCTGCTGCACTAACTCAGCAGCACTTGGGCCAATCACATGCACACCCAGTACACGATCTGTTTCTGCATCAGCAATGATTTTGACAAAGCCACCGGTGTCATTGGCTGCCATAGCACGACCACTGGCCGCGAATGGGAAGACACCAACGTTGATTGCTACCCCATCACCTTTCAATTCCTGCTCGGTCTTACCGACACCAGCAATTTCCGGGTGGGTATAAATGACACTGGGGATCAGATCGTAGTTAACCTGCGCTTTGTTACCGGCAATGCGCTCGGCAACCATAACACCCTCTTCAGATGCCTTGTGCGCGAGCATTGGACCACGTACTACATCACCCACCGCATACACACCTGGCACGCTGGTTGCGCAAGTTTCATCAACATAGATAAAGCCACGCTCATCTAAGTCCACACCACTGTCTGCTGATAATACGTTTTCAGTAACCGGGCGACGACCTACCGCAACAATTAGCTTATCAAAAGTCATCTGCTGCTCGCCTTCAGCATCAGTAAAGCTAACTGTCACTTCGCCATTGTTCACTTCTGATCCTGTGACTCGCGCACCAAGACGAATGTTCAACTTTTGCTTAGTTAGGGTTTTCAAAGCCTCTTTAGCCACTTGGTCATCAACCATGGGCAAGAACTTATCTTGGGCTTCAATTACAGTAACTTCAGCGCCTAAACGTGCCCATACGGAACCCAGTTCAAGACCAATCACCCCAGCGCCAATGACACCCAGCTTTTTAGGTACTTCTTGAAACTCCAAAGCACCGGTGGAATCAACAATAATGTCTTGATCAACAGGTGCAGGCGCAATATCAATAGGCTGTGAACCGGCTGCAATAATGACGTTATCCGCTTCATAGACTTCAACAGTGCCATCAGCTGCAGTCACTTCAACTTTTTTATTGGCCAGCAACTTACCGTGACCTTCCAAGGTGGTGACGCCATTGGCTTTAAATAGACCCGCAATACCACCAATCAGGTTTTTTACGATGGTGTCTTTACGGCTAATCATGGCAGGCACGTCCATGGTTACGTTTTCAACACCAATACCGTGTACAGCAAGCCCTTCTTGAGCCTCATGGAATTTCCATGAGCTATCGAGTAATGACTTAGATGGCATGCAGCCCACATTTAAGCAGGTACCGCCTAAGGCTAATTTACCGTCTTTACCCTGATATTTTTCGATACAAGCTGTTTTTAGGCCGAGCTGTGCAGCTTTAATAGCTGCAACATAACCACCAGGGCCTGCACCAATAACAATTACATCAAACTTTTGACTCATGCGTTTTCCTCTATTTGTGACTCTTGGTCACGCTCTGCAAGCACTTAACCATTATTAAGTTAGCGCTTGCAGGTATCTAATTAGATATCCAACAGCATACGTGCTGGGTCTTCTAGCAGGTCTTTCATGGTAACTAAGAAGGTCACTGCTTCTTTACCGTCAATCAAACGGTGGTCATAGGACAGCGCCAAGTACATCATTGGCAGAATTT
The DNA here is from genome assembly GCA_035647115.1 of Thiopseudomonas sp. Taxonomy (GTDB): domain Bacteria; phylum Pseudomonadota; class Gammaproteobacteria; order Pseudomonadales; family Pseudomonadaceae; genus Denitrificimonas. The sequence goes on along the minus strand of DASROA010000094.1, from coordinate 14,103 downwards.
CCACCTGTCCATTAACAGCCATTGGGCGCTCTTGAATTTTATGCATACCCAAAATTGCTGTTTGTGGTGGGTTAACAATTGGCGTAGACAGCAAGGAACCAAACACACCACCATTAGAAATAGTAAAAGTACCACCAGTCATTTCTTCAATGGTCAGCTTGCCCTCTTGAGCCTTCATGCCCAGCTCACGAATGGTGCTTTCAACTTCTGCCAGGCTCATGAATTCAGCATTACGCAATACAGGTACCACTAAACCACGCTCACTGGATACCGCAACACCAATATCTTGGTAACCATGATAAACAATGTCATCACCATCAATCGATGCGTTCACACCGGGCTGACGCTTTAGCGCTTCAACAGCGGCCTTAACAAAGAATGACATAAAGCCTAAACGTACGCCGTTATGGGTCTTTTCAAACAAGTCTTTGTACTTGCTACGCAGATCCATAATGGGCTTCATGTTCACTTCGTTAAAGGTGGTCAGCATCGCCATAGAAGACTGTGCTTCAACCAAACGCTCCGCAACACGCTTACGTAAACGTGTCATTGGCACGCGCTTCTCAATACGATCACCTTCAGCCACTAAAGGCTCAACTGCTGGTGCAGTTGCTGGCGTTGCTGAGGCAGCTGGCTTGTTCGCTACTGCAGCTAACGCATCTTCTTTAGTAATGCGGCCATCTTTACCTGTGCCTTGAATACTGGCTGCATTCAACGCATTTTCTTCAACAATTTTACGTGCTGCAGGTGACAGTATGGGCTCATCGGTTGCTGCAGGTGCTGCTTCGCTGACTGCTGCTTCTGCAGGTGCCGCGGCTGCCGGTGCAGCAGTGGCAGTTGCTGAAGTGTCCAAACGACCCAGTAGTTGTGAACTTAAAACAGTTTCACCTTCAGCGGCAACAATTTCAGTGAGCACACCATCGGCTTCAGCCAACACTTCTAAAACCACTTTATCGGTTTCAATATCAACAATTAGCTCGTCGCGCTTAACCGCCTCACCGACTTGTTTGTGCCAGGTTGCAACGGTGCCATCAGCGACCGACTCGGGAAAAGCTGGGGCTTTAATCTCAATAGCCATAATAATTAAATTCCTATAAATTCGGTTGTTACGTAAAAGCCGCACTGTTAAACAATGCGGCTTTTTCGCTGATTTAAACTACAAATGCATCCTGCAGTAACTGCTCTTGCTCTTCAGCGTGCATGGATGGATAACCGCATGCCGGTGAAGCAGAAGCATTACGACCTGCGTATTTCAGATCCAAACTACCATTGTAAGCATTACCCACACGACGCATATGGTGCTGACTTGGGTACCAAGCGCCTTGGTTCATAGGCTCTTCCTGGCACCAAACAATATGCTTCAGGTTTTTATACTTAGCAAACTCAGCTGATAGATCATCTTCAGGGAATGGGTAAAGCTGTTCAATACGCACAATTGCGGTGTTATCTAAGCCTTCATTACGACGCTTTTCCAGCAAATCGTAATACACCTTACCGCTGCACATAATCAAGCGATCAACTTTATCTGCCTCTAAGCTATCAATTTCACCAATCACTGATTGGAAGGTACCTTCTGCCAAATCTTCTAGGCTTGAGGTCGCCAGCTTATGACGCAACAAAGACTTCGGCGTCAAAGCAATCAGTGGCTTGCGCAGCGGACGGATCGTCTGACGGCGCAGCATATGGTATACCTGTGCTGGTGTAGTTGGCACACAGACTTGGATATTGTGCTCTGCACAGAGCTGCAAGAAGCGCTCTAAACGTGCTGATGAGTGCTCTGGACCTTGTCCTTCATAACCATGGGGTAACAGCATCGTTAAGCCAGACAAACGGCCCCACTTAGCTTCACCACTGGTAATAAATTGGTCAATCACTACCTGCGCACCATTGGCAAAGTCACCAAACTGCGCCTCCCAAATCACCAACGCATTTGGATTTGTGCTTGCATAGCCGTATTCAAAAGCAAGTACCGCCTCCTCAGAGAGGAAGGAGTCATACAAACTGAAACGCGGCTGATCCTTGTAGAGGTTTTGCAAACCAATATAGGTTTCACCATCTTTTTGGTTGTGCAAGGCAGCATGACGGTGCGAGAAAGTTCCCCGCCCCACATCCTGACCCGTCATCCGTACTGGGTAACCTTCAAATAACAATGTCGCGTAAGCTGCAATTTCTGCAAAACCCCAGTTAATCGGCAATCCACCGGCAGCCATTTTCTGGCGATCTTTAAGAATATTAGATGCCTGACGCTGAACAACAAAACCATCGGGCGTTTCTTGCAGTTTATGCATCAATTCTTGCAAGGTCTTCAGATCGAATGTGGTATCAAAGCGTGGTGTCCACTTATGACCTAAGTACGGACGCCAATCAACGAACAATTCCGGATTGGGCTCTTTAACTAAGCTTTGTACAACGTGTAAACCATTATCGAGCGCAGTACGGTACTCATCGATTAAGGCCTGTACTTGTTCTTCAGTTTGTACGCCTTCTTTCACTAAGACGTCTGCATAAATCTCTCGAGTGGTTGGCTGCTTACTGATCAGTTGATACATCAGAGGCTGCGTTCCACTTGGCTCATCAGCTTCGTTGTGACCACGGCGGCGATAGCAAACTAAATCAATAACAATATCGCGCTTAAACTCCATACGGTAGTCTACCGCCAGCTGTGTAACAAAAAGTACAGCTTCTGGATCATCACCGTTTACATGTAAGATAGGCGCTTCAATCATTTTGGCAACATCTGTTGCGTATTCAGTTGAGCGTGTATCTTCTGGCTTGCTGGTGGTAAAGCCCACTTGGTTGTTGATCACGACACGGATCGTTCCGCCCGTTTTATAACCACGGGTTTGCGACATCTGGAAGGTTTCCATTACCACACCTTGACCTGCAAAAGCAGAGTCTCCGTGAATAGTAATGGGGACTACTTTATCGCCCACTGGGTCATTGCGTCGATCTTGACGAGCACGTACTGAGCCCTCAACCACCGGAGAAACAATCTCAAGGTGCGATGGGTTAAAGGCCAACGCCAAGTGCACTTCGCCGCCGGGTGTCATCACGTTAGATGAGAAACCTTGGTGATATTTAACGTCACCGGAAGTTAAGCCCTCAACGCGCTTACCATCAAACTCGTCAAATAAGTCGCGTGGGTTTTTACCATAGGTGTTAACCAGGACATTGAGTCGTCCACGGTGCGCCATACCCACAACAATTTCTTTAGCACCATATGAGCCCGAGCGCTGAATAATCTCATCCATCAATGGAATTAAGCTTTCACCGCCTTCCAGACCGAAGCGTTTGGTGCCCGGGTAGCGAGTACCCAAATAACGCTCTAAACCTTCACCGGCAGTCAAACGCTCTAAAATATGAGTACGCACTTCAGGAGAAAACTCGGGCCGACTGCGTACACTTTCTAAGCGCTGCTGAAACCAGCGACGCTGCTCTGAGTCGACAATATGAGTAAACTCAGCACCAATAGTACCGCAGTAGGTTGCTTCTAGAGCTTGTTGAATTTCGCGTAAGGTTGCTTGTTCTTTACCGATATTTAAATCGCCAGTATGAAATGTACTGTCAAGGTCGGCATCGGTTAAACCATAATGCTGTACGCTCAGGTCTGGCTGCATTGGACGCACCCATAAACCTAACGGATCAAGCTTAGACGCTTGATGGCCGCGCATACGATAGGCTTGGATTAGACGAAGCACTTCAACCTGTTTCTTTTCGTGTTCAGTGCTGACACTTCCAGCGGAAACTGGTTGCGCTCGTCTATAGTTTTTAGCCATTAAGGCAAATTGATCACGAACAGTTGAGTGAGACACATCGGTACTTACACCACCACTGCTGGGTAGTTTTTGAAAGTAAGTACGCCACTCTTCCGACACTGAATTCGGATCGTGCAGGTAGAGTTCATATAGCTCTTCCACGTAGGCAGCATTTCCACCGGATAGGTGGGCGCTGCTCCACATGCGCTGCATAACGCTTTCTTGCATGCTAGGTCACCCTTGATAAGGGGGACGCTACCGGCATGGAAACTTAATGGCCTGTAAGTCACAAACAGCGACTTATACAAGCCACTACGATTCCCGCAGATAGTCCGGGTACCAGCCCGGATGCCCCTGCTGGTCGTCAATTACGTTTTAAAACAACTTTGTGAGTTGTTTTTCGTTTAAAGCCACCCACATAAAGGTACTCATGTGGGTGGCTTAGAACTTACAGCATTTACGGCTGTAAATTAAGTACCGCTCTGCAACAACATGCTACGAATATGACCAATCGCCCGTGTTGGGTTGAGGCCTTTCGGACACACGTGAATGCAGTTCATAATATTGTGACAACGGAATACGCTGAACGGGTCATCAAGACGCGCTAAGCGTTCTTGCGTTTGTGTGTCACGTGAATCTGACAAGAAACGGTAGGCTTGCAGTAAAGCTGCTGGGCCCAAGAACTTGTCTGGATTCCACCAGAAAGACGGGCAACCAGTTGAGCAGCATGCGCATAAGATGCACTCATACAGCCCATCCAACTTTTCACGTTCTTCTGGCGACTGCAAGCGCTCAATACCTGGCGCTGGCGTATCATTTTGCAAGTATGGTTGTACTTTCTCATACTGCTTATAGAAGATGCTCATATCGACTACGAGGTCACGAATTACTGGCAGTCCCGGTAACGGGCGAATAACCAGCTTACCGTCTTTTACAACCTCAGATAATGGTGTAATACAAGCAAGGCCGTTTTTTCCAGCCATATTCATACCATCTGAACCACACACACCTTCACGGCATGAGCGACGGTACGACATACTCTCGTCTTGCTCTTTAACCAAAGCAAGGACGTCAAGCACCATCATGTCTCTACCATCAATTTCCACATTGAAGTCTTGCATGAAAGGTGCAGAGTTAACCTCTGGATTATAGCGGTAAACGCTTACATGCAACATTTTTGGCAACGTCATCGAAATAACCCTTAGTAAGTACGTTCTTGGGGCTTAAAGTGTTCAGCGTCTTTTTCAACCGCTGACGAAAGCGAGAAGTTCACTGCACGTTTGCCAACACGCTTCTCTCCTGGGAAGTACATGCTATGGCATAACCAGTTTTCATCATCACGACTTTCGTAGTCTTCACGAGCATGCGCACCACGTGACTCTTTACGCGCTTCTGCTGCAATTGCAGTAGCTTCTGCAACCTCAAACATATTTTGCAACTCAAGAGCTTCGATACGTGCTGTGTTAAAGGCACTGCTTTTGTCAACAATCTTAACATTTTCGATGCGCTCGCGCAGTTGCCCAAGCTCAACAATACCTTTCTGCATGAACTCACCGGTACGGAATACACCGAAGTTATTCTGCATGCAGTTTTGCAACTCTTTACGCAGTGTTGCGACATCTTCACCTGAAGTGCGCTCATTCAACGCTGACAGACGCGCTAAAGAGCTTTCAATATCGCTTTCGCTTGCATCGCGGGTATCAACACCTTCACGCAAGCTCTTCTCGAGGTACAGACCTGCTGCACGGCCAAACACCACCAAGTCAAGCAGTGAGTTACCACCTAAACGGTTGGCACCGTGTACAGATACTGAGGTCACCTCACCTACTGCGAACAGACCTTCAACGATCTTGTCATTACCTTCAGCATCTTGCGCAATGGCTTGACCATGAATGTTTGTAGCAATACCACCCATCATGTAGTGGCAGGTTGGCACTACAGGGATTGGGGCAACCACTGGGTCGACGTGAGCAAAAGTAATTGATAGCTCACAAATGCCTGGCAAACGGCTGTGTAAAACTTCCTCGCCGAGGTGGTCAAGCTTGAGCAATACGTGATCACCATTTGGACCACAACCATTACCGGCTAAAATTTCTTTAACCATGGAGCGTGCTACAACATCACGTCCTGCAAGGTCTTTTGCGTTAGGCGCATAACGCTCCATAAAACGCTCACCATGCTTGTTGATTAAGTAACCACCCTCACCACGGCACCCTTCAGTAACCAAGGTACCGGCACCATGAATACCGGTCGGGTGGAACTGCCACATTTCCATATCTTGCACAGGAACACCGGCACGCAATGCCATACCCACACCGTCACCGGTATTGATCAGCGCGTTAGTGGTTGATGCAAAGATACGTCCCGCACCGCCTGTTGCGAGAACAACGGCTTTAGAACGAATATGTACTGTCTCACCAGTTTCGATGCAAATAGCAATAATACCGACCACAGCACCATCTTGGTTTTTAACTAAATCAACGGCATACCATTCGTTTAAAAATACTGTGCCGTGCTTTAAGTTGGCCTGGTACAGAGTGTGTAACAAGGCGTGACCGGTACGGTCTGCCGCTGCACAGGTACGTGCCGCTTGTCCACCCTTACCGAAGTCTTTTGACTGCCCACCAAAAGGACGCTGATAAATACGGCCCTTTTCGGTGCGCGAAAATGGCAGGCCCATGTGCTCAAGCTCATAAACAGCTTCAGGACCTACGGAACACATGTACTCAATAGCGTCTTGGTCACCAATATAGTCGGAGCCTTTGACGGTATCGTACATGTGCCAGCGCCAATCATCATTCGGATCATCTGAGGCAATTGCACAGGTGATACCACCTTGCGCTGATACGGTATGTGAGCGGGTTGGAAACACTTTGGTAACTACCGCTGTTTTATGACCGCCTTGCGCTAACTGCAGTGATGCACGCAAACCTGCGCCACCACCACCGACAATAATAGCGTCATAAGAAATAGTACGAACACTAGCCATGAATTAAATTCCCCACAAAATCTGTACGCCCCAGACGAACAGTACGAACATCATAATGCCGCACAGTGCTTGGACTAAAAATCGTACACCTGTTGCCCAGCCACCTAAGGTCATGGGTGTTAGGTAGTCTGTTGTAACGGCCCAGAGTCCGATCCAGGCGTGTGCGCCCAGAGCCACTAAACTCATCAAGCTAAATATGCGCATCCAGCTTTGCGCAAACAGCCCTTGCCATTCGGCGTAGCCCATTCCTGGGTTGGCTAACAAATAACCCAGTAAAAATAAAGCGTATGCGGCCAGCACTACCGCTGACACACGCTGCGCCATCCAGTCATACAGACCGGACCGAGAGAAGTTTGTTACGTTAGTTACCATATCCAGACTCCCATCAATACAATCAGTATCGCTGATATAACAAGCACTAATTTAGCTCCGAGCCTACCACCCTCAAGGTCTTCACCAATTCCTAAATCCATGATTAGGTGGCGAATACCAGCGGTTAAGTGGTACATCAGTCCAGAGAGAAGAACCCAAATCACAAGCTTGACCAAGGGATTGGCCAACCACTCTTTAACCTCGGCAAACCCTTGCTCTGAAGCAAGCGACTTGTCGAGTCCATATAACAGCACAGCAATACCAAAAAACAGGATCACACCTGAAATTCTGTGCAGAATGGAAGAAGTAGCAGTGACTGGGAGTTTTATAGTCCTAAGATCTAGGTTTACAGGTCGTTGGCTATTCACGGCGTATTCACACTTAGAAAGAGCCCTATACTGCAGGGCGAAGTTGTTGGGAAGATACTTTCTCACAAAGTACCCGTCACCATCGGAGTGACGACCGTCAGCTAAGGTAATTACCTCTGGCGGTCAGCTTCCGAGTATAGTTGAAAAAACACCATAAAGACAACGCAAAAACATTCGCCTAAATGTGCATTGCTGGACTTTGACATTTAGCGTAAATATTAGTACGTGAATTTTTAGAGCTAAGGTAACTGCTCAGTTTGCTATCAAACTTCTATATAGTTTTACAAATTGACATTAGCAGTTATCCCACTATGATGTTGCGGGCCCTGCGTGGGGCCGTGATGATTTCAAGCATAATTAGGAGGCCACAATGGCTGACAAAAAAGCGCAGTTGATCATCGAGGGCAAAGCCCCCGTCGAGCTGCCTGTACTAAGCGGTACTATTGGTCCAGACGTAGTTGACGTCCGTAATTTAATTGCTGACGGCTACTTTACTTATGACCCTGGCTTTATGTCGACTGCGGCATGCGAGTCTAAGATCACCTATATTGATGGTGAGAAAGGCATCTTGCTGCACCGCGGCTACCCCATTGAGCAATTGGCAGCCAAATCTGACTACTTAGAAACCTGCTACTTACTATTACACGGCGAACTACCAAACGCTGAGCAGAAAAAAGAGTTTGTAGAGACCATCAGCAAACACACCATGGTGAACGAGCAACTCAAGTCGTTCCTAAACGGCTTCCGTCGTGACGCTCACCCAATGGCCGTGATGTGCGGTATAGTTGGCGCCCTCTCAGCCTTCTACCACGACTCTCTAGACAACACCAATCCTAAGCACCGCGAAATTTCTGCGCACCGCTTGATTGCTAAAATGCCAACCATTGCAGCAATGGCCTATAAATACTCCATCGGCCAACCCATCATGTATCCACGCAACGATCTCTGCTACTCAGAGAACTTCTTGCACATGATGTTTAACACCCCCGCCGGTGAGAAACGCTTCAGCCCTGCTCTAGTCAAAGCTATGGATCGCATCTTTATTCTGCATGCTGACCACGAGCAAAACGCGTCCACTTCTACTGTACGCCTAGCAGGCTCAACCGGCGCTAACCCGTTCGCCTGTATTGCCGCAGGTATTGCAGCTCTATGGGGCCCCGCACACGGTGGCGCCAACGAAGCTGTCTTAACCATGCTCGATGAGATCGGCGACGCATCAAACATTGAGAAGTTCATTGCTAAAGCGAAAGACAAAAACGACCCCTTCAAACTGATGGGCTTTGGTCACCGCGTTTACAAAAACTTCGACCCTCGCGCCCAGGTTATGAAAGAAACCTGCGACGAAGTTCTTGCCGAACTGGGTATTAACGACCCGCAACTTGAGCTGGCTATGAAGCTTGAAGAGTACGCACTGAACGACCCGTACTTTAAAGAGCGCAACCTCTATCCAAACGTCGACTTCTACTCAGGCATCATCCTGAAAGCGATCGGCATTCCAACCAGCATGTTTACTGTGATTTTTGCTCTATCACGTACTGCCGGTTGGATTTCACACTGGACCGAGATGCTCTCCAGCCCATACAAGATTAACCGTCCACGTCAGCTGTATACCGGCTATGAAAAACGTGACTACATTCCACTAGACAAGCGTTAATGCTGCTAAGCGAGTAAAACAAAAGGCTGCCCAATACCATTGCGCAGCCTTTTTTATTATCAACACCAAGCGCGCTAACCTGAAGGTACGCACTCGGTAGCATTTTCAAGCCAACCAATTAACCGAATCGCCTCTTCTTGCGTTTCACCACACACACTGACATCCGCTTGAAACGCCTCACAAAAAGCAGGCCTCTCCGGCTTACCAAACAACTTGCAAAGGTTATCTGCGGTCAAGTTCAAGCAGCGCTCACCTGCTTTTTTACCCGCTGGCATATTTGGCATAGGACTGTGAATGGAAGGTGCAATGCAGCACGCACCACAGCCTATTCGGCATGCCATTACCCCACCCACTACTAACTCTGTCTTCTGCATTGCCGGTATCATTTTTTACCTTGCGCAGTTAAACGAGCAATCAAGCTGGACGTATCCCAGCGCTCACCGCCCATTGCCTCAACCTCTGCGTAAAACTGATCAACCAATGCCGTCACCGGCAAAGCCGCCCCATTACGCCGTGCTTCATCAAAAGCAATTGCAAAGTCTTTACGCATCCACTGTACTGCAAAGCCGAAATCAAACTCTCCAGCCAACATTGTTTGATAACGGTTCTCTAGTTGCCATGATTGTGCAGCACCTTGGCTAATAACCTGCATAGCAGCCTCTGCATCTAATCCAGCGCACTGGGCAAAATGTAATGCCTCGGCCAGTCCCTGCAACAACCCTCCAACACATATTTGATTGACCATTTTGGTCAGTTGCCCGCTGCCCACCTCGCCCATCAAGCGCTGCATCTGCGCATAACTTTCCAGTATCGGTGCCACTCGCTCATACACACCAAGCTCACCACCCACCATAATACTTAACACACCTTGCTCGGCACCGGCTTGGCCACCTGAAACAGGCGCATCTAAAAAATCAAAACCGCGTTGCTGAGCCTCGTCAGCCAGCTGCCGAGCAATCTGCGCAGATGCGCTGGTATGATCAACAAACACACTTCCCGCAGACATAGCGGAAAAAGCACCTTCAGCCCCTAAAGTCACTGCACGCAAGTCATCGTCATTACCCACACAGCACATCACAAACTCTGCATTTGCTGCAGCCGCAGCGGGTGTCAGCGCCAAATCACCGGCATACTTTTGCAGCCACTGCTCCGCTCTCGCTGTGGTACGGTTATACACCGTGACAGCATGACCTTTTTCAGCCAAGTGACCTGCCATGGGAAACCCCATCGCACCCAAACCTATAAATGCAATACGCGCCATACCTCATTACCTTTTTTAATCTATTCAATTACACCGTTGCGCCGCACCTCTTGTGCGAAACGGTTACTAAAATCAGAATCAGCACACCCTGCGAGAGCTATGCTATAAAGCTTCATTAATGCATAGCTTTCTTACAATCACGTAGTCCGTGTTGGAATCAAAATGAACTTATCAAATATTGATCTGAATCTTTTCATTGTTTTTGACGCCATTTATACCGAAAGCAGCTTAACCCGCGCCGGCCAAATTCTGGGCATCACTCAACCTGCTGCATCTAACGCATTAGCTCGGCTTAGAAAAACCTTAAATGACCCCTTATTTATACGCACAGCACAGGGCATGACACCTACACCCTTAGCACAAAATATAATCGTTCCCGTGCGTGAAGCCCTGCAACTGTTACGTGTATCAGTGCATGACAGTCGTATCTTCGACCCTAGTCAGGCGCATAAAACGTTCCGCCTCAGCATGACTGACCTTATCGAAGATATTTTACTGCCCAACATTTTACACAGCTTAAACAGCACAGCACCCAATGTTCGTATTGAAAATCTTTTGGTACGCCGCCGAGACACGGCGAAAGAGCTGGCCGCTGGACACTTAGATTTAGCCATCGATGTCCCTTTAAGTCATGATCCGCAGCTATTACACACCCAGCTTTTTGAAGACCGTTACGTGTGCGTAATGAGGCCTGAACACCCATTATCCACCCACAAGAGCATTACACTGAAACACTACTTAGACGCCAAACACATCCATATTTCATCACGACGCAGCGGCTTAGGCCCTGTCGACCTTGCTTTGGGCAAGCTAGGCTATCAACGCAACATCGTCCTGCGCTCACAACACTATCTAATGGCACCTACTGTTTTAAAAAGTACTGATCTAATTATTACCGCACCAGCACGCTTCGCCATACAACACAACCTTCACTTTGCCGAATTACCAATCGCAGGGATAGCCCCCATCGCCAGCCACTTATTTTGGCATATCAGCGCTGATCAAGATCCAGCCAATCGCTGGATGCGCGAGCAAATTCTACAGACTGCCAAGCACGTAACCTGTCCAAGCTCTACTTAATACTTACTGCCCACCGACTTGATTACGTTTGATAAAGTCGACCGCCCGGACTGCAGCACGCTGCAAATACTGAGCATGGGTATAACCTGAGCGCTGTAAGGGCTTAAGATCATGATCCGCCATTGCCAACCATTCAAACTCAATCATTGACGACAGAGAATAGGATTCCACTGTGCTGCGATTACCCAGTGCATCGCGCTCCCCTTGGATAATCAAAGTTGCTGTCCGCAGCCCTTGCAAATGCTCAATACGCGGTCGTTCGGGCTTTCTTGCCGGATAAAAAGGATAACCAAAGCAAATCAGCGCACTGGCCTGCAGCTCATCTGCAAGCATACTTGCCACCCGCCCACCCATTGACTTTCCTGCCATCACAATCGGCCCATCAGTCTGCTCACAGACCTGTCGATAAACTTCACGCCAATGATCTTGCAAAACATTCATTCGATTGGGCGGTCGTCGCACTCCATCCTGTCTACGCTGGGCCATATAAGGAAACTCAAAACGCACCACATTGACGCCTAAGCGCAATAAGTGCTGAGTCATATCTTCCATAAAAGGACTGTCCATCGGCGCCCCGGCACCATGCGCAAAAATTAAAGTGCTACAGGGATTTTGGGCCCTAGAAAAGTTGACCATAGCTGCCACCAAACACTATATTATTTGATAATCTTTTTAACCTTTGACTCTTGTCAATACCCATACAGCCTCTCTAAGTCACCCTATCAACCGACACGTTCAGCTTAATGTCCATAAGTTGAATGGTTATCTGCCTAAAAATACACATGGAAATCCTTTAATTATGAACACGACAACGAGTTCCACTTACAACTACAGGGTGGTACGCCAGTTTGCCATCATGACGGTGGTATGGGGCATTGTTGGGATGGCGGTAGGCGTCCTAATTGCGGCCCAACTGGTCTGGCCCGAATTAAACTTCGATTTACCCTGGACCTCCTACGGTCGCTTGCGCCCATTGCATACTAACGCAGTAATTTTTGCTTTTGGGGGCTGTGCGCTTTTTGCCACCTCTTACTATGCAGTACAACGCACCAGTCAGACACCGCTGTTTGCACCAAAACTAGCCGCTTTTACCTTCTGGGGTTGGCAGCTGGTAATTCTCTTGGCTGCCGTCAGTCTGCCTCTAGGCTTCACGACCTCGAAAGAGTACGCGGAGCTCGAGTGGCCAATCGACATTTTAATTGCCATTGTTTGGGTCAGTTACGCTGTGGTGTTTTTCGGCACCCTGGCCACCCGTAAAGTAAAGCATATTTATGTGGGTAACTGGTTCTACGGTGCCTTTATCTTAACGGTTGCCATGCTGCACATTGTTAACAGCATGGAAATGCCAGTGACCCTGACCAAATCATACTCCATGTACGCCGGTGCAACCGACGCCATGGTTCAATGGTGGTACGGGCATAACGCTGTTGGCTTCTTTTTGACCGCTGGCTTCCTAGGTATGATGTACTACTTTGTCCCTAAACAAGCCGAACGCCCAATTTACTCCTACCGCCTGTCCATTGTGCACTTCTGGGCACTTATTTCGGTATACATCTGGGCAGGACCGCACCACTTGCACTACACCGCCTTACCTGACTGGGCGCAATCCCTAGGTATGGTGATGTCGCTGATTCTACTGGCGCCTTCATGGGGTGGTATGATCAACGGAATGATGACGCTTTCCGGTGCTTGGCATAAGCTGCGCAGCGATCCAATTTTGCGCTTCCTAGTCGTCTCTCTCGCGTTTTACGGCATGTCGACCTTTGAAGGGCCGATGATGTCCATTAAAACTGTTAACGCCTTATCGCACTACACCGACTGGACAGTGGGTCACGTGCACGCTGGTGCACTGGGCTGGGTAGCAATGGTTTCAATTGGTTCGCTATACCACATGGTTCCACGCCTATTTGGCCTCAAAGAAATGTATAGCGTGAGCTTAATTAATACACACTTCTGGCTATCCACTATCGGCACAGTACTGTATATCGCTTCCCTTTGGGTTAACGGTATCGCTCAAGGCCTCATGTGGCGTGCGATTAATGATGACGGCACTCTAACCTACTCATTCGCAGAAGCCATTAATGTGAGCCATCCTGGGTTTATTGTACGCCTCATCGGTGGTGGCATTTTCTTTGTCGGTATGCTGCTAATGGCATGGAACGTATGGAAAACCATTAAGAGCGCTCAACCTGCTGAAGCAGAAAAAGCTGCGCGCTTTACTGTAGAGGGAGCACATTAATGAAAAACCACGAGAAACTCGAAAAGAACGTCGGCTTACTGGCTTTATTTATGATACTCGCAGTCAGTATTGGTGGTTTAGTACAGATCGTTCCCTTGTTTTTCCAAGACGTTGTGAACGAGCCTGTCGAAGGCCTAAAACCATACACCGCTTTACAGCTAGAAGGCCGCGATATTTACATCCGTGAAGGCTGTGTGGGCTGTCACTCACAAATGATTCGCCCATTCCGCGCCGAAACTGAGCGTTACGGTCACTATTCAGTAGCCGGTGAAAGTGTGTATGAGCACCCATTCCTATGGGGTTCTAAGCGTACTGGTCCTGATTTAGCCCGAGTTGGCGGTCGTTATTCAGACGACTGGCACCGCGCCCACCTGTACAACCCGCG